>JANDLV010000044.1 GCA_024330185.1 Candidatus Siliceabacter maunaloa
GGTCGCCGTCTGAGCGTCTTCACGCCATGTCATCCACAACATTTGACAATAACTCGGCCGCAGTTGCGCCGCTGGGTAGCAGACAGTCAGCGCTGAGGCGAGGTTGCAACACTGCTCCGTATGGCTGTCCGACGCATCATGCCCTACCACGAGTCAGCGGACCTCGAGGCCACGCGTGCCTTCTATACGCGGGTGCTCGGTCTCGAGGAGAGCACCTTCGGCGGCGGCTACATCGGCTTCGGATCCGGCCAGGCGCAGGTCGTCTTCGCGCCGCCAGGCGTGGAGCCAGTCCTGCCCGACATAGACGTGGACGTCGATTCGCGTGAGGCCGTCGACGCGGCACACGCTGAAGCAGTGCGGGCCAGCCACGAGGTGATCTACGGTCCCGTTGACGAGACCTGAGGCGTCCGTCGCTTCTTCCTTCGCGATCCGCAGGGTGTCGTCATCAGCGTGCTGGCCCACGGGTAATCACCAGCCGGCCTGGCGACTCGATGCCTACCGAGTGCCGCAGCTTGGTCTGTCGCGATCACCCATCCCATGTGACACGACGAGGCGCCGTACCGCGCGCCGGTCTCAGCGACGTCGAGGATCTCGACCAGCGGGTGGTCGGGGTGTCCGGTGGCGGCCGGCTATAGGACGGGTCGTTCCACAGCTCCTTCCCTGCGAACAAGAGCTCACAGCACCGTCTGTGGCGTAGGTCTTGCCCGATCAGCGGTTCGGGGACGAGGCGGGTGGGCCCCGCTGAGCCGGAGCTCCTGCGCGCGGCACAATGTTCGGCGACGGGCTCGGGAGTCCCCGGAGGACGGTTCGGCCGCTACGTTCCGTGCCGGAGATGGTCTCTTCGATGGTTCCCAGCGGGCGCTTGGCCGAGGTGGTCGACCTGATCTGGCTGCACGAGGGGTCGGCGAGCGAGGGGGTCGAGTGGCGGTTGCCGACCGGCCGGGTGGAGCTTGTGATCAACCTGTGCGTGGACCGCTGCTCGGTGGGCGACGGCCTGTGCGGGCGGAAGGAGTTTCCGGGCGCGATCGCGGTCGGCCCGTTCGCGCGGCCCTACGCCGTTGATCGGGCTCAGCAGAGCCGCGTGCTCGGGGTAGTGTTCAAGCCGGGGGCGGCGCGGCCGCTGCTGGGGGTGTCGCTGCATGAGCTGTCTGACCGCCATGTCGCGTTGGCCGAACTGTGGGGTGCTGGCGCCGTCGAGCTGCGCGAACGCGCGCTGACGGCGCGCGGCCCCCGCGAGCGCCTCGCCGAGGTCGAAAGCGTGCTGGGCCGCCGACTCGTCGGCGCCCCCGACCTTTCGCATCCGCTGGCTGCCGCAGCGGTCGCGTGGATGTCGCGGGCTCCGGCGGGCTGTGGGGTCGCGGAGCTCAGCGACCGGCTCGGGTGGACACCGCGTCGGCTCGAGCAGGTCTTCCGCGCCGAGGTTGGCCTGACACCCCGGTCCTACCGCCGGCTGGCGCGCTTTCGCTCGGCGCTCGCCGGCATTGACGCCGTCGCGGACCATGGATGGTCGGCGTTCGCGCTCGAGCACGGCTACTACGACCAGTCTCACTTCATCCGCGAGTTCCGCGCGCACGCTGGGCTCTCGCCGTCGGCCTACCTGCGGGTCCGCGGGCCCGCGCTCAATCACGTGACCGCGTAGCGATTTCGCGTTCGTCCAAGACGCTGGCAAGATCGCCCGGCAGACTCGCCGCACATGCAGATCTCTCCTCGTCTGATCGTGCCCGACCCCGACCGTGCGTCGGCGTTCTACCGAAACGCGCTTGGCGCCGAGCAGGTGTTCCGTGCCCCACTGAGCGACGATGGCCGACCCACCGTCATCGATCACCGCGTCGGTGGCTCATCCTTCAAGGTCTCGCCGGCCGTCTCAGCGTGGGGGTGGCTCTCACCAAGCGACCTCGGCGGCTCCGCAGTCCTCCTCGAGGTCGAGGTCGAAGACCCCGACGCAGTCGGCGAACGCATGACCGACCACGGCGCCGAGGTGGTCGTGCCGATCGAGAACCGACCCTGGGGCAAGCGCTCGGGCCGCCTCCGCGACCCATTCGGCCACCTCTGGATCCTCACCGGCGAGCTTCGCGAACCCGCTGGCCAGACATGACCGCTCGTCCTCCGGTGCGGATCGTCCCCTACCCCGACGGTCGCGACATCCCCGCCTCGCGCGGCTTCTACGTCGACGTGCTCGGTCTCGAGGTCGCGATGGAGGACCCGGTCCTCTGCCTCGGCTCACCCGCCAACCCGGCGGCGCAAATCATTCTGTCGCCACCGGGATTCGATAACCCCCAGCCGAGCTTCGGCGTAGACCTCGGCGATCCAGACGCGGTCGACGCCGCCCACGCTGAGGCCATCAGACGCGGGCTGGACGTCGTCTACCCCCTCACCGACGAGCCCTGGGGCGTGCGCCGCTTCTTCGTCGAGGACCCCGGCGGCACGATCGTCAACGTCCTCGCCCACGTTGCCTGACCGAGCCGAGAGCTCAATCGCGGGCAGCAGGACGCTTGGCGACAGGCCGCCGTCCCGCAAGCCGATCCCATCCGGGACGCCCTAGCCCGAGAGCGCCAGCCAGTCGACCCATGACGTCTTCCAGGCCACTGTCACCTAGCCTGCGCTACGACTGACAGATCGCCTGCGCCCGACAGCGATCCGTGCTCGGCGAGCGCGATGCAGGCCGGCGCGGCGTGCGTGGCGGATCTTCGGGCCGCGGCCTTCGTGCTCGTCCTCAGGAGTGACATAGCCGATACAGGCGTGCAGCCGGATGGTGTTGTGCCCGACGCGAACGACAGCGAGCTCGGCACGCAGGACGGCCGGGTCGGTGATCGTGTCCAGGTGGGCCAGTCGGTCTTGATGTGGCTGAACAGGCTCTCGATCCAGGCCTGGTCCGTCGGGGTGCGGGGCCGGCGCAGTGCTGAGCGATCACGCACATGGCCAGGACTCCCTGGTGGAGCCCCGTGGGGCCGATCGTGGCAGGGACCGCGCTTGCGAGCGGCCCCCCGCGCAGGTCCCAGCGTGCACCGGTAGCGCACTGGGCTCCTGCCTTGGGTGGTGGCGGCGAGCAGCTCGTTGCCGCCCTCGCGCGACTCGCCGGCGGCCCGGGCCATGCGGGCCAAGAAGCCCCGGCTCGGGGCGCAGCCAGGGCGGTCTGTCAGACTTCTGCGCTATGGGTTTACGGGATCGCTTGAAGATAGGTTCTTCGGCCCCGGCTCCTGCTGCTTCTGGTGACCTGCATCCAGCGTTGGCCGCCCTGATCCCTGCAGAAGACGCGCGCCTTCGCGAGGTGGTTCTTCGCGATCAGGCTGAACTCACAAACACAAATGATGCCGAGGCAGGCCAAATCGAGTTCCTAGGACGGGCTGTGGCTTGCGAAGGCGGGCGCCCTGCAGGCGGCTGCACCGTGGCGGTAAACCACATCGCCCTGCGTATCGTGGGCTACACGGGCTTTCCGAAGAACAAGGTCGCCGCAGCGTCGATTGTGACTGACGGCGACTTGTACCGCGTCGACATCCTCACGCCGGTGCTTGGGACCAAGGAGCGTTGGATCGCTTTCGATGATGAAGACGTGGCGACGGCATTCGTTCGTGTCATCACCTGAGGCCGGAGACCGCTTGGGCTTGGCGGACAACCGGAGCTCATCGTCACGCGCTGAACGACCTTGTCGCCCCTCGACGATTTCCTCGGTGGACCTCGCAGCGAAGGTCACCGAAGGCGTCATGCAGGCGCGTCACGGTCTGTTTGACGTTCTCCCGGTCGGTGATTCCGGATGCGCGAGGTCGAGATCGACCACTCCGCGTGGACCAACTCGTCGGCCACTCCAGGTTGCCTGGCTATAGATCTCTTCGCGGGACGCGTCGGATCAGCCGCTTAGCCGCTTGCGGTCCTCGAACATCACCGCTCCAACCCGAGGGCTGCCTCGGAGAAGACCTAGACCAGAAGGCATTGGCACCTCATTAGCACCTCAGAAGGGAGCCGAGGTGAGGTGATCAGCCTGCAAAGCGACGATTCTACAGGCACTTTGTGAGGGTGAGCGACGGGACTCGAATCCGCGCCCGCCTGGACCACAATCAGGCAGCCAGGACCCGAGCCCCAAGGGGGGACCCGCCGCCGGCGAAGGCCACCCACAGTGCTCTCGCGTGCTGGCGAACCCAGCGGACCTGGCCGCCTTTGCCGTTGCGGCCATTGATGCCCGATGAGGCCCTTGTCAAGGCCTGCCCGCGATCCGAACTCCCTTATGGATGGGAAAGGCCCGGCTGCGCCGATGCGACCAGAATGCGACCTCAACGCCTCAGGGAGGTCGGGCGAGGTGGTGCGAACCCGGCATGACCTTCGGCTACGTCCAGGCCCCGATTACCGGCAAGTGCAGCGGGAAAGTGCGAGATAGTGCGACCCGGGGCAAGCGGACGACGGGGCTCGAACCCGCGACCTTCGGCTTGGGAAGCCGACGCTCTACCAACTGAGCTACGTCCGCGTGCCGCGGGGATTCTACGATGGTCGGGCATGCGCCGCCCGAACCTGGTCATCGTCCTCGGCCTGCTCCTGCTGGCGGCGCTCGCCCCGGCCGCGGGCGCTCAGGAGCAGCGCACATCGCTGCCCGAGGTCGAGGACGAGGTGATGTGCACCACGTGCAACGTGCCGCTCAACGTGGCCGAGTCCTCGCCGCAGGCCGAGCGCCAGCGGGCGTTCATCCGCGACCTCGTCGCGCAGGGGGCGACGAAGGACCAGGTCAAGGCGGCGATGGTGGACGAGTACGGCGAGAACGTGCTCGCGCTGCCCGCAGGCGAGGGCTTCGGCCTCGCCGCGTACCTCGTGCCCATCGGTCTCGTGGCCGCGGGCGGCGTGGTCGTCGCGATCGCGCTGCCGCGCTGGCGGCGGCGCGCACGCGCTCGCTCGGCCGTCCCGGCCCCTGCGGGCCCGGCCCTCAGCCCGGCCGACACGCGCCGGCTGGACGAGGACCTGGCCCGCTACGGGCGCTGACGGCAGGCGGGGTCTTCCCGCGCCGTCAACGTCATCCGAACGACTACTTGCTCTGGCCCGGCGCCCGCTCGGACGGGCTGCCCGTCGTCTCACGGCAGCTGGACGCGCCCGACGTGCCGTCGCCCTGAGTGCCCTGGTTGGTGCCGTCCGGGCCGTTCTCGCCCTGCACGTGGTCCGTGCCGAAGTACGAGAAGCCCGGTTTGCTGGGCTCATCGGCGGGAGCGGTGCAGTGCGCCGCCGACGCACCCGCCGGGGCGAACGCGAGCGCGCTCATCGCGGCGCCCACCACTGCTGCTGCACGCAACTTCTTGCGCATACAACACACCTCTTCTGGTAATGATGATCGAGCCGCCGGTCAGACGACTCCTGCAACCCGCCCTTCGCACCGGAAGTCGTTCGGTTCACGACCACCACAGATTGTTCACGAGTGCGACGGCCAGCGGGCCTCTTCGCCAACCGGACCGCGCCGCATGAGGGGTCCTCGTGCGTGTCGCTATGAGCGCTGATCGGCGTCGTTCGCGCGCTCGACCGCTTCACGCACGCCCTGGGTCCACGGCTCGCCGTGGCCGGGCAGCACGGTGCCGGCGTCCACGCTCTCCAGCGCGCGCAGTGAGGCGCGCATGCGCTCGGGGTCGCTGTTGAGCGCGGCGGGCATGGGACGAGGGCCGGTCTCCCGGGTGAGCACGTCCAGTGTGGCCATCGCGTCGCCGGCGAACAGCACGCCGCGATCGGCCAGCAGGATCGAGGCGTGGCCGTCGGTGTGGCCGGGCGTGAAGATCACCCGCGGATGGCCGGGGAGATCGAGCTCCTGCCCGTCGGCGTAGGTGCGCAGCTCGCTGACCCACTTCGGGGTCATGAACCCGTTGCCCGTGGCGTGGAGCACGAAGCCCAGCGCGGACGGGCGCCACAGCGTCGGCAGCAGCCCGGGCACCAGCGTGAAGGGCGACGCGCCCTTGGCCTTGCCGCGCGCCCGCTCGGCCTCGTTCTCGTGCACGTACACCGGCGCGCCGGTGGCCTGGCGAGCCTTCTCGGCGCCGCCCAGGTGGTCGGGGTGGCCGTGGGTGAGCACGATCGCGCTGACGTCGCGGGGCGAGCGCCCGATTCCCTGCAGCGCCGCCTCGATGCGCGGCCAGCTCCGCGGCCAGCCGGTATCGACCAGCATGACCTGGCCGTCCTCCTCGACGGCGTACCAGTTCACCAAGCCGTCGGCGTAGCGGTGGACGCCGGTCGCGATCTCCTGCATCTGCTGGGTCATGGCGAAGGCGCTACCCGGCGCGCCTCACATCGACGCGGGCGCCTCGACCCCCAGCAGGTCGAGCGCGCGTGCGATGATGCGCTGCGCGGCGACCGACAGCGCGAGGCGCTGGGCCTCCACCTCGCCGTCCGCGCCGACGACGTGGCAGTCGCGGTAGAAGGCGGTGAAGACCTGCGCAAGCTCCAGCGCGTAGGTCGCGATCCGGTGGGGGGCCCGGCGCTCCGCGGCCTCTGCGACCTCCTCGCCGAAGGCCAGCAGCTTCTTGACCAGCTCGCGCTCGGCGCCCTCCAGCGCGGCGCCGCGGTCGGGCGCGTCCAGCGCCGTCGACACCGCGTCCGAGCCGGCCTTGGCCAGCAGCGAGGCTATGCGCGCGTGGGCGTACTGGACGTAGAAGACGGGGTTCTCAGCGGTCTCCTGGCGCGCGAGGTCGAGGTCGAAGTCCACTGTCGTGTCGTGCGAGCGGGCCAGCAGGAACCAGCGCGCGGCGTCCACGCCGACGTCGGCGATGAGGTCGTCCATGGTCACGAACTCGCCCGAGCGCTTGGACATCGACGCGCCGCCGACGAGGTGGACGAACTGCATGATCAGCAGCTCGAGGCGATCGCGCTCGCCGCCCAGCGCCTCGAAGGCGGCCTTCATGCGCGCGACGTAGCCGTGGTGGTCGGCGCCCCAGACGTCGATCAGCCGGTCGAAGCCGCGCTCGCGCTTGTGCTGGTGGTATGCGACGTCCGAGGCGAAGTAGGTGTGGTCGCCCGAGGAGCGCTCCAGCACGCGGTCCTTGTCGTCGCCCAGCGCCGAGGTGCGCAGCCACAGCGCTCCCTCCGAGCGGTAGGTGCGGCCCTGACCCTCGAGCTCCTCGTAGGCGTGGCGCACCAGCGCGTCGCCGCCCTCGTGCAGCTCGCGCTCGAAGAAGAAGACGTCGAAGTGCACGCGGAAGGCCTCCAGCGTCCCCTGCATGCGCGCGAGCATGGCCGCCACCCCGTCGCGCGCGACCTCCTCCACCGGGCGGTCGGCGGCGCCCTCGATCTGCGTCGCAAGCTCGGCCACGTAGGCGCCCTGGTAGCCGTCCTGCGGGGGCTCCTGGCCCCGCGCCCGGGCCTGGATGGAGACGCCCAGGTTGCGCACCTGGCTGCCGAAGTCGTTGACGTAGAACTCGCGTTCCACGGCGTGGCCGTGGAAGGCCAGGATGCGACACAGCGCGTCCCCGTAGGCGGCGTTGCGCGCGTGGCCGACGTGCAGCGGCCCGGTGGGGTTGGCCGAGACGAACTCCACGTCGATGCGCTGCGCCCCAGCTGCGCCGCCGCCGCCGAAGGCCTCGCCGGCGGCCAGCATCGCCCCCAGGGCCTCGCGGTGCCAGGCGTCGGCGAGGAAGATGTTGAGAAAGCCCGGGCCGGCGACCTCGACGCGGTCCAGCGCGCCGCCCAGGCGGGCGGTCAGCTCCTCCCCCAGGCGGGCGGCGACGTCGCGCGGCGGTGCGCCCACGACCGGCGCGAGCAGCATGGCGGCGTTGGTGGCGAAGTCCCCGAACCCCGCCTTGCGCGGGCGCTCGAGCGTCGGGCAGGAGCGCAGTGCCCGCTCCTTCCCCGCCACCGCGGCCACGGTGGCGTTGACCGCGCCGCGCAGGGCGTCGACGGGACTGGCGGGGGATGGCGCGGCGGCGTCCATCAGTGGTGGCATTCGAAGATCGGGGCCCACACGAGTCAATGATGGTACGGCTCGCCCGCGAGGATCTTGTGGCCGCGGAAGAGCTGTTCGAGCAGGACGACGCGGGCGAGCTGGTGGGGCAGCGTGAAGGGCCCGAGCGAGAGGCGGTGGTCCACTTCCTGCTCCAGCGCGATCCCGTAGGCCCCGCCGATCACGAAGCACACGTCGCGCCCGCCCTGGCGGCGGGCCTCCAGCCAGCGGGCGAACGCCTCGGAGCCCATGGCCTCCCCGCCGGCGTCCAGCAGGCTGACGAAGGCGTCGCGGGGCAGCCTGCGCGCCACCGCCTCCTCGTCGGCCACCTCGACGACCTCGACGCGGGCCTGCCGGGTCAGGAGGCGCCGGAAATGCTGGGCATCGTCGGCGAAGGGCGGGCGCATGCGCCCCACGGCCAGGACGGTCCACTTCACCGCTGCGATAGTACGGGCATGGCAGACGATCAGCAGCCCCCCGAGCGCCACATCAACATCCACTTCTCGCCCGACGAGATGGCCGGCCACTACGCGAACTTCGCCAACGTCTCGTTCAGCGACTACGAGTTCACGATCACCTTCGCCCGCGTCGACCACGAGGTCGAGGACGAGGAGATCCCGGGCGTGGTGGTCTCGCGCATCAACCTCTCCCCCCGCTTCGCCAGGGAGCTGATGGACGCCCTGGACGACGCGTGGTCGAAGTACCGCACCCGGGAGGGGATCAAGAACCTGCCCGAGTACGGGGACGAGGAGGAGCGCTAGGGGTGGCGAAGGCACAGGACGTCGCTGCCTGAGCCGGGCCCCCCGGCTGTCTCAGGGCCTTCGGCCCGCCGCCCACGCCTCGGCCGTCCCGATCCGATCGACGGTCGATGGGTGGGTGGACAGCAGGAAGGTGCGCCAGCCAGGCGGCGCCGGGTCGCCGACGTTGCGCAGGGTGATGCGCCGCTCGAAGTCGACGAAGGGCCGCGGGGCGTCGGTGAGCTGCAGGGAGAAGGTGTCAGCGCGGGCCTCGACCTCGCGCGAGAGCTGGTTGGAGACCCAAGTGATGGCCGGGACGAGCACCACCACGGCCAGGGCCAGCGCCGGCAGGGCGCCGACGCCACCGCGGGGGGCGAGCCGGCGCACCAGCAGGTGCGCGGCGAACAGCCCGAACGGCGTCACCACGGCCAGGAAGAGCAGGCCCCGCGGAAGGTCCGAGTAGAACTGGTGGCCCAGCTCGTGGGCCACCACCAGGCGCACCTCGTCGGGAGGGAAGCCCTCCAGGAGGTTGTCGTAGAGCACCACGCGCTTCGTGGTCCCCAGCCCGGCCACGTAGGCGTTGGCCGCCGTGGTGCGCCGGCTGGCGTCCATCACGTAGACGTCGCCCACCTGCACGTCCGCGCGGCGCGCGAGCTCGAGGGTGTCGCGGCGCAGCTCCCCCTCCTCGAGACGGCGGAAGTCGTTGAAGAGGGGATCGACGACCACCGGGTACAGCGCCACCGTGATGAAGCCGAAGGCCACCACCACGCCGGAGCCCCACAGCCACCAGGTCCGTGGCGCACGACGCAGCAGCCACACCGCCGCGACGGCGCCGATGGCGGCGAAGGCGGCCCCGATCGCCCACGAGCGCACCAGGTCGAAGGCGTAGCCGGTCCACGGCTGGGTCACCAGGCCCACGTCGATCGCCCGCGCACGCAGGATCACGCCGAGCGGGAGGGGGGCCACGGCGATCAGCAGCGAGAGCCCCGCGCCGACCGCGGCGGCGCGGACCAGGGGCCGAGGCGATCTCCCGTCGCGCAGCACCGCCGGCGGGCGAGCCACGAGCCAGGCCAGCACCGCGATCTCCACCGCCAGCACGCCGAGCGACAACCAGGTCTGCGGGGTGCGGTAGGCCTCCGCGCGGTCGAGCTGGGCCTGCGTGAAGTACGCTTCGGGGCTCACCGGGAGCGGATCCAGCACCCCCTCGCGCGGCCAGAGCACCAGCACCGTCAGCTCGGCGACCACCACCGCGGCGATCACCGCCGCCGCCACGCGCAGGGCTCCGCGGGCCATCCCACAGGACTCTAGGCACCCCCCTTCGATGCGGGTCGCGATCATCTCCGACATCCACGGCAACCGCCACGCCTTCGAGGCCGTGCTCGAGGCCGTACGCGCCCATGACCCCGACGCGATCTGGTGCCTGGGCGACCTGGTCGGCTACGGCGCCGACCCCGACGCCTGCGTGGCCCTGGCCCGCGAGCACGCCGACGTGTGCCTGGCCGGCAACCACGACCTCGCGGTCACCGGGGCGTTGCCCATCGACGAGTTCTCTCCCGGGGCGGCCGCGGCCGTGGAGTGGACCCGGGAGGCGATGGCGCCTGAGAACGTCACCTACCTGCGCGGGCTGCGCCCCAGCGACCAGCGCGAGGGCGTGGGGCTCTACCACGCCTCCCCGCGCGACCCCATCTGGGAGTACGTCCTCTCCCCCCTGCTGGCCGAGCTGTCGCTGAGCGCCATGGGCGAGCGTGTGGGCCTCATCGGCCACTCGCACGTCGCGCTGGCCTTCACCCGGCCGCCGGATGGGCCGGTCAGCGGGGAGCGGCGCTATCCTGACGACGAGGCCGATCTCGGCGGCGACGCCGGGTGGCTCCTCAATCCCGGCAGCGTCGGGCAGCCCCGCGACGGGGACCCGCGTGCCGCCTGGCTCCTGCTCGACCTGCACCGTGAGCGGGCGGCCTGGCAGCGCACGGAGTACGACGTCGAGGGCGCCGCGGCGGCCATCCGCGCGGCGGAGCTGCCCGACTCCCTCGCGCAACGACTTCAACACGGACAATGACCACCCGACGATCAGCCCTCTCCCTTGTCGCCGCCGCGGCCGCGCTGGCCCTGAGCGCCTGCGGCAGCACGGAGGGCGGTATCCCCGGGTCCGACGCCGACAGCCTGCGCAAGGAGCTGGGCGACGTCGCGAACTTCGTCGAGCGGGGGGACTGCGAGGGCGTCGACGGGCAGGTGGGCCAGGTGCGCGACGCCGTGGTCGAGCTGCCCAACTCGGTCGACACCGAGCTCGTCGACAACCTCAACGAGGGGGTCGGCGTGCTCGAGGGCGTCGTGGCCACCGACTGCCAGGAGCAGGCCGAGGAGGCCGAGGACGAGGTGCAGGAGGAGGAGGTTCCGACGACCGAGGAGACCATCCCGGCGCCGGAGGAGGAGCCGGCGCCCGAGGAGGAGGAGGAGCCGGCGCCCGAGGAGGAGGAGCCGGCCCCCGAGGAGGCGCCCCCGCCATCTGAGCCCGACCCGGATCTGCCCGACGACTCGCTGCCCCCCGACGACGAGGGCATCCCGCTCGACGAGGTCGAGCCATGAGCGACGAGACCATCGCCGGGCGCTACGAGCTTGGCGAGCGGCTGGGGTTCGGCGGCATGTCCACGGTGCAGCTCGCCTTCGACCGCCGGCTGGAGCGCAACGTCGCCGTGAAGCTGCTGGCCGAGCACCTGGCCGACGACGCGAACTTCGTGTCGCGCTTTCGCCGTGAGGCGCTGGCCGCCGCGCGCCTGGTGCACCCCAACATCGTGCAGGTCTTCGACTTCGGCCTCGACGAGCCCAGCGACCGCCACTACATCGTCATGGAGCACATCCGCGGCCAGTCGGGCGCCCAGATCCTCAAGGACCACAGCCCCATGCCGGTGCCCGATGCCATGGCCCTGGTCGACGGCGCCTGCCGCGGGCTGGCCTACGCACACCGCCACGGCGTCGTGCACCGCGACGTCAAGCCGGGCAACCTGATGCGCTCCGACGAGGGCGTGGTCAAGCTCGCCGACTTCGGCATCGCCAAGGCGACCGACTCCGCGGCCATCACCCAGGCCGGCTCGGTGCTGGGCACCGCCGCCTACCTCGCGCCGGAGCAGGCCCACGGCGAGGAGGCCGGGCCGCGCACCGACATCTACGCGCTGGGCGTCGTGGCCTACCAGCTCGTCACGGGCCGCCTGCCCTACGACGCCTCGTCGCTGACCGAGCTCGCGCTCAAGCAGCAGAGCGAGATCCCCCCGCGCGCCGACGAGCTCAACTCCGAGGTCTCGCCCCAGCTCGCCGGAGCCATCGAGCGCGCGCTTGCGCTGGACCCCCACGAGCGCTGGGAATCGGCCGACGACATGCGCCAGGGCTTCGCGGCCGCCGCGCGCGGCGAGGGTCCGCTGCCAACCGACGCGCCGCAGGCGATCGGCCAGGACGACACCGCGGCCACCCGCATGGCCGCCGTGGCCGCACCGCCACGCCGGCTCGCACCCCACGCGCCGCGCACCGGCGAGGAGCGCGTGCCGCCGCCCGCGCCGCCCCCGCCCCGCCGCCAGCCCGAGCCGCGGCGGCGGCGCAACGGACCCCGCATCGCCGCACTGGCGCTCGCCGCCCTGCTCGTGGTCGCCGCCGTGGTGGCCATCGCCACGGCCGGCGGCGACAGGCCGGTGGAGACCCGGGAGGTCACGGGCGGCGACACGCCGAGCGTGGTCGACGAACTCGAGGGGCTCGTCAACGACAACGAGGCGGACTGACGGGGGCGCGATCGGCGCTTCACCCTTGGGGCGCGACACCGTTGCGCAGCGCTCTGGCCGTCTCGGCCAGCGTGCCCGCCGCGATCGCGTGGCGCAGGTCGGCCATGAGGCGCGACAGGAACGCGAGGTTGTGGATGCTGAGCAGGCGCAGCGCGGTCAGCTCGCGGCTCTTGAGCAGGTAGCGCAGGTAGCCGCGGGGGTGGCCCGCCGCGCAGGCCGGGCACGGGCAGCCCTCCATGATCGGCTCGTGGCTGTCGCGCCAGCGCGCGGCGCCCAGGTCGACCCGCCAGCGGTGCTCGGGGTCGGGCACCAGCGCCATGCCGTGGCGGCCCAGGCGGGTGGGCATGGCGCAGTCGAAGGTGTCGATGCCCAGCTCCACGCCGGCGATCAGGTCGTCGACCTCGCCTATGCCCAGCAGGTGACGCGGGCGGAGCTCGTCCCGCCCGCCCAGGACCGCGGTGGCCCACCCGGTGACGCGGTAGATCTCCTCCTTGTCGGCGCCCAGGGAGCCGCCGATGGCGATGCCGTCGCAGCCGCTGGCTGCCACCGCCCGGGCCGAGGCCACGCGCAGGTCCTCGTGGACGCCGCCCTGCACGATGCCGTAGACGAGCTGGTCCGGGGGCCCGTGGTCGGCGTGCCAGCGCAGGCAGCGGTCCAGCCAGCGGTGCGTGCGCTGCGTGGAGCGCGCGGTGTACTCGCGATCGACGTGGAAGGGCGTGCACTCGTCGAAGACCAGCGCCAGGTCACTGCCCAGCGCGGCCTGGACCTCCATCGAGGTCTCGGGGCGCAGCAGCTTCTCCGACCCGTCGAGGTGGGAGCGGAAGCGCACGCCGTCCTCCTCGATGGCCAGCACCTTGCCGGCCCTCTCTTGCCCGCCCATGGCGGCCCGGGGCGGGCGGGCCTTTATCTCGTCCGCGACCATTCCGTGCCCCATGGAGAAGACCTGGAAGCCGCCGGAGTCGGTGACGATCGGGCGATCCCAGCCCATGAAGCGATGCAGGCCGCCGAAGCGGGCGATCAGCTCGTGGCCGGGGTGGAGGAACAGGTGGTAGGTGTTGCCCAGCACCATGTCGTAGCCCAGCTCGGACACCTCGCGGGGCTCCAGCCCCTTGACCGTGGCCTTGGTGGCCAGGGGCACGAAGGCGGGGGTGCGGACCGGGCCGTGGGCGGTATGGATGGTGCCCGCGCGCGCCCGCGAGCCGGGGTCGCGCGCGTGGATGGCGAAGGGGGCCAGCCGGTGCCTACCGCGCGGCGCCGGGGAGAACGCGCTCCCAGGCGGCGTAGAGGCACTCGAGCTCCCGCTGGCCGAGGGGCTCCAGGAAGTGACGGCGCACGCCCTCCAGATGGGTCTGGCGGGCCTGCTCGAGGGTGTCCTGGCCGGCGTCGGTCAGGCAGGCGAAGGATCCGCGCGCGTCGATCGAGCACCTGGCCCGGCAGATCAGGCCGTCGCGCTCGAGGCGGTCGGCCAGGCGGGTGAGGCCGCTGCGGCTGAGCAGCACCCGCTCGGCAAGATCACACATGCGCATGCGGCCGTCGGGGGCCTCGCCCAGGGACATGAGCACCTCGTAGTGACTCAGCGGCAGGCCGTGGGCGGCCTCCAGCTCGGCGTCCAGTGCGTGCACGATCGCGGCGTGGACGCGCAGCAGGCCGCGCCAGGCAGCGAGCTCGCCTGCGTCGAGGCCGGCATCGGGGAGGATGGGTTTCGCGGTGGTCGTCATCGGTCAGACCCTTGCGTACGCAACGACGCTAGCACCGGGCGCGCCGCCGCTGTCCGGCCTTCACGCGCCCGCTCCGGCGATAGTCGTTGCGTACGCAATCAGGTGCTATGTTTGCTCATGATTAAGCTCGAGGGCCTTCACCACATCACCGCGATCACCGCCGACGCCCCGGTCAACGTGGACTTCTACGCCCGCGTGCTGGGGCTGCGGATGGTCAAGAAGACGGTGAACTTCGACGCGCCGGACGTGTACCACCTGTACTACGGCGACGAAGTGGGGGCCCCGGGCTCCGTCCTGACGTTCTTCGAGCTTCCGGGCGCGCCCCGCGGGCGCGCCGGGGCCGGGATGGTCGACAAGATCGAGTGGCGCGTGGCCGGCGAGGAGGCGCTGGCCTTCTGGGCCGACCGCCTGGCCGCCGAGGGCGTACGCACCGACGCGGCGGGCCGGCTGCTGCACTTCGCCGACCCCGAGGGCCTGGGGCACACGCTGATGACCACCACGGTGGCCGACACCCCGCTGCGTGCCCGCGCCGAGGGCATCCCGCCCGAGCACGCGCTGCAGGGCTTCCAGGGGGTGCGGGCCTTCGCGCGCGACGCGGCGGCAAGCGCGCCGCTGCTGGAGGCGCTGGGGATGGAGGCTGGTCCGAAGGGGCGCTGGAACGCCAGCGGTCCGACCCGCCACGGACACCTGCACCTCGGCGCGCCGCCGAGCGAGGTGGGAATCCAGGGCGCGGGCACGGTGCACCACATCGCGTGGTCGGTGGCCGACGACGAGGAGTTGGAGCACTTCCGGGCGCGCGTCGTACAGGCCGGCGCGCAGCCCACGGCGATCATCGACCGCCAGTACTTCCACTCCGTCTACTTCCGTGAGCCCGGCGGCGTGCTGTTCGAGCTGGCGTCGCGTGACATCGGCTTCGACGTCGACGAGCCGGCCGAGTCGCTGGGCGAGGCCCTCCAGCTCCCCCGACAGCACGAGCCGCTGCGCGAGACGCTGGAGCGCACGCTGACGGCGCTGCCCAACCCCCGGGCCGCCGCGTGAGCACCGAAGGCGCTCTCCCCCATCAGGTCCGCGAGGCCTCCGGCGAGCCTGCCGGTGCCCTGATCCTCGTCCACGGTCGCGGCTCGAACGAGCACGACCTGCTGCCCGTCCTCGACGCCCTCGACCCGCAGGGACGACTCGTCGGCCTGGCCCCCGGCGGCCCGCTCTCGCTCCCGCCCGGTGGACGCCACTGGTACGGCGTGCCGCGCGTCGGCTTCCCGGACGCCGACACCTTCGCCCGTGGCTACGGGGCACTGACGACGTTCCTCGACGGCTGGCTGGCCGAGCGGGGCATCGGCTGGGAGCGCACGGTGCTGGGCGGCTTCTCCCAGGGTGCGGTCATGTCCTACGCCGTGGGCCTGGGCGCCCGGCGCCCCTCCCCCGTCGGCATCCTGGCCATGAGCGGCTTCGTGCCGGTGGTCGACGGCTGGGAGGCCGACCTCGAGAGCCGCCGCGATCTGCCCGTCTGCATCGCACACGGCGCTAACGACCCGATCATCCGGGTGGACTTCGGCCGCGACGCGCGCGAACTGCTCACCGAAGGCGGCCTGGCCGTCGAGTACCACGAGAGCCCCGCCGCGCACAACCTCGACCCGGGGGTGCTGCCCGAGCTCACCGCCTGGGTCCAGGCCCGCCTCTGAGGCCCGCGCGACATCGAGTGTCGACTTGTTGGGCCCATGCCCCACCAACTCGACACTCGACGTCAGAAGAGGCCGCTTGCGAGGGCGGCGAGCCCGGCGAGGGCCAGCACGCCCAGCAGGACCGGCTCGAAGCGATCGGCGGTGCGCAGCGCCGCGAAGGCGCGGCGGCCGGTCGCCTGGCCCGCGACGGCGGCCACCGCGAGGACGGCCATGCCCTCGGGCAGCGCGAGCGTGTCGAAGAAGGCCAGCGCCGCGAGCCCCAGCGCGCCCTGGGCCAGGAAGACCACGGCCAGCGTGTCGCGCACCCGCGCGGCGTCCAGCGACCGGCCGGTGAGGTAGAGCACCAGCGGCGGCCCGCTGAGGCCGGTGGACGTGGCCAGCGAGCCGGAGAGGATGCCGGCCGCGGCGCGGCGCGGGCCCCGGCCGAGCCGCGGGACGGTGCCCGGGCGCGCGGCCTGCGGCCCTCCCCACCTCGTCGCGACCCGCACGCCCAGCGCCGCTAGCACGGCCGCGCCGACCGCCGCCTCGAGCGCGCGCTCGGGCAGCGTGGCCAGCGCCAGCGCGCCGACGGCCAGCCCGGGCAATGCCCAGGCCACGAGCGCGGCGGCGTCGCCGGGCGCCGGCCGTGGCCTGCGCCGCTCCCCGGCCAGCGTGAGGCCGTTGATCACCAGCGCGAGCACCGACAGCGCGCTCACCGTCGCCTCCGGCCCGACGAGGGCCACCAGCGCCGGCGCGGCGACGATCGCGAAGCCGAAGCCCGTCGCCGACTGCAGGACGGCGCCGGCGCCCACGGCCAGCGCGGCGAGGAGGATGGTCACGCCGACAGTGTCGCCGCGCTCAGCGCGTGAGCCGCGCCTGCCAGGCCACCAGCAGCGGCGGCCCGGTCAGCTCGATCACGGTGAGGACCGCGAACAGCGGGTGCGGCGGCCCCGCGCTCAGCCAGGCCAGCGCGCGACCCACCCCGCCGGCGAAGACCGCGAGCGCCAGGATGCGCAGCAGCGTCGTCTCGGCGGCCGCACGCGGCGCGACGTACAGCGCGAAGGCCCCGAAGGCCACCCAGAACGCTGCGAAGAAGCGCAGCTCGCTCTCCGTGGTCGCCCCGACGGCGCCCTCCTCGCCGGGCAGCACGCCCGAACCGCCGATCACCACCACCAGCCCCGTGACGATCGCGACGATGCCCAGGACGGTCAGCAGCGCCCGCAGGGCCTTCCCGCTCAAGAGCGCGGGGCCGGGGCCAGCCGAGCAAGCGGCGGCGCCCGCCTCATCGCAGCAGCGACCGCCCGGTCATCGGTGCCGGCTGCTCGATGCCCAGCAGCGCGAGGACGGTGGGCGCCACGTCGGCCAGGATCCCGCCCACCCCGTCGACCCCGACCTGCTCGCTGGTGACCACGAAGGGCACCGGGTTGAGCGAGTGCGTGGTGTCGGGGGAGCCGTCGGGCTCGAGCATCTCGTCGGCGTTGCCGTGGTCGGCGGTGACCAGGCACACGCCGCCGCCGGCGTGCACGGCCTCGACCACCTCGCGCAGGCACGCGTCCACGGTCTCCACGGCGGTGATGGCGGCGGGGATGGAGCCGGTGTGGCCGACCATGTCGGGGTTGGCGAAGTTGATGATCCCGAAGCGCGGCTCATCCTCGGCCCAGCAGCGCACGAAGGCGTCGGTGGCCTCGCGGGCGCTCATCTGCGGCTTGTGGTCGTAGGTCGGCACCTCGCGCGGGGAGGGCACCAGCTCGCGGCGCTCGCCCTCCTGCGCCACCTCCTGCCCGCCACCGAAGAAGTACGTCACGTGCGGGTACTTCTCGGTCTCGGCGACGTGCACCTGGCGCGCGCCGGTCTGCGCGATGACCTGGGGCAGCGTCACGCCCGGGCGGTGGGGCGGGAAGGCGACGGGGAAGCCGAAGTCCTCGCGGTACTGGGTCAGCGTGGCGTAGCGGGCCACGTGCTCGCCGAGCAGCGCACTGAGCTGGCGCATGCGATCGGAGCGGAAGTTGAAGGCCACGACGCTGTCGCCCGGGCGGATGTTCCCCTCGCACTCGCCCACACGCGTCGGAGCGATGAACTCGTCGGTCTCCCCCCGCTGGTAGGCGAGGTGCATGGCCTCCTGCGGGCTGCGCGCCTGGTGCTCGGCCTGTCCCTTGGCGAGCAGGTCGTACGCGCGCTGGGTCCGCTCCCAGCGCGCGTCGCGGTCCATGGCGTAGTAGCGCCCCACGATGCTGGCGATGCGACCGGCGCCGATGTCGACCCGGCACCACTCGTCCACTGCGGCCAGGAACTCGATCCCCTGCGTCGGGCTCGTGTCGCGCCCGTCGGTGAAGGCGTGGATCACCAGGTCGGGCACCCTGAGCCGGGCGCCGAGCTCGATCAGCGCGTTCAGGTGCTCGGGCCCGGAGTGCACGCCACCGAGCGAGCACAGCCCGATCAGGTGCACCCGCTGCGCCGCGGTGAAGGCCTCGCACAGCACCGGGTTGTCGGCGAAGGCCCCCTCGTCCGCCGCGCGGTCTATACGCGTCAGGTCCTGCTCGACCACCGCACCCGCCCCAAGGTTGAGGTGGCCGACCTCGGAGTTGCCCATCTGCCCCTTGGGCAGGCCGACGGCCGGGCCGCACGCGGTCAGCTGCGTGTGCGGATAGCGCCCCCACAGCCCGTCGAAGACCGGCGTGGTGGCCCGGGCGACCGCGTTGCCCGGTCCGTCGGGCGCCAGGCCCCAGCCGTCCAGGACGATCAGCGCGACCGCAGGGAACGTCGTCACGCGCCGCGCGCCGCCTCCACGATGCCCGCGAAGCCTTCGGGATCCAGCGAACCCCCGCCCACCAGCGCCCCGTCGCAGTCGGGCAGCGCGAGCAGCTCGGCGGCGTTGTCGGGCTTGACGCTGCCGCCGTAGAGCACGCGCACCGCCTCGGCGGCCTCGGGCGTCTTGTCCCCGACCAGCGCCCGCACGAAGGCGACAGCCTCCTGGGCCTGCTGGGCCGTGGCCACCTGGCCGGTGCCGATGGCCCAGATGGGCTCGTAGGCGATGGTCACGCGGGCGATCTGGTCGGCGTCGAGCAGGTGCAGCCCCTCCTGGACCTGGTGGCGCAGCTTGCGGTCGGTCTCCCCCCGCTCGCGCTCCTCCTCGGTCTCGCCCACGCAGAGGATCGGGTGCAGGCCGGCCTCCAGCGCCGCACCCACCTTGGCCGCCAGCGCGCGGTCGGTCTCGCCGAAGTGCTCACGGCGCTCGGAGTGGCCCAGCACCACGCCGTGCACGTCGAGCTCGGTGAGCATCGGCGCGGAGACCTCGCCGGTGAACGCGCCCTCGAGCTCCTCGTGCATCGTCTGCGCGTAGACCTCCACCCCCGAGCCGCGCGCGGAGTCGACCATCGCCTGCAGGGCTGTGAACGGCACGCAGATGGCCACGTCCAGCTCGGCGCGCGCGGAGATGCGGGGCAGCAGCCCGGCGATGAACTCCTCGGCCTGGGCCACCGTCTTGTTCATCTTCCAGTTGCCCGCGATCAATGGCGTGCGGGTCCCGCCTCGGGCAGACACGTGACGGCCCTCGGCACCCGCAGGCCTGCGGGTCATCGCAGCGCCTCCACGCCGGGCAGCTCCCGGCCCTCGATCAGCTCCAACGAGGCGCCGCCGCCGGTGGACAGGTGGGTCACCCGGTCGGCCAGCCCGAAGCGCGCGAGCGCCGCGGCGCTGTCGCCGCCGCCGACGACCGTCGTGCCCGGCGCGGCCGCCATCGCCTCGGCCACCGTCCGGGTGCCGGCGGCGAAGGGCTCCAGCTCGAAGGCGCCCATCGGGCCGTTCCAGAAGGTGGTGCCCGCCTCGGCGATGCGCTGCCCGTAGGTTCGTGCGCTGCGCGCGCCGATGTCCAGCCCCATCCAGCCGTCGGGCACATCGACGCCGTCGAGCTGGCGGATCTGCGCTTCGGCGGCGAAGCGGTCCCCCAGCACGAGGTCGTCGGGCAGTGCCAACGGCCCGCGGCCCAGCAGGCCGCGAGCGGCCTCGACGTCCTCGTCGGCGCACAGCGAGTCGCCGACCGAGTGACCCTGGGCGCTGAGGAAGGGGAAGCACATGGCGCCGCCGATCAGCACGCTGTCGGCCTGCCCCAGGAACGTCTCGAGCACCCCGATCTTGTCGGTGACCTTCGCGCCGCCCACCACGGCCACCAGCGGGCGGGCCGGCTCGCGCAGGATGGTCTCGAGCGTCTCGACCTCGCGCTGGAGGAGCAGGCCCGCCGCACAGGGCAGCAGGTGCGCCACGCCCTCGGTCGACGCGTGCGCGCGGTGGGCGGCGCCGAAGGCGTCGTTGACGTAGGCGTCGGCCAGCGCCGCCAGGCCGCGGGCCAGGTCGGGGTCGTTGGCGGTCTCCCCCGCCTCGAAGCGCACGTTCTCGAGCATGAGGACCTCACCCTCACGCAGGCCCTCCGCGGCGCGCTGCACCTCGGGGCCCACGACGCCGGGAGCGAGCGACACCGGATCCTCCAGCAGCTCGCCCAGGCGCGCGCAGACCGGCGCGAGGGACAGCGCGGGGTCGTGCTCCCCCTCGGGCCGCCCCAGGTGCGCGACCAGCACGAGCTGCGCGCCCTGCTCGCGCAGCGCCTCCAGGGTCGGCAGCGCCGCGCGGATGCGCGTGTCGTCGGTGACCGTGCGGGTGCCGGAGGCCGTCACGTGGCTGCCTCCGGCGGGCCCCGCACCGCTTTCCTC
The DNA here is from genome assembly GCA_024330185.1 of Candidatus Siliceabacter maunaloa. Classification (GTDB taxonomy): domain Bacteria; phylum Actinomycetota; class Thermoleophilia; order Solirubrobacterales; family Solirubrobacteraceae; genus Siliceabacter; species Siliceabacter maunaloa. Next base: position 20,472 of record JANDLV010000044.1, read on the forward strand.
CTTCAGGGGGACGTTGAAGTCCACCCTGACGAGGACGCGCTTGCCCGCGACGTCCAGGTCCCCAAGCGTGCGCAAGGCCCTAGAGCACCCTCTGGACGACGTCCACGACGCGATTGGAATAGCCCCACTCGTTGTCGTACCAGGAGACGACCTTCACGAGCGTTCCGTCGATGACGCTGGTCAGCCCGCCGTCGACGATCGAGGAGTGCGGGTCGCCGACGATGTCGCTGGAGACGATCGGGTCCTCCGTATAGCGCAGGATGCCCTGCATCGGCCCCTGGCCGGCGGCCTTGAAGGCCGCGTTGAGCTCCTCGACGGTCGTCTCGCGGCCGGCCTCGAAGGTGAGGTCGACCACCGAGCCGGTGGGCACGGGAGCGCGGATGGCGAAGCCGTGCAGCTTGCCGTTGAGCTCGGGGAGCACGAGGCCGACGGCCTTGGCCGCACCGGTGGAGGTGGGCACGAGGTTGACCGCGGCGGCACGGGCGCGGCGCAGATCCTTGTGGGGCGCGTCCTGGAGCTGCTGGTCGGCGGTGTAGGCGTGGATCGTGGTCATCAGCCCGTGCTTGATGCCCACCGTGTCGTTGGCCACCTTGGCGAAGGGGGCCAGGCAGTTGGTCGTGCACGACGCGGCGGAGATCACGTGGTGCTTGGAGGAGTCGTACTGGTCGAAGTTGACCCCCGGGCAGACGGTGATGTCCTCCTCCTTGGCCGGCGCGGAGATGATCACCTTCTTGGCCCCCGCCTCAAGGTGCTTGGCGGCGGCGTCGCGCTCGGTGAACAGGCCGGTGGACTCGATGACCACGTCGACGCCCAGGTCGCCCCACGGCAGGGCGGCCGGATCCTTCTCGGCGAGCACCTTCAGCGTGATGTCGCCAGCGCGGATGGAGTCGCCCTCGACGACCACGTCGCCCGGGTAGGGGCCGAGGACCGTGTCGTACTTGAGCAGGTGGGCCAGCGTCTCCGCATCCGTGAGGTCGTTGACCGCCACCCATTCGATGTCGGCGTTCGCAGCCTGCGCCGCCCTGAAGACGTTGCGGCCGATGCGGCCGAAGCCGTTGATTCCCACGCGTACGGCCATGCGGTGTCAGATCCCTCCGGAGGTCGCCATGTCGAGCTTGGGGACCCTATCGGGGTTGCCGCGGACGAGGCCCGCGGTCCCGCGTCGGGCGCGCGCTGCGCTCAGGGCTTCAGCACGACCTTGATCGCCCCGTCCTGCTTCTTCTGGAAGATCTCGTAGCCGTGGGGGGCCTGGTCGAGGGGCATGCGATGGGTGGCCAGGTCCTCGACGCCGAGCGGGTCGCCGTCGCCGGTGATCAGGGGCATGATGTCGTCGATCCAGCGCTTTACGTGGGCCTGGCCCATCTTGAGCTGGATGCCCTTGTCGAACATCGTCAGCATGGGCAACGGGTCAACCATGCCGCCGTAGAAGCCGCTCAGCGAGACGGTGCCGCCGCGGCACACGGTGTCGATGGACAGCATCAGGACGGTGAGCCGGTCGACGCCGGCCTTCTGCATGAACGGGGCGCCGACCGAGTCGGGCAGCAGGTTGGCCAGCTTCTGCGCCGCGCCCGCGATCTTGGCGCCGAGCGAGCCGTGGGCCTCCATCCCGACGGCATCGATGACGGAGTCGGTCCCCCGCCCGTCGGTCATATCGCGGATCACACCCGGGACGTCGTCGTGGGCGCCGCCGTCGAGGACCTCGATGCCGTTGCGTCGCGCCATCTCCAACCGCTCCGGTACGGAATCCACCGCGATCACCCGCGCGCCGCGGTGGCGGGCGATGCGCGAGCTCATCTGGCCGATGGGGCCCAGGCCGAAGACGGTCACGCTGCCCCCCTCGGGGATGTCGGCGAACTCGACCGCCTGCCAGGAGGTGGGCAGCACGTCGGAGAGGAAGAGGAAGCGCTCGTCGGGCGGGCCCTCGGGGATCTTGATGGGGCCGAAGTGCGCCTGGGGCACGCGCAGCAGCTCGGCCTGGCCGCCGGGCACCTGGCCGTAGAGCTTGCTGAACCCGAACAGCGACGCGCCCGTCCCCTGCTCGTAGTTCTGGGTGGTCTCGCAGTGCGCGTAGAGGTCGCGGTCGCACATCCAGCAGCTCCCGCACGAGATGTTGAACGGGATGACGACGCGGTCGCCGGGGGCGATATGGCTGACGCCGGAGCCCACGGCCTCAACGACGCCCATCGGCTCGTGGCCGAGGATGTCGCCCTCGTCGAGGAACGGGCCCAGGACCTCGTAAAGGTGCAGGTCCGATCCGCAGATCGCCGTCGAGGTGATCCGGATGATCGCGTCGGTCGGCTCCTGGATCGTTGGGTCGGGGACGGTGTCCACCCGGACATCCCGGGTGCCGTGCCATGCGACCGCCTTCATGTGATCTCCTGTGCTCGGGTTCGCGCTCTCGCGCAGTACTCACCCTTTCGGCGCCCGCTCAACCGCCGCTCCCCGCGACGAGCTCCACCACCAGGCCGTCGGGATCGCGCAGGTACGCGGCGTAGTAGCGCGGCCCGTAGGCCGGCCGCGGGCCCGGCGGGCCGTCGTCGGCGCCCCCCGCGGCCAGCCCGGCCGCGTGCGCCGCCTGGACCGCCGCGCGGCCGGAGGCCCGCAGGGCCACGTGGCCGAACGCGGGCGCCGGCCCGCGCCCGCGGGCGACGATCCACAGCACCGGCCCCACCTGGCCGTAGGCGACGGCGGCCTCCCCCTCGTGGACCCGCCGGGCGCCCAGGGCGTGCATCACGGCGTCGTAGAAGCGCGCCGAGCGCGCGAGGTCGCTGACCTCCAGACCGACGTGATCGAGCACGCGTGGAGAGTAGCCACGATTGCGGCGCATGATCGTGACAGCGCGCCGTCGTCCGGGCACACATCCTGTGCCACACTGACGCCGTGGCCGACGACTCCGAGAGGATCGCACGAGCCCTGGAGCGCATCGAGGGCCACATGGTCCGCAGCGATGCGCTCATGGCGGAGCAGCGCCGCGCCTTCCGCGAGGAGAACGCCATGTCACGAGCCGCGCTCGTGGCCATCCTCGACCGCCTGCAGGGCGGCGGAGCGGCGCCCGCCACGTAGCCGGGAGATGAACGGCTTTCGCCTCCGGTCCTCTCAAGTTCGGACCTCCGGGAGATGAACGGCTTTCGCCTCCGGTCCTCTCAAGTTCGGACCTCCGGGAGATGAACGGCTTTCGCCTCCGGTCCTCTCAAGTTCGGACCTCCGGGAGATGAACGGCTTTCGCCTCCGGTCCTCTCAAGTTCGGACCAAACGGCTTTCGCCTCCGGTCCTCTCAAGTTCGGACCTCCGGCGACGTTACATGGCCGGCGGGCGCTCGACGTCGCGGTGGGCGACCTCGACGAAGAGGTCCTCGCGCACGCGGAAGCGCCTGCCCAGGCGCTCGGCGATGGCCACCGAGCGGTGGCGCCCGCCCGTGCAGCCGATCGCGACCATGAGGTGGGCCTTGCCCTCCTCGACGTACTGGGGCAGCAGGTAGTCCAGCAGCGGCTCGAGGCGCTCGAGGAAGGCCTCCAGTCGCCCGTCGCGCCCGACGTAGTCGACCACCCGCTGGTCGAAGCCCGTCAGCGGGCGCAGCGCGGGCTCCCAGTGGGGATTGGACAGGAAGCGCACGTCGAGGGTGAGGTCGGCGTCGCGAGGTGGGCCGTGCTTGAAGCCGAAGCTCTGGAAGGTCACGGCCAGGCGGGAGGTCGGCTGCCGGCGGGGCAGCAGCTCGTCGGCGATGCGCCGGCGCAGCGTGGAGGCCTTGAGGCCGCTGGTGTCGATGACCAGGTCGGCGGCGGCGCGCAGCGGCTCCAGCAGCGCGCGCTCCTCGGCGATGCCGGCCGCGACCGCTCCGTGGGGCGCCAGCGGATGGCGGCGACGGGTCTCCTGGTAGCGCGTGAGCAGGGTCTGCTCGTCGGCGTCCAGGAAGAGGACGTGGTGGCGCGGGACGGCCGCGCGCAGGTCGGCCACCACCGCGCGCAGCGGCTCGAAGAAGTCCCCGCCGCGCACGTCGCAGACCACCGCGGCGCGCTCGACCTTCGACCCCTCGTGGACGAACAGCGCGACGAGCTGGCCGATCATCTCGGGCGGCAGGTTGTCCACGCAGAAGTAGCCGGCGTCCTCGAAGACGTTCATGGCCGTGGACTTGCCCGCGCCCGAGTAGCCGGTGATGACCACGAGATCCTGTAGCCGGGAGACCGGCAGGGCCTCGAGCTCTTGGGTCGTGGAAGCCATCTGCGTGCAGTGTGCCGGGTCAGTGGCCAGTGCGGTGCAACATCGCGTGAAGCTCCCTTGCGACCTTGGGCGGCAGGCCGCGCACGCCCTCCAGCTCCTCACGGCTGGCCGCCAGCACGGCGTCGGGCGAGCCGAAGTGGTTGAGCAGCGCGCGCTTGCGGGCCGGGCCGACGCCGGGGAGCTCGTCGAGCACCGAGGTTGTCAGCTCGCGGTCGCGGCGGGAGCGGTGGTGGGTGATCGCGAAGCGGTGCGCCTCGTCGCGCACGCGCTGCAGGAGCTGGAGGGCCGGCGTCTCGTGGGCGAGCACCACCGGTGCGGGCCGGCCGGGCTGGAAGACCTCCTCGACGCGCTTGGCCAGCGAGACGACGGCGACGCCACGGTCGCGGAAGCCCTGCAGTGCCCGCACGCCGGAGGTGAGCTGCCCGCGCCCGCCGTCGATCACGATCAGCGACGGCAGCGTGGCGAAGCTCTCGTTGCGCTGGGGGTCGTGGGGCGAGAGATCCTGCTGGCGCTCCCAGGCGGCCAGCCGGCGGCCCAGCACCTCCTCCATGGCGGCGACGTCGTCGGGCACCCCCTCCTCGAGGCTGCGCACCGTGAAGCGACGGTAGTCGCTCTTCTTGGGCGCGCCGCCCTCGAAGACCACCATGGACGCGGTGGTGTTGGTCCCCATCAGGTTGGAGATGTCGAAGCACTCGATGCGTACGGGGAGCTGGTCGAGGCCCAGCGCCTCCTGCAGGGCGTCCAGGGCCTCGACGCGCTGCTGGCGACCGCGCTCGACCTTCAGGCGCTCCTGGTCGAGGGCCAGCTTCGCGTTGCGCTGCGCCAGGTCGAGGATCCGCTTCTTGTCGCCCCGCTCGGCGGCGCGCAGCTCGACTCGGCCCTCGCGGCGAGCGGTCAGCGCCTCGGCCAGCGCCTCGCGGTCGGGCAGCGCGCCCTGGACGACGATCTGCGCGGGGATGTTCGTGGCGCCCGAGTAGTACTGCAGCAGGAACTGCTGGGCGACCTCGCCGACCTCGTCGCCGCCCTCGTTGGCCAGGTAGAAGGACTGGCGGTCGCTGAGGATGCCGTCGCGCACCTGGAAGACCTGGGCGTTGGCGTCGGTCCCGTCGACGGCCACCGCTACGGCGTCTAGCGTCCCGACCGCCTCGTTGGCCACCCGCTGGCGCTCCATCAGGCTCTGCACCGAACGTAGGCGGTTGCGCTCCAGGGCGGCCTGCTCGAAGTCCTGGGTCGCGGCGGCGGCGCGCATGCGCTCCTCGAGATCCTGCCCGATCTCGCGCAGGCGCCCGTTGAGGAAGGCGATGACGCCGTCGATGGAGTGGCGGTACTCCTCCTTGGAGACGTAGTCCACGCAGGGCGCTCCGCAGCGCTTGATGTAGTAGTCCAGGCAGGGCGAGCCGCTGCGCCGGCCGGGCTCGGCGCCGTTGCACGAGCGAAACAGGAAGATCTTGCCCAGCATCTCCAGCGTGCTGCGCACGCGCTTGGCGTTGGAGTAGGGGCCGAAGTACATCCGGTTGCGCCGGTGGCGCTCGCGCGTGAAGTAGACGCGCGGGAAGTCCTCGTCCATCGAGATCGCGATGTAGGGATAGGACTTGTCGTCGCGCAGGCGGATGTTGAAGCGCGGCTGGTACTGCTTGATGAAGTTCTGCTCGGCCAGGAAGGCCTCGGACTCGCTGCCGACCAGCAGGAACTCGATGTGGTCGACGAGGTCGCGCAGCTCGACGTCGCCGCGCATGACCGAATTGGAGAAGTGGCCGGCGACGCGCTTGCGGATCGACTTGGCCTTGCCGACGTAGATGACCTTCCCCCGTGCGTCGCGGAAGAGGTAGACCCCGGGGCCGTCGGGGAGGGTGCGCCGCTGGTCGGCCAGGCGCGACCTGGGCTTGGGCTCGGACGCCGTGCTCACGGGCCGAGGATAGGTCCGCGTCCGCTCCGGGCACGGGGTCCCCTCAAGCGATGAGCTCGACCCGGACCTCCAACTTGCGATAGGTGTCCAGCGCGCGCCGGTCACGCGTCGCCAGGTGGAGGCCGTGCTCGGCCGCCGCCGCGCCCACGAGCGCGTCGTACACCGAACCACCTGCGATTCCCGCACCGGGCAGCCGGTCGAACAGGACGGCAGCCGCCTCGGCGCCGAGGAACCTGGTGTGGGGAAAGTCGGCAGCGAGAAGCTCGGCCACGGTCGCCGGCGTGCGACGCGCCGGAGGCGGGAGGCGCGTCAGGACCGAGAAGGTCTCGAAGGCGGCATGACCGGCGAGCCCGAGCCGGCGGCCGGCGAGCGCCTCGAGGGTCGCCAGATGGTGTTCGTGGTCACCCACCACGAGCGCGACGGCGACGCTCGTGTCGACGAGCAGGTCGGGGTCCGTCTCACCGCCGGTCGGCATCTCGCAGCGACCTGACGGTGTCGTCGTCGACCGCCGCGCCGGATGCGGGGATCACGAGCCGACCGTCGCGCTCCTCGAGGGATTCGGCGGCAAGCGGCTCGACGCGCAGCGCCGCGCCATCCACCGCGACCTCCACGGTGCCGGGCCCGAGGCCGAGGTGATCGCGCAACGGCTTGGGAATGACCAAGCGACCTGCCTTGTCGATGGTTGCCCTCATGCCCGAACTGTACCATCGCGTTGCCCGGGGTCAGGCGAGGCCCCGCAGCAGACGATCGGTCGATAGCCGCCTCTCAGCGTCGGTAATCGACCGATCGTCTCTGGCGGGCTCCGGACAACCGGTACGCACCTGCGGGTGGGCATGGAACTGGTGGTCGAGCGGGGCCTGCTCGAGGAGTTGGACGCCTGGGTCGCGTCTCTCCGTCGTCGTCCGGTCAGAGGCCGGCGAAGAGCTCGGCGAGGTCGAGCGGCGGCGCGGCGACGTACCGCGGGCGAACGACCTCCGCGCCGAAGGCCCGCTCGCTGGTGTAGGTACCAGCCTGCGGATCGCTGAAGACGATGAGCCGGCACGCCTCGACGTGCACGACCCAGTACTCCGGCACACCGGCCGCGGCGTAGAGCGGCGGTTTGACCCTGGTGTCGGTGCGTAGCGTGCTGACCGACACCTCGATGTTCAGGAGCGCCGTCGTCGGGTGGCGCAGCGGATCGCCACCCGACCTGACGACCGCGATGTCGGGCTCGGGCAGCGACGTGCGGTCGGGCACCCTGAGGCATCCCTCGATGCGCACGTCGTGGCACCCGGCGGGCGAGGCCAGGACGAGCCACCGGTTCAGGCGCGTCTTGACCGTCTCTTGCGCCGGACTCTTCACGGCCTTCTCGACCAGCATCCCGTGCAGGAGCTCGACCGGCTCGTCCTCGCAGAGGATCCCGGCCTCGACCATGCGCATGACCTCGTCCGCGGTGAGCGGGCGCACGTCGCGTTCGCCGAGGGTGAACGCCATGGATGGGATCGTAGACGCGCGCACGTCACCGAACCAGCCGAACCTCGAGACCACCGCCCGCCGGCACGACACCCGCGCCGCCGAGGAGGCCGAGGATGCGCGCGACGTAGCCGCGGGTCTCGGGGTAGGGCGGGATGCAGCCGCAGCGCTGGACGGGCGCAGGGCCGGCGTTGTAGGCGGCCAGCGCGAGCGGGACGGAGCCGAACTGGCGCAGGAGGTCGCGCATGAGGCGGGCCTGGGCGTCGATCGCCGCCTCGGGGTCAAACGGGTTGCGCAGGCCGTACTGGCGCGCGGTGCCCGGCATGAACTGGGCGATGCCCTGCGCCCCGGCGGGCGAGCGCGCGTAGGGGTTGAAGTTGCTCTCGGCCTGGATCTGCGCGGCGAGCAGCGCGGCGGAGACGCTGTAGCGCTGCGCCGCGCGGCGCAGCGCAGGGCGGAAGCGCGCGGGCACGTAGCTGGGCACGCCGGACGCCGCGCCGGCGCCCGACCCGCCGCCGCCCCCCGAGCCACTCCCGCTCCCGCCCCCCGCGCCGCCGTAGCCGACCGACCCCGTGCCCGCGTTGAGCATGTAGCCGAAGTGCCAGGGCTCCCACGAGTAGCGCTTGATGAAGTGGAACCGGCGGCTGTTGGCGGCCAGCCAGCCGTACGCGCTGGGCGGCCCGAGGTCCAGCTCGGTGCCCAGGCGGTGCAGCGAGGTCCCCGGCCGCGCCACCCATTTGGGGTCGGGCCGGCGCGCGAAGAGGGCGGCCTGCTCAGCGTTGCTGCGGAAGGCGCTGGTGACGATGAGCCGGTGGCCGGCCCGGCGTGCCGCGGCCTCCATGCGGTCGTATGCGGCCGCCACGTCGGGGCGCATCCGCTTGCCCTGCCTGGTCGCGAAGGGGCCGGCGTACTCGCCCGCGCCCGGGGGGCCGCCGAGCGAGAGCATCTGCGGGGGCGCCAGCTCGGCCTCCGCCCGAGCGCCGGCCACCACGCGGACGGCGTCGACGGTCACTGGGTCGCGCACGGTGACCCGGACGCGTACGGGGGCGAACGTGCTCCCGTCGGGAAACACGACCTCGACGCTGCTCGCGCCGTTGCGCCGCGCGGTGGCCAGCGCCGCCTCGCGGCCGCGGCGCAGGTACTCGGCACGCTCGACGTGCGCGGGGTTCGGCCGCCCCGCCACGACGGCCGGCTCGAACAGGCCGCCGTAGGCACCGTGCATCGCCCGCGCGCCGGCGAGCGCGGCGAGGTCGGCCGCGCCCTGCTGGTCGCCCTGGAGGCCCAACCCGCGAGCAACCCCACCGAGGACGAACGCGCCCAGGAGCACCGCGATGAGCAGGCCGAGCACCAGGATTGCGGCCTGCCCGCCTTCGCCGCGCAGGGCTTCGTAGGCGGCTCGCCGCCAACAGCCGCAGGGGCGCTTCCCACCCCTCACGCCAGACCTTCCAGCGCGGCGGCCAGCGCGGCGCGGGAGGCGTGCGGTACGCCCAGGCCCGCCGCCGCGAGAGCGCGGGCGGCTCCCGGCTCGGGTGCCGACACGCAGCGCGCCTCGAGCCCCTCGTCGGCGAGGCCGGCGAGGGCGACCGCGCAGACCGCGTCGGCGGGCGTGCCGGCGACGAGGATGCGGTCGGCGTCGTGGAGCAGGGGCGTGAGCGCGGCCGGCCGCGGGCCGGCCAGCACGTGCACGACGGGTCCGCGGGCGACCGCAGCGGCCCGGCGGGCGGCGAGTGCGGCCGTGTCAGGATCGGGCGGCAGGAGCGCCAGCGCGAGCGGGCCCGCGGCCCGGGCGCGGAGCTCGCGCGCCGCAAGGGCCGACTGCAGCCGCCGCG
>JANDLV010000045.1 GCA_024330185.1 Candidatus Siliceabacter maunaloa
TCAGGACGAACGCTGGCGGCGTGCTTAACACATGCAAGTGGAGCGACGAACCAGGGGCTTGCCCCTGGGGCAGAGCCGCGAACGGGTGAGTAACACGTGGGCAACCTGCCCCGATGACCGGGACAACCCGAGGAAACTCGGGCTAATACCGGATGTGCTCCCGCCACACCAGTGGCGTGAGGAAAGGAAGCTTCGGCCTCCGCATCGGGATGGGCCCGCGGCCCATTAGCTTGTTGGTGGGGTAATGGCCTACCAAGGCGACTATGGGTAGCTGGTCTGAGAGGACGATCAGCCACACTGGGACTGAGACACGGCCCAGACTCCTACGGGAGGCAGCAGTGGGGAATCTTGCGCAATGCGCGAAAGCGTGACGCAGCAACGCCGCGTGGGGGAAGACGGCCTTCGGGTTGTAAACCCCTTTCAGTTGGGACGAAGCCTCGGCGGTTAACAGCCGTTCGGGGTGACGGTACCTTCAGAAGAAGCCCCGGCTAACTACGTGCCAGCAGCCGCGGTAATACGTAGGGGGCAAGCGTTGTCCGGAATCATTGGGCGTAAAGAGCGTGTAGGCGGCTCGGTAAGTCCGCTGTGAAAGTCGAGGGCTCAACCCTCGAATGCCGGCGGATACTGTCGGGCTCGAGTCCGGAAGAGGCGAGTGGAATTCCTGGTGTAGCGGTGAAATGCGCAGATATCAGGAGGAACACCAATGGCGAAGGCAGCTCGCTGGGACGGTACTGACGCTGAGACGCGAAAGCGTGGGGAGCGAACAGGATTAGATACCCTGGTAGTCCACGCCGTAAACGATGGGCACTAGGTGTGGGAGGTGTCGACTCCTTCCGTGCCGAAGCTAACGCATTAAGTGCCCCGCCTGGGGAGTACGGCCGCAAGGCTAAAACTCAAAGGAATTGACGGGGGCCCGCACAAGCAGCGGAGCATGTGGTTTAATTCGACGCAACGCGAAGAACCTTACCTGGGCTTGACATGGTCCTGACCGCCACGGAAACGTGGCTTCCCTTCGGGGCAGGATCACAGGTGGTGCATGGCTGTCGTCAGCTCGTGTCGTGAGATGTTGGGTTAAGTCCCGCAACGAGCGCAACCCCCGTCGTATGTTGCCAGCATTTAGTTGGGGACTCATACGAGACTGCCGGTGACAAACCGGAGGAAGGTGGGGATGACGTCAAGTCATCATGCCCCTTATGTCCAGGGCTACACACGTGCTACATTGGCGCGTACAGAGGGCTGCGATACCGCGAGGTGGAGCGAATCCCTCAAAGCGCGTCTCGGTTCGGATTGCAGGCTGAAACCCGCCTGCATGAAGGTGGAGTTGCTAGTAATCGCGGATCAGCATTGCCGCGGTGAATACGTTCCCGGGCCTTGTACACACCGCCCGTCACACCACGGGAGTGAGCAACACCCGAAGCCGGTGGCCCAACCCATTGGGAGGGAGCCGTCGAAGGTGGGGCTCGTGACTGGGGTGAAGTCGTAACAAGGTAGCCGTACCGGAAGGTGCGGCTGGATCACCTCCTTTCTAGGGAGCTCCTTCGGGAGCCCCGGCGAAACCGCACCGCCGCGCAGGGTCGACCAGAGTGTCGACCCCTCGGGAGCTCCGGCTCTCGTGCGAGCAGCCGTAAGGCAGTTCACCGCGCGGAGGTCACGATCGCTGGGCCTGGAATGTCGACCGGAACTGGCCGGCCCTGCAGGGCATACCGCTCTGCACGAGGCCGACGTGCTGTTGAGTTTTGAGAGACCGTGTGCGCCAGTCCGGCGCCACGCCCCTCGGCGTCCCTTGAGAACTGCACAGTAGTCACATCGAATATCAGCGGTCGTATCGCGTTCACAGCGAGCGGCCGCATGGGTATCACCGGACCGGTCGAGAGGCCGGTCCCGATCACCGTCAAGATAGTAAGGGCACACGGTGGATGCCTAGGCACCTGGAGTCGATGAAGGGCGTGGACGGCTGCGAAAAGCCGCGGTGAGGCGCTGAACAGCCCTTGACCCGCGGATTCCCGAATGGGGAAACCCAGCGCTGGTAATGCGGCGCAGCCACCGGTTGAACACATAGGCCGGCTGGCGACAAGCGGGGGAAGTGAAACATCTCAGTACCCCGAGGAAAGGAAATCAACCGAGACTCCCTGAGTAGTGGCGAGCGAAAGGGGATCGAGCCCAAACCGGGCGCGTGCAAGCGATCAGGCGTTGCGCGGCCGGTGTTGTAGGACATCTGCCCGGATGCTGATTCATCCGGCGGGAGTTACAAAGTCGTGTGTTAGTCGAAGCGCGTGGAACCGCGCACCACAGAGGGCGATCGTCCCGTAGACGAAAGCGCACGACCTCCTGATGATGCTCCTGAGTAGGTCCGCACTCGTGAAACGCGGACTGAATCCGGGGGGACCACCCTCCAAGGCTAAGTACTCCCAGGTGACCGATAGCGGACTAGTACCGTGAGGGAAAGGTGAAAAGTACCCCGGAAGGGGAGTGAAATAGTACCTGAAACCGCGTGCCTACAAGCGGTCGGAGCCTCCTTGAGGGGTGACGGCGTGCTTTTTGCATAACGAGCCGGCGAGTTACTCGTCTGCGGCAAGGTTAAGCGATGAGCGGAGCCGTAGCGAAAGCGAGTCCGAATAGGGCGAATCAGTCGCAGGCGGTAGACCCGAAACTGAGCGAGCTACCCATGGGCAGGTTGAAGCGGGGGTAAGACCTCGTGGAGGACCGAACCGACCTAGGTTGAAAACTGGGCGGATGACCTGTGGGTCGGAGTGAAAGGCTAATCAAGCTCAGTGATATCTGGTTCTCTCCGAAATATATTTAGGTATAGCCTCGGATCAATTGCGTTTTGGCCGTAGAGCACTGTTTGGACGCGGGGCCCTACCAGGTTACCAACTTCAGGCAAACTCCGAAGACCATTACGTTTACTCCGGGAGTCAGTTGCTGGGGGATAAACTTCAGCGTCAAGAGGGAAACAGCCCAGACCGCCAGCTAAGGTCCCCAAGTATCAGCTAAGTGGTAAACGATGTCCGAGTGCACAGACAACCAGGAGGTTGGCTTAGAGGCAGCCATCCTTGAAAGAGTGCGTAACAGCTCACTGGTCAAGTGTTCGGGCGCGGACAATGTAACGGGGCTCAAGCTGATCACCGAAGCTGCGGGCGCGTATTCGTACGCGCGGTAGGAGAGCGTCCCCTTGCCCGTGAAGCGGCGGCGTAAGCCTGCTGTGGAGGCTTGGGGAGTGAGAATGCCGGCATGAGTAACGAGAGAGAGGTGAGAATCCTCTCCACCGATTGCCCAAGGATTCCTGAGTAAAGTTCGTCTGCTCAGGGTTAGTCGGGACCTAAGGCGAGGCCGAAAGGCGTAGTCGATGGCCAACAGGTTGATATTCCTGTACCACGTCGTATCCATTTGACCGATGGGGGGACGAGGACGGCTAGGGGAACCCAGGCGATGGTAGCCCTGGGGTAAGCGTGTAGGGGTGGTTCTGGAAATGCGGAGCCGCAATACCCGAGGCGCGATGCCAGCTGGCCAAGAGCCGGCGAGTCCCTGACGCCAAGCCTCCGAGAAAAGCCTCTAGGGAGGATTCGCGTGCCCGTACCAAAACCGACACAGGTGGGCAAGTAGAGAATACTAAGGTGATCGAGATAACCCTTGTTAAGGAACTCGGCAAATTCGCCCCGTAACTTCGGGAGAAGGGGCGCCCCGGTAGGGTCAAGGCCGTACGGCCGGAGCCCGAGGGGGCCGCAGTGAATTGATCCAAGCGACTGTTTACCAAAAACACAGGTCTCTGCAAAGTCGCAAGACGACGTATAGGGGCTGACGCCTGCCCGGTGCCGGAAGGTTACGTGGAGGTGTTAGGGGGTTCGCCTCCGAAGCACCGAAGCTAAGCCCCGGTAAACGGCGGCCGTAACTATAACGGTCCTAAGGTAGCGAAATTCCTTGTCGGGTAAGTTCCGACCTGCACGAATGGCGTAACGACTTGGATGCTGTCTCAACGAGGGGCTCGGTGAAATTGCAGTCTCGGTGAAGATGCCGAGTACCCGCGGCAAGACGGAAAGACCCCGTGAACCTTTACTACAACTTGGTATTGGGGTTCGATGCACCTCGCTCAGGATAGGTGGGAGGCTATGAAGTGCCGGCTGCGGCTGGCGTGGAGTCAACCTTGAGATACCACCCTTGGTGTATTGGATCTCTAACTCCGCTCCGTGAATCCGGGCGGTGAACAGTGCCAGGCGGGTAGTTTGACTGGGGCGGTCGCCTCCCAAAATGTAACGGAGGCGCGCAAAGGTTCCCTCAGCACGGTTGGAAATCGTGCGTAGAGTGCAAAGGCAATAAGGGAGCTTGACTGCGAGACCGACAGGTCGAGCAGGTGCGAAAGCAGGCCTTAGTGATCCGGCGGTAGCAAGTGGAAGTGCCGTCGCTCAACGGATAAAAGGTACTCCGGGGATAACAGGCTTATCGGGCCCAAGAGTCCACATCGACGGCCCGGTTTGGCACCTCGATGTCGGCTCGTCGCATCCTGGGGCTGTAGTCGGTCCCAAGGGTTGGGCTGTTCGCCCATTAAAGCGGTACGCGAGCTGGGTTCAGAACGTCGTGAGACAGTTCGGTCCCTATCTGCCGTGGGCGTTGGAGAGTTGAGAGGATTTGCCCCTAGTACGAGAGGACCGGGGTGAACGGACCTCTGGTGTATCTGTTGTCCTGCCAAGGGCATTGCAGGTTAGCTACGTCCGGACTGGATAACCGCTGAAGGCATCTAAGCGGGAAGCCGACCTCGAGATGAGCTCTCCCATCCCCTAGAGGGAGTAAGACCCCTGGAAGACCACCAGGTTGATAGGCCGGATCTGGAAGCGCGGCAACGCGCGAAGGAGACCGGTACTAATGGGTCGAGGGCTTGACGGTTTTTTTGATGCCCTGCGATGTGGCGCTGTGCGGTTCTGAGGGGCCGCCGAGGGTTTCTCTCACCGGTCTCCGGTGGCCATAGCGAGAGGGAAACACCTCTTCCCATTCCGAACAGAGCAGTTAAGCCTCTCAGCGCCGATGGTACTTGGCCCGCAAGGGCCTGGGAGAGTAGGACGCCGCCGGTCCTTCTTCGCGAGCCGCCCCACGGGGCGGCTCGTCGCCGTCGCTGGGCAGGGTATGGGGGGGAAGGGCCCGTCGATGCTCGGGTCCTCGAGGAGCGCGAAGGCCTTGATGGTTCTGGCGGTGTGCTTGAGGAACATGTGCTCGCAAGTTACGGGCGCGGGCGGACGCGTTGCAAGACGCGTTGCATCGTCTAGGTTGCCCGCGTGATCCATCTGCGCATCGTGGCGCCGCAGGAGCTCGCGACCCGGGCTCTGGAGGCTCTGGGAGGCCACGATGCGGTGATCAACGTGATCTGCCTGCGCGGCGTCGCGCTGAACCCGCGGGGGGACGTGATCCTCTGCGATGTCGCCCATGAGGACGCCAGCGTGGTGCTTGCCGACCTTCGGGAACTGGACATCCCGCGCCGGGGCTCCATTGCCATCGAGGAGATCGACACCGCCCTCTCGGCCGCGGCGACGCGCGCGGTTCGCCTGGCCGAGGGGCAGCCCGGAGACGCCGTGGTCTGGGAGGAGGTCGAAGCGCGCACGCGCGACACCGCGTCGTTGTCGGTCACGTTCCTGACCTTCGCCGTGGTCGCCGCCCTGATCACGAGCGTGGCCATCGTCGTGGACTCGGAGGTCCTGCTGATCGGCGGCATGGTCGTGGGGCCCGAGTTCGGCCCCATCGCCGGCTTTTGCGTCGCGGCCGTACAGCGCCGCAGCGGGTTGGCCAAGCGCTCCGCGCTGGCCCTCACGGCCGGCCTGCTGGCCGCCGCCGCGGCATCGGCCCTGGCCGGCCTGGTGCTGCTCGCCACAGGCACGATCGAGAAGGTGTCAGGCGAGGGTGACCTGGCCACGTTGATCGCCAATCCCGACGCGCTGTCGGTGGTCGTGGCGTTGACGGCAGGCGTGGCGGGGATGCTGTCACTGTCCACCCAGAAGTCGGGCGCCCTGATAGGAGTCCTGGTCTCTGTCACCACCCTGCCCGCGGCCTCCTACGCGGGCCTGGCCGCCGCCTACGGGAACTGGGAGGCCGCCCGCGGGTCGCTCACCCAGCTCGTCACCAACCTCGTGTGCATCTTCGCCGCCGGGCTCGCCACCCTCGGGCTTCAGCGCCTGCTCTACGAGCGTCGCCGCGAGCGCCACCTGCGCGAGCGGTGACCGCGAGAGGGGTTCAGCTCCCCGGGCCGAGCGAACTCTAAATCTGCACACGCTGGCGTCGTGGCGCGACAGTAGCCTCTGCGCCACATGGTCGAGCATTGCAACTGGTGCGGCGTCGACGTGGAGGAGGGCTCCGGCTTCCGTGTCGCGGAGCCCGTGGGGAGGCGTCGCGCGGTCTTCTGTCGCCTCGAGCACATCGTTCCTTGGGTCATCCAGGGCGCGCACTGGGAGCCCGGCACCATCGGCGACCCGGACGGTAACGGCCTGGGCCGCTGCGCGTACTGCGCCCAGCCGGTGGGCGAGACGGTCGTCCTGGTCGTGCGCCACCGCGGTGAGCACCGTATCGGCGACGCCTTCTGCGGCCCCGGGCACCTGCTCGACTGGGCCAAGGCTGGCGGACGGTGGAGGGCATCGCAAGGGTGAGCCGGCGGCGGACGGCCCGCGATGGCCGGGCCGGCAAGCGGGGCGAGGACGAGCAGGGCGAGCGCGTGGTCAGGAGGAGGGCTCGCGCCCGGCGGGCGCCGGGGGACCGTCAGCCCCGCCGGGCTCGTCCGGGTGGGCGGCTGCGCCGTCACCGGTGCCGACACTCCCGTCGAGGCCCAGATCCGCGGCCTGCTCCTCGAGCGCCGCGACGACGAACCGCACGTGCTCGTCGAAGTCCGTGCCCAGGTTCTCGGCCCCACCGCGCACCTCGTCGCGGTTGACCGCTGCGGCGAAGCTGGGCTGCTTGAGCTTCTTCTTGACCGACTTGGGCGTAAGCCCACGGATGCCCTCGGGGCGCACGTAGGCGCAGGCCAGCAGGAATCCGCTGAGCTCGTCGACGGCGAACAGCGCCTTCTCCATCGGGCTGTCGCGGGAGATCCCCAGGTAGGTGGCGTGGGTGCCGATGGCGCGCACCATCTCCTCGGGCGCCTCGCGCGAGCGCAGCTCCTCCATGATCAGCCGTGGATGGCCGGTGTCCATGTCGGGGAAGCGCTCCCAGTCGGCGTCGTGGAGCAGGCCGGTGACGCCCCACAGCCCCTCGTCGTGGCCGTCGCGCCGCGCGTGGGCGCGCATCGCGGCCTCCACGGCGAGGCAGTGACGGCGCAGCCCGGGCGATTGAACCCACTCGGTGAGCAGGGACCAGGCTTCGTCGCGCGAAATCTCTCGCGGCATGCTTGGTACCCTATCCCAGCCTCCGGCTTGCGCCGCTCCCCCTGCACCCACCGTGGAGAAGTTTCTCATCGACGGCGGCGTCCCGTTGTCGGGCGTCGTCACGCCCGCCGGTAACAAGAACGGGGCGCTTCCCATCCTCGCAGCCACGCTGCTCACCGAGGATGAGGTCGTCCTGCGCAACGTGCCGCGCATCAAGGACGTCGAGGCCATGGTCGCCATCCTCGAGGCGCTTGGCGTCCGCGTCACGTGGCTGGGGGAGAACGACCTCACCCTGTGCGCCGCCGACCTGACGGCCGACAACGTCGAGGTCCCGCGCAACCTGGCCGAGCGCATCCGCGCTTCGTTCCTCCTCGCCGGCCCGCTGCTGGCCCGCTTCGGCCGGGTCGTCATGCCCCCGCCGGGCGGCGACGTGATCGGCCGCCGGAGGCTTGACCCCCACCTCGACGCCTTCCGCGCTCTGGGGGCCGGTTTCGCCCACTCGCGCGACATCGAGCTCCTCGCGCCGGGCGGCCTGCGCGCCGGCGACGTCTTCATGGACGAGCCGTCGGTCATGGCCACCGAGAACGCGCTGCTGGCCGCCGCGCGCACCCCCGGCCAGACGGTGATCGGCAACGCCGCCTGCGAGCCCCACGTCCAGGACCTCGCGCGCATGCTGGTCACCATGGGGGCCGATATCCAGGGCATCGGCTCCAACGTGCTCATGGTCTCGGGCAGCGCCGAACTGCACGGCTGCGAACACACCATCGGGCCCGACCACATCGAGATCGGCTCCTTCATGGCCCTGGCCGGCGTGACCGGCGGGGAGATGCGCATCAAGGACACCATGCCCGCCGACCTGCGCATGATCCGCCTGGTCTTCGACCGCATCGGGCTGCGCTCCGAGCTGGAGGGCGACGACGTGGTGGTCCCCGGCGGCCAGCAGCTCGTGGTGGCGCGCGACGTGGGCGAGCACAAGATCAAGGTCCAGGACGGGCCATGGCCGGCGTTTCCGGCCGACCTGACGTCGATCGTCGTCGCACTGGCCACCCAGTCGGCGGGCAGCGTGCTCATCCACGAGTGGATGTTCGAGAACCGCTTGGTCTTCACGGACAAGCTGGTTGCCATGGGCGCCGACATCACGCTGTGCGACCCTCACCGGGTGATCGTCACGGGACCATCGCGCCTGCGCGGCGACCGGGTCGAGTCGCCGGACATCCGCGCCGGCATGGCCATGCTCATCGCCGCGTTGGGTGCCGTCGGCCCCTCGGAGATCGGCAACATCCGCCAGATCGATCGCGGCTACGAACGCATCGACGAGCGCCTGCGCGAGCTGGGCGCGCGGATCGAGCGCGTGGCCGTCGAGCCCGTGGCCATCTGACGTCGCCGGAGGTCCGAACTTGAGAGGACCGGAGGCGAAAGCCGTTCTCCGGAGGTCCGAACTTGAGAGGACCGGAGGCGAAAGCCGTTCTCCGGAGGTCCGAACTTGAGAGGACCGGAGGCGAAAGCCGTTCTCGGAGGTCCGAACTTGAGAGGACCGGAGGCGAAAGCCGTTCTCGTCATCCCGGAGGTCGGTCGGTCCCGATGACCGGGTGTAACGTCGACGGAGGTCGCCCGCTTGTGGCGACCGAAGGCGAAATACTCTCTCCCCCATGGCCACGATCCACCCCCTGCCCTCCGGGACGCGCGACGTCCTGCCCGACGAGATGCGGGAGCTGCGTGCGGTCACCGCCGCGCTGCTGGACGTGTTCACGCGCGAGGGCTACGGGGAGGTTTCCACGCCCGCGCTCGAGCACCAGGAGGTCCTACAGAGGGGCGGCGGTGCGCAGCCCGCCTACCGCGTGATGGACGACCACGGGCAGGTGCTCGCGCTGCGCCCGGACATGACCGTGCCCATCGCGCGTCTGGCCGCGACGCGCTACGCGGATGAGGAGCCACCGCTGCGCTTCTGCTACCTGGCCGACGTCTACCGGGGGGCCCGCCCGCACCGCGGTCAGATGCGCGAGTTCCTCCAGGCCGGCGTGGAGCTGGTGGGTGCGCCGTCACCCGAGGGCACCGCGGAGGTCCTGCGCGTGCTGTGCGCCGCCCTGGACGCCACCGGCCTGGCCGGCTATCGCCTGGGGGTCGGCGACGCCGCGCTCTACCCGTCCCTGCTCGAGACCTTCGCCGTGCCCGCGCAGGCCCGCGAGACGCTGCTGCGGGACCTGGTCGATCGCGACTTCGTGGGCCTGGAGCGCGAGCTGGGGCGTCTGGACCTGCCGGGCGACGCACGCGAGACCCTGGCCACGGTGCCCTCCCTGCGAGGGGGCATCGAGGTGCTCGACGGCCGGCCGGGCACCGAGAGCCTGCGTCGCGTGCACGACCTGCTCGAGCCGGCCGTGGCCCAGCGCGTGCTCTTCGACCTGGGGCTCACCCGCGACCTGGGCTATTACACCGGCGCGGTGTTCGAGGTCTACGACCCCGCGCTCGGCGAGCCCCTGGGCGGCGGCGGGCGCTACGACGAGCTGCTCGGGCGCTTCGGCCGCCCGCTGCCCGCGGTCGGCTTCGCCCTGGGCGTGGACAAGCTGCACATCGCGCTGGCGGGGGAGGAGCGCGCCCGGTGACGCCCGTCCGGCCCCTCACGGTCGCCGTGCCCCGCGGCGCCCTGTTGACACAGACGCTGGACCTCCTCGACCGATTGGGCATCGAGACCGCGCAGGTGCGCTCCAACGATCGCCGGCTGCTCTTCGAGGAGGTGGGGATCGTGACCATGCGCCCCTCCGACGTGCCCACCTACGTCGAGGCCGGGGCGGCCGATCTGGGCATCACCGGGAAGGACGTGCTTACCGAGCAGGCGGAGCGCGACTTCTACGAGCTGCTGGACCTCGGCTACGGCGGTTGCTCCATGGTGCTGGCCACCATCGGGGGCCCCGACCCCTCCGCCGAGGCGCTGCGGCGCCTGGGCGTCGTGCGGGTGGCCACGAAGTACCCCAAGACCGCCGCGGCGCACTTCGAGCGTACCGGACGACAGGCGGAGATCGTGGAGGTCAAGGGCTCGGTCGAGCTCGCGCCGCTTACCGGCCTGGTCGAGGCCATCGTCGACCTCACCGCCACGGGCACGACCCTGCGCGAGAACAACCTGATCATTCGCGAGGAGCTCTTCCACTCCACCGCGCGCCTGATCGCCAACCCGGTGGCCCACAAGCTGCGTGCCGCCGAGATCGACGACATCGTGGCGGCGCTGCGGTGAGGATCGAGCGCCTGTCCATCGCCGGCGACCCGGCCGGCGCCGCGCGGCGCACCCGCGCCCTCCAGCCCCCGCCCGCCTCGGTCGAGTCGACGGTGCGCGACATCATCGCCGCGGTGCGCGAAGGAGGCGACGGGGCGGTGCGCGAGCTGACGGCGCGCTTGGACACGGGGGGCGCCGAGCCGCCGCCGCTGCGCGTGACCGAGGACGAGCTGGCCGGCGCGCTGGCCGCGCTGGATCCGGCCGTGCGCGCCGGCCTGGACACGGCCGTGACCAACGTGGCGCTGGTGGCCGACGCGGACAGCGCCGAGGACCGCCAGGTGCGCCTGCCCCAGGGCCACACGGTCACCCTGCGCGAGGTGCCGGTGCGCCGGGCGGCCATCTACGTCCCCGGCGGGCGCTCGCCCTACCCGTCCACGGTGGTCATGGGCGTGGTCACCGCCCGGGCGGCCGGGGTGGAGGCCGTCGCGGTCTGCGCCCCGCCCGGGCCCCACGGCGACGCGCACCCGGTCATCCTGGCCGCCTGCGCGCTGCTGGGAGCGACCGAGGTCTATCGCATGGGCGGCGCCCAGGCCGTGGCCGCGCTGGCTCTGGGCACGGAGACCGTTCCGCGCGTGGACGTCATGGCGGGCCCGGGCACGCTCTACGTCCAGGAGGCCAAGCGCCAGCTCAGCGGCGAGGTGGGCATCGACCTGTTCGCCGGGCCCAGCGACCTGCTCGTCGTGTGCGACGGTGAGGCCGACCCCCACCTGCTGGCTCTCGACCTCCTGGCCCAGGCCGAGCACGGCGAAGGGTCGCTCGTGGCCGCCGCCTGCGACGACGTCGCGCTGCTGGACCTGCTCGAGGCCGAGCTCGCCGCGGGGGCTGCGCGCAACCCCGGCGCCGTCCTCGCGCCGTGCGTCCTGGCCGAGGCGGGGTCCCTGCTCGAGGCGCTGGCCTTCGCCGAGCAGGTCGCTCCCGAGCACCTGCAGCTCGCCGGGACAGGCGCCGAGCGGCTGGCCGGGCGGGTGCGCGCGGCGGGGTGCGTCCTGATCGGCCACGCCAGCGCAACCGCCTTCAGCGACTACCTCGCGGGCTCCAACGCCATCCTGCCCAGCGCGGGCGCGGCGCGCTTCGCCTCGGGTCTGAGCCCGCGCGCGTTCCGCCGCCGGGTGAGCGAGGTGCGGATCGGCGCCGCCGCCGGCGCGCTGGCGCCGGCGGGCGCCGCGGTGGCGCGCGCCGAGGGGTTCGAGCTGCACGCGGAGTCGATGGAGGCGCGGATCGGCGAGGATGGCGGCCGGCGATGACCCACAGAGCACAGACACCAATGTCGGCGGCTTCGCCGCGACTGGCACAGGTCGATCGCAGGACCGCCGAGACCGACGTCCACCTCGGCCTGTCGCTGGACGGCTCCGGCGCCGGCACGCGCGCGACGGGCGTCGGGTTCCTGGACCACATGCTCGACCTGCTGGCCCGCCACGGCCGGTTGGACCTCGACGTGACGATCACCGGGGACCTGCGGACCGGCGCCCACCACACCACCGAGGACTGCGGCCTGGCACTCGGCCAGGCGCTGGACCGCGCGCTGGGCGACCGCGCCGGGATCGTGCGCTACGGGCACGCCGTCGTGCCCATGGACGAGGCGCGCGCCGCCTGCACGCTGGACGTCTCGGGCCGGCCCCTGGTGGCCTTCACCGCCGCGCTGCCGCGCGGGAAGACCGGCGGCTTCGACCACGAGCTGACCGAGGAGTTCTTCCGTGCCGTGGCCAGCACAGCACGCCTGACCGTGCACCTCGAGGTGCAGGCGGGAACCAACGCCCACCACATGATCGAGGCGGCCTTCAAGGCCTTCGCCCGTGCGCTGCGCGCCGCCGTGGCCCTCGACCCCACCGAGACGGGCGTCCCGTCCACCAAGGGGACGCTGACCCAGTGATCGGGGTGGTCGACTACGGGATGGGCAACCGCCGCTCGGTGGTCAAGGCCCTGGAGCGCGTGGGCGGCGAGCCGCGGCTGACCGCCGACCACGACGAGCTGCGCGCCGCGCGGGGGCTGGTGGTGCCCGGCGTGGGGGCGTTCCCCGAGGCCATGCGCCGCCTGCACGCCGCGGGGCTGGACACGCTGGTGCGCGAGCGGGCGCAGGCGGGCGTGCCGGTCATCGGCCTGTGCCTGGGCATGCAGCTCCTCTTCGAGCGCTCCGGCGAGCACGAGGGCGCCCGGGGCCTGGGGCTGCTGCCCGGCGCTGTGGTGCGCCTGTGCGCCGACGGGCTCAAGCTGCCCCACATCGGGTGGAACGAGGTGGCCTTCGTCCGGCCCTCGCGCCTGACCGAGGGACTGGGCGACAGCGCGGCCTTCTACCACGTGCACTCCTACGTGCCCGCCGACGAGACAGCGGCGCTGGGCTACGGGACCTACGGCGTGCGCTTCGTCTCGCTGGTGGAGCGCGACAACGTCTTCGGCGCGCAGTGTCACCCGGAGAAGTCCTCCCACGAGGGACTGACCCTGCTTGGGAACTTCGTCTCCCTGGCCGCCGCGTGATCCTGTATCCGGCGATCGACATCGCCGAGGGCAAGGCGGTGCGTCTGGTCCAGGGCGATTTCGCCGCTCAGACCGTCTACGAGGACGACCCGCTGGCCGCGGCGCGCTCGTGGGTGCAGGCCGGCGCACGGTTCCTGCACGTCATCGACCTCGACGGCGCGCGCACGGGCACCCCGCAGAACCTCCACCACGTCGAGCGGATCACCGCCGCGCTGGACGTGCCGGTGCAGGTCGGCGGCGGGCTGCGCTCCCTGCCCGCGGTGCGCGAGGCGCTGCGCGCCGGCGCGCAGCGCATCGTGCTGGGCACCGCCGCCTACACCGACGTGGATTTCCTCGACGATGTCCTGGCCGGCTTCGCCGAGCGCACCGTCGTCTCGGTGGACACCCGCGGCGGGCACGTGTCGACTTCGGGCTGGACGCAGACCACCCAGATGCTGGCGCCCGACGTCATACGCCGGCTGCAGGATCGCGGCGTGCGGTCGTTCGTCTTCACCGACGTCGACCACGACGGGATGCTCGACGGCCCCGACCTCGACGCGGTGCGCCGGGTGGCCGAGGTCGTGCGCGGGCGGTTCATCTACTCAGGCGGCATCGGCACCGTGGAGCACCTGCGCGCGCTGGCCGGGCTGCGCCAGGTCAACCTGGCCGGCGTGATCGTCGGCAAGGCGCTGTACGAGCGGCGCTTCACGGTGGCCGAGGGCCAGGCCGCCGTCGAGTAGCCAGGGGCCACCAGTGCACCTCAAGCGTCTCATCCCCTGCTTGGACGTCACCGGCGGACGGGTCGTCAAGGGCACCAACTTCGTCGGCCTCCGCGACGCGGGCGACCCGGTCGACCTGGCCGCGCGCTATGACGCCGAGGGCGCCGACGAGCTGGTCTTCCTGGACATCACGGCGACCTCGGACAAGCGCGACACGATGGTCGAGCTGGCGCGACGCACCGCCGACGAGGTGTTCATCCCGTTCACCATCGGCGGGGGGATCCGCTCGGAGGCCGACGCCCAGGCCGTCCTCGACGCGGGCGCCGACAAGGTCTCGGTCAACAGCGCCGCCGTCGCGCGTCCCGGGCTGATCAGTGAGCTGGGCGACGTCTTCGGCGCGCAGTGCGTGGTGCTCGCCATCGACGCGAAGCGCCGCGCGGGCGCGCGGTGGGAAGTCCACGTGGCCGGCGGCCGCACGCCGACGGGCCTCGACGCGGTGGCGTGGGCCCGCGAGGGCGTCGAGCGGGGCGCGGGGGAGATCCTGCTCACCAGCATGGACCGCGACGGCACCAGCGACGGCTACGACCTCGAGCTGACCCGCACGGTGAGCGAGGCGGTCGGCGTCCCGGTCATCGCCAGCGGCGGAGCCGGGACCCTCGACCATCTCGTCGAGGCGCTGGAGGCCGGCGCCGATGCCGCCCTTGCCGCCTCGATCTTCCACTTCGGGACCTACTCCATCGCCGAGGCCAAGGAGGCCCTCGCCCGGGCCGGGATCGCCGTGCGCGCCCAGGGGTGCCGAAGGCGGCGATGAGCCACGGCGTGGCGAGGGCCGTAAAGGCCGCCTGAGGCGGGCCCCCCTCCCTACTCCGTGTGGGAGTGGCAGTGCTCGTGGGTGAAGGAGATGATCTCGCCCCGCACGTCGTAGGTGTGGCGATGCTCGTGGCAGTGGCGGCCCTTGCGTCCGTTGGAGTGGCGGTGGCCGTGGAGGGCGGTGCGGTACTTCTCGCTGCGCTCCTGCTGCGCGCGCTGCGCCGCCTGCTCGCGCTCCTGCCGCGCGCTCTGCGCCGCCTGTTCGCGCTCCTCCACACGCTCGACGCGCCGTTGCGCGCCCGCCGCGTCGAAGGCGACGCCGTCGGCGTCCAGGGCGAAGACGCTCGAGTAGCCCAGGAAGTAGATGCGCCGCCCGTCTGAGATGGCCGGGTTGAACGCGCCGCGGTCGGTCTTCCACACCGTCTGGCCGGTGTTGACGCCCAGCGCCCACGAGGCGGTCTTCTCGAGCTCGGAGAAGAAGACCAGGTCGCCGATGACGGTCGCCGCCCCCGAGATCTTGCCGCCCACGTCGCGACTCCAGCGGGTCTCCCCGTTGCGCGCGTCCAGCGCGTAGAACTTCCCGTTGTAGGAGCCGATGAAGACGCTCGGGCCGCCGCCCTCGGGGGTCGTGACCGCTGGGGAGGCGTAGACGAAGTCGCCCGTCTGCTTGCGCCAGGCCAGGCGTCCCGTCCGCGCCGAGAGCGAGTACACCGCTCCGTCGGTGCCCCCGAGGTAGACACGCCCGTAGGCCACGGCGGCGCTCGAGTAGAAGTTCGCGGCGCCCTCGGGCGCGACCGACCACACGCGCCGCCCGGTGTTGCGGTCGATGGCGTGCACGCGCCCGCCGTAGTCGCCGAAGAAGAGCTTGCCGTCGCTGAGGGCCACCGCGCCCTTGACCTCGCCGGCCGCCTTGTAGCGCCACTGGATCGCGCCGTCGTCGGCGTTCAGCCTGTACACCGTGCCGTCCTCGGTGCCGAAGAACAGGCTGCCGTCGTCGAGCAGGGGGGAGGACTCGCTGCGGCTGGGCAGCTTTCGCGACCAGCGGGTGCGTCCGTCGTCGGCGTCCACCGCGACGACGCGCCCGGCCTCCACGCCCTCGTCGCGCGAGAGCAGCACGTTGTAGACGGTGCCGTGGCTGCACGCCGGTGAGGAGGCGGCGAGGTTTCCGAGCTTGCGCTTCCAGCGCACCCTTCCGCTGGTGCGCGAGATCGAGTACAGGGCGCCGTTGTTCTTGAACAGGAAGATCGAGCGTCCGCAGAGCACCGGGGTGAACTCCAGCAGCGTGCGCCCGGTGACCGCCCAGGCCTCGTCGAAGGGCGGGCGCAACTGGCGGGTCAGCGGCAGCGTGTGGGTGCGCGCCTTGGTGTAGCCGTAGACGGGCCACTCGAAATCGTCGTCGGCGGGGTGGCGCTCGCCGCCGGCGGGCTGTGCGGGCATCGCTGGCGCCGCGGGCGGGGCCTCGGTCGCCCCGAACTCGACCGTGGGATCGAACGCGTCGCCCTCGTCGCGAGTGGCGCCGAACGCGACGCCCCCGAGCAGGCCGACCAGCGCTGCGGCGGCGACGAGCCACCGCAACCAGCGCCGGCGGCGGCGGACGGGCTCGGGCATCGCGCGCATGGTAGGGCCGGGCTTCGCCACACTGGCGCCCGTGCCCTCCCTCGCCGACCCCTCGACACTGCCTCCCGCCCTGCGCGCGCTGCCCGCCGGTGCCGCGTTGCTGGACGCGCTCGGCGGGGAGCCCGGCGTGCACCTCGTAGGCGGCGCTGTGCGCGACCTCCTGCTGGGCCGCGAGCCGCGCGAGCTCGATGTGGTGGTCGAGGGGGACGCGGTGGCGCTGGCGCGGGCGCTGGATCCGGCGGCGGTGGTGCACGAGCGGTTCGCGACGGCGACGGCGCTGGTGGACGGGCACGCGGTGGACCTGGCCACGGCGCGGCGGGAGCGCTACCCGCAGCCGGGGGCGCTGCCCGAGGTCTCGCCGGCGTCGATGGACGAGGACCTGCGCCGGCGCGACGTGACCGTCAACGCGATCTCGCTGCCGCTGGCGGGCGGGCCGCTGGTGGCGGTGCCGGGCGCGGTCGACGATCTGGCCGCGGGCGTGCTGGCGGTGCTGCACGACGCATCGTTCGTCGACGACCCGACGCGGCTGTACCGGATGGCCCGCTATGCCGCGCGGCTGGGGTTCACCATCGAGTGCCGTACGCGTTCGCTGGCCGACGGCGCGGTGCGCGACGGGGCGCTGGGGACCGTGAGCGGCCCGCGGATCGGGGCCGAGCTGCGCCTGGCGGCGGGTGAGCCCGATCCGCTGGCGGCGCTCGCGTGGACGGCCGCAATCGGGCTGGTGCCCGCTGCGGCGCAGCCGCGATCAGTGATCGCGGCTGCGCTGGCCCTGCTCCCGCCCGAGGGCCGTGCGGACCTGCTCGTGCTCGGAGCGTGGCAGGTCGGCGGTTTCGCTCAGCTCGGCTTCTCGGGGGCGGAGCTGACGGTGCTGGATCGGCTGGTGAGGGGGAAGGAGCTGGCCGGTGACGCCCGCGCTTGTGGGCGTCCGTCTGGGCTGCGGTTCCTCCTGGACGGTGAGCCGGTGGAGGCGGTAGCGCTGGCGGGGGCTCTCGGCGCCGCGGAACCGGTGCGCAAATACCTCTCGGAGCTGCGCGACCTGCGGTTGTCGATCACGGGCGCAGACCTCCTCGCGGCCGGCGTACCGGAGGGGCCGGAGGTCGGCCGCCGCCTGAGCGCCGCACTCGCCGCCCGCCTGGACGGCGAGGCGCCGTCGGGGCGCGAGAGCGAGCTGGCCGCCGCGCTCGGCGCGTGAGACCACGTGCTCTCGGGCACTTCTAGCCACTGCTAGCGAATTGCTAGCAGCCGCTGGCAGCACCGCAGCGGACATGCCGACGCACGCCCCGACGCCTACGATCGTCGCGTGGATGCACCCTTCGCCTGGCGCGATCAGCACCTCGCGGCCGACTTCGGCTCCGCGCGTGTGCTGTTCACCACGCGAGCGGGTGGCGTGTCCGGCGGGCCCTACGCGAGCCTGAACCTCGGGACGAACACCGACGACGATCCGGCGAAGGTGGCCGAGAACCGCCAAAGCGTCGAGCGGCTCGCGGGTGCGGGGCTCGCGCTGGGCCGACAGGTCCACGAGTCCCACGTCCATCGGGCTGACGCGCCAGGCCACGCCGGCGACGCCGACGGCCAGGTCACCATCAACCGTGGTGTCGCCTGCGTGGTTCTGACCGCCGACTGCCTCCCGGTCGCCCTCATCGCTCCCACAGGCGTGGCGATGCTCCACGCCGGTTGGCGCGGACTGGCCGCCGGCGTGTTGGAGGAGGGCGTCGCAGCGCTGCAGGGTGACCGCGACGGCGAGCTCGTCGCCGCCATCGGCCCCGGGGCCGGCCGCTGCTGCTACGAGGTCGGCGACGAGGTGCTTGCCGCATTCGCCGGCGAGGCGGACGACGTTCGTGCCGGGCGCAACCTCGACCTTCCCCTCATCGCCGAACGGCGATTGCGGCGAAGCGGCGTCGCGGAGGTCCACCACACGCGCGTGTGCACCATGTGCGACCCGGGCGACCGCTTCTTCTCCCATCGCCGCGACAGCGGCGTCACCGGGCGCCAGGCGGGCGTGGCGTGGTTGACCTGATCCGGGGCCTCGACCCGGCGCGCGTGCGCGCCGCGCTGGCCGAGGTCCGCGAGCTTGTGGGCGAGGGCGTGGAGATCGTCGTGGCCACGAAGTATCTCCCCGTCGAGGAGCTTTCGGCGCTGCGCGAAGCCGGCGTCGCGGCCGTCGCGGAGAATCGGGCCCAGGACCTGCAGGCCAAGCACGCGTCCCACCCCGACCTCGCCTACGAGTTCATCGGCCATCTGCAGAGCCGCAAGGTCCGCCAGGTCGCGCCGCTGGTGCGCCGCATCCACTCCGTGGCCTCCGATTCGGCCGTGACCCAGCTCGCCACGTACGGGCGCGCCGACCTCGAGCTGCTCGTCGAGGTCAACGTGGCCGGGGAGGAGGGCAAGTCGGGCGTCGCCCCGGGCGATCTCGACGCCTTCCTCGAGCGCCTGCGTGGCGCCGGTGGGGGTGAGGTGGCCGGGCTCATGACCATGCCGCCGCTGGCCTCGAACGCGCAGGACAGCCGCCGCTGGTTCGCCGCGCTCCGCGGGCTGGCCGCCGATCATGACCTGCGCCACCTGTCCATGGGCACCAGCCAGGACTTCGCGGTGGCCGCGCAGGAGGGGGCGACGATCGTGCGGATAGGAGGCAGGATTCTGTCCCCCCGCGGCTAATCTCCGCTGCGTATGGCTTTCAAGGACTCCTGGCACCGCACGCTGGTCTACTTCGGCCTGGCCGAGGATCGCGACCCCTACACCGAGGACCAGCAGCAGGATCCCTACGAGCCCGAGACCGAGCTCGAGGACCGCTACCGCGAGCGCCCCGCAAACGTGCGCCGAATGCCCAACCGCCGCCGGGGCAACGACTTCGACGACATCTTCGCCGACGACGAAGGCCCACGGACCGC
Organism: Candidatus Siliceabacter maunaloa; assembly: GCA_024330185.1. Lineage (GTDB taxonomy): Bacteria > Actinomycetota > Thermoleophilia > Solirubrobacterales > Solirubrobacteraceae > Siliceabacter > Siliceabacter maunaloa. The sequence goes on from JANDLV010000045.1 coordinate 19,085, forward strand.
GCAGCTGCGGCCCGTCCAGGGCGGCCGCAACGGAAGGGACGTACGCGTGCACCTGGTGGTTCCCAAGTCCTTCAACGACGCGCAGCAGGTGGCCGACCGCTTCAAGGACACCGTCCCGGTGATCCTGAACCTGCAGGGCACCGAGACCGATCTCTCCAAGCGCCTCATCGACTTCGCCAGCGGGCTCACCTACGCGCTCGACGGCGGCATGCAGCGCATCGCCGACAAGGTCTTCATGCTCACGCCGCGCAACGTCGAGATCTCCGCCGAGGAGCGGGCGCGGCTGATCGAGAAGGGCTTCTTCAACCAGTCGTAGTGGCGCGCGTGCGGCTTGGGCTGATCGGCGCCGGCAACATGGCTCGTGCGCTCGCGCGCGGGTGGAACGAGCCGATCCTGTGCACCGACGCCCTTCCCGGGCGTGCACAGGCGCTGGTCGACGAGCTCGGCGGCGAGGCGGTGGCCACCAACGCCGAGCTGGCCGAGCGCGTCGATGCACTCGTCCTGTGCCACAAGCCCGCCGGCCTGGGCGCCGTGGCTCAGGAGGTCGCCGGCCGCGTGCAGGGGGTGGTCTCCATCCTCGGCGGCGTGCCGCTGGCCGAGGTCAAGCGCGCCTACCCCGGCGCGCCGGTGGTCCGCATCCTGCCCAGCACGCCCGTCGAGGTGGCCCGGGGGGTCTGCGTGCACGCGCGCGATCCCGAGGCCCACGCCGCCCACACCGAGGCGGTGCTCGAGCGCTTCGGGCGCCTGGGGCCGGTCGTGACCCTCGACGAGGCCCTCGTCGACGTGGCCATGGGGCTGATGAGCAACGCGCCCGCCTACTACGCGCTGCTGGCCGAGGCCCAGGTCGACGCCGGCGTGGGTCGCGGCCTGCCCGCCGACGTGGCCGCGCAGCTCGTGGTGGGCACGATGGCCGGCACCGCCGCGCTGATCGACCAGCGGGCCATGGACACGCTGGCCGTCCGCCGCGAGGTGACCTCGCCGGGCGGCTCCACCGCGCGCGGCCTGGCCGCGCTGGAGCGCCACGGGGTCCGCGCCGCCTTCGCCGCGGCCCTCGACGCAGTGCTCGGCGACGAAACGCCATGATGGTTCCGTGATCCGCAACGAAATCGCAGAGTTCGTCGACGCGCTGGTCCTGATCTACACGATCATGATCTTCGCGTACATCATCAGCTCGCTGGTGCAGTCCTTCGGCACCCGCATCCCGTACGCGCGCTGGTCCGACGCGCTGCTCACCTTCCTGCGCCAGGTGTGCGAGCCCTACCTGCGCCTCTTCAGGCGGTTCATCCCGCCGCTGGGCCCGGTGGACCTCAGCCCGATCGTTGCCATCTTCACGCTGCAGATCGTCGGCTCGCTCCTCGTCGCCCTCATCCGCGGTTAGTGGCCGCCCGCGTCGCGTGGCTGCGCGCGAGCATCGTGCTCGCGGTGGTCGTGGCAGTCGACCAGGGGGTCAAGCTCTGGGTCACCGCAGCGCTGGAGCGCGGCGAGCGCCGCGACCTCGTCCCGCTGGTCGACCTGGTCAACGGTCGCAACACGGGCGTGGCCTTCGGCCTGCTCCAGGACAGCGCCTGGCTGGTCGGGATCGCCGTGGGCCTCGCCGTGGCCGCCCTGCTGGTCTTCTTCGCGCGCAACGCGCACCGGCCGGCCCTGTGGCTGCCGGTCGGGATGCTCCTGGGCGGCGCGGTGGGCAACCTGGTCGACCGGGTGCGCGAGGGGGCGGTCATCGACTTCCTCAAGCTCCCCGCCTGGCCGGCCTTCAACGTCGCCGACGCGGCCATCACGGTGGGTGTCGTGGTGCTGTTCGTGGTCGTCGAGCTCAACGCGCGTGCCGAGCAGCGCGCGGGCGATGATGGAGCTCCCGGTCCCGCCTGAAGCCGCCGGGGAGCGCCTGGACGCCTTCCTGGCCGGGCCGCTGGGCTCGCGCGCCCGCGCACAGCGACTGATCGACGAGGGGCGGGTGACAGTGAACGGCGCGAGGCGACCCAAGCGCCACCTCGTGCGCGCCGGGGCCGTCGTGGTGGTCGACGAGCCGCCCGAGCGTCAGCTACCCGCCCCCGGCCCGCAGGCGCCCTTCGCCGTCGCCTGGGAGGACGAGCACCTGCTCGTGATCGACAAGCCCGCGGGCGTCGTGGTGCACCCGGCGCGGGGCAACCGCACAGGGACGCTGGCCCAGGCCTTGAGTGCCGCCGGCGCGGGCGCCGCCGGTGGTGAGGATCCGGCGCGGGCGGGCCTGGTGCACCGCCTGGACCGCGACACCTCGGGCCTGCTGCTGGTCGCGCGCACGCAGGAGACCCACCGCGCGCTCAAGGCCCAGCTGAGCGAGCGGGGCATCGAGCGCAGCTACGTCGCGCTGGTCGACGGGCGTCCGCCCGCGCGCAGCGGCACCATCGACGCGCCGATCGGGCGCGATCGCCGCGTGCGCACCGCCGTCTCCACCGACACCGACGCGCCGCGCGAGGCGCGCACCCATTTCACCGTCGAGCGCGAGCTGCCCGCCGCCACGCTGCTGAACGTGACGCTGGAGACCGGGCGCACCCACCAGATCCGCGTGCACCTGGAGGCCATCGGCCATCCCGTGTGCGGCGACCCGGAGTACGGCCGCGCGGGCGCCTTCGGCCTCGCACGCCAGTTCCTGCACGCCGCCGCCCTGGCCTTCGCCCACCCGGCGACCGGCGCTGCGGTCCGCGTCGAGTCGCCGCTGCCAGCCGACCTGGCAGCGGCCCTCGGGCGCGCAGAAGGCGGGCCGGACCACCGTCAACGAGACCCTGCGTAAACTCCGTCGGGTTCCGTCATCCGACCCCGCCCGAACACAGCGGAGCGCGGCCCTGCCCGGCGAAGAGCGCTCGGGGGCCCGCCTCCCGGTCGTCACCTGACCGGTCGGCACCCCTTAGCAGCGCCGGGTTCGCGCAACCCGCACGGGCGGTGAAACCACACCACACCACAACGATCAAGGGAGCAGCACCATGGCCGACGTCGGCATCAGGGAGCTGCTGGAGGCCGGCGTGCACTTCGGCCACCAGACGCGCCGCTGGAATCCGAAGATGCGTCGCTTCCTCCACGGCGAGGCGGCAGGCATCTACTTCATCGATCTGCTCAAGACGCAGAGCCTGCTGCGTGACGCGCGCGAGTTCGCCTCCGCGTTGAGCCATCGCGGGGGCACCGTCCTGTTCGTGGGCACCAAGAAGCAGGCCCGCGACGCGGTCAAGGACGTCGCCGAGAACGCCGGGATGCCCTACGTGAACCATCGCTGGCTTGGCGGCCTGCTGACCAACTACCAGACGATGAGCGCGCGCATCAAGCGCCTGCACGATCTGGAGCGCTACGAGACCGAGGGTCAGCTCGAGCTGCTGCCCACGCGCGAGCGCCTGGCCGCCCAGGCCGACCTGGCCAAGCTGCGCGCCAACCTGGGCGGCGTCAAGAACATGCAGCGCGTCCCCGACGCGATGTTCGTCGTGGATCTCAATGTCGAGGTCACCGCGGTGCGCGAGGCCCAGCGCCTGCGCATCCCGATCATCGGCCTGGTCGACACCAACTGCGACCCCGACGGCATCGACTTCGTGGTGCCCGGCAACGACGACGCCATCCGCTCCTGCGCGCTCATCACCGGGGCCATCGGTGACGTGGTCGGCGAGGGGCGCCGCCTGTTCCGCGAGGAGGAGGAGCGCGCCCGCCGGGAGGCCGAGGAGCAGGCCCGTCTCGAGGCCGAGGAGAAGGCCCGCCGGGAGGCCGAGGAGGAGGCCGCGCGCGAGGAGGCGGCGCGCCAGGAGGCCGCGCGCGAGGAGGAGCGCGCCCGCCAGAGCGAGCTGGTCACCGCCGAGGGCGGAGGTGACCGCCAGGTCGCCGAGGCGCAGGTCGCCGAGGCCGTGCAGGAGGGCGGCCGCCCGCGCCCCGACCCGCAGGTGACCCCGCAGGCCAACGAGCCCGAGGCCAAGCGCACGCGCAAGAGCGGCGACGAGGGGCCGCCATCCCCCAAGGCCGCCCCGGTGGCCGAGGCCGAGGCCAAGACGCCCGACCCCGCGTCGGCCGTCGAGACGCCCGTCACCGAGGCGACGATCCCCGACGATGCACCGGCGCAGGAGGCCGCGGCCGACCCCACGCAGACCCCCCAGACCACCGAGGAGGCCAAGCCGTGAGCACGGTCACCGCCAGCGACGTCAAGGCCCTGCGCGAGCGCACCGCGGCGGGCATGATGGACTGCAAGAAGGCCCTGCAGGAGACCGGCGGGGACATGGACGCCGCTGTCGAGTGGCTTCGCGTCAAAGGGCTGAGCGGTGCGGCCAAGCTGGCCGGCCGCGAGGCCACCGAGGGGACCGTCCAGTCCTACATCCACGCCAACGGCAAGATCGGCGTGCTCGTCGAGGTCGACTGCAACACCGACTTCGTGGCCCGCAACGACGACTTCACGAGCTTCGCCCGCGACGTCGCGCTGCATGTGGCCGCCATGCCCCAGACGCGCTACGTGACCGAGGAGGAGGTCCCGCAGGACGACCGCGAGGCCGAGCTGCGCGTCTACGAGCAACAGGCCGCCGACAGGCCCGAGAACGTGCGCCCGCGCATCGCCGAGGGCAAGCTCAGGAAGTGGTTGGAGGAAGTGGTCCTGCTCCATCAGGTCCACGTCAACGCCGACAAGTACGAGGGCAAGACCATCGAGGAGCTGCGCGTGGAGCTCTCCGCGAAGACCGGCGAGAACGTGGTCATCCGCCGCTTCGCGCGCTTCCAGGTAGGGGCGTAGCGCACGGTGGCTGACGCGGTCTTCAAGCGCCTCCTGCTCAAGCTCTCGGGGGAGGCGCTCATGGGCGAGCGCGAGTTCGGCACCGACCCCGAGCGCGTCGCGGTGATCGCCGCGCAGGTGGCCGGGGTGCAGGAGCGCGGCGTGGAGGTGGCGCTCGTCGTCGGCGCGGGCAACATCTATCGCGGGCTCAGAGGCGCCGCATCAGGGATGGACCGCGCCACCGCCGACTACATGGGGATGCTGGCCACCGTCCTCAACGCGCTCACGCTCCAGGACGCCCTGGAGAAGCGCGGCGCGCACACCCGGGTGCAGAGCGCCATCACGATCTCCGAGGTGGCCGAGCCCTACATCCGTCGCCGCGCGATGCGCCACCTCGAGAAGGGGCGCATCGTGATCTTCGCCGCGGGCACCGGCAACCCGTTCTTCACCACCGACACCGCCGCCGCCCTGCGCGCCGTCGAGATCCACGCCGAGGCCATACTGATGGCCAAGAACGGCGTGCGGGGCGTCTACTCCGGCGACCCTCGCACCGACCCCGACGCGCGGTTCATCGAGCGCATCACGCACATGGAGGCCATCCAGCGCCGGCTGAAGGTCATGGACACCACCGCGCTCACCGTGTGCATGGAGAACGAGCTCCCGCTGCACGTCTTCAACATGGACGACGACGGCAACTTCGACCGGATAGTGTCCGGCGAGATGGTCGGGACCCTGGTGGCCACGCCGTGAGCGAGATGACCGAAGAGCTGCTGGTCGACGCCCGCGACCGCATGGGCAAGTCGGTGGAGTCCACCTCCGCGGAGTTCGGCTCGGTGCGCACGGGCCGCGCCAGCCCGGCGCTGCTGGACCGGGTGATGGTCGACTACTACGGCGCCCAGACCCCGCTGCGCCAGCTCGCCACGATCAACGCGCCCGAGGCCCGCATGCTCACCGTGCAGCCCTACGACCAGTCGTCGATGAAGGCCATCGAGAAGGGCATCATCGAGGCCCAGCTCGGGCTCACCCCCTCCAACGACGGGCAGATCGCCCGCCTGGTCATCCCCGAGATGACCGAGGAGCGCCGGCGCGAGATGGTCAAGGTCGCGCGCAACATCGCCGAGGAGGGCCGCGTGGCCATCCGCAACATCCGCCGCGACTGCATGCACGACCTGCGCGAGCTCAAGGAGAGCGGTGAGACGGGGGCCGACGACGAGCACCGCGCCGAGACCGAGCTCCAGCGGCTCACCGACGAGAGGACCGCCCAGCTCGATGCGCTGCTGAAGGGCAAGGAAGAAGAGATCCTCGAGGTGTGAGCGGGTCGGTGCCCGCACGCGCGCGCCACGTCGCCATCATCACCGACGGCAACGGCCGGTGGGCGCAGGCGCACGGCCTCTCGGTCGCCGAGGGTCACAGGGCGGGGGCCGACACGGTGAAGGCGCGGCTGCGTGACGCCGCGGACCTCGGAGTCCGCGAGCTCACCGTCTACTCGTTCTCCACCGAGAACTGGTCGCGCTCGGACGAGGAGGTGGCGGCGCTGATGGGCATGTTCTCCGAGCGGATCCTGGGCGAGACTCCCGAGCTGCACGGGGAGGGCGTGCGCATGCGGTTCGTGGGCCGGCGCGAGGGGGTGCGCCCCGAGCTGGTGGCCCAGATGGCCTGGGCCGAGGAGCACACCGCCGCCAACGAGCGCATCACGCTGTTCGTGGCATTCAACTACGGAGGCCGTGCGGAGATCGTCGATGCGGCGGCCAGGTACGACGGGGGCGGGGAGGAGGCCTTCCGGCGCCTGCTCTACGCGCCCGAGATGCACGACCCCGATCTGATCATCCGCACCGGCGGGGAGCGGCGGCTGAGCAACTACCTGCTGTGGCAGTCGGCCTATTCGGAGCTGGTCTTCCGCGACGAGCTGTGGCCCGACTTCGGTCGCGTGGCCTTCGAGGAGAGCCTGGCCGAGTTCGAGGCCCGTCGCCGGCGCTTCGGCGGGCGCTGATGGCCGGCCCACCGCCGCGCGGGCGCCCCTCCACCCCGCCGCCGACCCGCCGGGGGGACGGGCCGGGTCGGGAGCGCTCCGATCTGGTCGCCCGGCTCATCGCGGCCGTTCCCGCCATCGCCTTCGCGATCTTCATCGTCGCGGCGGGCGGCCCGATCTTCATGGCCGGTGCGGTACTGCTGGGCGTCGCGTGCCTGCACGAGCTGTTCAGCATGCTGGACTTCACGGCGCCGGTGCGCCTGGCCGGCTTCCTGGGCGTCGTCGGGCTGGGCTGCGCGGCGCTGCTGGGCGACCGTGACACGGTCCTGCTGGCCTTCGTGGCGGCGATCCCGCTGGTCTTCGGGGTCGGGCTGGTCCAGGCCCGCCCGCCGGGGATGGCGGGCATCGCGGTCACCGTCTTCGCCCTGGGCTGGATCGGGCTGGCCATCGCCCACGCGGTCCTGCTGCGCGAACTGGAGAACGGTGGCGGCATCATGGTCGCCGTCCTCGTGGGCACCTTCGCCGGGGACACCGGCGCATACGTGGGCGGGCAGGCGTTCGGCCGCCGCCAGCTGGCCCCCTCGATCTCGCCCAGCAAGACGATCGAGGGCCTGCTCGTAGGCATGCTCACCGCTGTCGTCTTCGTCTGGCTGGCCGGCCTCTACATGGACTGGCTCAGCGGGACCCAGGCGCTGCTGCTGGGCCTGGCCGTCGCGGTGGCGGCGCCGATCGGCGACCTCTTCGAGAGCTATCTGAAGCGCGACGTGGGCACCAAGGACACCGGCCGCCTCTTCGGCGCCCACGGCGGAGCGCTGGACCGCCTCGATGCAGCCCTGTTCACCCTGGTCATCGGCTTCTACGTCTGGTCGGCGATGCTGTAGCGGTGGCACGCCCGGCCAGTTGCGGTTGGCGCCGGGCGATCAGCACGGCTCGTGCGGTCAGGAGCCGACCGGTACCGCGGGCGGGGACTCCGGCGCGTCGTCGTGTGGCGCGTCGGGCCGGAAGCCGCCAGCGACGGAGGCCTTCTCGCGCTCCGGCTCGACCTCGACGATCTCCCGGCCGGGAGTTGCGTCGGGCTGCGCGCGCGACGGTTCAACGCGGAGGATGCGTGCGGCCCGGTCCGGGAGCCACCAGTTCCAACGCCCGAGGATGGCGACCGCGGCGGGCGCGAGGATGCCGCGGATGATCGTCGCGTCGATCAGGATTCCGCCGCCAAGCGCGGTGGCGAAGATCTTGGCCTCGGTGCCTGGGCTGGCGCTGAAGGCGACGAACGCGAGGCCGAGGATCAGCGCGGCGCTCGTGACGAGCCGGCCGGTGCGGCCGACGCCCTCCACGACGGCGGTCTCGGTCGAGCGGGTGCGGTCGTAGGCCTCGCGCATGCGGCTGATGATGAAGACCTGGTAGTCCATCGAGATGCCGAAGAGGAAGGCGAAGATGACGATCGGCATCTCGACGTTGATCGCCCGTGTCGCCTCGATGCCCCAGATCTCGTCGGACCCGAAGCCCTTCTGAAAGACGAGCACGACGAGGCCCAGGGCGGCTGCGACGGACAGCAGGTTCAGCAGGACGGCCTTGAGCGGCAGGATCAACGAGCGGAAGGCGCGCGCGAGGAGGAGGAAGGTGAGGACGGAGATGAGCGCGAGCATGAGCGGGAAGTTGCCGTAGACGGCGTCGATGAAGTCGACGCTCTGCGCGGCCTGGCCACCGATCGTCACTTCGCCCGGGAGCGTGCTGGCACGGATCCGGTCGAGCGTCGCTCTGCCGGCCACGGAGTTCCCGTCCTCGGTCAGGATGACCGTGACGAGCGCCGTCCCACCGCGCTGCCAGTCTGCGGGTGCTGCCGCGCTGCGGACCCCGTCGACCTGGGCGAGCGCCTGCGCGACCGCGCCAGCGTCGCCTGAGCGTACGAGCGCGTCGAAGGGCGAGAGCGGACCCGTGCCGATGCCCGAGTCCTCGAGCTTCTCGAGGGCGGCACGTGCAGGCCCGGCGTTCGCGAGCGAGTCGGCCTGCGGATTCCCGAGCTGGATCGAGGAGGCGGCGACGACGAGCCCGGCGATTACGGCCGTCGATGTCACAGCCGCGGCCCAGCGGTGGCGCACGACAAGGCGGGCCCAGGCCGACCAGGCGCGGCTGGCGCGGGCGTCGCGTCGGTTGCGAGGCCAGTCGAGCCTTGGCCCGATCGTCGCGAGGAGGACCGGCAGCAGCGTGACGGCCACGGCGACGCTGACCAGCGCGATCAGCAGGCCCGCGATGCCGATGCTGCGCAGGAACGGCACCGGCAGGGCGACGAGCGCGAGGAGTGAGATCGCCACCGTCGTGCCGCTGAAGACGACGGCCGAGCCGGCGTGCCGCATCGCCGCGCGCACCGCCGCGTCATTCGTCACGTTGGGCTGTTGGCGTTCCTCGCGCCAGCGGACCACCACGAGAAGCGCGTAGTCGATCGCGATGCCGAGCCCGATCAGCGCGACGAGGAACTGGACGATCACCGATACGTCGGTGACGCTCGCGACGGGCCAGACCAGCAGGAAGGTCGTCGGGATCGCGACGAACGCCATCAACACGGGCACGAGCGCCGTGAACGAACGGAACACGAAGACGAGGACCAGGAGCGCGCCCAGCGCCGCCACCAGGGTGCCCAGCAGGACGCCGGCGCCGTCGCCCTCGCTCTCGCCGGCGGCGGCGCGCAGTGCGTCGAGCCCCGTGACCTCGACGGCTGAACCGCCGACGGTGACGCCCTCCAGCGCCGCCTGCGCGCGTCGTGCCTCGACCTGGCCGGGATCGACTCCACCCGTTGCCGGGATGTAGACCAGCGCGAAGGTGGTGCGACCGTCGTCAGAGACGAACGCCCGGTCGCCGGTCGAGGCATAGGACGCACTCCTCGCCTCCGGCAGCGCCGCCTCGACCCTCGCAAGAGCCGCGTCGAGTTGCCTCGTGATGCCGGGCGAGTCGATCGTCCTCCCCGTCGGCAGCGTCACGACGGGCACGAGCGGCGCGACGTCGCCGCCGTTGCCGTAGATCTCGCCGAGATCCTGGTTGGTCTCGAAGCCCTCGCGGCCCGGCACGGTGAACTGCTGCGACAGGGCATTGCCCGCCGGCTGGATCGCAGCGAATGCGGCGATCGTGACAACGAGCCAGAAACCGAGAACGACTCGCTTGTGATCGAGGACGAAACGTGTGAGGCCATTCATGGCGTCTCCTTCTAGGCATTCGTACCGTGTACGATGACTGTACCCGTACGCTGTACCATCCGGCCAGTGGGGTAAACCGAACTTCAGCGAATGGGCAGACCGAACCAGTCACCGAGCCGCGAGTGCCGCTGAGCAAGGATCGTGTGCTCCAGGCCGCGGTCGCGCTTGCCGCGCGCGACGGGATCGAGTCGCTGACGATGCGCAGGCTCGCGGACGAGCTCGGCGCAGGCGCTATGTCGCTCCCCCCTCACGCATAGATGCTCCTATGTCAAGGCCGATTGCTGTTGGGCGTCGCGAAGGTCGGCGATGAG
>JANDLV010000046.1 GCA_024330185.1 Candidatus Siliceabacter maunaloa
CGCAGGCCGAGGCGCAGGGCGCCGCGGCCGCCGAGCTGGACGCCGTGCCCAAGCGCGAGCGCCGCCGGGTGGAGCGCGAGGCCACCGAGCGCGCACGGCGCGCCGCCCGCCGCGCGCGTACCGCGACACTGGACGAGGGCCTGTCGCTCGTCGGCCTGTGGCTGCGCGACGTGGCCTGCGTGGCCGACGGGGTGCCCGAGCTGGCCCACCACGTCGATTGCGCCCGGGAACTGGCCGCCGACGCCGGCGACCGTGATCCCCATCGCCTGCGCGCGGGCGTCGCGGCCGTGGACAACGCGCGCGCGGCGCTGCGCCTCAACGCCACCGAGGAGCTGGCCGTGGAGGCGCTGGCCTATCGCCTGGCGCGCCTTCTCACTTGAGGCCGCCGGTCGCTACCGAGTAGAACTTCCGTCCATGCGAACGGGACGGAGCCTTCTAGTCGTGCTGGCCGCCGGCGGGATCCTGGCCGGCTGCGGCGCCGAGCTCAGCGAGCAGGAGCTGCGCGAGCAGGCCAACCAGGCGTGCCGCGAGTACGCCGAGCGGGTGGAGGGTTTCGAGACCCCCGAGTCCCCCGACGATGAGGGCAGCGCCTTCGACGAGTCCCAGTCCGCGATCGACGACCTGCGCTCCGACCTCGACGACCTTCAGCCGCCCGCCGCGCTGGAGGAGCGCTACGGCCAGGTGGTCCAGGGCGTCGACAACGCAGGGAATCGCCTCGGCCAGCTCCGCGTGGCCGCCGAGGACGAGGACACCGAGCGCCTGCAGCAGCTCGTCGGCGAGGCCGCCGAGGCCCAGCAGGACGCCGACCAGGCGGCGCAGGAGCTGGGTCTCGACGAGTGCGCCTGAGGGCCGGCTCGCCCCTTCCCGCCGTCGCGCTCGCGGTGGCCCTGGTCGCCTGCGGCGGCGGCGACGGCGACGGCGATGGTGGCGAGATCCCCGCGCGCGGAGGCGGCGACACGCCCGCGGGCGGCCAGTTCGCCGCACAGGCCAACGCGATCTGCCTCGGGGCCAAGGAGCAGATCGTCGCCGTCCAGCGGCGCACGCCCGACGAGCCCGAGGATCTGCGCGGCGGGCTGGAGCAGCTCGGCGCGGTGCTCCAGGACGCGTCCGACCGTCTGGCCGAGCTCGAGCGCCCCGACGGCGACGCCGGCGAGGTCGCCGAGCGCTACGTCGAGGAGCTCGCCCGGCGCACCGAGCAGACGCCCAAGCTGATCGACACCACCGTGGACGCCGTCGAGGCGCAGGACACCGGGGCCGTCGAGCAGGCCACCCAGCGCCTCGACGCCCTGGGAACGCGGGGCGGGACCGGCGACCTCGCCCGCCGCCTGGGCGCCACCGAGTGCGCGGAGTGAGCCCCGGCGGGCCGCGGAGCCCTCGCTACGATGGCCCCGCCCCGCCGCCGTAGCTCAGCTGGTAGAGCACTTCACTCGTAATGAAGGGGTCAGCGGTTCGAATCCGCTCGGCGGCTTCTCGCAATCTCGGTCGCTACCGTCGGATCACGTCCTCCACGCGTCACCGGCGGACTGCGATGGGATCGACACTGCGTCACGGCGCCTGCGACGGCTTGCGGATCTTCGCCACGGGGTTCGAGTCGATGCGTTCCTCCTGGACGGCGACCGTGATCATCGACTGCAGGACGGCGAGCGCCTTGCGGACGGTCGGCTGCCCGACGCCACCCGTCAGCAGCTCCGCGCGGTAGCGGTTCAGAACGCGCGGCGTGAGCTCTCGCAGCCGGTAGCGGCCGAGGTGGGGAAGGATGTGGCGATCGCGGAGTCCTGCATAGCCGGACTGGGTGTGCGCCGCCAGATCGGGCACCACGTGCAGCTGCCACCACTCGTCGGCGAACTCGCGAAGGGTGACATCGAGATCCGGCGACAGCAGTCCTCCGAGCTGCTGGCGCCGGCGAACCTCGAGGTCGAAGGCCACCGCGTCGGACCTGCAGTCGAAGGTGCGGCCGAGGCGGCGGTCGCCCTGACGCCATCGGACCTCGTACGTGGAGAGATTCCCATCGCGCATCGAGTCGCACCAGTCGCGCACCTGCCTCACGATCTCGATGGCGCGGTCGCGATCGAGTGCGGCGTCCCGGACGGGCTCATACCGGAACTGGACCGCCCATGGCGTCAGCTCGGCTCCGCTCCGCACGTCCGAGGGAACGTTGATGCCGTCATCCTCGAGCACCTCGATCAGCGCTGCGATGTCGTGGGTGTACGGGTACTCCAGACGCCGCCACGCGTACAGGCTCTTCAGCTGCTTCTCGACCGCTGCTGGGCGTGGAATCCGACGATGTCGTCCGGAAGGTCGCTGTGACGGAACTCGGTCAGCGCTCGTTCGTCACCGGCGGCCTTCGTGGCCAGTGCTTCGGCTACGTCCCGATGGTCACGTCTCGACAAGGACCCGTCCCTCGGCCAGCGCGTCATGGGCCAGCGTGTTGGGGACGCCAGACCAATCGTCGGCCTCGGCCAGGCTCATCACCACGATGTCGACGGGTCCCAGGCCACGAAGCAGACTGCGGAGATGCACGGCGTCGCCTATCGGGTCGGTCACCCGCTTCTTGAGGACCAGGAAATCGACATCGCTGTGACGCCGCGCCTGGTCGCGGGCGTGCGAGCCGAACAGGATGACCTTCGCGCCGGGACCCGCCGCCCGCCCCAGGATCTGTGCCGCTTGCTCGATGTCTCGGGTGGACGCCATATGCGGACGGTACCGCTGACGGTGGCCAATGAGGACGGAAGCGACTCGTCTCGGTCTTGGGTGGAGAGCCCGTGACCAGGTGCCATGGAAGGACTTCGTCGGCGGCTGGTGGACCCTCGAGCAGGCTTCCGACGCGACCGGAGGGACATCTAGGCTTGTGCGGGACGTGGCGGAGCCCAATGACCAGAAGTCGTGGATGAAGCATCTTCAGCGGCAAGGGTGGGTGCTTGAGCGGGGTGGGAAACATCAGGTCAAGATGACCAAGCCTTCATGTCGGCCGATCACACTGCCGATGAGCAAGGGTGCCCAGTACCCGAAGGGCCTCAATGCGGCGATTCGCAGGCAGGTGGGAGTGTGACGCGCGCGGGTGACCAAACCGCGTAGCATGAGAGTGGCGATGGACGATCAGGATCTAAAGATCAGGGTCGTCACCGAGGACGACGGTGCCATGTGGGCGACCGTGGAGGCGATGCCCGGCGTGTTCGCCACCGGCGACACGCTCGAAGAGCTGCACGAGAGCCTCGAGGAGGGCATCGCGCTCTACCTGGCCGAGGGGGACGGGCCGACGCCTAGGGTTCGCCTCGGCGAGTTCTACGGCGAGACGAGGGTCACCGAGACACGCGCCGGTCTCGCCCTCGCGTAGGGCACCGGCCTACGCGGCGGCGGGCCCACCGTCGTGGTGCGCTTGATCCGTGGCAGTCGGCGCAGAACGCCTCGTCGTCCTGGAAGAGGTCGAAGACGCCGTCGAGCGCCCGGACCGCCCGCTGGCGCTCGCTGTCGGTCAGGTGCTCCCACTCGGGCATGTACTGCAAGTCGCCGCTGGACTGGATGACGAGGTACGCCCCGAGCATCTCCTCGGCCATGCACGCGGCCGCATATCCGCACGACAGCCGCGCCATGAGCGCCGCGGCAGCGGCGTACAACCGCACGGCGACCGTCGCGTCGACCGCCGATCAAAACGCAGTCGGGACGACGCTGCGCGCGTGGTCGACCGCGCGACCGTCCACGATCGCCTCGCGGAAGTTGTCGACGAGGAACACGCCGTTGTCGAGCAGGACGCGGCGCGCGTATGGGTCCTCCACCCAATCGACGAGGAAGTGGTCCTCGCGGTGCTCGCTCACTTGGCGCCCTCCGCCGCTGCGACGACGTCCTGTGCCAGATCGCGCAGCGTCTGGATGCTGGCCGCCGCGCCGGGGCCCATCCGGGCGGCTTGCGCCTCGAACTCCTGTGCGAGCGAGCGGTAGTACCAGGCGGTCTGGCCGGCGCTCGCAGAGAAGCGGGACCACACCGCGTCGCCGACCGCCGTGTGGTCGGCGAGAATCGACCGGGCGTTGTGCAGCTTGTCCCCGAGCGAGACGCGGAGCGCCCCGGCCGACTTGTCCTTCATGCTGTCGAGGTACTGCTGCTTGCGCCCCTTCCACGGAGGCTTCGGCTCTACCTCGGTGTCCGAGTTCGCCGCCACGATCTCCCCGACGGCCGGCCCGAACTGCCAGGTGATGCGCGTCTGCATCATGGGCCCGCCGCCGTCCTCCACCGCGTCGTGCAGTAGCGCGGCAATCGCCTCGTCCTCGTTGCCGCCCATCTCCAGGACGGTCGCGGTGACCGCGAGCAGGTGGGTGACGTACGGCAGCGCCGTGCCCTTGCGCAGATGCATCCGGTGGTGGTCGAGCGCGAGCTGCATAGCGCGGTCGAAGCGCTCGGTGAGAATCGGGGTCTCGGCGTATTTCTCGGACATGGGACGATCCTCTCAGGCGGTCGGGCCGGCCGACGGCGTCGCGCTGCTGGTCGAGGTAGTCGCACGAGGGGGGCCGCGTCTGACGCCAGTGGCTGCCGATGTCGCGTGCACAGAATGCCTGCATGTCACGGCGAGCGGCGGTCGCCCACCCGGCGAGGAGCGCTCCGTAGACGATCAGATCATCGGCCGGATCGCGGGTGAAGGCCGGGGTGGCAGTTGCGTCGAACGGGGGAGGGCCGGCGACGCAGATCGCTTCGAACTGACGGCGAAGAGGCCCGACGTCCTCGGGGCGAACTGAGGGGTTCAGCTTCGCGCCGATCTCGCGGACCTTGCGCTCATATTCGTCGAAGAGGGCCGCGAACCCGACGGCTACGTAATCGTCTGGTGCCGCGATGGGCAAAAGCTCGGCAAGCGTCGCCCGGTGAAGCTCGGCCTGCTCGACGAGTGCATCCAGCGATGCGCTGTCGTGAAGATCACCGTCTTCGGCTTCGGCGACCTGGCGCGATGCGTCGCAGATGCTCGGCGCGGTAGGTCACCGCACCAGACGCCAGCATCACCCACAGCTTTCGAGGCACGCCTGACGGAGGGTCGCGGGCAGCAAGGACCCGACTGGTCGCTCGGGGTGCAGGGTCAGCGGTTAGATCCGCTCGGGGCTTTTCGCGATCTCGAACCCGATCGCGCGGGCAAGTGGGTTGCGGGGCGGTTGCGGGGTGAGAGCGTGCACCCAGCGGGGTTCAGCGAGAGGCCCGCGTCTACCATTCGGGTGTGAGCGAGCCGCCCGATGACTTCAAGCCCCTCCGCCTCAGCGGCGGACGGTTCGACGAGGCCAGCGTCGGGACTGTCGGCTTCCCGCTCGAGGCGATCGCCGAGCTCGCCCGCTACGAACGTCTGCTGATCAAGGTCGCTCGGGAGCTGTGGAGAAAGGAGAACCCACATCGGACCCGCGCTCCCAAGGGCTTCGACGAGCAGCTGCGCCTGCGGCTCACAACGGTCACTGAAGGCTGCGTCACGCCTGTGCTCCTGCGAGGACAGGGCGACGCGGATCGACTCTTCGACCCTGACAGTTGGATGCACCGGGCACAGTCGTCGATCGCCGAGGCGCTATCGGCCATCGTCGGCGAACAGCAGTTGCCCTCGGCCTTCCCGGCAGCGGCGCGGCACACCCTCGTCCAGTTCGGAAGCAGCCTGCGGCCCGACGAGCTCTGCCGAATAGTCGATCCGAGTGGGACGGACGTCGCCTACACGCAGGCGGCTCGCCATCATCTCGTGGGCATCGTCGCGTCCTCGGAGGTCACGATGGACGGGACGCTTGTCGGGCGCATCGGTGAACTCGATGCGAACCGGCGCACGTTCAGGTTCTCCGACCGATCCGGGCGCCGCGTGGAGGGTTCGTTCCGGCAGACCGGCTTGATCGCGGAGCTCAGGCAGTTCACCGATCGCGACGCGGTCGCGACCTTCGTGCGGCTGACGTGTCGATATTCGACCGACGCCGAGCAGCGCGTGGAGGGCATCGAGGACGTCGAGGACGTTGACCCCATCGTCGCCGCCGACGACCCGCTCGGGTCGCGCCTGCGCCATCTCCTCGAGCTATACGACGGCTGGCACGACGGCGACGGTCTCGCCCCCGCCCTCACCGCCATCGAATGGGTCCGTGACTTCGCGGCGGAGCTCACGTCCGAGCAGCTCGAACCCCTGGTGGTCGGGCCCACTCTCGAGGGCGGCGTGCTGGTCGAGCAGCAGGTCGCGGGCACGCGCTGGTCGCTGGAGATCGATCCTGACGGCGAGGTTCACGCGGTGACGGTGCCTCCCGAGGGCACGCCGGCGATCGAGGGGATCAAGGACGGGGAGGACGCAGTGAGCAGTCTGCGGGCGCTGACGCCGTGAGCGAACACCAAGAGGACGTGGAGCTCGAGCCGTGCGAGTTCGTGCTCGAAGACGACGCTGAGCGGCTCTGGCGACAGGTGCACCCCGAGTTTGTTCAGGGACACGTGGTCTTGGCCGGAGCCTTCGTCGGGACACCAACGGCCCGCTCGAAGGTCTCGACCGTTCGATCCTCCGTCCGCACCGCGAAGCAGGCCTTCGACCACCACACCACGCTGGGCCTGACCTCGGCCGGGTCATGGGCGATCACCGTCGACGAGATGAACGTGGCGGGCTGCCAGGCGATCGACGACGCTGCATGCGAGGGCGTCGAGACGCCAGGTCACAGCTACATCGACATGCGCGGACTGTCGAAGCCGGCCAGAAAGCTTGCGCGAGCGACCCTCGCACAACGAGCGACGCAGCGGGGGCGTCAGTTTCCCGGCGTCGGGCTGACGGGGCGCTCGTCAGACCGCCGACCGTAGCAACGACCTCCAACGCGCCGATAGGGCTTTCGACCTTCACGATGAAGCCCGGAATGTCGTGGTCGCCGTCTTTCAGCAGCGCGTCCGACGAGGCCGCGCGACCCGGCACGAGGTCGGTCAGGCCGATGCCGTGGTTCACGACCGTCTGGTCTTGAGTCGGCCCGATCCAGGCGTCGCCGGCTAGCCCCGTCGCCTCGAGGAGATTCCAGAACATGTTCTGCGGAGTGGCGTAGTAGTGGCCGGCGCGGGCGGACGTCGTGCTCTTCGACGCGCCAACGAAGATGACGGTCGGGTTCGGGACGAGAATGTCCGGGAGCACGATCGCGATCAGCTCGGTTGAGCGGCCAGACGGTCGAGCATGCGCAGCAGGAGATCAGCGAAGAGGACCACCTCGACGGCCTCCGCGGGATCGTCGAAGTCGACCTGACGATGGCTACTCGGATTCTTCAGCGCACCGATCAGGCCGGTGTAGAGGGCCATCACACCAGCTTGCTCGCCGGTTGGGATGTCGGGGTCGTGAAGCGGTCCCTCGCCTGGCTTGAATGCGGCTGCCATGAGCTTCACGCCGATGATCTCCTTGCCAAGGCGCGAAGCCTCGCGGACGGCCACCTCGACCTCCTTCACGGCCGTGAACACTGCTACCTCGATCTCGCCTGAGAAGAACATCGAGCGAACGCGAGTCTCAAGGCGAGGATGAAGCGTGACGGCAAGCAGCTTGTGGGCCTCGAAGAAGCGGCGGCTGTCGGGGGCCGCCAGCATGTTCTTTCCGAGCTCGCTGAGCATCACCCAGTTATCCGAGCGCTGCGACGAGTCGCGGACCAGGAGGCCGTTGGAGATCAGCCAGTCAAACGCCTCGCTGATCTTCTGCTCCCAGACGCGATGTCCAACCTTTGGGCGGTGTCCGCCGCGGGAGATCTCGAAATGCTGCTGCTTTTCAAGGCCAATCACGTTGTCCCGCCCGACTGGCGACGGTGAGTCGGCGACCCGGCGCAGGAGGCGCATCGCTAACTCCCCAACGGGGAGTCGGACGGCGGTGTCAGGGTCGGGCCAGGGACCCATTTATCTATCGTCGCGCAGGCTCCGGATGCCCAAGTGTCCGGAGATGGCAGGTTGACCTGGTCGGCGGTTCCCGAATCGCGGCACCCGGGCCATACCTCGACGCGGACGTGCTGTGGCCGATCGCCGGCAGCTCAACCCGGCCTTCGAGCCGGGCACACCATCGACGAGCTCCTCCGAGAGGAGGTGCATCCTGAGCAGTCCTGTCGCTCCGCGCAGGCCTTCCGTCGACTCGGCCCGAGGCCTGAGCTGAGTCTCTACGCGACCGCTTCCTCAAGTTCGACCTCCTCCGACCACGCTCCGAGTTCGGGCTCAGGCGTCGCGTCGGCGTCCAGCGGTTGCTCCTCGCGGGCCTCGTCAAGGGCGAGCATCTCGTTGAGGGCTTCGGCGATCAATACCCGTCGGGCGGCGCAGAAGTCGTCGAAACGCTCGGCCGTCCACAGAGTGGGGTCGTTGGGAATCCATTGGGCTGCGAGCGCGGCCGGGTCAGCCTTTGCCAGGTACTTGGCGGGGGCGCCCGCCCCGATCTTGATGTTGTCCCACTTCGACAGGAAGGCGAAGTTGGCCATGGTGTCGCGCTCGGGGTGACTGCCCAGGTCGTTCTTCTTCAGCCAGGCTCGTGGGAAAATGTGGTGCACCTCGACGGCCAAGCCGTTGTGCTGGGGGTCATAGGTGATCGCGCGGTTGCTCAGCCAGCTCTGCGCGCCAGCCTGGCTGGCCCGGAGCTGCAGCAGGCGCAGCAGCGGCGAGCGCTGCTTCTTGCCGCGGATGTCCTCCGCGGTCAGCCGCGTGCCGGGCTTACGGGGCTCCTGCGCTGCGCTGATCAGCGCCTGCATGAGTGGGGGGCGCTCCTGCCTGAAGAAGGGATTGCGCAGGAGTTTGACGTCGGCGGCCAGCACCGTTTCCAGGGACCCGGAGTAGTGCCCGAACGCGCTGGAGAGGTACACCCAGCGGGCCAGCTCGGCAGCTTCGCCGGGTTGGAAGGACGCGCTGAAGTCGTGCAGGAACACGGCGGGCAGCAGCAGGACGTAGTCGGTGGGCAGCATCGCCCGTGTCGGAATGCGTGCGTCGTCTTTGAGGAACGCGACCGCGTTGCGCACGGCATGCACCGCATCGGTCCACCCCGCCGTCCATGCCTGCTCGGTCTTGAGCTCCAACAGGCGGATGTGGTTAGGACTGTCGAGGGCGAGCACGCTGACGATGCGCAGCAGCACCTCGCGGTTGATCGGCCAGCCAGCCGCGCGCATCTCGCTCTCGAAGCTCTCGATCGCATCACGGCCGCCCGACCATCGGGCGGCCATCGACCCGATTATCAGGTCGCCCTTGCTCAACCGGGTGCCGCCCGTGTTGACCCGGTTGAAGATCTCAGCGACCGTCTCGTAGTCGTCTACGTGCACCGTCTGCACCGGCACCGAGTAGTCGCGCACGCGCCTAGCGACATCGGCAAGCACGTCGGTCCACGCGTCCTCCTGGGCCTGGTCGAGCTCCAGCGGCTTAACGAGCTCGCGGAACTGCGCGCCGGAGCGCAGGATCTCCGACACCGCGATCCAGCGCTTGTCGTGTTTCTGGACCGCGTTGGCCGTCTTGAACTCTCGCGTGTCGGGATTGAAGCGCACGTCCAGGCGCCTCTCGCCGGGCGGTATCGCGTCGGGCAGCATGATTCGGGCGAGAGTCGACAGCCGCTGTTGGCCGTCGAGCAGGATCGCTGGCCTGCTCGTCGTCGGGGTGCCCTGCACGACCGCCGCCGGCTTCGTCGGGATCGACAGGCCCGTGCTCCATAGCAGCACCGCGCCGACTGGCCATTCGCGGTACAGGCTGTCGAGCAGCCGGGGGATCTGGGCCCCGGCCCAGACGTAATCGCGCTGGATGTCGGGCAGCACGATCTCGCCGCTGGCGAGCTTCTCGACGAGTCTGTACAGCGGCTCGTGACCCCAGGTCCATCGGTCCTCCTCCGGGGGCGACAACGCACCCGACTCTAGCTCGACGGCCGGTCCCTCGAGCCCGGTGACCGTGCTTCCGCCTGAACTGTGGCGTCACCGATGAACGCCCGTCAGACGATGAGCCGCCGCAGCGACTCTCCGGGTGTGCCCCGAGTGCCCATCCAGGCCCGGTAAGGTCGCCACGGTGGCCACCAGCCTCGCCATCCCCGAGCCCGGCCAGGCCGTCCTCGTCCGCGGGCGCCCGGCGGTCGTGGCGGGAGGTCCGCGCCCACACGGGTAACGCCGCAGCCGCTCACCTCGTCGAGCTCGAGTACCTCGACGGTTGGGAGTTCCCCGGTGAGGACACGGTTCTCTGGGAGGCGGAGGTCGGAGCCGAGCCGCTACCCGGCGGCGGCCTCCCCAGGGTGGGCGACGGGCTCGAGCCTGACCCTCCAGACCGCTTCGCAGCCTTCTGCGACGCCCTGCGCTGGTCGTCCGTAGCACGGCTGCCTGGCCTGACGGGAGACGGCCCCGCGCTGGTCTCACCATGGGAAAGCGCCGTCGCCCCGGAGCCCTACCAGCTCTACGCGGTCCTGAAGGCGCTGGAGATGCCCCGGGTGTCCCTGCTGCTGGCCGATGACGTCGGTCTGGGCAAGACGGTGGAAGCAGGCCTCGTGCTGCGTGAGCTGCTGGGTCGTCGGCGCATCCGCAGGGTCCTGGTTGTCTGCCCGGCTTCGCTTCAGCTGCAATGGCGCGACGAGCTGCGCACCAAGTTCTCGCTGGACTTCACGGTGCTCGACCGCCCCGCCACGGTGGACATTCAGCGCGAGTACGGCATGGACGCCAACCCTTGGGCGGTCACGCCGCGCGCCATCACCTCCATGGACTTCCTGCGCCAGCGCGATGTGCTGGCCGACTTCCTGGCCGCCGCCGACCGGCTGGAGCGAGGCCACGCCCTCGCCTGGGATCTGCTGGTGGTCGACGAGGCCCACAACCTCGCGCCGCAGGGCTTCAGCGAGCGCTCCCAGCGCGCGCAGATGCTCACCGAGGCCGCCCAGCACGCAGAGCACCGGCTCTTCCTCTCCGCAACCCCGCACAACGGCTTCACCGCGAGCTTCTCCGGCCTGCTCGAGCAGCTCGACCCGGTCCGCTTCCGCCAGACCGCCGAGCTCAACGAGGCCGAGCACCGCCAGGTCGACCTCGTGATGGTGCGTCGCCTGAAGTCAGAGCTCAATGAGCGCGCCCAGAGTCGCGGCGAGGTCGCTCCCTTCACCTCGCGGGGCGTGCAAAGTGTGCCCTTCGAGTGGACGCCCGAGGAGCAGCGGGTCGTCGAGGCGCTGCGTGAGTACCGCCGCGCGGGCAGCGCGGTGCTGGCCACGCTCGACCACCGCCAGCGCAGCGTCGGGCGCTTCGTGTTCTCCCTGCTGACCAAGCGCCTGCTGTCCTCGCCCTACGCGCTCGCCCGCACGTGGTGGTCCCACATCGACGGCTATGCCGATGCCGGCGAGCTCGACGAGGCCCTGGCCGCCCAGCTACGCGCCGAGGCCCAGACCGCCGACGACGAGGAGAAGGCCCGCCGGGAGGAGGACGTCGTCCGCCGTGGCGCCGCTTGGCTGGGCCGCCACGAGCGCGCGCTGCACGACGCGCGCGAGGAGGTCAGCGACGCGCTCGCCACGCTGGGCTGGGGGCGCGAGGTCGCCGGCCAGCCGCTCGATCTCACCACCGTGACCGCACGGACATCGTTCCCGCCCGACGGCAAGTGGCGGGCGCTGCTGGGCTGGTTGGATGAGCACCTGCGCTCCGACGGCGCCCTGGCCGAAGACGAGCGCGCGATCTGGTTCACCGAGTACAAGGACACCCTCGACCTGCTGGTGGCCCGCTTGGCCGCTGAGGGCATCCACACCCCCCAGGCGCGCGCGCTGTTCGGCGGCTCGTCCCTCAACGAGCGCGCCGACGTGCGTGCCGCCTTCAACGATCCCGCGGACCCTGTCCGGTTGCTGGTGGCCACCGACGTCGCGGCGGAGGGCCTGAACCTGCAGACGTCGTGCCGCTTCGTGCTCCACCACGAGGTCCCTTGGAATCCCATGCGCCTCGAGCAGCGCAACGGCCGCGTCGACCGCCACGGCCAGGCGCGCAACGTTACCGCCTTCCACTTCGTGTGTGAGCAGGACGAGGACACGCGCTTCCTGGACTACGTCGTGCGCAAGGTCGACAGGGTGCGCGACGACCTGGGCAGCGTGGGGAAGGTCATCGACCGTGGCCTCGAGGAGCGTTTCGCCGACCAGCTTCTCAGTGAGCAGGAGCTCGACCGCCGCGTCGAGCACGTGCGTGAGCACACGACCCAGCGCACGGACATGCCGCAGGGCGAGGACTCCGAGCAGGAGAGTTCCGGAGAGGAGGCGGCAGCCATCCTGGCCGAAACGGAGCGCGCTCTGCGCATCGACTCAGGCCGACTGGAGCGGCTGCTGCGCGTGGCCGCCGAGCTTGAGCGCGGCGGTCTCGAGTCCAACGGCGACGGCACGGTTCGCCTCCGCACCCCGCCCGCGTGGCAGCGCACCGTCGACGCCTCGCTGCGCCTCGACCGGCCCGGCGCGGGCGGTGCGCTGCCACGCCTGGCCTTCGACGCCGCCGCGCTCACCGAGACGGTGGGCGAGCGGCGCGTGTACCGGGAGCGCGCCGACACGCGGCTCCTGCGCCTTGCGCACCCGGTCATGCGCCGGGCGACAGCCACGCTGCGCCGGCGCCTGTGGGAGGAACGTCGAGACTTGCGCCGCTTCACCATCGGCGGTCACCGCAACGTGAGCGAGCCGACCCTGGTCGTGCCGTGTCTTCTCAGCATGGTCAACGAGCTGCGCGAGCCGTTGCACGCCGAGTTGATCGAGCTTGCCGTCGCCGCCGACGAGGGTCAGCTGCGCGTCGCGGCTACGCCCGAGGGTGAGCCGCTTGCGACAACGACACCGACGAGGTCGACAGTTGGAACGCGTGGCTCGGAGATCGCTGGGACGGGCTCTCCGCCGTGCTTGTACAAGCGCGTGAAGAGCGTGAGGAGGAGCTGCGCGAGCGTGTGAAGGAGCTGCTGCCCCAGCGCCGTCGGGAGGAGCGCACCTATCAGGACCGGCTCTTCAACGCGCGTCTGAAGGAGCTCGACGACGAGCGCGGCGAGAAAGGCCGCGAGCGGCTGCGCCGTGAATACGAGAAGGCGCAGGAGCGCGCCCGGCAACTCACCTTCGACGAGCAGCGCCGCCACGAGCTCGAGGAGGACGTCCGGACAGCGCGCGAGCGGCTGGAGGGCGAGGAGTACCGCCAGGTCGAGCAACGGCGCGAGCGGCTGCGCGAACGCATCGAGCGTGAGCGCGAGCACCTGCTCGCCGAGGTGTTGCCGCGCCGCTTCGCGCTGGCTCGCTGCGCACTCACGCCGGTGGCCGTGGCGCTGCTGGTGCCCGAGGGCGCGCGACCGTGACCGCGGCGGCACAACACGGCTGGTGGGGCGAGCTGCGTCATAGCGGCATGCTCGTGGCGCCACAGTTGCTCGACGAGCTGGCGCCGACCGTCCCCGTGCTCGACGCGTGGGCCTACGAGCGCTTGCGCGCGGGCTGGCTGCGCCTGGACGGGGCTCGGCACGGCGACGCCGATCCCGCTGAGGCAGCGCGAGCGTTTGCCGGCGAGCTGCTGGAGGG
Organism: Candidatus Siliceabacter maunaloa; assembly: GCA_024330185.1. GTDB lineage: Bacteria > Actinomycetota > Thermoleophilia > Solirubrobacterales > Solirubrobacteraceae > Siliceabacter > Siliceabacter maunaloa. The sequence goes on from JANDLV010000046.1 coordinate 13,424, forward strand.
CTTCCTCGGCCTGTCGGGCTGGCAGAAGGGAAGCGCGGTGCCCGACTCCCTGAAGGCCAGGGCGGTGACGGGCGAGCGGCTGCGCCCCGACAGGGTGCTGCCCGACGGGGAGGGCGGCGCCCTGCTCGCCGTGCGCTTCGACGACGGCGACCGCGTCGGCATCGGGCGCGGCAAGCGGGTCCACGCGCAGCTGGTCGAGCTGCTGCGAGCCACGGGCGTGCCGCTCGGCCTCCTGACCAACGGCCGCCAGTTCCGCCTCGTGCACGCAGGCCCCGACTACGACGCCTGGGCGGAGTGGGACGCCCAGACCTGGTTCGACGAGGGCGAGGGTCGCGAGACGCTGCGCGGAATGGCGGCGCTCTTGGGAGGCCAGGACGACGGCGACCTGGCGGCGCTTCGTGCGCTCGTCCAGACCATCAGGGCCTCGCGCGACCGCCAGGGCGATCTGGCGCAGGTGCTCGGCGAGCAGGTCCGCCAAGCCGTCGAGCTGCTGGTGCGCGAGATCGACCACCGCCTCGACGCGGACCCACAAGCACGCGACGCCCTGTGGAGCGACCCGTCCACCGGTCGGCGTTTGCACGACACCGAGGCGCTTGGCGCCCTCTACCAGGCCGCCACCCGCGTGGTCATGCGCCTCGTGCTGGTCCTCTACGCGGAGGCGCGGGACCTGCTGCCCGCCGGTATCGAGGCCTACCACGACTCCTACGGCGTCGAGGGCCTGTACCGGACGCTGCGCGACGCCGACCGCGAGGGCGCCGAGGCGATCACCGACCAGAGCGGTGCGTGGGTGCGCCTGGTCGGCCTCTTCCGGCTGATCTACGCCGGCAGCGAGCACCCGGACCTGCCGGTGCGCGCCTACGGCGGCCAGCTCTTCCGGCCCGGGGACGGCAGCGCGCCGGAGCCCGTACTGCGGGCCCTCGCCGTGCTGGAGGCCGCGCGGCCCTCCGACGCCACCCTGTACCGCCTCCTGCGCCTGCTGAAGGTCGGCAAGGTGAAGGTGCGCGCCGGGCGCGGCGCGCGCTGGGTCGCGGGTGCGGTGGACTTCGCCGACCTGCGCACGGAGTACATCGGCATCGTCTACGAGGGACTGCTCGACTACGAGCTGCGCCGCGCGCCCGCGGACGACCCAATCGTCCTGCTCGACGTCGGCCGCCAGCCCGCCCTGCCGCTCTCGCGCCTGCGCGAGCTGGGGGCGGCCGAGCTCAAGGAGCTGCTGAAGACGTTCAAGAAGGAGGCCAAGACGGCCACAGCGGCGGGCGAGGAAGGCGAGCCCGTCGAGGTCGAAGAGTCGGCAGAGGATGAGGCGGACGACCCGGTCACGGACGCCGACGAGGAGATCGAGGAGGAGCCCGGCTCGACGGACGAGGCCGAGGCGGTCGAGGCCGACGCGCGCTCCGCGGTGCTTGCTGGGCGCGCGAGGCGGTGGGGGCAGCCGCCCTCGTGCGTCGCCCTGGCGGCAAGAACCCTGATCTCGCCGCCTACGAGCGCAAGGTCGCCGACCGCGCCGGCAAGCTGGTCGGCGGCATCATCGCACCCGGACGCTGTACCTCGTGGCGTCGGGTGGCCTGCGCAAGGGCTCAGGCTCATTCTACACGCGCCCCGCCCTCTCCGTGCCCCTGGTCCAGCGCACGCTCGAGCCGCTGTGCTACCGCCGCGACGGCGACCGGCTGGTTCCGCACGCGCCGGAGGTGATCCTGAGCCTCAAGGTGTGCGAGCCGGCCATGGGCTCGGGCTCGTTCCTCGTCGCCGCCCTTCGCTACCTCGTCGAGGCGCTCCACCGCTCGCTCGACCAGCACGGGCGCATCCAGCCCCGCGCCGAGCGCGAGGTCATCGTGACGCTGCCCTTCGGCGAAGCCGCACGGGGAGAGGAGGCCGAGGAGCTTCTGCCCCTCGCACCGGAGGACGAGCGCTTCACCGAGCATCTGCGCGCCCGCCTGGCCCGCCACGTCGTGGAGCGCTGCCTCTACGGGGTGGACCGCAACCCGATGGCCGTGGAGCTCGCGCGCCTGGCGCTGTGGGTCGAGACGCTCGATCGCGACCTGCCCTTCGAGTACCTCGACCACAAGCTCAAGGTCGGCAACTCGCTCGTGGGCTGCTGGTTGCACCTCGTCGAGGACTATCCGCTGCGCGCGCTGGACCGCGAGGGCGCCGACGGGGCAAAGGGCGAGCGCACGAAGTGGCTCAAGCGTGCCTTTGGCGAGGCCAAGGCGCAGATGTCCGCGGTCATCGACCGCATAGGCGGTGCGATGCGCTTCTTCGACGACGTCCAGCTCCCACCCGAGGATCTCGTCGCCCGGGTCCGCGAGCGCTTCGAAGCGCTGCATGAGCTGCGCCGCGAGGAGCGTGAGCCCGCCTACCGCGAGCTGCTGGCCAGCGACGAGTACCGCGGGCTCAAGCGCCGCATGGACCTGTGGTGCGCGCTGTGGTTCTGGCCGGCGGGCGACGAGTCGCTGCCTCTCCCACTCACGTGGGGCGAGCTGACGCCTGAGGCCGACGCGACAGTCGAACGGCTAGCCGACGAGCACGGCTTCTTCCACTGGGAGGTCGAGTTCCCCGACGCCTTTCGCCCTGACCGGACTGGGTTCGACGCGGTGCTGGGCAACCCGCCGTGGGAGACACTCCAGACGGAGCCGTTGGAGTTCTTCTCGCGCCACGATCCGCTCTATCGCACGTACGGCAACACGGAGGCGCTAGCACGTCAGCGCGAGCTGTTCACAGCGGTCGACGGCCAGGAGGACCGGTGGGCGGCTTATCAGGCGGGCTTCAAGGCGATGAGCGCGTTGGTCAAGGGTTACGCGCGACCGTTTGACGTGCCGCTCGGTCGCGGCCGCGCGCGCGAGCGCCTATCCGGCGGATGGCAGGCCGTGCGGCGCGGACGGCCGAGCCTGGCGCATATCGAGCACCCGTACCGCCTCCAGGGTGGCGGAAAGGTCTACAGCTACAAGCTGTTCCTCGACATGGCCCACCACCTGGTCCATGAGGACGGGCGGCTGGGCATGCTGCTGCCCTCCGGGCTCTACACCGACAAGGGTGCGACCGAGCTGCGAAGGCGCCTGCTCGACCACTGCACATGGGAGTGGTGCTACGGGTTCGAGAATCGCCTCAGCCTGTTCCCGATTCACCGCAGCTTCAAGTTCCTGCCTATTGTCGCGCAGCGTGGCGACTCCACGGAGACCCTCAACGCAGCCTTCATGCGCCACCACGTCGGCGAGTGGGAGCACCCGACCGAATACGCCGTACCCCTCGCGGTGAGCGAGATCCGCCGCTTCGCGCCCGAGACGCTGTCGCTGATGGAGTTCCGAGGTCCGCGAGACCTCGAGCTGGTCGATCGGCTCTACGCCGACCACCCGCGGCTCGGTGAGGCGCTGGCCGCGGCCGGAGGGCGCTTCCAGCTCGAGTTCATGATGAACTCGCACGACCGACTCTTCGTGCGCAGGACCAAGCTTGAGCGGGAACGCGTGCTGTCCGAGATCGACGACGCTCGCGACCCCCGGGTGCGTGCTCGCTTACGCGTCGCCGGCTACCTGCCGCTGTACGAGGGCAGGTCCTTCTTTCAGCACGACCCCTACTTCCGGGGGAAGAAGAACACGGAGAGTGTCAGCAAGTTCGTGCCCGTCGCGACCGTGCGGGAAGAGCTCGAGGGCGACGCCTGGACCCGCCCTCGGCTCGCGTTCCGCGACATCGCCAGCTCGACTAATCAACGCACCCTCATCGCGACCGTCATGCCCCCCGCCGTCCACGGAAACAAGGCCCCCACGCTCGACGCGTACCCGTGCCCGTACAACCTCGCGGCCTTGTTCTCCTCGCTCTGCCTCGACTACATCCTCCGGATGAAGGTCTCAGCCTCGCTCAACTGGCACTACATGGCCACGCTCCCCATCCCCGACTGGAGCTCCACCGCGTTCGCGGAGCACGCGCCCGACCTCGCCCACCGCCTCAACGCCGTAGGCGCCGACTTTTCCGATCCGGCACCCGACCCGCTCGTCGAGCCCGCCGACCGCCTCGCCGTGCGGCTGACGCTCGACGCGCTGGTGGCTGACCTCTTCAGCCTCCACCCCGACGACCTCGGCCACATCACAACGCGCTTTCCCATCTACGACCGCACCGCGCCCGGCGAGCACCGCTACCCGACTCTTGCCGTGGAGGTCTTCCGGGCCATGCACGCCGGCGGCCCCGACGCCGCCGAGCGCCGCGCTCAGGAGCTCGCCGCCGCGCGCGGCGCAGCCGGGGTCGGCTTCGGGCTCGATGAGCTGTGGCAGCCCGAGGGCGGCTGGGAGCGGGCCAACCGCGAAGCGCGCGAGATCCTCGGCGACGCGGAGGCGGCGGCCTGATGGCCCTCAACCCCGTTCGCTTCACGGGACAGGTGGCGGAGGAGTTCCGCCGCTACCAGCTCACGGCGTTCCCGCTGGCCGACCCGCGGCTGGCCGAGCAGGCCGGCGCGCTGCTGGGCGCGGGGCCCTACGCGGATTCGCCGCTGACCAAGGGGCCCTACGTGTCGCTCGCCCGCGCCTTCCAGGAGGGCGTGGACCTGCAGGCGCTGGTCGACGAGGGGCTTGTGCACCCTGCGCTGCCCGGAATCGCGGAGTTCCCCGGCCTGTTCGCCCACCAGGAGGAGACGCTGCGCGCCGCGCTGGCCGGCCGCCACGTCCTCGTCTCAACGGGCACGGGCTCGGGCAAGACCGAGTCCTTCCTCTACCCGATCATCGACCGCTGCCTGCGCATGCGCGACGCTCAGGAGCTGGCGGGCGTCACAGCGGTGCTCGTCTACCCGATGAACGCGCTGGCCGCCGACCAGCGCGACCGCCTGCGCACGCTGCTGGCCGGCACGGGCATCACCTACGGGATGTACGTCGGCTCCACGCCCCGCCGTCCGGCGGACACCGACGTCACCCAGCTTCGCGAGGGAGAGGGCCGCGACGCGCTGCTGGCCGCGTGGCGGCGACGCAAGAACACGATCCGGACGTCGTCCCGTTCGAGGAGTGCGCCGGAGATCCGCGAGCGCCGCCCGCGCATCCTGATCACCAACGCCAACCAGCTCGAGCTGCTGCTCACCCGCCAGCAGGACTTCGAGCTGTTCACCGGCGCCCCGTTGCGCTTCGTCGTCCTCGACGAGGCGCACACCTACGCCGGCGCCACCGGCGCCGAGGTCGCCTGTCTCGTACGCCGCCTGCGCGCGTTCGCCGGCAAGGCCCCGGACGAGGTCACGTGCATCGCCACATCGGCCACGATCGTCGATCCTCAGCACGGCGCCGAGGTCGGCCCCGAGTTCCTCGCCCGCCTGTGCGGCGTGTCCAACGATGCGGTCGAGCTGGTCACCGAGCGCTACGCCGACCTGCGCTGGCCAGACGCGCGCTTCATCCCTCCCGAGCCGGCCGATCCCGACGCGGTGCTCGCCCAGGTGCTCGAGGCGCTGGGCAGCCCACCCTCGCCCGACGCCGGCCTGCCCGAGGAAGACGAGGAGGCCGGCGTCGACCGCGATGCGTTGAGCGATGCCGTCGAGGCGCTCACCGGCGCACGGCCCCACCTACCCGAGGGCCGCGTGGCCGAGGCGCTGTTCACGCATCTGGCCGCGATGGACCCGGTCCGCCTCCTGGCCAAGGAGCTGGAGCACGCGCGCGAGCTGGGCGAGGTGACGCGGGCGATCCGCGACCACCTGGGCCGGCAGGGCCAGCCCCCCGAGAGCACCACCGCCGAGGTGCTCGCCTACCTCGCGCTGGGTGCCTTCGCCCGCCGGGGCGACGTCCCGCTGCTGCGCCCCAAGCTGCACCTGTTCGTGCGCGGCCTCGAGGGCGCTGTGGTCACCTTCGACGACGACCCGCCCGCGCCCACCCTGCACTTCTCCGCCGGCGACGCGCTGGCCGTCGGCGACGTCGAGCGCAACCCGGCGGCGGTGTTCCCCGTGTCGGTCTGTCGCACCTGCGGGCAGCACTACTTCACCACCCACCTGGAGGACTATGCCGTCGAGGGCCGCGAGCCGGTCGGCGGGCGTGCCTCCGGCGAGAGCGCGCACTGGTGTCCGGCCACCGACCCGGAGGCCGACGGAGCGCAGCGGGTGCGCTTCACCGACTGGGTGCTGGCCGAAGGCGACCCCGACGAGGAGGAGGAAGGCGCGGGCAACGGACGGGCCAAGGCCTCGCCCCGACTGGCCGACCGGCGCGTCGAGGCTCATCTGTGCGCGGCCTGCGGGACCGTGCATCGCGGTACAGAGCCCGTGTGTGCCAACGCGGAGTGCGCGCGCCGCGGTCCGCTGGCGCGGATCTTCCTCGTGCTCGAGCCCAAGGGCTTTCGCTGCCTGGGCTGCGGCGCGCAGAGCCGTTCGAGCTCCGGGCGGGCCTACGAGCCCATCCGCCCGCTGCGCGCGACGACGGTCGCCGATGTGCACATCCTGGCCCAGGAGATGGTCAGTGCCGCCGGCTCGAACGAGGAGCGCCACCTGCTCGTCTTCGCCGACAACCGCCAGGACGCGGCCTTCCAGGCCGGCTGGATGCGCGACCACGCGCGACGTTACCGGCTGCGTTACCTCGTGCTCGACGTGCTCGGCGCGCTCGAGGCAGCAGGCGGCGGGGCGGGCGGGCCGGTCTCCGTCGGCGACCTGCACGCTGAGCTGGTGCGTCGCCTGCGCGCCGACCGTGACCTGGCGCGCGCGGTGGCGCCCGAGGCCTTCGACAGTGCGCAGAGTGAGTCCTACGGGCGCGCCGAACAGGGCCGGCTCGAGCAGCTGCTGCGCATTCATGTCCTGCGAGAGCTGGCCACCTCCTATGCCCAGCGCGACGGGCTCGAGCGCTGGGGGCAACTGCGGGTGATCTACGCCGGCCTGGGTCCCGACGAGCCGCGGGTGCGCGAGCTGGCCGGGGAGCTGGACCTGACGCTCCAGGCGCTGTGCGATGGGGTCGCCGCCCTGCTGGACACCTGGCGACGCGCCCGGCTGCTGCACGACGCCCAGGAGCCCATCTTCGGGCGGTGGTGGGCGGCGGGCAACGAGGAGATCCTGCGCGGCCTGCTGCCCCCAGGCTTCGCCGACGTGCGTCCGGTGGGCATCAAGCTCGAGCGCCAGGGCGGCGATGCCGACAAGTGGGTGCGCACGGCGATCTCCGCCCGCGGACGGACCGGCACCGTGGACTTCGTGCGCAAGTGGGGCGTCGAGGATCCGCGTGGCGCGGCTGAGCGCATCTGGGAGTTGGTGCGCGCGCTTGACCTGGTGACCGGTGTGCGCCTCGTGGGGGGCAACGGCCGGCCGCTGGGCGGCAGCGCGGGCGCCAACCAGGTCGACGCCGCGCGCCTGGGGCTGGTGCGCCAGCACGAGCGCCACGTCTGCTCGGTGTGCCGGCGCGTACACGCGCGGCCGACCCCTGCGGGCGCGTGCACCAAGATGCACTGCCGGGGCACCGTGCAGCGCGCCGACCCGCCGGCGGACGACTACAACGTTTCGTTGCTCAGCCGACCCTTCGCGATGGTCGCCGCGGAAGAGCACACCGCCCAGGTCCCCTTCGACGAGCGCGAGCGCATCGAGAAGGAGTTCAAGCGTCGCGGAGGCACGGTGAACACGCTCGTGGCCAGCCCGACGCTGGAGCTCGGCGTGGACATCGGCGCCCTGGACCTCGTGCTGTGTCGCAACGTGCCGCCCACGCCGGCCAACTACTGGCAACGGGTGGGGCGCGCCGGGCGTCGCCGACGCATGGCTGTCGTGCTCGTCTATTGTCGCCGAGCGGTCCACGACGCGTACTTCTTCGAGCAGCCCGAGAAGCTGCTGGGAGCGCCGCTGCGCCCGCCGCGATTCAACCTCAAGAACGACGTGCTCGTGCGCAAGCACGTGCACGCCACGGTGCTCTCCGAGCTGCTGCGCCTCGCGCAGGCCGATGATGCGACCCGCGGAGTCCTCGAGCAGGCGGTCCCGCAATACGTGCGCGACTACCTCTTCGAGGGCGAGGAGGATCGCTACCGCACCGCTCCCGCGGACGTGAGCGCCCTCGGTGGGCTCATCGACACGCACAGGTCCCTGCTGGTCGAGGCTGTCGAGCGGGTCTTCGCTGCGGGGTGGCCGTCGGAGGCCGCGGACGAGGTCGCCTCCGAGCGCCTCGGCGCGCTGGTGGCGGGGATGCCCGGCGCTCTGCAGGAGATCGTCGACGGGTTGCACCGGCGGCTGACCTGGGTCGTCGACACGCAGCGGCGGCTGCTCCAAGCCGCCGCGGGGCGTCCGCTCACCCCTGATGAGGAGCGCCAGCGCGATCGATGCGAAGACTACGTCCGCTCGCTCAAGGAGCGCCAGGTGCGCACCTACACCCTCAGCCTGCTGGCCGGGGAGGGCTTCCTGCCCGGCTACGGCCTCTACGACGGCGGCATCAGCGCCTTTCCGGGCCGGCGCGGAGGTGGAGCACGCTTCGAGCTCTCGCGATCCCAGGCCGTGGCCGTCCGCGAGTTCGTACCGGGAAACCTGCTCTACGCCAACCGCGGCCGCTACCGCACCGCGCGCTATCACTTCCCACTCGACGGCGAGGGTCAGCGCACGGAGCCCTACCTCGTGGACTTCGCGACCGGGTACGTGACCACCGCGGGCACGCGGAGCGGCGGCTACGGCGACACCACCCCTGTCGCGCTGCCTGGCCTGCCGATCGCCGACGTCGACCTGGCCTCCCAGGGCCACATCAACGACGAGGAGACCGAGCGCTTCCAGGTTCCCGTCACGATGCTGGGCATGGCGCGCAGCCATCGCCGTGGCGGAACGGCGTGGACGTTCGGCGAGCGCACCGTGCACCACGTGCTGGGCCAGGGGCTTCGGCTGGTCAACGCCGGGCCCGCCGACCGTGTGCGCGCCGGCGAGCCCGGCTACCCCATCTGCCTCGTGTGCGGGGCGACCCGTTCCCCCTACGCGTCGCCCAAGGAGCTCACCGACTTCGTCGACTGGCATACCAAGCACTGCGGCCGCGCACCGGAGTGGCTCGCGCTGACGGCCAACGTGGTCGCCGACGCGCTGCACGTGCAGGACGTCAACGACCAGGGCGAAGCGGCGAACCTCGGCGAGGCGCTGCGGCTGGGTGCCTCCCAGGTGCTCGAGATGGAGGCCGAGGATCTGCAGACCCTTCCGGTGTCCACCGCAGGAGGGGGTCACGACCTCTACGTCTACGACCCCATGCCGGGCGGGTCGGGGCTGCTCGCCCAGGTCATCGAGCGTTGGGACGAGATCGTCGGCCGGCTCCAGGCTGTGCTCGGCGCCTGCCCCGGCGGCTGTGAGGCCTCCTGCTACTCGTGCCTGCGTACGGGGCGCAACGTCTTCTGGCACCGCTTCCTCGACCGCGAGCGTGCGCTGGAGCTGCTCGACGGCATGGGCACCGAGCCCGTGCGTGGCCACGAGCTCCAAGCGCTGGAGGACGCGAGCTTCGGCGGCCCGGCGGCCACGACCCACGCCGTCGAGGACCGCCTGGAGGCCGTGCTGCGTCGCGCGGGTCTGGAGGGCTACGTGGGCCAGCACGAGGTGGCGATCGGCGCGCCCTACGAGCGCACGGTGCCGGACTTCGCCTACGTCGACGAGCGAGTCGCCGTCTACCTGGACGGGCTCTCACGCGAGCTGCACGGCAGCGCCGAGCGCCAGCGGGTCGACGCGATCGTGCGCGACCAGCTAGAGGACCTGGGTTGGAAGGTCGTCGTGGTGGCGGCCAGCCACCTCGACGATCCCGTCGCGTTGCGCGCAGATCTGCGGCGCATCGCGCGGGCGTTGGCGCGCCGCGAGGTGGCCGAGGCCATCGGCGCGAGCGATAACTGGATGGCCGAGAGCACGGCGAGCGACGACGACGATGCCTCGGTGACGGTCGTCTCCGCCGCGGATGCACAGCCCTACGTGCTCCACGTGCCCTTGTACTCCATCCGTGCCGCTGCCGGGCGCTTCCTCGAGAACGCAGAAGCCGAGGAGGAGGGCTGGGTGGAGGCGCCGGGAGCGCTGCGCGACGGGATGTTCGCCGTGCGCGTGGAGGGCGTGTCGATGGAGCCGACGATCCCCAACGGCTCGCTGGCCCTCTTCCGCGCAGACCCGGTCGGCGCGCCGGTCGCCGGCAGCCGCCGGGGGCAGGTCGTCCTCGCGGCGCTGCACGATGTGACCGACCCCGAGGGTGGCGGCTTGTATTCGATCAAGCGTTACCACAGCGAGAAGGCGGCCGACGACGAGAGTGGGTGGCGACACACCCGCGTCGTCCTCCAGTCGCTCAACCGCGAGGTGGCCGACATCGAGATCGGCCCCGATCAGAACGTCGACGTCATCGCGATCTTCGAGACGGTGCTCGGTGCCGCGACGCCGTCCGCGGCGCAACGTTAGACTGCGGCTGCGTTGAAGGTATTGCGATGAGCACAATGACTACCCGGTATCTGGACCAAGCTGCGGTCGGCCACCGGATTGCGGATCTGCGCGCTGAGCGCGGGGTCTCCCAGCGCCGCTTGGCCGCGGCTCTGGACCTCGACCCCTCGGCGTTGAGCCGGATCGAGAGTGGGGAGCGAGGTCTCGCCGTGGGCGAGCTGGTGGCAGCCGCGGCGTTCCTTGGTGTAGACACCGATGCCATCCTGCGCGAGCGGGTCGACTTGGCCCCCCTCTTTCGCAACGACGGGACGGCGGAGGAGGGTGAGGAGACGGTCGCGCAGGTCAACGCCGTAATCGACGACTTCTTCACGCTCGAGGCAGCGCTGCGCGGCTGACGTGGCGCGGGCGGCGCATGTGCGCGAGGCGGCCGCGGCGGCCCGCACTGCCCGCCACGAGTTCGGCCTGGGCCTTGACCAACCGGTGCATGACCTGCTCGCGGTTGTCGAGGAGACGGCCGGTCTCCCGGTCGGGGTGCTCGCGCTGTCCGACGGCGTGGCCGGGGTCTACATCGAACGCCGGGAGCGGGCTTTCGTCTTCGTCAACGGCAACCAGGCACTGGCCCGTCAGCGCTTCACGCTGGCTCACGAGCTCGGGCATCATCGCCTCGCACACGGTGCGGTCGTCGACGGCGTCGACGCGGTCGAGGGAAGGTCGACCGATCCGCGCGAGCAGCAGGCCAATGCGTTCGCCGGCGAGTTCCTGGCCCCCGAGCAGGCGCTTCGCGAATGGATGGAGGCTCGTGGAGAGCCGCTGCTGACCGTCGAGGTGCTCGTGCGCATCGCCGCCTGGTTCGCCATCAGCGCACCGGCCGCGTACGTGCGCCTGATCGAGAGCGAGGTCCTCCAGCGCGCCTCCCAGAAGCGCGACCTCAAGCGAGCGCTCGACCGGGGCCAGCACAAGGGTCTCGAGCAGAGCCTGGGCGTCCGGGCCGTCGAGGATCAACTCGCTCAGATCCAGCGCGAGAACGCCCTGCCGCGCCTGCCCGCTCTCCTGCGCGAAAACGCGCTGGCCGCCTACGCCGCCGGCCTCATCGATCTCGACCGTCTCGCGCAGATCGTCGCCCGCGACCGCGACACGGTCGGGCAGGCAATGAGCGCCATGGGGATCGAGCCCGCGCAGGCGGAGCCCGACTGGTGATCCCCGTAGCCCGCACTGCGGCGCGGGTACTGCTCGACACGAGCCCCTTCATCAGCTTCGCCCAGGGCGGCGCGCTGTTCCAGCTCGCCGGCTACCTCGGCGACCGGGCTGCGATCGTCCTCGACGTCGCCGAGGAGCTGCGCCGAAACTCGGCCGGGAGGTTCCCCGAGCTGAAGACCCTCAACATGCTGCGCTGGCCGTCCGGCGAGCCGCTCGCGCTGCCGCCCGATCTGCTGGCCGACGCCACCGATCTGCGTCGTCTCCATTCAGCGCCCGGCGCCCACGAGGCCGCCAACCGCGGCGAGATCGCCACCGCCTTGCTCGCCGGCCGCCTCGGCGGCGCCGTCGTCGTCATGGACGACGACCTCGGGAAGCGCCTGTGCCAAACCCGCGGCGTACCGCGCATCTCCACGGCCCAGCTCGTCGCCGAGATGGTGGTCGCTGAGGCCGTCGACGACGCCACCGGGTTCGCCGTGTTCGACGCGGCCACGCCGGCGGATGTAGGGCGCGAGCAGTTCGATGCGTCGGTGCGGCGTGCGCGTGAGTCCGGGTGAGTCCGTCACGACCTCGCGGCAGCGGGACGGCCCATCCGTACGGCATGCGAACATGCGTTCTATGCAGGCGAGGACTTCGCTAACCAAGGACGAACTTCGAGGGTAGATGAGCGACAACAGTGCAATCGAGTGGACCGAAGCGACCTGGAACCCCGTCACCGGGTGCTCGAAGGTTTCGCCCGGCTGCGCCCACTGCTATGCCGAGACCTTTGCGGAGCGCTGGCGCGGCGTCCCCGGACATTCCTACGAGCAGGGCTTCGATCTACGCCTCTGGCCGGAGAGACTCGAACAGCCGCTGCGGTGGAAGCGCCCACGGATGATCTTCGTGAACTCGATGAGCGACCTCTTCCACGAGGACATTCCCGTGGACTATCTGCTCGACGTCTTCGGCGTGATGCGGGCGGCCGAGCAGCACACCTTCCAGGTTCTGACCAAGCGTCATGAGCGCCTTCGGCAGCTGGCTCCGCTCCTGCCCTGGCCGCCAAACGTCTGGATGGGTGTCTCGATCGAGAATCGCCGCTTCGTTGACCGCGCTGACGCGCTGCGAGAGACGCCTGCCGCGGTGCGGTTCATCTCTGCGGAGCCACTTCTCGGCCCGCTCGATGGGCTCGATCTCTCGGAGATCGACTGGCTCATCGCCGGCGGTGAGTCGGGGCCCCACCACCGCCCCCCGAGCATCGACTGGCTGCGAGAGCTAAGAGATCGATGCGTGGACGACCGCGTCGCGTTCTTCTTCAAGCAATGGGGCGGCCCTCGCCCCAAGTCCGGGGGCCGCGAGCTCGACGGCCGAACCTGGAACGAGATGCCGATGCCGGGCCACGCCTTCGTCCTCTGACCCTCTCCTCCGAGCTCTCCCGCAAGGTTTCGATATGACCGAGCCGGTTCTCTGGCCGCTTGACGAACACACCCGTGCAAAGCATCGCGTCCTCCGCGCGTACCTCGACGCCTGGATCCCGATCATGGGTCAGCAGGCGCTGAGGATGAGGTCCTTCACGACTGGCGCGCCGCGGCTCCTCCTGGTCGACGGCTTCGCCGACCCCGGCCGCTATACGGGCGGCGAGCCCGGCTCCCCCCTGATCATGCTAGACGCGCTCGGGAGCCACCGCGCGCTGCCGCAGATCCACGACGTCGAGTTCATCTATCTGTTCATCGAGCAGAACCCTCGGCGTCTCGAGCACCTGCGCGCGGAGATCGCGAAGCTGGCCCTTCCCGCAAACGCTCACGTGACGGTGGAGCAAGGCGCGTTCGAGACGACCTTCGGCGCGATCGTCGACGACGTCGTAGGTCGCGAGCAGAGGCTCGTCCCGAGCTTTGCCTTCATCGACCCGTTCGGCTACTCGGCCGCCTCGATGTCCCTGACCGGGAGGTTCCTCGACTTCCCGCGGTCGGAGGCCCTGTTCTTCCTGCCGCTGTCATTCATCCACCGGTTCGTGGGGGAGAAGGCCAGGAGGCGGCGCTGACTGCCCTGTTCAACACCACTCGCTGGCGCGAGGCGGTCGCGCTGCAAGGCGAAGCGCGCCGCGATTTCCTGCTCGCGCTGTTTAAGGAGCAGCTGCAGAGCCAGGGCCAGGTCGAGCACGTGCGGTCGTTCGCGCTTGCGACGCGGGATGGCAACGACTACCGGCTCGTGTTCGCAACCGGCCATAGGCGCGGGCTGGAGGTGATGAAGCGGGCGATGTGGGCCGTGGACCCGGTCGAGGGAACGCGGTATACGGCGCGAACCGTGTCGGGGCAGGACGTCCTGTTCCAGCCGGAGGTCGACACACGTGCGCTCCTCGCCGAGCTGCGCGACGCGTTCGGCATCGAGTGGTTCACCGTTGACCAGGCCACCGACGTTGCGCTCTTTCGGACGCCGTACCTGTCCGATGCACACCTCAAGCGCATGACGCTGGTACCGGCCGAGCGAGCGGAGACGCTGGAAGTCGAGCGGCCGCCCGGTCGGAGGGCGGGCACCTTCACGGACGACGTTCGGATGCGATTCTGTCGATGAATCCTGACTGATCGCACGAAACGCGGTTGCCGCCCCGGCGCGTTGGCGCGCCAATCTGATCGGCTCACGTTGTCGGCTGCCCGCTAGACGGGCAGGTTCGCCGGTCACGCCAACATCGAGCGCGGCGCCAAGGCCAAGGTCGGGATCAGCCCCGCCGTCGCATGGCAGGTCGCTGCCCTGGCCACCCAGCAGCACTACCTGCAGGAGGTCGACGCCAAGCTCGAGGGCATCAGCCGAGGCTGCGCGAGCTGCAGGGCCGGTTGCAGAACGCCGAGCGGAAGCCTGCTGTCAATCCGGGCCGGCCTGGAGGAGATGCGCCAGCGCAGAGTCCGCGGCGTCCCGATCGCCGCCGAGGACCGAACCCTGCTGCGCGGATGGATGCAGGAGGCCGAGGCCATTCGCTATACCGCCGTCTTCAACGTCAAGCAGGGCTTCGAGGACCCCTCTGGCGCCGACCGCCGCAAGGCCTACCTCAAGAAGACGCTCGCCGAACTCGGCAAGGCGCCGGTCCGCGACTTCGAGATCGTCCGCCTGGCCACCGAAGTGCAGATGGCCGCCCGCAACGAGCTTCTCAGCCTCGCTGGCGACGACCGCGCCTCCTCGAGGACAATGCCCGGACCGCAGCGCGTGTCCTCGGCGAGCTCTCCGGGGCCGCGCGGCTGTTCGCCGACGCTCGGGCGCGCGGACTGGAGCACCACGAGACCCCCGACCTCGCAGACAGGATCGTCGACGGTCTCGGCAAGGCCGAGCCCTACGCCATTCCGGCAGTGGCCCTCCGCCGAGTCGGTAGCGTCGTGCAGCGGCGCGAAGGCGCCAAGCGCGAGGCCTGGCTCAACGCCTTCGAGGCCGCCGCCGAGACTCCGCTGCGGATCGCCGATTACGACCTCACGCCGTCAACGCTGGCTGCCCTCCTGGTCCACGGAACCGACGACGGGCGCATCGAGATCCACCTCGAGACCTGACCCTCCCGAGCGATCTGGCCGCCTTCGGCCTCGCACGGTTCAAGGAAGAGATCGAGCCCAGCCCCACACCTCGACCGACTCCGTCCTGCTCGGAGCGCGCGCTCGCTTCCTCGGTATGCCGCCATGCATGCAGTGACCGATCGGCTCGCCGGCATCGAAGCCTGCACCGGACGAGGCCCTCAGGCGGATGTTAGGGCCGCGGCGAGTTCATCCGCGCTCGCCTCGACCTTCCCTGGAACGGTCACGATCAGGCGACCGTCGCGGTCGAGGAGCCAGCGTGCGTTCACGAGCGTGAGGCCGACGATCTGATCGGTGCCCGGCTCGAAGCGCAGCACGTGGCCCTCCGGTGTCTCTTCGCCCTCGGCTGCGCGTGGAGAGCCGACATGCAGGTAGAGCACGTCCCCTTCGGCGTCGTAGTCGGCGTGGTCGAAGACCAGCGGGCCGATGTGAACCTTCACGGCTTCCATCGCTTCGGATCCTTTCGAGTCGCGAGCGCGGTGGTGATCCACCCCGGCTCCTGTTCGAAGCTTAGGAAGTGTCAAACAATTAGCTAGAGGGATACGCTGGGTTATGTAGAACTC
>JANDLV010000047.1 GCA_024330185.1 Candidatus Siliceabacter maunaloa
CGACGGACGCGGCCAGGGCGACGTCGCCGGCCGCGGAGCCCTCGGTGGCGCCGCCGGCCGGCTCGGTGGCCAGCGCCTCGGCGCGCGCGACCGCACCGGCCGCGTCGCCGCGCACCACGGCCTGGGCGGCGTGGGGGTCGGTCAACGCGCCGACGTTGAGCACCGCGTGGCCGGCCGTGGCGGCGACCTCCCGCGCGGCCAGCGGCGAGGCGCTGACCAGCCCGCTGAGGGCCACCAGCGGCAGCCCGGCCTCCTGCAGCCACGTCGCGCCGGCGCACGCGCCCAGCGGGTCCGAGGCCGCGAACAGGACGCCGTCGACGAGGTCGTTGAACCGGTCGCTGCGCAGCAGCGCCGCGGTCTCGGTCTGCAGCAGGCCGTCGGCGATCTCGATCACCGCGACCTCGACGCCGGCGAGCGCCAGCCGCGCGACGAGGTCCACGCAGATCGCCTCCACGCGCGCGGGCTCCAGCAGCGAGGTGGTGGCGACCCCGGCATCGCCGAAGTCCAGCACCGGCTGGGCGCCCGCGTCGGCGAGCTGCCACAGGTCGCCGCCGGCACCGGTGCCCGTCACCTTGGCCGCGCCCACCCGCACGCCCGCGCGGCACAGCCCGTGGACCAGGGACGCTGCGGTCGTCGTCTTCCCTGCGTTCATGCTGGAGCCGGCCACCGCCAGGACCCGCGGCGGCCGCGCGCCGACACCAGCCGCGGCGGGCGCGAAGTCCGCGAGGTTCAGTCGCCTGCCGTCCGCGTCGACGGCCAGGCCCACCGGCTCGATGGCGGTCGCCTCGGACATGCTCTCGTGCCGGCACAGCACCTTCGCCGCGACGCCGCCGGCGGCCACGAGGCAGCAGGGCTCCAGGCGCGCGGGGACGACGGCCTCGAACTGGTCGGGCGCGTAGCGGTTGCCGTAGGCGACCAGGATGCGATCGCCCGGGAAGAGGTGGGCCCGGCGGCCGTCGCGCAGCTCGATGCGCTTGTGCTGGCCGAGCTCGGTGACGGTGGCGACCACGAGATCGCCGGGACGGGGAACGATGTCGTCCCCGGACCGGGTGCCGTGGATCGCCGCGAGGGGAACGTGTCGGGTGGTGTAGGCGGGCTTGAGCGGGGGGATGGGGGACATGGCGTCCAAGCTGCCCACGGATGATGAGAGAATCATGACGTTTAGGTGAGGATTCCCTTAGCAACCGGTGACCTCCCGTTCACGTCACCACCCGGCCACACCGCTGTCACATAGATGAGAAGGCTCTCACCGCGCTCTCATGTCGACCTCACGCCCCGCAGAGAGCATCGTCGTCATGGCTTCGCGGCCCTCCCGGTCCGAGCGCCTCGCCGTGGGCACCTTCAGCACCCTCCTGATCGGCGCCGTGCTGGCGCCCATCCGTCAGAACTGGCGCGCGGAGAAGCGCGACGGCTTCCCGCTCTCCTACTACCCGATGTTCACTGCCAGGCGTCCGGCCAGAAGCACCGTGTACCACTTCCGCGGGATCGACAAAGGCGGCGGTCTGGTCGCCGTGCCCTACACCTACGCGGGGACCGGCGGGCTCAACCAGGTCCGCCGGCAGATCCGCCGCATGGCGCTGGCGGGCCGCGCGGACGAGCTGTGCGCCCGGACGGCGTCGAGCGTGGCCACGCTGGGCCAGCTCCGCACCGTGCGCGCAGTGCAGCTCGTCAGGGCCGCGTACCGCCTCGACGACTGGTTTCTGGGCGTGAGCCGGGAGCCCGTGCGCCTCACGGTGCTCGGCGAGGCCGAGGTCCCGCGCGACGAAGCCTCGTGAGCCTGCTGGCGGCCCTCGAGAGGCGCTGGCTGGCACCCGTCCCCGCGCGGCGCCTGGCCGGCGCACGGGTGATCGTGGGCGCGTTCTCGCTGGTCTACCTGGCCCGGCGCCGGCGCATGCTGGCGCAGGGGGCCGCGCAGGACCCGTGGCTCTACCGCCCGGTCGGGGCGGCGCACCTGGCCCGCCGCCCCCTGCCGCAGGTCGCGGCGCGAGCGCTCACCGACGCCACGCTGGCCACCGGGGTCGCCTTCACCGCGGGCGCCGCCCACCGGGTCACCGGCCCCGCCTACGCCGGCCTGCTCCTGTGGACGCTGTCCTACCGCAACTCGTGGTCGATGGTCTTCCACACCGACAACCAGATGGTCCTCCACGCCACCGTGCTGGGGCTCTCGCGCTCGGCCGACGCCTGGTCGATCGACGCCGCGCTGCGCCCCTCGCGCAACAGCGCCGGCGCCACGGCGTGGCACTACGGATGGCCACTGCGCCTCATGCGCACCGTGACGGCCTGCGCCTACTTCGTCGCCGCAGTGGCCAAGGTCAAGGGGCCCATGGGGTGGAGGTGGGCGACCGGCGAGTCGCTGCGCCGCCAGGTGGCAGCCGACGGCCTGCGTAAGGAGGTGCTGGGTTCGCCCGCGGCGCCGGCCGCCTACGCGCTGTACGACCAGGTCGCGCTGTTCAGGGTGCTGGCCGTCGGCTCGCTGGCCGTGGAGCTGCTCGCGCCCGTGGCGCTGGTCTCGCCGCGCCTGTCGCGGCTGTGGGCGTTCAACGCCTTCGCGATGCACTGGGGCATCCTTGCGTTGATGGGCATCCGCTTCCGCTACCAGCTCTCCGGCGCCGCCTTCGCACCGTTCCTCGACCTCGACCGCGTGGTCGACACCGCTGCCCGTGCGCTGGCGGGTCGACCATGAGCACGCATGAGGGCGCTCTCATGACCTTCTCACCGTGGTCCCATCAACGGGGACCAGCCTGCGCGACATGAGCGCCCGCCTCGCGCTGATCATCATGCTCGCGGCGCTGTTCGGAGCGAGCGTCCTCTACGTGTCCACGGCCATGGTGCGTCCAGCCGAGAGCGGGAACGTGCCCGCCGTCGAGCTCGAGGTGCTCACCGAGGAGGACCGTGACCGCGCCGAGGAGATCGCCGGGAAGACGCGCGACCGCCCCGGGGGCCGCCGTGAGCGACGCTCCTCGGAGCGCGAGGAGGAGGGTCGGCGCGACCCCGCGCCACGGCGCGAGGATGGCGCCGAGGACCGCTCGGGCGACTCCAACACCGGTGGGCCCTCCCCGGACCCGCAGCCCGGCGGTGGTGGCGGCGGCGCGGTTGGGCGGGCCGAGCCGACCCCCCGAGCGTCGCCGGCTCCCGCCCCGGCTCCCCCGCCGCCACCACCACCACCCGAGGACGACCTGGACGACCTGGACGACCAGGACGACCAGGACGACCTGGACGACCTGGACGACGATGACGCCGCCGAGGACGACGACTAGTCCGCGATGCGAGGCACCACACAGCGCATGCCACGGTGGCCCCTCCTGGTGGGCGCGCGGACGAGGGTCCTCGCGGCCTTCCTCATCCTGCTCGCGTCCTCCACCGTGGTCTCCACGCTGGCCCTGCGCCAGCTCCTGCTCGCACGGGTCAACGAACGCGTCGACGCGTCGCTGCTCCAGGAGGTGCAGGAGTTCCAGATCCTCGCCTCGCGCGGGCGCGACCCGCAGACCGCCGAGCCCTTCGGGACCGACATCGAAGCGATCTTCGACACCTTCCTGGGGCGCAACGTGCCGGACTCCGGCGAGACCGTACTGACCTTCGTGGGCACCGAGCTGTACCGCACCACAGCCACGACCGGCCCCCCGTTCGACGCGCAGCGGCTTCGGCGGGCGGCCACCATCCGGCGACCGCGGCGCGGCACGGTCGACTCCGACAGAGGCGACCTGCGCTACGCCGCCGTGCCCATCTCCGCTGGGGGCGAGCGCCTGGGCGCGTTCATCGTCACCGCGGAGATCGAGCGCGAGCGCCAAGAGGTCGTCGACTCCGTGCAGGTCGCCGCGGGCGTGTCGATCGGGGTGCTGGCCATCGCCTCGCTACTGGCCTGGATCATCGCGGGCCGGGTGCTCGCCCCGCTGCGCCAGCTCCGCGACACGGCCCGGGGCATCACCGAAACAGACCTCACCCGGCGCATCGAGGTCAAGGGCCGGGACGAGGTGGCCGAGCTCGGGCGCACGTTCAACGACATGATCGACCGCCTGGAGGGCGCCTTCGCCAGCCAGCGCGCCTTCGTCAGCGACGCCGGCCACGAGCTGCGCACGCCCATCACCATCATCCGCGGCCACCTCGAGCTGCTGGGCGACGACCCCCGGGAGCGCGCCGACACCATCGACGTGGTCACCGACGAGCTGGACCGCATGAGCCGCTTCGTCGACGACCTGCTGACCCTCGCCAAGTCCGAGCGCACCGACTTCCTGCACCCCGGTCCGGTGGACCTCGACGAGCTGACCGAGGAGCTGCTGACCAAGGCCACGGGCCTGGCCCCGCGCGACTGGCGGCTGGAGGGCAACGCCGCCGGGCGCATCACCGCCGACCGCCAGCGCGTGACCCAGGCCGTGATGAACCTGGCCCACAACGCGGTCCAGCACACCCGCGACGGCGACGCCGTCGCGCTGGGCAGCGCGCTGCTCGACGGTGAGGCTCGCCTGTGGGTGCGTGACAGCGGGCCCGGCGTGCCGGCCGACCAGCAGGAGCGGATCTTCGAGCGCTTCGCACGCTCGGGCAACAGCATCAGGCGCTCGGAGGGCGCGGGGCTGGGGCTGGCCATCGTGAGAGCGATCGCCGAGGCCCACGGGGGGCGCGTGGAGCTCGACAGCGGTGAGGGCACGGGCTCGGTGTTCACCGTGGTCCTGCCCGTCGACCAGAGGGAAGAGACCAGCGAGCAGGAGGAGTTGACCTCCGCGTGAGCCGCATCCTGATCGCCGAGGACGAGGCGAGGCTGGCCGCCTTCCTGGAGAAGGGCCTGCGCTCCAACGGCTTCACCACCGCGACGGTGCCCGACGGCCCCGCTGCCCGCGCGACGGCGCGCGACGAGGACTTCGACCTGCTGATCCTCGACCTCGGCCTGCCCGGAATGGACGGCCTGGAGGTGCTGCGCCAGCTGCGCGCCGGCGGCCAGCGCATGCCCGTGCTCATCCTCAGCGCGCGCGACGACGTGGCCGAGAAGGTCGGCGGCCTGGAGCTGGGCGCCGACGACTACCTGACCAAGCCCTTCCGGTTCGAGGAGCTCCTCGCCCGCGTGCGCGTACGCCTGCGTGACGAGGGCACGGCGGAGTCCACCGTGCTGCGCCACGGCGAGATCACGCTCGATCTGCGCACCCGCCGCGCGGGCGTCGACGGGCGGGCCATCGAGCTCTCCGCCCGCGAGTTCACCATGCTCGAGGCGTTCCTGCGCCACCCCGGCCAGGTGCTCAGCCGCGAGCAGCTCCTCTCCCACGTCTGGGGCTACGACTACGACCCGGGCTCCAACGTCGTCGACGTCTACGTCGGCTACCTGCGCCGCAAGCTGGGTCGCGAGCGCATCCAGACCGTGCGCGGCATGGGGTACCTGCTGTCGGCTTGAGCGTCGGGTGAGTTCGAGCGGTGTCACGTACGCTGCGCCCCATGTTCTCCAAGGTCCTGGTCGCTAACCGCGGGGAGATCGCGGTCCGCATCCTCCGTGCGCTGGAGGAGATGGAGATCGCCGGCGTCGCCGTGTACTCGGAGATCGACCGCGACGCCCTGCACGTCAAGCGTGCCGCGGAGGCCTACCTGCTGGGCCCCGCTCCGGCGGCCGAGAGCTACCTCAACGTGGAGCGCATCCTCGAGGTGTGCCGTGAGTCGGGCGCCGAGGCGGTGCATCCCGGCTACGGCTTCTTGGCCGAGAACGCCGCCTTCGCTCGCGCGTGCGAGGAGGCGGGGATCACCTTCATCGGCCCGCCCGCCGGCGCCATCGACGCGATGGGATCCAAGACGCGCGCGCGCGAGCTGATGCGCGACGCCGGCGTGCCCATCGTCCCCGGGACCACCGACCCCGTCGAGGACGTCGAGGCGGCGCGCAGGCTCATCGACGATGAGATCGGCTACCCGGTGGCCATCAAGGCCTCCGGCGGCGGCGGGGGCAAGGGCTTCCGCGTCGCGCTCGAGGAGTCGGAGTTGGAGAAGGCCTTCGAGGGCGCCGCGCGCGAGGGGGAGAAGTTCTTCTCCGACGCGACGGTCTACCTCGAGCGCTACCTGCCCGACCCGCGCCACGTCGAGGTGCAGGTGCTGGCCGACCGCCACGGCAACGTCGTGCACCTCTACGAGCGCGACTGCTCCATCCAGCGCCGCCACCAGAAGGTCATCGAGGAGTCCCCGGCGCCGGAGTGGATCGTCTCCCCCGAGCTGCGCGAGCGCATCGGGAAGATCGGGGTGGAGGCGGCCAGGGCGGTGGACTACGTGGGCGCGGGGACCGTCGAGGGGCTGCTGTCCTCCGACGAGGGCGAGTACTTCTTCCTGGAGATGAACACCCGGGTCCAGGTCGAGCACTGCGTGACCGAGATGACCACGGGCATCGACATCGTCAAGGAGGGCATCCGCGCCGCGGCCGGCGAGGAGCTGTCGGTCTCCCAGGAGGACATCTCCCTGCGCGGCCACGCCATCGAGTGCCGCATCAACGCCGAGGACGCCTCGAAGAACTTCGCCCCCGCGCCGGGCACGGTCGGCGCCTACAAGGAGCCCACGGGCCCCGGCGTGCGCGTCGACGCGGCGCTGGAGGCCGGCGGCGAGGTCTCGCCCATGTACGACCCGATGGTGGCAAAGCTCATCGTCTGGGACGTCGACCGCGAGCAGGCCACCCGGCGGATGCTGCGCGCGCTCAACGAGTACCAGATCGAGGGGTTGAAGACCCTGATCCCCTTCCACAAGGCGCTGCTGGCCACCGAGCAGTGGGCCAGGGGCGAGACGTGCCGCGACCTGCTCGAGGACAAGGACTGGCTCAAGACGCTCGCCTTCGACGCGCCCGGACCGGCGGGCGACGACGACGAGGACGGAGAGAAGGTCGAGCAGGCCTACACCGTCGAGGTGGGCGGCCGGCGCTTCGACGTCAAGGTCATCGGCCCGCCGCTGCCCGCCGGCAGCGGCGGTGTCGGCGCGGCCAACGGCGGGGCCCGCGGCGGGCGCGCCGCGCCCAAGCGCTCCGCCCGCACGGGCGGCGGAGGAGGGGTCGGCGGCGACGCCCTGCCCTCCCCCCTACAGGGCAACGTCTGGAAGGTGCTCGTCGAGCAGGGTCAGGCCGTCGAGGAGGGCCAGCTCATCACCATCATCGAGGCGATGAAGATGGAGAACGAGATCACCGCCCACAAGGCGGGCACGATCAAGGAGCTGCCCATCCAGGAGGGCGGCTCGGTGGGCCCCGGCGACACCCTCGCCGTCATCGCGGACGCCGAGGCCGAGTGAGCTCCGCGCCCCGGGCGTGGCGCAGCTGCGCTTCCGCCACTCGCTGTGGACGGCCGCGCCGCCGCCCTCGCGCTCTACGACCGGGTCCAGGCCGTGGGGCTCGCACACGAGTGCGGGCTTGCGGGCGCGGAGTAGTTCAGCCGCTGGCCTCGTCAGTCGACGGTCCCGCGCTCGACCACCCACTCGCACGGCTGGCCGGTCACCGACGCGATGAGGTCGAAGTCAGAGTCGTAGTGGAGGAGCGTGACCTGCGCCCGCTCGGCGGCCGCGGCGATGATGAGATCCTGCAGCGGGGCTCCGCGGTGAGCGCCGCCATCGGCAAGCGCCTCCTGCACGTCGATCGCGCGGTCGAGCACCGGCTGCTCGACCGGGATCAGCTCGTAGGCGAAGGCTCGGTCCTGTCGCCGCTGGCGGTGCTCGTCACCCGAGCGCACTCCGATGAGCACCTCGAGCTCGATGATCGAGCACGTGGCGAGCCGGCCGGCGTTGCGCAGCGCGTTCAGCCGGCTCGCCACGAGCGGGTGGGCCGCGCGTGAGAGGGCGCTGGTGTCTGCGAGGTGCGTGGCTACGAACGCCACGCGTTGACCATGATCTCGGGGTCCCTGAGATCGTCGTTGGTGCGAAGCCACTCCGCGTCGCGCCGGCGCGCCTGCTGCACGAGGATCTCGTGCAGGGCGCGATCGACGGTCTGGGTGATCCCGTCGGTGCCGAGGATCTCGCGAACCTTTGCCAGCTTGTCATCGTCGATGGCGATGGTCGTCTTGCGCATTGCTGGGATGATAGCTCGCGTAGGTCAACGTCGCTATCCCTTTGCCGGCTTTCCTGCCATCGTCTCAAGGTCCGCGCGGGCGCCTGGGGCGGCTCACGCCGCGTGCGCAGGCGCTCCGTCCGCTCCAGGCGGCACTCCTGCTCGTCTCAGGCGGGCGGCGCCGCCATCACCTCGACGCGGTGACCGGCCGGCGAGCGCACGAAGGCCCGCGGCGCGCCCCAATGCTCGGCGCGAGGCTCGGGCGCGAGGCCGGCGGCGCGCAGGCGGTCGAGCGTGTCGGCGTGGTCGGGGCAGACCACAGCCACGTGGCCGGCCGGCGGCACCACGGGCTCGTCGACCCAGAGGAGGTGTACCTGGGTGCCCTCGCGCGCCACCCAGCGCGACCGCGCGGCCAGCCCGGCGGGCGGCGCGACCTCGGCGAAGCCCAGCAGCGTCCAGAAGGCGACCTCGGCCTCCGCGTCGTCCTCGCGCACCTCCAGCGCGACGTGCTGGATCACGCGCCGCGCCCTCCCGACGAACGTCGAGTGTCGACTTGATAGTCACAGGGACTAACAACTCGACACTCGATGAGCGGGCGGCCGGTCATCCCGCCCCCACCGCCGCCACGTTGCGCTCGTGCACCGCGCGCTGGACGGTCGACCGCCGCGCCACCGGCAGCTCGGCCTCGGGCAGCGCCTCGAGGTAGGCGGCGTCCTCGCGCAGGATCGCGCCCGCGCGCACGCCGTCGAGCACCGCCCCGTGACCCGGCACGACGTGCGACGCCTGCTCGACAAGCGGCGCCAGCCGGCGCAGCGTGGCCAGATAGGCCGAGCGCGAGCCGCCGGCCTCCAGCACCGGCAGCTCGACCGGGGAGAGGAGGTCGCCGCAGACCAGCACCCCCGCCCACGCGATCCACACCGCCATGCCGTCCTCGACGTGCCCGTCGGCCGGGTGCAGCTCAAGCTCGCGGTCGCCGACGTCGAGGCGCCCGGGCACCGGCAGCGCCTGAACGGAGCCCAGCGCAAGCGGCCGCCCGCGCTCGACGTACCAGTCCTCGTCGAAGGCACGCAGCGCGCGCTGGGCCTCCCCCGGGCGTGCGGTCAGCCGCGCCGCGGTGGTCTCTGCGCAGCCCAGCGCCGCGTCGGGGAAGGCCAGGCGGCCCAGCAGGTGGTCCCAGTCGGCGTGTGTGGTCAGCAGCCCGCTGACGGGGAAGCCCGCCCGGGCGGCCACCGCGGCAAGCGACTCCAGCTCGGCGGGCAGCACCGGCGAGTCGACGACGAAGCCCTCGGCGGCCTCCCCCGTGCTCGCGCCCGCATGGCGTTGGGTACCCTCCCCGCCGCGCACCAGCGTGCACGTCGTCTGCCACACGGCGCTGGTGGCCACCAGCACGTCGGGGTGCAGCGCGCTGACGCGCACGGGCCGGGGAGCCGATCCTCAGACGCCGAGCAGCCTGGCCGCCTCGAGGAGGGTCTTGACCTCGGCCGTGGGCTTCTTCTGGCCCGGCTCGAGCTCCTCCTTGTGGCGGTTGACCCAGACGACCGGGACCTTGTCCTTCAGGCACGGCTCGACGTCGTGGTAGTAGCTCGAGGCCACGTGCACCCAGCCCTTCTTGCCGCCCACGCGGCGCGCGCACTCCTTGAAGTGCGCCGGGTCGGGCTTGTAGGAGCGCACCTGCTGCGCGGTGACGACCAGGTCGAAGTCGAACGGGATATAGCGCCGCGTCTGGCCCAGCAGCTTGTCGTCGATGTTGGCGATCAGGCCCGTCTCCAGCTTGGAGGTGAACTTCCGCAGTTGCGCCGGGGTCTCCTTGTACGGTCCCCAGCGCGGCACCGAGTCGGGCAGGAAGCCCGCGCGCGAGGGCTCGAGGTCCCACCCCACGTCCTTGGCGATGCGCACCGCGGTACGGCGCAGGACCTCGGCGTAGAGCTCGTAGGAGCCGCCCTCGATCTCGCGCGAGATCTCGCGGAAGCGGCGCATCAGGTCGTCGCGATCGTCGAAGGAGAAGCCCTCGCGCCCGGCCTCCCGCTGGAACGCGTCGTAGATGGCGCCCTCCCAGTCGATCAGGGTGCCGTAGACGTCGAAGGTGACGAAGGTGACTTCCTTGGGGAGGGCCATGCGGCCGCGCATGTTATCCCGCGGACCTTCGGCTAGGGTGCCGCCCCCGGCCATGGACCTACTCGAGTACCAGGGAAAGCAGCTCTTCGCCCGCCACGGCGTCCCAGTGCCCGAGGGGCGCCCGGCGCGCAACGTCGACGAGGCGCTGGCGGCCACCGACGAGGTCGGCTACCCGTGCGTTGTCAAGGCGCAGGTCAAGGTCGGCGGGCGGGGCAAGGCCGGCGGGATCAAGGTCGCGCAGTCGCGCGAGGAGGTCCGCGAGCACGCCGAGGCGATCCTGGGCATGGACATCCACGGCTTCACCGTCCACGAGGTGTGGGTCGAGGCGGCCAGCGACATCGCCGAGGAGTACTACGCCTCGATCGTCTTCGACCGCTCGGCCAAGGCGCCGCTGTTCATGCTCTCCACCCAGGGTGGCATGGACATCGAGGAGGTCGCCCGTCGCGACCCCGGCGCGATCGCGCGCCTGCACGTCGACCCGCTGCTGGGCTTCCAGGACTTCCACGGGCGCCGCCTGGCCTTCGAGGCCGGCGTGGCCGCCGACGTGGTGCGCCCACTGGGAGCGCTCCTTGCCAGGCTCTACGACGCGTTCGTCGGCGAGGAGGCCATGCTCGTGGAGGTCAATCCCCTCATCGTCACGCAGGACCGCGAGGTCGCGGCGCTGGACGCCAAGGTGACCCTCGACGACAACTCTCTTTATCGCCACCCCGAGAACGCCGATCTGCGCGACGTGTCCTCCGAGGACGAGCAGGAGCGCATGGCCCACGAGCGCGGGCTGACCTACGTCAAGCTCGACGGCGACATCGGCATCCTGGGCAACGGCGCGGGCCTTGTGATGAGCACCCTCGACGTGGTCGCTCAGGCCGGCGGCTCGCCCGCGAACTTCCTCGACGCCGGCGGCGGCTCGAAGGCCGAGGCGATCGTCGCCGCGGTGGAGGTCATCCTCGCCGACCCCAAGGTCAAGGCCGTGCTGTTCAACATCTTCGGCGGCATCACCCGCTGCGACGAAGTGGCCAGAGGTCTCATCGCGGCCTTCGCGCAGGTCAAGCCGACCGTGCCCTTCGTGGTGCGCCTGGACGGGACCAACGACGAGGAGGGCCGCAGGCTGCTGGCCGAGGCCGACCTGCCCAACGTGCACCCCGAGGCCACCATGCTGGGCGCCGCCCAGAAGGTCGTGGAGGTGGCCAGCGCATGAGCGTCCTGGTCGGCGAGGGCACGAGGCTCTGCGTGTCGGGCATCACCGGGCGCGAGGGCACCTTCCACGCGATGAACAACCGCCGCTACGGCACCGACGTCGTCGCGGGGGTCACGCCCGGCAAGGGCGGCCAGGACGTCGAGGGCGTGCCCGTGTTCAACACCTTCCGCGAGGCCGTCGAGCAGCGGGGCGCCAACACGGCGATGGTCTTCGTGCCCCCGCGCTTCGCCGCGGACTCGATCCTCGAGGCCGCCGACGCGGGCATCGAGGTCATCATCGCCATCACCGAGGGCGTCCCGGCCCACGACGAGCTGCGCGTCTACACGCACCTCCAACGCCTGGACGGGGTGGCGCTCATCGGGCCCAACTGCCCCGGCGTGCTCTCCCCCGGGAGGGCCAACGTGGGGATCATCCCCGCCGCCTTCTTCTCCCAGGGAAACGTCGGGGTCGTCTCGCGCTCGGGCACCCTGACCTACCAGATCGGCAACGAGCTGGCCCAGAGCGGCTTTGGAAACTCCTCCATCGTGGGTATCGGTGGCGACCCCGTGCCGGGCTCGAGCTTCATCGACGTGATCGCGCTGTTCGAGGCCGACCCCGAGACCGAGCTGATCGTCATGAGCGGCGAGATCGGCGGCTCGGCAGAGGAGGAGGCCGCGGAGTACATCGCGGCCAGCGTGAGCAAGCCGGTCGTCGGCTACATCGCCGGCGTCACCGCGCCGCCGGGCAAGACCATGGGCCACGCGGGCGCCATCGTCTCCGGGTCGAGCGGCAGCGCCGCGGCCAAGATCGAGGCCCTGGAGGACAAGGGCGTACGCGTCGGGCGCACCCCCACCGAGGTCGCCGAGATCGCGGTCGACATCCTCGGCGGCTGACCGGGAGGCGAGCCGCGTGGCCGACGCGCCCTTCGTCGTCGGGATCGGCGGATCGACCCGCCGGGGCTCGTCGACCGAGGCGCTGGTGACCGCCACCCTGGGCGCGCTGGAGCGCGGCGGCGCACGCACCGTGCTGCACACCGGCGACGCGCTGCTGCTGCCCCCCTACGAGCGCACGCCCCGCCACGCCGAGGCCGGCCGGACGATCATCGAGGACGTGCGCCGCGCCGACGCGCTGGTCATCGGCTCGCCGGGCTACCACGGGAGCATCTCGGGGCTGGTCAAGAACGTCCTGGACTACCTCGAGGAACTGGCCGACGACCCGCGCCCCTACGTCGACGGCCGCCCCGTCGGCTGCATCGCCACCGCCCAGGGCTGGCAGGGCGCCGTCAACTCCCTCGTCGCCCTGCGCCAGATCGTCCACGCGCTGCGCGGCTGGCCGACGCCGTTCGGGCTCGCGCTGAACGTGGAGGGAGGCCTGGACGTCGCCGACCCCGGCATCGTGGGCTCGATCGACCTGATCGCCGGCCAGATCCTCGACTTCACGTCGGCGCGCAGCGCGCGGGCGCGCCTGGGCGTCTGAGCCGGCGCTGCGGTACCAGCGTTACCATGGCGCTTCCGCGACGTGTCTCGGGCACTCACTGGGCTCCGAGCAAGCGTTCCCGTAAGAACGAGCCGCAGCGAACCGATCCGTTGGCAGAATGCCGTTGTGCTCAGCAGGGACGAAATCCTTCACGCGATCCGTCGCACCGCGGCGGAGAACGGTGGTAAGCCGGTCGGCCGCGGACGGCTGATGCACCTCACGGGAATTTCGGAGTATGCGCTGACGCGGCACTGGCCCAAGTACAGCGACGCGATCCGCGAGGCGGGCTTCGAGCCCAATGCACTCAACGGCCCGGCTGACGAGACCACCGTCCTGGGCCGGTTCGTTGAGCTGACACGCGATCTCGGCCATGTGCCTACGTCAAACGAGCTGCGCCACGCTCGGGCGAATGACGCCTCGTTTCCAAGCCTGGGCGTGTTCGCGCGCCTCGGGCCGAGAAACGACCGAATTGCTCGGGCATTGGAGTACTGCCGTGGCAGCACGGTGTCCACGGAGGTCGTGGCGATCTTGGAAGCGGCCTACCAGACTGATGCGCGCGTGGGCGAAGGCGGTTCACCTGGTGCGCCGACACGGGTTTCGTTCGGCTTCGTCTACTTGGCCCGCGGGCATCCAGGCGAGTTCAAGATTGGTCGGACTAACCTCGTGGATCGTCGCCTCTTGGAGCTCGGCGCGATGGCGGCGATCGAACCCACGTTGGTTCATGAGATCAAGACCGACGATCCAGCAGGCGTCGAGGCCTACTGGCACCGGCGGTTCGCGGACAAGCGCATGCGAGGCGAGTGGTTTCGCCTCACGACCGGTGACGTTGCCGCGTTCCGCCGCTGGCGCCGCATCTTCTGAGCAACGAGCGCGCCGGGGGCTGACGCCTCCCCAACGCTCTTCACCGGCACCCGTCACCGAACCCGTCAGGCACCAAGACAATGGGCGCGTCGACCTGGCCGCTCCCGGGCGGAAACATCCCAACGAGCCAGGAGCAATAGCGTGACCCATCCGCGGGCGGCACGGCACACACACGCTGCGTCGCGCCATTGGGGTCGATGACGACCCTGGACACTGCGCGCTACTGACGGTGCTCGCGCTGGTCGCGGCGGTAGGCGTGGACCTCGTGGTCGGCGAGCGCAAGCGCCTCGTCCTCGGCGAGGCCATCGTCGGCCTGGGCCCAGCGGTCGAGCATGGCGCGTAGCTCGCGGCGTCCCGGGGCGGCCTCTTCGCTGCGCATGTAGGCGCGCAGCGCGTCCTCGATGATCTCGTACTCGCGCCTGCCCGAGCTGGCGGCCAGCGTCTTGGCGGCCGTCAGCAGCTCTGGCTCCAAGTAGATCGTTGTCTTCTTGCGCGCCATCACGACGATCATATGCCTTCTTGAAGGCATGCCGGCAAGGGATCCGTCTAGCTGGACGACCCGCGATGAGTTTCCCCGCTGCGGGCGGTCTCATTGGGCGATAGTGTTTCCTTGGCAGGCGCCGTCCCGCGCCCAACCTCCGATTCCGGCGCTCACGCGGCCGGCCTAGCGGGGGCAAAGGGGGCTCGAGCCCTCGGGACGCCGGTCAGTGTTGCCCTTTCCGGCGGGGCCGTCGTGAGCGTGAGTCGCGGGGCCGCCGCCAGTCGAAAGGAGCACAGGATGACCAGGCAGAAGTCGTTCAAGCGTCTCGTCCGCTCGCGGATGGAGAAGACGGGCGAGAGCTACACCGCGGCGCGGGCCGTGCTGCTGGCCGCGGAGGAGTCGGCGACCGTGGAGAGGCCGCCGCTCACGACCTCGGACGAGGTGATCCGGCGGAGGACCGGCCGCGGTTGGGAGGAGTGGTTCGACCTGCTCGACGAGTGGGGCGCGGCCGAGCTGTCGCACAGGGAGATCGCGCGCCGGGTCGCCGCGGAGCTCGCGATCGAATCGCTCGCCTGGCACGCCCAGGCGATCACGGTGAGCTACGAGCGCGCCCGCGGCCTACGTGTCGTGGGCGAGCGTTCGGACGGCTTCGCGGTCACCGCGCAGAGGACCGTGGCGGTACCGGTCGAGGCGCTCTTCGACGCGTTCGTCGACGGTTCGCTGCGCAGGCGCTGGCTGCCCGAGGACGAGCTTCGCGAGCGCACGGCGAGGAAGCCGAGGTCGGCGCGGTTCGACTGGGCCGACGGCGAGACCCGGGTCAACGTCACCTTCCTGGAGAAGGGAGACGGGAAGAGCACGGTGGCCGTCGAGCACGCGCGGCTTGCCGATGCCGGGGAGGCCGAGCGTATGAAGGCCTTCTGGCGAGAGCGTCTGACCGCGCTCGTCGCGCAGCTCGCGGGAGGTGGGATCGATGCCTGAGGTGAACCTCCTGGCGTGGGTCGCGCACCGAGGCGTGCCTGCTGTCAGCGGCGCCCTGTGCGCAGTGCTCCGAGGTAGTTGAGCGTGTACCGGCGGGGTGAAGCAGCGAGCCGTAGGCCCAGCGGACGCTCCGCGCGGGCAGGCTCGGCGATCAGAACGCCGTCGCCCAGCGCGTCCCCCCAGTCCAGTCCGTCCGGAAGACGATGAAGGCCGAGACACCTCCCGGTCCTGGCGGATCCACGAGCTCACCCGCGACTTCCGC
Source organism: Candidatus Siliceabacter maunaloa (assembly GCA_024330185.1). GTDB lineage: Bacteria > Actinomycetota > Thermoleophilia > Solirubrobacterales > Solirubrobacteraceae > Siliceabacter > Siliceabacter maunaloa. The sequence goes on from JANDLV010000047.1 coordinate 15,326, forward strand.
CTCGAGGGCGTGTGGGCGCTGCCGACGCCGGGCGGCCCGGGCGACCTCCCTTGGCTGGTGGCGCAGATCGCCGCGGGCGACACGTCGACTAGCCCCTCCCGCGCCGCCCGCGCGCTCTTTGCGATCCGGTGGAAGGTCGGGGAGTTGCTCGGCTGGGATGACTCGGACGCCGGCCACGGCTCGCAGCCTCCCACGCTCCGCGACCGGTTCCCGGTGGATCTGCGCGAGGCCCCCGGCCCGGACTTCGACACGCTTCCCGTCACCTCGCTCTACCTGCTCGACGACGAGTGGGGCGGAGATCGTCAACCGGACCGTTCACGGGGTGATGCACATCGGCTGGGTCCCGGACGGGACCGGCGGCCACCGCGGCCAGATGGCCGTTCTGGTGAAGCCCAACGGGGGCTGCTCGGGACCGCCTACATGGCCGCGATCATGCCCTTTCGGCACCTGATCGTCTGTCCGCCGCTGATGCGAGAGATCGGGCGGGAGTGGCGGGCGCGCGCCGACGATCCGACATCGGCCTCGGATCAAGTCGATAGAAGTGGTGTAGCAGGGTGCCGGGGTGCCGGGGAGTCGCGTAGCAGCAGACGGCCACCGAGGCCTCCGAGATCCTCCGGGCTGTTCTGCACTTCAGGCGAAGGAGACACCACGATGGCCGAGGGCCAGGAGATGTCGGTGGACGAGGATCTCGAGAACATGAGCCGGGATGCTCTGATCGCTGAAGCGAAGCGGCTGCGCGCCGGTGTTCGAGCGCATCGAGACAGCTCCGGCCACGACCTGTGCTGGCACCATCCGCAGCTCTGGGGCCTGCTGCCCGAACGGACGAATCCCGACGTGGCCGTTCCGCCCTGGCCGAAGTTCCTTCGCGGATGCCTCGCCTATCGGGAGGCGCTGGACCGCGAACTCTCGGGCGCACCGGTCGCCGATGTGGACCACGACGCCAGCGAGTAGGAGCTCCCGCAACCGTCAAGAGCCTGGCCGGCCTTCGGTTCGCGGGACGCTGACCGCATCAGCGCGAGCGGGCGACCGATTCGACCCGGCAATACTCGATCCACGGCGGAAGTCTCCCGCATGGATGCCGCATACGATGGCTCGGTGTTCAGCATCAGGGAGCGGGACGATCTTCGCGATCGTCTCATCGTGGCTGCGCGCGAAGACGACCGGATCATCGCTGCGGCCATCGTCGGATCCGGAGCCCGGGATGCCGAGGATGCTTGGTCTGACATCGATCTCGCCCTGCGTCTTGGCGAGGGCCTCGACCCTCACGGCATCGCGGACGATTGGACCACGCGGATGTACGATCATGCTGGCGCCGTCGATCATCTCGACGTGTGGTCCGACGCCACGCTCTTCCGCGTGTTCCTCCTGAGCAGCTCCTTGCAGGTCGACCTCTCCTTCTGGGCGTCGGACACGTTCGCCGCATCGGGTGGTTCCTTCCGTCTGCTGTTCGGCGAGTCCAACGAACCTCGGGCTGCCGCGAGCTCATCGGCCTCCGCGGACCTCATCGGCACGGGGTGGCTCTACGCGCTGCACGTACGGTCGAGTATCGCGCGAGGTCGCACGCTGCAGGCGCTCCACATGATCAACGGCGTACGCGACCAGGTCATCTCGCTCGCGTGCCTGCGCCACCAACTGCCCGCTCGCCACGGTCGCGGTGTCGACGACCTCCCCGCCGATCTGCGAGAGAACATTGCGGAAACCCTAGTGCGGGGGCTGGATGAGACCGAGCTACGTCGAGCCTTCGCCATGTCGGTCAGCATCCTGCTCGACGAGGCGCAGCGAGTCGACCCAGATCGAGCGCAGCGGCTTCGTGGGGCTGCCCGGAAGCTCGTGCACATAGCTACTTGAGCACAACGACATGTGCCCTTCCAGCACGCGTCCCGGTGAAGGATCCTTGGGTGACATCTCGCTCATCGAGCATGACTCGCTGGCTTTGCGCTTTCGATCACCGAGCCTGGAGTCTCCGGCGTCCGCCGCCCGAGCGACGATGCGGCGATCGAGGTCGTGCTTCGAACTGGGACTCCCGAAGGCATCGAAGTCGTCCTTCCTGCCATCGTGTACGCGAAGGTACTCGGAGAGCACCCGTCTGTCGCGGACCTCGAGATGATCGACCGGACGGTCCGTACGCCCGACGAGCGACGCTCGGACCCGCGGCCCGGGCGGGAGCGGTTCTTGCGGCGCGAGGACGAGCTGTGGGTGCTTGCGGTCGTTGAGTTCGGCGAGGTTCCTGCGATCATCGTCACCGTCTTCGCAGCCCAGCGACCGCCCGTCTGAGCATGTCCACGACCACCGTTCACGTTTCGGCTACCGATATCCGCCTCGTCGGCTCGTACGAGCCCCTCGGGGACGTTCTGTACCTTTCCTCCCCGAGCGACGACAAGTCCGCATGTGCGCAGGAGACGCCCGAAGGGCACGCGGTGCGCCTCGACGCGGAGGGCCGCATCACCCACGTGACCGCGATCAACGCCAGGTGGCTCCTCGATCGCGACGGCGAACTCGTCGCGACCCTGCGTGACGGGCGTCGACTCAAGGTCGGCCATCGAGAGCTGGCCGAGCTGCTGCACCCGTCGACGTAGACGGGCTTGCGTACTCACCGAGTCGATCGCTTGCGGGACGCGCCAGGTGCACTCACGGCTGAGGGCTTGCGCTCTGCCAGACGTCGACTGCGGTCGTCTTGCGGTCGTCTTGCGGTCGTCTGTCTCACGCGACTCCAAGGCGTAGAACCCGAAGCCGTTGCTCGTTGCAGTGCTCGGTGACGCGGGCAAGTAACGTCGCCACGGCATGCTCGTCGACCGCGCGGTTGAGGTAGCGCGTGACCTCCGGATCGCGATTTGACAGCCGCCATCGGGCCCTCGTCCTCAGGCCGCGCGACGCAGCCGCAGCCGTGGTGTGGTCAGGCTGGCCGCCGACGTCCCGACGAGCTTTCCAGAGCACAGGCCGTGAGGCCGCGGGCCGGCATCAAGCCGTCCGCATTTAGGGTCGCGCCGGTGCGCAGCGTCTGTGCGAACGCCCGAATACGGCTTCGTGAAGGTACGCCGTCAAGAATCGGCGGACAGGTGCGCAGGCTCAGCCGGCGACGGCGCGATAGGCGTCGGCCAGGCGGCGCACGCCCTCGTCGATGCGCTGCTCGGTGACGCCGGAGTAGGCCAGGCGCAGCGTGTTCCCGCCGCCCTCCAGCAGGAAGTCGGTGCCGCGCACGAACACCACGTCGCGGTTGCCGGCGGCGTGGAACATGGCGTCGACGTCGGTGCCCTCTGGCAGCTCGACCCACATGAAGTAACCGCCGTCGGGGGCGACGAAGCGGGCCTCGGGCAGGTGCTCGGCCAGCGACTGCGCCAGGAGGTCCACGCGCCGCTCGAGTGCATCCTTGACGGTGGCGATCGAGCGGTCGATCGCACCGCTGACGCAGAACTCGTACACGATCCCCTGGGCGACCATGTTGGGTGAGATGTAGGTGTTGGTGGCCTGCCGCTGGATCTGCTTGATGACCTCGGTGGGACCCACGAGGTAGCCGACGCGGATGCCCGGGCACACGGTCTTGGAGAAGGACGAGGCGTACACCACGCGCTCGCCGGTGTGGTCCATCGAGAGCATGGTGGGCAGCGTGTCGCCCCGGAAGCGCAGGGCGACGTACGGGTCGTCCTCGAAGATCACGAGGTCGTGCCCGCCGGCGAGCTGGAGCAGCGCCTCGCGCTTGTCGCCCGACAGCGTGTGGCCGGCGGGGTTCTGGAAGTTGGGAATGACGTGGGTCAGGGCCGGGCGCACGCCGTCGTCCTCCAGCAGCCGGCGCAGCGCGGCGACGTCGATGCCGTCGGGCTGCAGCTCGACCATGTGGATGTCCGCGCCGCGCTCGCGCAGGCCCAGCAGCGTGCGGTCGTAGGTCGGGCGCTCCACGACGACCGCGTCGCCGTCCTTCACCAGCGTGTCGAACAGGAACGCGTCGGCCTGCATCGACCCGTTGGTCACCAGCACGTTGCCGACCTCCACCCCGTGGCGCTGCGCGATCCACTCCCGCAGCGGCACGTAGCCCACCGACGTCCCGTAGGCCGTCAAGCCACCCGGATCGCGCTCGAACGCGCGCTGGGAGGCCTCCTTGAGACCTTCCACGTCCACGATGTCCAGCGACGGCGCCCCGCGGGCGAAGGAGATGGTGTCGGACATGGCGTCAGCGTACGCGACGCCATCCAGGCGTCGCATCGTGGTGCCTGCCTGACACGCAGCGGAGGTGCTTCGCACGCAAGCGACCGAGGATGGCGACCAGGAGACCCGGTGCCCACAGTACCATCCATCAGATGGCCCCCCGCGCCGACCTGCTTGCCAGCACCGAGGGTTCTAACGACCTCGAGCAGCTACCCGAGGCCAGCCCCGCCGTGCGCGAGCTGCTTGACCGCTGGGTCCGCGGCGAGGCAACCGACGCCGACCTGCGCTTCGCCGAGCAGCGCATCCTCGCCGGCGAGCCCGTCGATCAGACCAGCCCGGGCGCGCCCCGGGCCGCGTGAGCGCCGACCCCTACGTCTATCCCGGCACCCAGGTCCTGCGCAACGCGCAGGGCATCCGCGACCCCGACCTGCTGCGCCAGGTCGAAGCCGACCTCACCCGCATCCGCGCCGCCAGGATCGCTGCGCAGCCGATCCCCGGCGCCTACGACCTCGCGCACCTACAGCGCTTCCATCATGCGCTCTTCGAGGGACTGTACGAATGGGCCGGCGAGCTGCGCACCGTGCCGATCGCCAAGGCTGACATGTTCTGCCTACCCCAAAACCTCGAACCCTACGGGCGCGACGTCTTCGACGAGGTGGCCCGCGACCAGCACCTACACGGACTGGCCCGCGACGCCTTCGTTGAGCGGCTCGCGCACCACCTAGGCAACGTAAACGCCCTCCACCCCTTCCGCGAAGGCAACGGCCGCACGCAACGTACGTTCTTCAGCCAGGTGGCCGCCGACGCCGGCTACGCGCTGCGCTGGCAGCAGATTGACGCCGAGCGCAACAACGTCGCGGCGATCGCCGCCACGCGCGGCGACGAACAACCGCTACGAGACCTCCTTGGCGACATCACCGCCAGCAGCCTCGAGCGCTGACCAAACGGACCCGCTCGGAGTCAGCGCCCGTAGCGCTCTTTGCCGAACACCAACTGCTCGGGCAGAGCGGTGCGGGCCGGCGGGGAGGGGTCGGCGCGCACGGCGACGGTCTCGCCCACCGAGCGGGTGACGGTGCAGCGCTCGCCACCATCGGCCTCGACCGTGACGTGGTCGTCGTCGTCGGGCTGCGCCACGCGGCCACGCAGCCCGGGCTCCAGGCCCGAGGCCTTGAGGTAGTGCAGCAGATCCTCGGCCTCGTTCTCGAAGCGCAGCACCGTGACCGCGGCACCGATCTCCACGTCAGCCAGCGGAACGCCCTCGCGGCGATGGCCGGCGGCGATGGGGTGGCCGTGGGGGCAGGTCTTGGCGTCGCCGATGGCCGCGAGCATGCGCGCCTCCAGCACGGGAGACATCGCGTGCTCGAGGCGCTCGGCCTCCTCGTGGACCTCGTCCCACGGAATGTTCAGCACGTCGGTGAGGAAGCGCTCGATGAGCCGGTGGCGGCGCACGACGCCCTCCGCGTGCTCGAGCCCGGACTCGGTGAAGCTGATCTGCTTGTCGGCCGCTCGCGTGATGTAGCCGTCGCGCTCCAGGCGGCCGATCATCTCGTGCACGGTGGGCGCCGAGAGGCGCATGGCCCGGGCCACGTTGGCCCCGGTGAGCTGGAGCTGGGCCTCCTGCAGCCACAGCAGGGTCTGCAGGTACTCCTCCTCGGCGACGGTGGCGTGATCGGTGGCCATCGGAAAAGCTTAGGCCTTCTCGTAGCGACCCGCCCGCCCATCGCGTACGATGCCCGAGTGTCCGCGAGTACTGCGCAGCGGGGGTCGGGTGAGCTCGAGCAGCGGCTCGAGCAGCATCGCAGGGAGTTGACCGGCTACTGCTACCGGATGCTCGGCTCGGCCTTCGAGGCCGAGGACGCGGTGCAGGAGACGATGCTGCGGGCCTGGCGCAGCCACGACCGCTTCGAGGGTCGCGCGGCACTCAAGTCGTGGCTCTACCGCATCGCGACCAACGTCTGCCTGGATCTGCTCGACGGGCGCCAGCGCCGCGCCCGCCCGATGGAGGTCGGCCCGGAGGGCACGATCGCCGACCCGCTCACGAGCCGTCCCGAGGCGACCTGGATCGAGCCGATCCCCGACGCCCGAGCCGTCGAGCAGGAGGGCGACCCCGCCGAGCTGGCCGTGGCCCGCGAGACGCTGCGCCTGGCCTTCGTCGCCGCCGTGCAGCACCTCCCGCCCCGCCAGCGGGCGGTGCTCATCCTGTGCGAGGTCCTGCGCTGGAAGGCCGCAGAGGCGGCGGAGCTCCTCGAGACCAGCGTCGCGTCGGTCAACAGCGCGCTGCAGCGGGCGCGCGCGGCGCTCGCGACGAGCGACCTCACCGTCACCGACCAGGTAGCGCCGCTGGACGAGGCGCAGCAGACGCTCCTGGACCGCTACGTCGAGGCCTTCGAGCAGTTCGACATGGACTCGCTCGTCGCGGTGTTGCACGAGGACGCGACGCTGTCCATGCCCCCCTACGACCTGTGGCTGCGCGGACCGGCCGAGATCGTCCGCTGGATGCTGGGCCCCGGGGAGCACTGCCGCGGCTCGCGCCTCGTGCCGGTGGCTGCGAACGGCTCGCCGGCCTTCGGCCAGTACCGCGCCAGCGGTCCGGGGGGCGCCTTCGAGCCGTGGGCCCTGCAGGTCATCGAGATCTCGGGAGGGCGGATCACCGGGCTCAACTCCTTCCTCGACACGGCGCGCCTGTTCCCCCTCTTCGGCCTGCCCGCGCGGCCCGAGCCCTAGCTGGTCCTGCCGGGAGCGCGTCGGCCAGCCCGCACCAGGCCAGGAGCGCCGCGAGCTCGTACGACGGGCGGTGCAGCGTCACCCGACGACCCAGTCGCCGTGCGGTGAGGGCCAGGCGGGCCAGCGCCTCGATCGCGACGAGGTCCGCGGCCAGCGCGGGCACGTCGAGGACGACGACCTTGACGTCGCGGCGTTCGACGAGGAGGCGCAGGCGCTCGCACAGCGCGGGCACATCGGCGCGCGCGAGCGGGCCGATGGCAAGGACGACGGTGGGCGGCTCTGCTGATGATCGCTGGGACAGTGGCGCTCACTCCTTCTGCCCTATAGACCATCGGCCACCGCAGGATTCATCGCGCGAACCGCCAGCCCGGTGGGAACCATGCCGTCCGCGCTGATAGGTTGCGCGCGTGGCGCTCGGCGAACTGGTCCTCCTCACCCTCGCCTACGCGGGCGTCGGCCTGATCATCCTGGTGGCGGGCTTCTTCGCCGTCGACCTGCTCACCCCCGGCCACCTCGGCCGGCAGGTGATGGAGGATCGCAACGTCAACGCCGGCATCCTGCTGGCCGCCGCGCTGTTCTCCCTGGGCCTGATCGAGTGGTTCGCCGTCTTCTTCAGCGGCGGCGGCTGGGACTCGCTCATCGACGTCGCGGTCTTCGGCGCCATCGGCATCGCGCTACAGGCGGTCGGCTTCCTGCTGCTCGACGCGCTCACGCCCGGCAAGCTGGGCGCGATCTGCATGGCCAGTGAGCGCTTCCACCCGGCGTCGGCGGTCGCCGCGTCGGTGCAGGTTGCGGTCGCGCTCGTGGTGTGCGCCGCGCTCACCGGATAGGGGCCGAGTGGTCCCTCCGGTGGGCCGCGTGCCGGGTTGTCGTCCGGCGGAACGGTGCGAGGCTCGCCGGAGGGGCCACTAATGCGACGGGTGGCCATCGAGCCACGCGAGAACCACGAGGAACTGGTCCAACGCCACGGCCTGGTGTTCTCCACCATCCCCCGTCCCGACGGATCGGCTCACCGCTACTGGCACGAGGACCACTGCTACCTCTTCAGCCCGGCGGAGATCTCGGCCCTGCACACCGCCACCGCGCAGCTCCTGGACCTCTACGAGCAGGCTACCGAGCACGTGATCCGCGAGGAGCGCTTCGAGGAGATCAGCGTCCCCGACTGGGCGGTGGAGGGGGTGGTGCGAAGCTGGCGCCAGCGCGATCCGACGGTCTACGGGCGGATGGACTTCGCCTTCGCCGGCGACACCCCCAAGCTGCTGGAGTTCAACGCCGACACGCCGGCCATGCTCCTGGAGTCGGGATTCGTGCAGTACAACTGGTTCTGCGACATCCGCAGCCGCGACGCCACCCAGCACGGCCAATGGAACCAGGTGCACGACCTGCTGGTCGACCGCTGGGCCGCGCTGCGCGAGCAGCGCATCGGCTCCGCGCCGGTGCACTTCGCCCACGACTTCGTCGAGAGCAGCGGCGAGACCTGGATGACCGTGGCCTACATGGCCATGCTGGCCCGCCAGGCGGGACTCGACCCGCGCATCATCCAGATCGAGCAGCTCCTGTGGGAGGACGGACGCGGGTTCGTCGACATCGAGGGCGTGTCCATCGAGCACCTCTACAACCTCTACCCGTGGGACTGGCTGCTCTACGAGGAGCACCATGAGGACGGCGACTTCGCTCTGCGCTCGATCGCCCCCGGCCCGCTGTGCACCGGCTGGTACGAGCCGCTGTGGAAGATCATGTGGTCGTCCAAGGGCATGCTGGCCATCCTGTGGGAGCTGTTCGGGGAGCGCTGCCCGTACCTGCTCGCCGCCCACAACGACGGCCCGCGCGAGCTCACCGAGTGGGCCAGCAAGCCCCACCACTCCTACGAGGGGGCCAACATCGCCATCGTCAGCCGCGACGGCGACGTCCAGACGCCCGGGGACTTCGGCGAGGAGGACCGCGTGTGGCAGGCCTACAGCCCGCTCGGCGACTTCGACGGCAACCACCCCACCGTCTCCAGTTGGGTTGTGGGCGACCTGCCGAGCGGGCTCTGCGTGCGCGAGAACGACGGCCTGATCGTCGACCTCTACTCGCGCTTCGTTCCCCATCTCATCGAGCTGGGCGCCAGCGCCGGGGAGACCGGGCGAGTGGAGAGCACGCAGGAGCCGCGGGAGCTGGACGACCTCGCGCTGACGGCGTAGCGACCGCCCGGCCCGGCCCGGCCCGGCCCGGCTCAGGCCAGGTCGACGCGGTCGGCTTCGAGCTCGTGCTCGTCCACGCAGGCCAGCGCGCCCAGCTCCTCCTCCTGCTCGCCGGCGCGCTCGGCCACGATCCCGGCCAGCAGGCGGCTGGAGGCGATGCCCATCCCCGACAGCCCGCTGGCGTAGTGCAGGCGCGGGTGCAGCGAGCCCACCAGCGGCAGGAGGCCCTCGCTGACCTCGATCAGGCCGGAGTAGAGCGTGCGTGGCGGGCGATCGACCAGCGCGGGGAACAGGCGCCTGAGGCCGTCGCGGACCTCGTCGGAGGGCTCGTCTGGGCGCCTGGGCGGGCCGCTGCCGCCCACCAGCAGGGCTCCGTCCTCCAGGCGGCGCAGGTAGTGCATCTGCTCGTCCAGCGCGCTCACGCAGGCGAGGTCGTCCGGCGCCGGACGAACCTCGGCGCCCACGCCCTCCCAGACGCCGATCCACGTGAACTCGGCCCGCAGGTGACGGGCCAGGGCGCTGGAGCCCGCGGCGCGGCCGCCGAGGGCCAGCACCGCGTGTCCGGCGGCCAACCGGTCGTCCTCGCCCACGATCTCCACACCGTCGTCGACGGCGGCCACCTCGCGGGCGTGGGCCTCCACGATCTCCACCCCCGCCTCCAGGCAGGCGTCGCGCAGAGCACCCAGCAGGGCGTGGGGATCGACGGTGGCGCAGTTCCCAAAGGCCAGGCCGGCGCCGAAGGGCGCTCCCAGGCGCTCCTGGCTCTCGTCGGCCGTCACGCGGCGGAAGACGGCGCCCTCGCCGCCCCAGGCCAGGCTGTCCAGCAGCACCTGCCAGAGGGCGAACTGGCGCGGGTGGGTGGCCACCAGCAGGTGCTCGACCCCGCGCCACGGGCAGCCCTGAAGCTCGGCGAAGGCGCGCACCTCCTCCACCGCAGCGTCGGAGGCCCGGCACAGGGCGACAGCGTCGGCTTGGCCGTAGCGCTCCCAGACGTTGTCGAAGTCCAGCCACAGCGGGAAGACCATGCCCGCGTTGGCCGCGCTGGGCAGGACATCGGAGCCGCGGCTTCGGTCACGGTCGCGTAGCGGCCAGGGACGGTCGCTCACCACGGTCACCGCCTGTCCGGCCCGGGCGCAGAGGAGCGCCGACCACAGGCCGACGTAGCCTCCGCCCACCACGGCCACGTCGCACCCTCGGCGCGTCACGACGGACAGCCCTGGCTAGTGGTCGTCCACGGAAGTACGTGCCGTCGCCGGGGGTCGCCGGCGCCGGCTGGGGCCGCACGGTGATCCGGGAGTGTGCCTCTGGCACATGACCGGTCGCCGGGTGGCCCCAGGCGGTGATCGGCGGCCGCCGGAACGGTGCGTACTTGCGGAGGCGGCCACTAGGAGACCGTGCTGCCGCTGCCGCGCACGCTGGTGCCGCCGAAGCGACTGGAGGCGGACCGGTTGCCGGCGGCGTCGGTGGAGGGGACCGCCCGGCCGCCGCGGGCGAAGCCGTTGCTGATGCCGCCGCCGTAGTAGAAGAAGAAGGGACTGAACCCGCCGCCGCCGCGGCGCTCCTCGCGCTCGCACTTGTCCTCGTCGATGACCTTCTGCTGCTGGTCGACACAGACCCGCGACTGGTCCTCGTTGCCACAGCCCACCGCGAAGGCGGCGGCCGCGCCGGCCAGGCCGATGGCCGCCATGCGGCTGACCCGTCCGGAGAAGAGACGGCGCATGAAGGGCTCGGGCAGGGGATGGGCGCGCAGGCGGCGCACCACCTGGCGGCCGAGGTACTGGCCCTCGAGGCCGCCCGGCCACTCGTAGGTCCACAGATCAGAGAGGCGCGCCCTCGCCCAGTGGGCCACGGCCACGGAGACGATCTGGTCGCCGACGCCCTCCCCGGGCTCCGCGCCGGCGTTGAGGTGCTGGACGAGGTCCACCTCGGTGGTGTCCACGGTCAGCGCGGCGCCGTGGCGCTGCGCCGTGGAGGCCAGGCACCAGAAGTTCTGGTCCGCGGTGCCGAGCACGTCGATGTCGACGCTCAGGCACCAGGCACCCTCCACGTCCCGGGCGGTCGTCTGGGCGCCGGCCAGCTCGACCCTGATGACGCCGGCGTGGACATCGCCGTCGTGGGCCAGCACTGCGTCGCGGGCGGGTGCGAAGGCCTCCCAGGAGCCCAGCAGCGTGCCCTCGCCCACCTGCACGTGCACCTCGGGGAGGTCGGGCGGCTCCGGCTCGGGTCGCAGCAGATGCAGCACGAGCCGCCAGAGTACCGGTCCGGGGCCCGATCAGCACGCGATCAGGTGAGGGACGAAGCGCGGCTGCGCCGAGACGACCAGGCCGTCGTTATCGCGAACGCCCAGGCCCACGGGCTCGCCGTCCACCAGCCACACCGAGACGGTGCGCGAACGGCCCGTCGCGTCACGGGTGTCCACCAGCGCCTGCCACATCCAGCCGGTGTCGTGGTCGGGCTCGGCGTCGCCGCGGTGCACCGTCCCGTCGGGGGTGGTGGCATGGACGCCGGCGCCCTGGTAGCCGAACAGCGGCTTGCGCACCCAGCCCCGCGGGTCGTCGGGCTGGCTCAGCGTGGCGGCCGGCAGGTTGGGATGGCCGGGGTGGCGGTCGGCCAGGTGGACCAGCAGCGCCTTGCTCTCCAGCGCCAGGCGCCACAGGGGCTCGTAGATCACCAGCGGCTGCGCGGCACCGAAAGCGCGCAGCGCGTAGCCGCTGTGGCGCTGGTCGGCCAGCAGCCAGTACCAGCCGTAGAGCTTGTGCCAGTGGCCCAGCGCCTCCCCGCCGGGGGCGCGCAGTGCCGCGCCGTCCCAACGCAGGGCGTCGAGGTCGACGACCTCGGGCCTCCAGCCGGCCCGGCGCGCCAGGCCGGCCATGACCTGCGCGTTGGCGCGCTCCTCGCCGTCGGGATCGGGCAGACAGGTCAGGTGCAGGGCGGTCCCGGGCTCGGGCAGGAGCTGCGCCCAGCGGCGCTCCAGCGCCGCCTCGAGGTCGTTGACCTGGGTCGTGCGCTGGCGCAGCGGCGCGGGCAGGGCGTCGTGCCACTCGCGCTGGGCGGGGCCGCACTCGGGCAGCAGCACCGGGACGTCGGGGTTGAGCTCGAAGAGCTGCGGGACACCGCCGGGCGTCGCCCCGAAGTCCAGCCGCGCGGCCAGCCCCTGGTGGCCGGCCCCGCGGCTCCACTGCACTGCGGGCAGCGCCAGCAGCGGCAGGCCGAGGTCCTGCGTTCCGCCCAGCAGCTCGTCGGCCAGCGCCACCGCCAGGCGCCACAGCTCCCGGGCGGCGGCGGTGTAGGCCTGGGCCTCGTCGGGCGCGAGCAGGAGCGCCGTGCCCTCGGCCCAGTAGTCGTAGGGCTCGCCGTCGAGCCGATGGCTGGCGCCGTAGGGCAGGCCCGCGGCACTCAGGCGCTGTGCCCAACGGTCGCGGACGGGAACCTCGATGGCGCGCATGGGCCATCGTACGGCGGATGGTCGACTACCTGAAGGCGGAGATCGCCCACGCGCGCGAGCTGGGCTTCGCCGATCCCACGATCACGCGGCTGGGGTCGGCGCTCCAGCGGGTGGAGCTGGTGGAGGGCCTCAAGGGCATCGACCTGCGCGTCTACCTGGACGGGGAGATCCAGTGCTCCAGCGACGACGAGTACCGCTACCACGAGCTGCTCGTGCACCCGGCCATGGCGCTTGGGGCCCGGCGGGTGCTGGTGCTGGGCGGGGGAACCGGGAACGTGGTGCGCGAGCTGGTCCGCTACCCCGACCTCGAGCAGATCGTGCTGGTGGATCCAGACGAGGCCATCACCGCGGCGGCGGCCACCCACCCGGCGCTGCTGAAGCTCAACGGCGGGGCGCTCCTGGACGACCGCGTCGAGGTCGTCCACGCCGACGCCACGCGCTGGGTGCCCGCCCAGCCTCCCGGTGGCTTCGACGTCGCCGTGCTCGACCTGCCCGACCCCGCGCTCCCGGAGCTGGCGGGCCTGTACAGCGCCGAGTTCCTGGGGGCGGTCACGCGCCTGCTCGTCCCGGGCGGGCGGATGGTCGCCCAGGCCTGCTCGCCGTGGTTGGCGCCGCGGGTCTTCTGGTGCGAGGTGGCAACGGTCCGCCTGGTGCGACCGCGCGTGATCCCCCTCTGGACCCATGTGCCCTCGTTCGGGGAGTGGGGCTTCCACCTGTCCAGCGACGACCCGGCCTTCGTGCCCGGCCTGCGCGAGGGCCTCGCGCTGCGATGGCTGACCCCCCAGGCGCTGGAGGCCAGCATGGTGGTCCCCGCCGATCGCCGCGAGGAGCTCTACCCCGACGTGCGCCCCAGCACGGAAGCCGACCCGGTGGTGCTCGAGCTGTTCCGCCAGTCGCTGCCCTGGGTGCTCAGCTGAGCGGGACAAGCACGAGGATGGCCGATGAGTTCACCGGTCGTCATGGGTCTCATTCTCGACGGCCTCCTTATAGAGCCGTTCGCCAGCTCCCCGCGAAAGGTGCAAGCCATGCCCATCGATCATGTTCTCGCCGTCGTCCCGGTGGCTGACTTCGACGTCGCGCACGGAGGTTGTCGCGCACGGTGCGGTAGCGCCCCTGGCGGGCCAAGGCGGCCTGGGCG
>JANDLV010000048.1 GCA_024330185.1 Candidatus Siliceabacter maunaloa
TCACGATCCCGGCCTTCAGCACCGGCACGCTCCACCGCCTCACGCTCACCAGCGCCCAACTCACCGCGACGCTCTTGGGCTCGCGGCTCACCCGCAGCGAGACCCAACGCCAACACCGACACAAGCCCTGCCACGAGCACCATCCACCGCCTGTCCCGCCCAAGCACCAGCTTGCCCGTAGCCATCCCCGAGAGCTCCCATGTCGAGTCGCCGACCGCTCCGTCGCGGCGGCACTGGCAGGGGTATCGGCGCCCACCACCCACGGCTTGAGGGCATCGCTCGAAGCTGGCGCACAGGCGCTCTGTTGATGTGTGGGCGGGTCGCCCATGACCATCGGCCGTGGCGTGGCCCCGCTTGAACCGGGTCGACGTCACCCGCGCATGATCGTGGCCACCGCGAGCGCTCCCACGCCCTCCTCGCGCCCGACGAAGCCCATCCCTTCGCCGGTGGTGGCCTTCACGTTGACGCGCTCGGGGGGGATGGCGATGGCGCCGGCCAGCCCGGCGCGCATGGCCTCGCGGTGGGGGCTCAGCTTCGGGCGCTCCAGCAGCACGCTGGCGTCGACGTTGTTGACCGTCCAGCCCTCGGCGGCCAGGCGCGAGCACACGCTGGACAGCAGCGTCAGCGAGTCGGCGTCCTTCCAGCGCGGGTCGTCGTCGGGGAACTGCTCGCCGATGTCCCCCAGGCAGGCCGCGCCCAGCAGCGCGTCGATGACAGCGTGGCACAGCACGTCGGCGTCGGAGTGGCCGGCCGGGCCGCGGTCGTGCTCGATGCGCACCCCGCCCAGGATCAGCGGACGGCCCTCCACGAGGCGGTGGGAGTCCCAGCCGATGCCGGTGGCGAAGCTCACCCCAGGGGCTCCAGGCGCCGCTCGCGGCCCTCGAAGACCGCGACCTCGCGCACGCCGAGCCCCTCGAGGACCTCCAACGCCTGCTCGTAGCGGAAGCCGAGCTCGTCGGGGGTGTGGGCGTCGCTGGACAGGGCGATCGGGTTGCCCGCGTCGAGCACCATCTCCAGGAAGGCCGGCGCCGGATACAGCTCGCAGGCGGGCTTGCGCAACCCGGCGGTGGAGACCTCCACGGCGATCCCCGACTCGGCGATGCCCTCCATCGCGCGCTCGTAGAAGCGGCGCAGGTCCCCGTCGGGCCGCGGGCGGTGCGCTCCCCACACCTTGACCAGGTCGGGGTGGGCGAGGACGTCGAACAGCCCGCTGCGGGCGGCCTCGCCGACCGTCTCGAAGTAGCGCGCCCAGACCTCGTCTGGGCGGTGGGAGCGGTGGTCCCAGATGTCGAAGTCCCCGTGGTCGACGGCCAGGTCGCCCAGGAAGTGCACCGAGCCGATCACGTAGTCCCAGTCGCGGGCCTCCAGGAGCGTGGCCATGGCGTCCTCGCGCCCGGGCACGAAGTCGGCCTCGATGCCCACCCGCAGGTCGGTCTCCTCGCGCAGGAAGGTCACGTAGGCGTCAAGGTCGTCGCGCGCGCTCTCGCGCCACAGCGGGTGCGCCCAGACGTCCAGCGCCTGGGCGAAGCGGTAGACGTGCTCCGAGCAGCCCAGCTCGGTGATCCCGCGCTCGGAGGCGACCTCGCGGTAGCGCTGGGCGTTGGCCGCCGTGAAGTGGCGCTGCGCCGGGGTGCCCGACTCGTCGGGGCGCAGGTGGACGTGGAGGTCGGTCAGCATCGCTGCGCCAGGAGCAGCTCGGCCACGCGGAGGTCGAGCGGCGTGGTCACCTTCAGGTTCTCGCGCGGGGAGGCTACGACACGCACCCGCCCGCCCGCAGCCTCCACGAGGGACGCGTCGTCGGTGGCGCGCGCGAGCACCTCGTCGGGCTGGTCGAGCGCCGCCTCCAGGGCCGCGCGGCGGAAGGCCTGGGGCGTCTGGACGGCCCACAGCGTGCGGCGATCCAGCGTGCGCAGCACGCGCCCGTCGGCGTCTGCCTCCTTGGTCGTGTCGGTGACCGGGGCGGCGGCAACAGCGGCGTCGGCGTCCTCGAGCGCGGCCAGGCAGGCGGCGAACTGCTCGGGAAGCGCGAGGGGACGGGCGGCGTCGTGGACGACCACCGCGTCGGCGTCCGGCGGGGCGACGGCCAGCGCGTTGCGCACCGAGTGCGAGCGCTCGCGGCCGCCGACCACGCCGATCGTGCCCGAGGGCGTCCGCGCGTTCTCAGGCAGCGCCACCACGATCGCCTCGATCTCCGGCACCGCGCGCAGCGCGTCCAGGCTCCACTCGAGCATCGGACGGCCGGCCAGCACGACGAACGCCTTGGGCCCGTGGGACCCAAGGCGTTCGCCCCGTCCGGCAGCCACGACGAGCGCGACCGCCTGAGACATCCGCCCGCCCGCCCCGCGCGCGCGACCCTCCACGATTGCGGGAGACCGGTTCGCGCGCGCGGGCGAGTTACCTAACCAGCCGCCAACTGTGCCCCGGCCGACTCGGCCAGGAGGTCGTCGAGGAAGGCCTCGGCGTCGTCCTCGTCCTTCTCCAGCGCGTACATCAGCTCGGAGGCGAGGATCTTCTTCGCGCGGGTGAACATCTGCTTCTCACCCGTCGACAGGCCCTTGTGGTGCTCGCGGATGGCCAGGTTGCGCACGACCTCGGCCAGTTCGTAGATGTCGCCGGTCTTGATCTTGTCGCGGTTGTGCTTGAACCGGCGGTTCCAGTTCTTGGGCATCTCGGAGACCTGGTCCGACAGGACGGCCAGGACCTTCTTGACGGTCTCCTCGTCGATGACCCGGCGCAGACCCGCGAGATGCGCGTTCTCGCACGGGACCATGACGGTCATGTCGTTGTGCAGGATCTTGATGGTCAGGTACTCGCGCTCCTCGCCGAAGACCTTCTTGACCTCCTTCTTCAGGACCAGGCCGGCACCGTGATGGGGGTACACGACCTCGTCGTCGACCTCGAAATCGATGCACTCGACGGGCGTCGGCACGAGATCCTCCAGCAACTGGTCCTCTTCAATGGCTTCCGGAATGGTGTTCCTCCTTCGAATGGCCGGCGCGTCGGGCCGGCTTCCCTCGGTGTCAGGTCTTGGGTGACGCGGGCCGCGCGTCAGGTCTGCGTCACGTCTGCAGATAACGGTCGACGAGGTTGATCTCCTGCAGGCGGCGCAGGCCCTCGCGGATGTCCTTCGCGCGGATCTCGCCCACGCCCTCGACGTTCTCCAGCTCCGCGTCGGTGGCGGCCAGCATCTCGTCCAGCCCGCCGAACTCTCGCACGATCGATGCGATGACGAGCTTGGGCAGGCGCGGGATGCGCCCCAGGATGCGGTAGCCCCGCGGCGAGACGGGATAGTCGAGCGTGTTGAGCTTGCGGTCATGACCGAGCAGCTCCGCGAGGCGGCCGAAGTCGAGCAGATCCTGGTGGGGCAGGCGGCCGAGCTGGTCCAGCGCGGCGGCGTAGGCCTCGTCGGAGTCCTCGACGAGGTGGTCGTGCACCAGCGCGGCCTTGTCCACCGCGGCGCCGACCATGGTCTCCTCGAGCTGCATCTCGATAAGGCGCCCCTCGGCGCCCAGCTCGACGATGTAGCGCTCGATCTCCACGGCCATGCGGGTGACCAGCTCCGAGCGCTGCATGACGGTGAGCACGTCGTGCAGGGTGGCGCCACCCTCGAACTCCAGCGCGGTGAGGCGGGTGGAGACCTGATCCAGCCGGGTGCGGTACTTGTCCAGCGTGGCCAGGGCCTGGTTGGCCTTGGCCAGGACGACGGGGATGTCCTCGAGGATGTACTTGGCGCCGTCGACGTAGACCGAGACGACTTCGCGGCGCTGGGAGATCGCGATGACCAGGGCGTCGGTCTGCTTGGAGACCCGCTCGGCGGTGCGGTGGCGGGTGCCCGTCTCGAGGCTGAGGATGGTCGGGTCCGGCGTGAGCTGGACGTTGGCCAGCGTGATCTTGGTGGCGTTGGCGTTGAGGACGATGGCGCCGTCCATCTTGGCCACCTGGTAGAGCATCGCGGGCGTGTAGTCGATCTCCAGGCGGATGCCGCCGCTGAAGAGAAAGCCCAGCTCGTCGGGGTCGCCGATGGTGATGAGGCCCCCGGTGCGGGCGTGGACGATGTTGTCGATGCCCTCACGCAGCGCCGTGCCGGGCGCGACCATCTCGAGCGCCTTGACGAGCCGGGGCTCCTGACGACCTTCGAGCTCTGAGAACTCTTCCCCGGTACGCTGCGCCATCATTGCCATTCTAGCGCGGCACGCTTTACCAGGAGTTTATGGGTCCGTTAACAGGCCGAGGGCCCGCGCGGCAGCGGCCTGATCAGCGTCTCGGGTGAGGAAGTGGAGCTCGAGGTCGGGCTCGGCGAGCCGGCGCGCGTCGAGGTCGGCGACGGCGAGGTGGATGGCGTCGAGGGTGCGCAGGCGATGGGCGAGCACGAGTTCGCGGGCGCGGACGAGCGTCGGGCCGCCGTCGAAGGGGATGATCCCGATACGACCCTGCTCGCCCAGGTCGACGTCCACCTGCGCGAGGGTCTGCTCGAACTCGGTGTCGGAGAGCCGTCCGGCACGGCGAGCGCCGACGAGACCTCGGGTCACCTCCACCGGGGCGAGCTCGCTGGCGAGCGCTCCGCCGCCGGTCAGGAGGCCGTACGCCTCCGTTTGACCCGGCTCATCCGGCAGGTAGGCCCGCACGATGAGGCTCGAGTCGAGGAAGCGGAGCATCGGTCAGAACCGGTCGCGCCGGTCCTCCTCGATGAACTCGTCGATGAACGGTCCCAGGCCTCGATTGGCCTCGATGACCCGGTCGAGCTCTGCCGGGTCGGACGGCTGGTCGGCGGGTCCCAGCAGCCGCACGCCGCGCTCGTGGGCGCGACGGCGCAGCCACGCCTGCGGCGTCTCTTCACGCGGCGGTGCGGCGCCTTCGAGCGTCTCGGTCACGAGCGCGTTGAGCGAACGGCCCTCGAAGGCCGCTCGCTGCTTGAGGCGCGCGTGGAGGTCGTCGTCGATGCGGGCGATGAGCTGCTTCATGGCGCGATGATAGCTCTTTGGGCTGGCCGTGCTATCACGCTGCGTGGGCAGGCGCCGGCTCGGCCAGCGCGGCGCGCAGTGCCTCGCGCAGCGTCCCGTGGGCGGGCGGGGCGACGATGCGCCGCAAGCCGAACTTGGCCGCCTCCTCGGCGCGACGCTCGGGGTGCGCGACGGTGCGCAGCTCCCCGGTGAGGCCGACCTCGCCGAAGCAGGCGAGGGGCAGGGCCCCCGCCGGCTGCGCGCCGCCGCCCAGTGCCACCCCCTTCGCGGCGCTGGCCACCGCCAGGGCCACGGCGAGGTCGGCACCCGGCTCCTCGACGCGCACGCCGCCCACGACGTTGACGAACACGTCCGCGGTGCCAGTGCCCACTCCGGCGTGGCGGGCCAGCACCGCGAGCACGAGGGCCAGGCGCGCGCGGTCGATGCCGTTGCACACCCGCCGAGGCGGCACCAGCTCGCTGGGCGACACCAGCGCCTGCACCTCGACCAGCAGCGGGCGCGTGCCCTCCATCGCGGCCAGCACGACGCTGCCCGGCTTTCCGGTGGCCTCGCTGACGAAGCGCGCACTGGCGTCCAGCACCTCGACCAGGCCGTCCTGGCGCATCTCGAAAACGCCGGCCTCGCTGGTGGAGCCGAAGCGGTTCTTCAGCGCGCGCACCGTGCGGTAGGTGCGCTCGCGCTCCCCCTCGAACTGCAGCACGCAGTCCACGAGATGCTCGAGCACCCGCGGCCCGGCCAGCGCTCCCTCCTTGGTCACGTGGCCCACGAGAACGACCGCGGTGTCCTGGGCCTTGGCGATGCGCGCGATGGCTCCCGCCACCTCGCGCACCTGCCCCACCGAGCCCGGCGCGCCGGTGAGCTGGGGATCGTTGAGCGTCTGCACCGAGTCGATCACGCAGACGTCGGGGCGCTCGGACTCCAGCGTCGCCAGGACGGTGGCGAGGTCGGTCTCGGCCAGGACGGGCACGTCGAGTGCCCCCTCCCCCAGCCGCGCGGCGCGCAGGCGGATCTGCGCGGGCGACTCCTCGCCCGAGACGTAGAGGGTGCGTCGCCCGGCCGCCTCGAGGTGGCCCAGCGCCATCGCGGTCAGGGTCGACTTGCCGATGCCCGGCGAGCCGCCCAGCAGCACGAGCGATCCCGGCACCAGCCCGCCGCCCAGCACACGGTCCAGCTCCCCCAGCCCCGTGGGCAACCGCACCATCGCCTCGGCGCGCACCTCGCGCAGGGGAACCGGCCGGCCCGCGGGCGCAGCGGCGCGGCCACCCGACCGACCGCCGGCCCCGCGGCCAACCGCAGCGGGCGCGCGCTCCTCCACCAGCGTGTTCCACGCGCCGCAGCCCGGGCACTGCCCGTGCCAGCGCGGGGAGGCGTGCGCGCAGTCGCTGCAGACATGGAGGGTGGCGGCGCGTGGCATGACCGCCTGGAGAGTACGTCCGGTGCCCGACGGCACGGCCAGCACGAGGAGACTTGTCACACATCCTCCGGCTGCCCCGTCTCCAGGGCTCGGGTGGGCGTCGGCGCGATCACGCTGGACGCGAAGCTGACCGGCTGGCGTCCAGCGCGCGGGTGAGGTCGGTCGCGAGGTCGCCGATGTCCTCCACCCCCGCGGACAGGCGGATGAACCCGTCCGGCACCGCGTCGGTGCCCCAGCGCGCGCGGCGCTCGGCCGAGGTGTGCACGCCGCCGAAGGAGGTGGCCTCGGCGACCAGCTCGCACGCGGTCAGGAAGGCCTGCGCGCGCTCGGGCGAGCCGACGTCGAAGCAGACCACGGTGCCCAGCCCCGGCCACCGTACGTCGGCCACGTCGCCGCGAGCACGCAGCAGGTCGGCCAGGGCCTCGGCGTTGGCGCACCCGCGGCGCAGGCGAACGTCGAGGGTGGCCAGCGAACGGTGGGCCAGCCAGGTCTCGAACGGGCCGGGGACGGCGCCCGTGGCGTTGCGCCAGGCGCGGATGTCCTCCACGAGCTGCTCGTCACGCGCGGCGACGTAGCCGAGCACCAGGTCGCTGTGGCCGGTCAGCGCCTTGGAGCCGCTGGCCACCGAGGCGTCGGCGCCCAGGGCCAGCGGACGCTGCAGCAGCGGGGTGGCCAGCGTGTTGTCCACGGCCAGCAGCGCTCCGGCGGCGTGGACGTCGGGGGCCAGCGCCTCGAGGTCGAGCCTGTCCAGGCCCGGGTTGGAGGGGGTTTCCACCCACACCAGCCGCGCGCCGGGCAGCGCCTCTCGCAGCGCCGTCTCGTCGGTGGGCACCAGGCGCACCGCCACCCCCCGCGGCTCGAGGTGCTCGGCGGCGATCGTGCGCACCCCGGGGTAGGCATCGGAGGGTGCGACGAGCACGTCGCCGGGGCGCAGCAGGGGCAGGAGGACGGCGGCGACGGCGGCCATGCCGGAGGCGAACAATGTGACCTCCCCGCTCTCCAGCTCCCCGAGCGCCTTCTCGTAGGCGGTGAACGTCGGGTTGGCGTAGCGCCCGTAGCCGTAGAGCGAGGCGTCGGCGGGGCCGGCCAGGTGATAGGGCGCCGCGAACGTCGGGCCCGGCAGGAACGGCTCCCCCTGCCCCGGCTCGGGCAGCCCGGCGTGGACCACGCGCGTGGCGAGGCGATGGCCGGGCGCGTCGTGCACCCGGCCATCCTGTCAGGCGCGCGCGGGAAGGGCCGCGTAGACCAGGCGTGGCCCCATGGGTGGCGAGGGACCGTGGGCGCGCCGAAGGCAGGCGCCTCATCGCGTCAGGAGCGCACCGAGGCGGGCGGCGACGTAGAGCGGTTCGTGGCGGAGCTGGCGCGCCGTGATGCGCAGAACGATGTAGCCGTTGGCCTGGAGATCGGCGTCACGGCGGCGGTCGGTCTCGAAGGCCTTGCGATCGCCAGCTGTCGACCTCCACGACGACGCGCTGGGCGCGGTGACCAGGCGCTGGCGTCTGGTCTCGACGATGGTGCGCTCCAGGTCGCGGGGCGCCAGGACGGCGGCCTGGGCGAGGATCGTCCGCGCGGGGGTGGTGACGGGCAGGCCGTGGCGGCGCGTGCGGTCCTGGTCGTCGAGGTGGCGCACGCGGTGCAGGCGGATCCCGGGGCGCTGACCAGGATTGCGACCCACCACGGTCACGTCGATCGTGGGCGGCGCAGCCGGGGGCACCGGGGCGCGAGCGCAACGAGCTGCCGCCCTCTTGAGAGGGCAGCAGCCCAGCGCCGCGGGCTGGTTCAGTCCGACTCGCGCTCGTTGGCCGGGGTGTCCAGCGCGCCGCCGGGCTCGACCGGGCTGTCCGCGTCGGGATCCTCGCCGGCTGCGGCACCATCGGCCTCCACGGCGCCGGCGCCCACGGCGGCGGGCACCTTGGGCTCGACGATCGAGAGGATGACCTCGCGGTCGTCGTTCTCGGGCGCGACGTCGACCATGACCGTGGCCTGCGGCGTGAGCTCCTGGCGCAGGACGAAGTCGGCGAGCTGGTCCTCGATGTAGCGCTGGATCGCGCGGCGCAGCGGCCGGGCACCCATGGACGGGTCCCAGCCCTTGTCGACGAGGAAGTCCTTGGCCTCCTCGGTGAGCTCGAGCTGCAGCTCACGGTCGGCCATCGACTCGCGCACGCGGCGCAGCAGGAGCTCGATGATCTGCTTGATCTCCGGCTTCTGCAGCTTGTGGAAGACGATGACGTCGTCGATGCGGTTGAGGAACTCGGGCCGGAAGACCTTCTTTAGCTCGCCCATGATCCGGTTCTTCATGTCGTCGTAGGTGATGCCCGTCTCGTCCTCCGACACGGCGAAGCCCAGCGGGGTGTTGCGGGCGATCTCCTGTGCGCCGATGTTCGACGTCATGATCACGATCGCGTGGCGGAAGTCCACGGTGCGACCCTGCGCGTCGGTCAGGCGGCCGTCCTCCAGGATCTGCAGGAGGATGTTGAACACGTCCGGGTGGGCCTTCTCGATCTCGTCGAGCAGCAGCACGCTGTAGGGCTTGCGGCGCACCGCCTCGGTGAGCTGGCCGCCCTCGTCGTAGCCGATGTAGCCCGGGGGCGAGCCGACCAGGCGCGACACGGCGTGCTTCTCCATGTACTCCGACATGTCGATGCGGACCATCGCGTCCTCGTCGCCGAACAGGAACTCGGCCAGCGTGCGCGCCAGCTCGGTCTTGCCCACGCCCGACGGGCCCAGGAAGACGAACGAGCCCGTGGGGCGCTTGGGGTCCTTCAGACCTGCGCGCGAGCGACGGATCGCCTTGGAGATGACCTCCACGGCAGGCTGCTGGCCGATGACGCGCTTGTGCAGCTCGTCCTCCATGCGCATCAACTTGGCCGTCTCGGCCTCGGTGAGCTTGAAGACGGGGATGCCGGTCCACATCGACACGATGTCGGCGATCTCCTCCTCGCCGATGGCGGGCCGCTCGCCCTCGCCCTCGCCGGCCTCCCACTGCTCCTCGAGCTGGCGCTTGCGCTGCGTGAGCTGGCGCTCCTCGTCGCGAAGGTTGGCCGCCTTCTCGAACTCCTGGGCCTCGATCGCGGTCTCCTTGGCGCGCCGCGTCTCGTCGATCTCGTCCTCGAGCTCGCGGTACACGGGCGGGGAGGTCATCGACTTGATGCGCATGCGCGACGCGGCCTCGTCGATGAGGTCGATGGCCTTGTCGGGCAGGAAGCGGTCGGAGATGTAGCGGTCGGCCAGCTCGGCCGCCGCCTCGAGCGCCTCGTCGGTGATGTCCACCTTGTGGTGCTGCTCGTAGCGGTCGCGCAGGCCCCTGAGGATCTGCACGGTCTCGTCGGTCGACGGCTGATCGACCTTGATCTGCTGGAAGCGCCGCTCCAGCGCACTGTCGCGCTCGAGGTACTTGCGGTACTCGTCCAGCGTGGTGGCGCCGATGGTCTGCAGCTCACCGCGGGCCAGGGCCGGCTTGAGGATGGAGGCGGCGTCGATCGCGCCCTCGGCGGCGCCCGCCCCGACGAGGTTGTGCAGCTCGTCGATGAACAGGATGATGTCGCCGCGCTGGGTGATCTCCTTCATCACCTTCTTGAGGCGCTCCTCGAACTCGCCGCGGTACTTCGAGCCCGCGACGAGGGCCGCCAGGTCCAGCGTGTAGATCTGCTTGTTCTTGAGCAGCTCGGGCACGTCGGAGTTGGTGATGCGCTGGGCCAGGCCCTCGACCACGGCTGTCTTGCCCACGCCGGGCTCGCCGATGAGCACCGGGTTGTTCTTGGTGCGGCGCGAGAGGATCTGCATGATCCTCTCGACCTCGGTCTCGCGCCCGACCACCGGGTCGAGCTTGCCGTCGGAGGCCAGCTTGGTCAGGTTGCGCCCGAACTGGTCGAGCAGCTTGGAGGACTTCTTGCCCTCCCCCTGCGCACCGCCGGCACCCGCGCCGGCGCCCTGGCCCTGCCCCTGGCCGCCACCCTGACGGCGCCCGCCGGGGCCCGACAGCATGCGGATGACCTCGTTGCGGATCTTCTCCGAGTCGGCGTCGAAGTCCAGGAGGATGCGCGCGGCCACGCCCTCGTTCTCGCGGACCAGGCCGAGCAGGATGTGCTCGGTGCCGATGTAGTTGTGGCCCAGGCTCAGCGCCTCGCGCAGCGCAAGCTCCAGGACCTTCTTGGCGCGGGGCGTGAAGGGGATCTGCCCGCTGGTGACCTCCTCACCGGAGCCGACGATGCGCACGACCTGCGCGCGCACACGCTCCACGGTGATGTCCAGCGACTCGAGCACCCTTGCGGCAAGACCCTCCTCCTCGCGGAGCAGGCCGAGCAGGATGTGCTCGGTGCCGATGTAGTTGTGCTTGAGCGTGCGCGCCTCCTCCTGCGCGAGAACGACGACCTGCCTGGCCCGTTCTGTGAATCGCTCGAACATTGGTGCTGCTTCCTTCCTGCTGGCGCGTGCTCTGGCTCGGTGTGCTCCGTGGGATGTCGAAGCACCCGACGTACCCATCACTTCGGCTCAAACAGCCGCCCGGATGAGCATTCGGGGTCGCGGGACGAGGATTGGTCAGTCTACCAACGGCCCCTCACCCGCCGAGGCGTACCTAGGCGCCGGGCGCGTCGGGCGCGGTTATGTCCTGCGTCTGCCCGAGTTCGTCGAGCGCGACGGTCAGGTCGACCTCGACGCGGCCGAGGGGGTCGGACTCCGCCGCCGTGGTCGTCGGCGGCCCGACGTCACCGGCCAGCGCGACCTCGAGCCTGCGCAGGCGGCCCTCCCCGTCGACGAGCGCGGTGATCGTGGCTTTGTCCTGCTCGGAGGCGGACGCATCGAGCAGGCGCCGCGCGTCCTGCGTGAGCTCGAGGCCCAGGCCGAACTGGTTGCGCTTGGCCGTCTCGAGGTCGAGCAGGAACGCGCGTAGGGCGAGCGTGCCGGCCAGGCGGGTCGCGGGCCTGCCCTCGACCTTCTCCTCGCCGTCGACACGCAAGTCGTCCTCCACCCAGTCGGCGGGCGTCAGGGCCAGCAGCGGCAGGCGGCCGGGCGGCAGTGCAGCGGTCTCCTGCGTGTAGACCTGTGCGTTGCGCTCCACCGATTCCCCGGTCTGGCGCTGGAAGGCGTCCGCGCCCGCGGGCTTGAGGAACAGGCTCTCGCCGAGGTGCACGACCTCGGTGAGCTCCTCGTCGCCGCCGGACGACTCGCCGGCCGTCAGCTCCAAGGCGTAGTCGGGGAACGCGGTGCCGCCCAGGCCGTTGAACGCGCCGGCCTCGGTGAGGGTGAGCGTCTGCGTGGCGCCGAAGGTCAGGCGGGCCTCCAGGTCGGCCTCCAGCGTGCCGCTGCCCACCTCGTCGAGACCCCTCACGGCCTGCTCGTAGAGGGCGCGCGGCTCCCGGGTGCGAGCCGGCTCGGACGCCTCGGTCGGCTGGTCGTCAGAGCCCCCGCAGCCGGCTGTGGCGAGGAGGGCGAGAACGGCGACGAGCGCGGACGGACGGGCGGGGGGGCGGGCCATCACTCCATCAGTCGCGCAGCGCGGGGAAGAGGATCACGTCGCGGATCGTACGCGTCCCGGTCAAGGCCATCACGAGGCGGTCGATGCCGATCCCGACGCCCGCGGTGGGCGGCATCCCGTGCTCGAGCGCCTGCACGAAGACCTCGTCGTAGGGCTGGGCCTCCTCGTCCCCCGCGCTCGCTTGGCGGGCCTGGGCCTCGAAGCGCTCGCGCTGCTCGTCGGGGTCGTTGAGCTCGGAGAACGCGTTGGCTATCTCCATGCCGCCGGCAAAGGCCTCCCAGCGCTCCGTGAGGCCCTCGGCGGTGCGATGGCGCTTGGCGAAGGGCGAGAGCTCGACGGGGTAGTCGAGCAGGAACGTGGGCTCGTGGAGCGTCGGCTCGACGAAGGTCGAGAGCAGGTCGTCGACGAGCTGCGGCCAGCTGCGGCCCTCCGCGCGAATCTTGGCGGTCCCGTGCCGCTCGATCGCGGCGGACAGGGACTCGCGCTCGCAATGCTCTCGGATGTCGATGCCGGTACGCAAGGCGATCGCGCCCGCGAGCGTCTCCCTCTTCCACGGCGGCTGGAAGTGCTGGGCGCCGGCAGCGTCGCCAACCACCAGCGCCGCTGCGTACACCAGGCGCTCGGTGCGCGCCGCCGCGTCGCGGTAGTCGGCGTGGGCCTCGTAGAACTCGCACATCGTGAACTCGGGGTTGTGCTTCGGGGACAACCCCTCGTTGCGGAAGTCCTTGCCCAGCTCGTAGACGCGCTCCAGCCCCCCGACGATGCAGCGCTTGAGGTACAGCTCGGTGGCGATGCGCAGGTACATCGTCTGGTCCAGCGCGTTGAACCGCGTCGTGAACGGGCGGGCCAGCGCGCCGCCGTAGAGCGGCTGGAGCACCGGGGTCTCGACCTCGAGGAAGCCGTCGTCGTCCAGTGCGCGGCGCACCGCCGCGACGATCTTCGCGCGCGCGACGAACCGCGCGCGGGTCTCCTCGTTGGCCAGCAGGTCCAGCTCGCGGCGGCGGTAGCGCGTCTCGACGTCGGTGAGGCCGTGGTGCTTGTCGGGCAGAGGACGCAGCGACTTGGCCAGGACGGTGAAGGCGTCCACGCGCAGGCTCAGCTCCCCGCGGCGCGTCACGAAGGCTGTGCCGTCGACGCCGATGAGGTCGCCGAGGTCCAGCTCGAGCAGGCGCGTGTGGAGGTCGGCGCCCAGCGCGTCGGCGCGGGACTGGACCTGCAGGCGGCCCGAGCGGTCGACGAGGTCCAGGAAGGCCATCTTGCCCTGGCCGCGGCGGGCGGCCAGGCGGCCCGCCACCCGGTGGGTGGCCTCGGTCTCCGCGCCGGCCTCCAGGCCCTCGTGCGCGGCGCGCACCGCCGCCACGGGCTCGACGCCCCGGAAGGCGTGGGGAAACGGCTCGACCCCGTCGGCGCGCAGCCGGTCGAGCTTTGCGCGGCGCGCGGCCAGGAGGTCGGTAGCGTCGCTCAACGGCGCGCCCGGCCTAGAGGCCGACGTCGATCTTGGTGATCTTCAGGGTGCGCGTGCGGCCGTTGGGCAGCGAGACCTCGACGGTGTCGCCCTTGGCGTGGTTGAGCAGCGCGCGCCCGATGGGCGACTCGTTGGACAGCTTGCTCTGCGCCGGATCGGCCTCGGCGGAGCCGACGATCGTGTAGCTCGCCGACTTGCCCCGGTCGGGGTCGTCGACGTGCACCACCGAGCCGACCTGCACCTTGTCCGTGGAGACGTGGCTGGCGTCGATGACCTGCGCCGAGCGCAGCTTCTCCTCAAGCCCGGCGATGCGCTGCTCGAGCATGGCCTGCTCGTTCTTGGCATCGTCGTACTCGGAGTTCTCCGAGATGTCGCCGAACTCGCGCGCCTCCTTGATGCGCTCTGCGACCTCGCGGCGGCGCGTGGTCTGCAGCACCTCGAGCTCGCTCTTCAGCTTGTCGAGGCCTTCCTGGGTGAGCAGGACGTCTCTGGGCATGGTCTCTCTCTAGAAGAAACCCCCGCAACGGCGGGGGTGAAGGGCAGTTCCGGCTGGAGCGAGCGCGCAGTGTAGCGAACCGTCAGGCGCCTCCGGGAGCCCTGGCTCAGGCGGCTGCGGACATGCCGTGGACGCCCGCCAGCACGGTCCGCGCGGCGTCGATCGTCGTCGTCTGCTGCAGGGCCTGCTGGAGCGCCTTGTCCCCGCCCAGACGCTCCACGTACCACGGGTAGAAGCGCCGCAGCGCGCGGCCGGCGCGCACCTCCCCCCAGTGCTCCACGGCGCGGTCCATGAGCCAGTCCAGCTCGGCCAGGATCTCTACCTGCGTCGGCGCGTGCTCCTCGCCCAGCAGCGCGGCGAAGAGCCACGGGTTGCCCAGCGCCCCGCGGGCGAGCATGACCGCCTCCGCGCCGGTGTGCTCCCACGCCGCGCGGATCCAGTCGGGTGAGCGCATGCCGCCGGAGAGGATCACGGGCGCGGGAAGATCGGCCACCAGGTCGCGGGCCAGGTCGAGGTCGGGCTCACCCTTGTGGTGCACCTTGGCCGTGCGCGGGTGGAAGGCGATGGCGCTCACGCCGGCGTCGGCGACGAGGCGGTGGGCCAGCTCCACCCCCCGCGTGTCGCCCTCGCTCAGGCCGCTGCGCAGCTTGACGGTGACCGGCAGCCCCGAGCCCTCGCGCGCGGCGCACGCGACGGCGACAGCCAGGTCGTGGTCCTTCAGCAGCGCCACCCCCGCGCCCGCCTTCATGACCTTGGGCACCGGGCAGCCCATGTTGAGGTCGATCACGTCGGCGCCCGCGGCGGCCACGGTCGCCGCAGCCGAATGCATGACGTCGGGGTCCTGCCCGAAGAGCTGCATCGCCGTGGGGCCGTAGCCGGGGGCACGCTCGTCGGGGTGCAGGCGCAGCAGCTCGGCGCAGGTCTTCTCGTTGCCGTGGTGCACAGCGTGGCTGGAGACCATCTCGCTGACGGCCATCCCTGCGCCGTGGCGCTTGGCCTGCAGGCGCACGAACCACGTCCCGATGCCGGCGAGCGGCGCGAGGACCACCCGGTTGGGGACGGTCAGGTGCGCGAGGCGCCAGCTATCGGTGAGGGCGATCGGGGCGCCCGCCTCAGGCGAGGTTCCGTCTTCGCCTTCGGCACCCCTAGCGCGTGTTACGGCCATGGAGCAAGCGTAGGCCGGTCAGCGTGAGGAGGTCGTCGACCTCGTCGACCTCCTCGGTGAAGGGCACGATGCGCCCGGCCAGGCCACCCGTGGCGATCACGTCGCTGCGCTGGCCCAGCTCGCCGCGCAGGCGGCGCACGAGCCCATCCACCAGCGCCGCGTAGCCGTAGATGACCCCGGAGCGGATGGCCTCCACGGTCGACTTGCCGATCACCGATCGCGGCGGCACGAGGTCGATGCGCGGCAGCTTGGCGCCGCGCTCGGTCAACGCGGCCAGGCTGATCTCCACACCCGGGGCGAGCACGCCGCCCAGGTAAGCGCCGTCGGCGTCGATGATGTCGAAGTTGACCGCGGTGCCGAAGTCCACGCAGATGGCCGGCCCGCCGAAGCGTTCGCGGATGGCCACCGAGTTGACCAGGCGGTCCGCGCCGATCTCGCTGGGGTTCGGATAGCGGATGTCCATTCCCGTGCGCAACCCGGGGCCCACGATGATCGGCTCGTGGCCGAGGTAGCGCCGGCAGGTCTCGGCCCACTCGGGCGCGAGCTGGGGCACGGTGGAGGAGATGATCGACGCCCTTAGGTCGGCCAGGCCCAGGCCCCGCAGCTCCATCAGGTTGCGCAGCGCGGCGCCCAGCTCGTCGGCGGTCGACTCGCGCGCGGTGGCGAAGCGCCAGTGCTGGACGAGGCGCTCGCCATCGAAGGCACCGAAGTGCGTCTGGGTGTTGCCTACGTCGACGACCAGGAGCACGTGGCCGGAAGTATGGTGCCCGCGCATGGCACTGCGCCTGTTCGTCGTCCACTGGTCGCATGGTGCAGCGCCGTTCTGAGTGCCCTCAAGCTCCCAGCGTAGTCAGCGGCGGGCCGGCGCGGCGCACGCCCTCGTCGAGGGGCAGGTGTGCGAGCGCGTCGGCGAGGCGGTCGCCGGCGGGGGTCGCCAGCTCGAGGTCGAGCTCGAGGAGGGGCACGAGGACGAAGCGCCGGGCGAGGACCTGGTCGTGGGGCAGGGTAAGACGGTCGCTGCGGTGCTCGACATCGCCGAGGAGGAGCACGTCGACGTCGATGGGCCGCGGGCCGTGGCGTGGGCCCCCGGCCTCGC
Source organism: Candidatus Siliceabacter maunaloa (assembly GCA_024330185.1). GTDB lineage: Bacteria > Actinomycetota > Thermoleophilia > Solirubrobacterales > Solirubrobacteraceae > Siliceabacter > Siliceabacter maunaloa. Next base: position 16,074 of record JANDLV010000048.1, read on the forward strand.
GGCCCAGGGCGTTCTCCACGGCCTTGCAGGCGTCCAGCAGCGCCTCGGGGTCGTGGGCGGTCTCCACGCGCAGGCAGGCGTTGAGGAAGGCCGGCTGGTCGAGGATCTCGCCGACCGGGTCGGTGTCGTAGGTCGCGCTGCTCGCGCGAACCTCGACGCCGTGGGCGGGCAGGACGTCGACAGCCGCCTGCAGGTTGGCCCTGCGGTCGCCGACGTTGGAGCCCAGGCCGAGGAAGCCGGTGAGCATGGCGCGACTACCTCGTCGAGGAGCTCAGCGCGCCTCGCGCCACAGCTCGACCGCGACCTCGTCCACGGGCAGGGCCATCGGGGGCTCGGGCTTGGTGGCCTTGACGCGCACGCCGTCCAGCGGGAAGTCGCCCATGAGACGATCGGCCACCGCGGCGCACAGTCGCTCGAGCGTGGCGTAGGAGCGCTGCTGGGCCACGAGGGCCACCAGCGAGCACACCTCCGCGTAGTCGACTGTGTCCTCGACGAGGTCGGTGACCGTCGCGTCGGGCTCGCCGACGTCCAGGGTGAGATCCATGACCAGGCGCTGGCCGATCTCGCGCTCGGCCGCCGTCACCCCGTGGTGGGTGTAGAGCGACAGCCCTGTGATCTCGATGGCGACGGTGGTGTCGGCCCCTTCGGCCCGGGTCTCCTCGTCGTCACCGAGGCCGTCCAGGTCGTCGTCGTCAGCCGGCGCCATCCGGCCGCAACGTAGCAGCCGCCACGGCGAGCGCATCGTGCACCGCGGCGACATCGTGCACCCGGAAGATCGTCGCCCCGCGCTCGAGGGCCAGGACGTTGGTGGCGATGGTCCCTGCCACCCGGTCACCGACCTCGCGGCCCGCAGGTCGACTCAGGAGACCAAGGAACGACTTGCGCGAGGTGCCCACCACGAGCGGCCGGCCCAGCGCCACGAGCTCGCCCAGGCGGCGCAGCAGCTCGAGGTTGTGCGCGGCGGTCTTGCCGAAGCCGATACCCGGATCCAGCCAGACGCGCTCCTCGGCGATCCCGGCGCCGACGGCGAAGGCCAGGCGCTCCGCCAGGAAGGCCTTCACTTCGTCCACCACGTCGTCGTAGCGCGGGGCGTCCTGCATCGTGCGCGGCTCGCCGAGCATGTGCATCAGGCACACGTCACAGTCCGCCCCGGCCAGGACGCCGGCCAGCTCGGGGTCCAAGCGCAGCGCGCTGACATCGTTGACGATCCCGGCGCCCGCCTCCAGCGCCGCACGCGCGACAGCGGCCTTCGTCGTGTCCACGCTCAGCCGCGCGCCCGCCCCCGCCAGCCCCTCCAGCACGGGCACCACCCGGCGCAGCTCCTCGGCCTCGCCGACCGGCTCCGCGCCCGGCCGCGTCGACTCCCCACCCACGTCCAGGATGCCCGCCCCCTGGGCGACCAAAGATCGCCCGTGGGCGATCGCATCGGCATGGCGCAGATAGCGCCCACCATCCGAGAACGAGTCGGGCGTCACGTTGACTACGCCCATGACGACTGGAGAGAGGGGTACCACCACCATGGGAAGGATCGCGCATGAGCCCTCCATCGTGTGGATGCCTGCGTGGCCCCCGGATCGCGGCTGAGCCCGCCATCGTGGATGCCTGCGTGGGTCGGCGGGGAAGGGACAGTGCGTCAGCACGGCCCTTCCCGGCCGGGCCGCGCAGGCGCCGCGAGGGCGTGCTCAGGCGCGATCCGGGCTCAGGCGTGGTCCAGGCCGGGGCGGGGCAGCGGCCGCGGGGCGTCACGACCCTGGTCGGCGGCCCCGGAGGGCACCTCGGGCGGCGACTGCTCCGACGGCTGATCGTCTGGGCCGAAGACGTCGAGCTCGCTGGCGCCGGCCAGCAACTGCTCGAACTCCGTCTTCTCGATCGTCTCGCGCTTGATCAGCTGGGTGGAGACGGTCTCGAGGCGCTCCCGGTGCTCGGTGAGGATCTCCAGCGCCCGGGTGTGGGCACTCTCGACGATCTTGCGGATCTCCTCGTCGATGTCGCGGGCGATGTCGTCCGAGTAGTCGGCCTGGGCGGAGAACTCGCGCCCGAGGAACGGCTGGCTCTGGTCGTGGCCGAACACGCGCGGACCGAGCTTCTCGCTCATGCCGAAGCGCATGACCATCTGCTTGGCCGTGGCGGTGACCTTCTCGAGGTCGTTGGAGGCGCCGGTGGTGATCTCCCCGTAGACGATCTCCTCGGCCGCACGGCCTCCCAGGGTCATGGCCATGGTGTCCAGCAGCTCGGCGCGCGTGGTGAGGAACTTGTCCTCCTGAGGCATCGAGATGGTGTAGCCCAGGGCCTGGCCACGGCCCACGATGGAGATCTTGTGAACCGGGTCGGCGTGCTCGAGGAAGTGGCCGACGATGGCGTGACCCATCTCGTGGAAGGCGGTGATCGCACGCTCCTTCTCGCCCATGACCCGGGTCTTCTTCTCCGGGCCGGCGACCACGCGCATGATCCCCTCCTCCAGCTCCAGCTGGCCGATCTCGCGCTTGCCGGTGCGCGCGGACAGCAGCGCCGCCTCGTTGACCAGATTGGCCAGGTCGGCCCCCGTGAAGCCGGGCGTCTGGCCGGCCAGCGCGTCGGTGTCGATCTCCTCGGCCAGCGGCTTACCGCGGGTGTGGACGTCGAGGATGCGCGCGCGGCCCTTGCGGTCGGGGCGGTCGACGGTGACCTGGCGGTCGAAGCGCCCGGGGCGCAGCAGCGCGGGGTCGAGGATGTCCGGGCGGTTGGTGGCGGCGATCATGATGATGTTGTCGGTCATCGTGAAGCCGTCCATCTCGACGAGGAGCTGGTTGAGGGTCTGCTCGCGCTCGTCGTGCCCGCCGCCCATGCCGGCGCCGCGGTGGCGCCCGACCGCGTCGATCTCGTCCATGAAGATGATGCAGGGCGAGTTCTGCTTGGCCTGCTCGAAGAGGTCGCGCACACGGCTTGCGCCGACGCCGACGAACATCTCGACGAAGTCCGACCCGGAGATGGAGAAGAAGGGCACGCCGGCCTCGCCGGCCACGGCGCGGGCCAGCAGCGTCTTGCCGGTGCCCGGAGGGCCGTAGAGCAGCACGCCCTTGGGGATGCGCGCGCCCAGGGCCTGGAACTTCTTCGGGTTCTCGAGGAACTCCTTGATCTCGTGGAGCTCTTCGACGGCCTCGTCGGCCCCCGCGACGTCGCGGAAGGTGATCTTGGGCGAGTCGACCGACAGACGCTTGGCCTTGGACTTGCCGAACTGCATGACCTTGGAGCCGCCGCCCTGCATCTGGTTCATCAGGAAGAAGGTGATCCCGACGAAGAACAGGACGGGCACCACCCAGATCAGCATGCCCCAGGGACTCTCGCCGTCGCCCTCCACGTTGAAGTCGCGGATGAGGTTCCCGCTGCGGGCCTCGGAGAGCCCGGTCACGAGTTGGTCCCCGTAGGCCTCGGTGAAGCCGACCTCGTACTCCTCGGGCTCAGCCTCTCGCTCGCCCGCGCGCGGCGTCACGAAGATCTTGTTGTCACGGTCACGCACCTCGACGGACTCGACCTCGCCCTCGGCCAGCTGCGCCTGGAAGTCGCCGAAGGTCGGCTGCGGCTCTTCGCCCGCGGAATTCATCAGGCGGTGCGCGAAGAAGGCGAGCACGACCACGATCAGGATCGGGAAGGCGGCGCTCTTGAAGAAACGGCTCATGCGTGGATCAATGCATCCAGGACGGGCTGGCCAGCCTACCAGTCGGCGCCGGAGCCCCCGCCGGGCTCGGGCTGGCGCAGCGTTGCGACGAAGGGCAGGTTGCGGTGGCGCTCCTCGTGGTCCAGCCCGTAGCCGACCACGAAGCGATTGGGGATCTCGAAGCCCACGTAGCGCGGCTCGAGCTCGACCTTGCTCCGTGCGGGCTTGGTCAGCAGCGCACAGACCTCCAGTGAAGCGGGGCCGCGGGCGCGCAGGTTGCGCAGCAGGTACTGCAGGGTCAGGCCGGAGTCGACGATGTCTTCAACTACGAGGACGTGGCGATCCTCGATCACCGCGTCGAGGTCCTTGAGGATCCGCACGACGCCGCTGGACTGGGTGGCCGAGCCGTAGGAGGCCACGGCCATGAAGTCCACCTCGCAGGGCACGTCGAGGCGCCGCATGAGGTCGGCCAGGAAGAAGAGCGCGCCCTTGAGCACCCCGACCAGCACCACGGGCGAGCGATCGGCGTAGTCGGCGGTGATCTGCGTGCCGAGCTGACTGACGCGGCGGTTGAGCTCATCGCCCTGGACCAGGATCTCGCCGATCGCGGGGTCGCGCATGTCGCCGCGGACACTACTGCGCCTCCCCGGCGACGCGCCGGCGGTAGCCGGCGCAGCGGACTATCCGGGTCCTCGGGGCAGCGGCGGTGTGCGCTGGACGCGCAGGACCCCGCCGCTCACAACCGCGCGAGCGCCCTCGCCCAGGTCCAGCGCCCCGCCCTCGCCCAGGTTCAGCACCTCGTCCAGGCGCCCGGAGGCGCGTGGGCACAACACCCCGGTCGTCTCCTCGGCCAGGCGGCGCACCACCAGGCGCGCGAGGGCGCGCGGCAGCGCGGCGAGGCGGTCGAGCGCGATCCGGTCGCCCCACGCGTCCAGCGCATCGGTCACGAGCAGGTCGAGGACCTCGGCCTCCTCGCGCAGCAGCGCGGCGGTGCGCACGACGCTGGCCTCGGCGGCGGGATGCACCGCACGCAGCGCCGGCAACAGCCCATCTCGCACCCGCGCGCGAGCGAAGGCGGGATCGGTGTTTGACGCGTCCTCGCGCCAGGCCAGCCCGCGCGCGGCGCAGTGGGCCATGGTCTCCTCGCGGGTGCAGCCCAGCAGCGGGCGCACCAGCACTCCGTCGCGCGGTGCCATGCCCAGCAGCGCCCGGCGCCCGGGCGAGGCGGCGAGGCGGTAGAGCACCGTCTCCGCCTGGTCGGTGGCCGTGTGGCCCGTGGCCAGTGCGGCTCCGCGGGCTGCGGCCCGCGCAGCGCCGGCGCCCAGGCGCACGTCGCGCGCCCACGCGTGCAGGTTGCCCGCGTCCGCAGGGCGTCGGACGCGCTCCACCTCGAGCGCTGCCCCGAGGCGCTCGCACAGCGCCCGGCAATGCCGCTCGTCGCCGTCGGCCTCGGGGCGCAGCCCGTAGTTGACGTGTAGCGCGACCACCCCCTCCGGCCCACTCAGCCGCAGCGCGCAGTCCAGCAGGCACACGGAGTCCCGCCCGCCCGAGAGCAGCACCACGACCGTCTCGTCCCCGGATAACAGCCCGGTGGCCCGAACGCGCTCGAGCAGGTCGGTCATTGACGCTGACGGTACGGTCCGCACGTGCGTCGCGTGCTGTACGGCACCATCCTCGCGCTGGCCGGCATGCTCGCCGCGGGCGCCGCCCCGGCCGCCGCGGCGCAGTGGTGCCCCAACGACGCGCAGGCCTTCCAGGTCGCCGCCGAGGGCTCGCTGCCACGGCTGGCCGAGCAGGACAACGTCATCGGCTGGCAGCCCTACGCCGACGTGGGCGCGCGCTCGATCAGCCGACGCACGTGCCGCGACTTCGACGGCGACGGCGATCTCGACTTCGCGATCGAGGTCGCCTGCTGCACGGTCTCCAGCCCCTCGCTGGTCGTCATCTACGAGCGCTTTGGCAACGGGGGCTTCGGCATCGCCTACCGGCGCTTCACGCCGGTGCGCGGCTTCGAGCGCCAGGGTCGCTCGCTCGTGATCACCGAACCGCGCTACGCAACCTCGGACGCCAACTGCTGCCCGAGCCGGATCGCCGTGCGCAAGATCTTCCACCGCCCGGAGCGCTTCACCAGCAACACGCGGATCACGCGGCCCTGACCGGCGTCGGCCGGCGCGGGAACCCGGCGGCCAGCGTGGCGGACTGCACGCCAACGCGGCGCACGGCCTGCGCGCGGGTCACAGCGGCGCCCTCCAACATGACAGCGGCGGGACCGAGGTCCCGCCGCTGGCCGGGTAAACGCCCGGCTGCGTCGGCCGGCGACGCTCGTCACCGAAGTGGCGGCGCCTCGCGGGTGATCCGCCGCGCGAGGCGACGCCACCCACTCCCGTGCCCATTGCCTTGTTGGTATGCACAGTCCTACTCCTCACCCGTCCACGTGTCAATGCGCCGGGTCGGGAATCAGACGATGACGTGGGGGAAGTCGGCCTTCAGCGGCGCGCGGTACCGCGTAGACCGGCTTGGTCAACCCGCCGGTGGTGGGGCCCACCGCACCGCCGCGGAGGAACCTCAGCCGCCGGAGCTGCCCTTGGCGCTCTTGCCCTTGGCGGCGGAGCCCTCCTTCGAGCCCGAGCCCTTCGAGCCCTCCCGCTCCAGCGCGGTGACGCGGCGCTCGAGGGCGAGCACCGCCTCGCGCAGCGCGCGCACGTCCTCCCCGCTGGACGGGCGCAGCTCGTCCAGGGTCTCCCGCGCACGTGTGGCGATCTGGGCGAGGTCGCCGATGACGCCCTCGGCCTGGCGCTGGGCGCGCTCGCGCTCACGGGTGACCTGGGCCTGGCCGGCGTGGAAGGCCTGGTCGACCGCGGTGCGCACCGCGTCGGCGCGCGAGGCGCGCTGGGGCTTGGACTCGTCCGTCACGGCGCGGTGACTCTATCCTCGCGACGCCTTGGGCCTCCACCTGCATCCCACCGCGCCCGCCGCGCCGCGCGCGCTGTTGCCCGGGGACCCGGGGCGCGCCCTGCGCCTGGCCCGGGCGCTCCTCGACGGGCCGCGCATGTTCAACCACAACCGCGGCCTGTGGGGCTACACGGGCGCCGCCGCCGACGGTGAGCCGCTGACCATCCAGGCCACGGGCATGGGCGGGCCGAGCGCGGCCATCGTGGTCGAGGAGCTGGCGCAACTGGGCGTGCAGACGGTCGTGCGGGTGGGCACCTGCGGGGCGCTGCGCCCTGGTCCCGAGCTGGGCGACCTGATCGTCGCGCGCGAGGTGCGGGGTGAGGACGGGGCCAGCCGCGGCCTCGGGGCGCCCGCCGTGCAGACGCCCGACCCGGCCCTCACCGCCGCCGCCCTCGCGGCCGGCGAGGTGCTCGAAGGCGCGGTCGTGTCGACCGATCTGTTCTACGCCCCGGACGAGGGCCGCGCGGCCGCGTGGGCGGCCGCCGGGGCGCTCGCCGTGGAGATGGAGGCCGCGGCGGTCCTCGCCGCGGCGGCGCGCCTCGGGCTGCGCGCCGCGTGCCTGCTGGCGGTCAGCGACCTGCTCCACGTCCCCGCAGGGCGGGAGCGGATCGGCGAGGAGGAGCTGGCCGCCGCCGAGGAGCGCCTCGGCGCTGCCGCCGTCCGGGCGTTGGGCGCGCCATCGCGGCCTCGTGTCCCCCGACCGTCACCGTCGGCCTAGCGCTCCACCTCCAGGCGCTCCTGGCTGGAGGGCATCGGCTCGGTGCCGTCGGGCAGCGCCTTGCGCAGCTCGGCCAGCTCGCCCGACAGCCCGGCCAGGTGCTCCTCGATGGCCTCGAGGCGCTGCTCCAGGCGGCCGGCCGAGGCCAGCGTGGCCAGGCGCTCGTCGAGGCGATCGACGCCGTCCTCTATGCCCTCGAGGCGCTGCGAGACCGCGCGAACCCGGCGGGTCAGCCGCTCGAGGTCGGCGGCGGAGGGGATGTTCAGGGCGCCGAAGGCGACCTCCTGGGCCGCGGAGGCCTTCTCCCGGGCATCGAAGGCACGCGAGATCGCGCCCGAGACGAGCGGATTCTCGAGCAGATCCTGGGCGAGCTTGCCCAGCGCCTCTTCACCTTGGCGGGACAGCCGGCCGCGCAGGCCCTGGCGGTCGGGGTCGTCGTCATTCATGCGGATGACCCTACCCCGTGTACCTCCTCCGATTTCCTCCGATTTCCTCGGATCGCGGCTGTTGGCCCTTGACTCAACCTAAGGTCGAGCCTTAGATCATCGGATATGACCAAGGTCTGACCGTCCAACGAATCCCGGCCGTTCGCGCTGCCGTCACGACCGCACACCGCAACCCGTCAGACGGTTCCGCGTTGCAAACGGCAGGACCGGTAGATAGCGTGCTGCGCGCTGCCGGGGAGGCCCGAGCGGAAACCTGCTGAAAAGAGGATGTCGGTGAAGAAGCGCAAGCTGTTCGGCTCGCTGCTCGTGGCGGGTGTACTGGCCGCGGGCCTGGGAGGCTCCGTCCTGCCCGCGGGCGCGCAGCCGCGCACGTTCCTCGTGACGCTGGTGACCGGCCAGACCATCACCGTGCAGCTCGACGTCCCCGCCGGCACCCCGGTCAGCCAGGTGGCTATCCCCGGCAACTCGGTGCCCATCGCCTCCATCCAGGAGGTCGGCGGTGGAGCGCCCGCGCCCGCGCCCACCCCTGCGCCTGACGGCTCCAACCCCTCCAACCCCTCCGCCCCCGCTCCCGGCGAGACCGGCGAGACCGAGACCGGCGAGACCGGCGAGGCTCCCTCGGCCGTCGACCGGTTCTTCGACGAGGAGGACGGCGACGACGAGAGCGACGGAGAGGACGGCGACGAGAGCGATGGCGACGAGGACGGCGAAGACGGCGAGGACGGCGAGGACGGCGAGGACGAGTCTGAAGGCGAGGATGAGGGTTCGTCCCGCGGTGAGCGCGGCTCGGACGGCCGCACGCCTCAGCAGCGCCGCCGCGCCCGCCCCACCGAGCCGTCGCCGCGCGAGCCCGGCGGCGCGCCGACCCCCTCCAACCCCGGCTTCTCGCTCGCCCTCCCCGGCCCCGCTCCGGTCGGCGTGCCCAACTTCTTCATCGACAAGTTCCGCATCCCCCCCTTCCTGCTGCCGATCTACCAGGCCGCGGGCATCGAGTACGGCGTGCGGTGGGAGGTTCTGGCCGCGATCAACGAGATCGAGACCGACTACGGACGCAACCTGAACGTGTCCTCCGCGGGAGCCTTGGGGTGGATGCAGTTCATGCCCGCGACCTGGAAGGCCTACGGGGTCGACGCCAACGGCGACGGCAAGAAGGACCCCTTCAACCCGGTCGACGCGATCTTCGCCGCCGGGCGCTACCTCAAGGCGGCGGGCGCGGAGGACGACCTGCGTGAGGCGCTGTTCGCCTACAACCGCGCCGACTGGTACGTCGAGTCGGTGCTCATGCGCGCCAAGCTCATCGGCGGCCTGCCCGCCGACCTGACCGGCTCCCTGTCGGGCCTGACCCAGGGCATCTTCCCGGTGGCCGCCAAGGCGCGCTACGCCGACGACCTCTCCGAGCGCGCGGTGGACCGCCGCGTCGCGCGCGGCAGCAACGCCGCCATGCCGGTGGAGAGCGAGGCCGACCGCCGCGGCCTGCGGATCTACGCCGACGAGGGCTCGCCGGTCACCGCCGTCCAGGACGGCGAGATCGTCAACGTCGGGCGCAGCGAGCGCCTCGGCCGCTTCGTGCAACTGCGCGACGTGTACGGCAACCTCTACACCTACGGCGACCTGGGAGAGGTGTCCGACAAGGTCGCCGTGCCCAAGGAGCGCGAGGAGAGCGCGCAGGACATCCGCGACGAGCTCGAGCTCCCCGCCCGTGATCCGCGGCCCGACGCACCGGCCACCGCCGGCTCGCAGAAGCCCACCCGCGCCTCGGACGCCGGGCGCACGGAGCCGCGCGACCCGTCCGCCGAGACCGACGATGTCCCGTTGCGGCTCGCCAAGCAGCGGCTGTTCGCCAACCCGGCGCGGCCCAACGCCTACAAGGGCGGCGGCCGCGAGCAGCTCCTCAGCACCGCCACCGCGCTGCCCGGCGATGCCGAGCTGGCCGAGTACTTCAGCCTGAGCTACGGGCTCAAGCGCGACGACATCGTGCTCGAGCCGCTGCGCAAGGGCCAGCGGGTCATCGCCGGCACGATCCTCGGCAAGATCGGGTCGGCCGGGAGCTCCGACCCCAGCACGCTGTTCGAGATCCGCCCGGCCGGCCGCGGCGCACCGCGCATCGACCCCAAGCCGATCCTCGACGGCTGGAAGCTGCTTGAGACCTCGGCGGTCTACCGCGCCGAGGGCCGCAACCCGTTCTTCGGCCCCGACGCCAAGAACGCGTCGATCGGCCAGATCCTGCTCATGGGCAAGGGACAGCTCCAGCGCCGGGTGCTCAACAACCCGCGCATCGAGCTGCACTCCTGCGGTCGCGACGACGTGCGCACCGGACGGATCGACCGGCGCGTGCTGGCCTCGCTGGAGTTCCTGGCGGCGAGCGGCTTCAAGCCGACGGTCAGCAGCCTGCGCTGCGGGCGTGAGTCGACGCCCACCGCGAGCGGCAACGTCTCTCACCACTCGTCGGGCAACGCCGTGGACATCGCGCGGATCAACGGCACGCCCATTCTGGGCAACCAGGGCAAGGGCTCGATCACCGACCTGGCCGTCCGGCGCCTGCTCACCCTGCAGGGCACGATGAAGCCCGCGCAGATCATCACCCTCATGAAGTACAAGGGCACCGACAATACGCTGGCCATGGGCGACCACGCCGACCACATCCACCTCGGCTTCCGGCCGCAGTACGACCCGGACAGCAAGGAGGGGCGGCGCATGGAGGCCGTCCTCAAGCCGAGCCAGTGGATCAAGCTGCTCGATCGCCTGGGCGACATCGACAACCCGACGGTCCGTCGCGACCCGTCCAAGTTCTCGATCGACGTGCCGAGGCGGGACCGCGACAGCGACGGTGACTAGTGGTCCGTCCTGTAAGTCCGTGCGCGTTTGGGCGGTTGCCGGCGCCGGCTGGCAAGGACGCAGTGAGGGAGTGGGCCTCCAGGCCCATGACCGAGCGAGGACGCCGCCAGGCGGTGATCGGCGGCCGATCCAAACGGGTGCGGACTTGCAGGATGGGCCACTAGGAGCCCGTCGCGGCATCCGGTCACCCAGATGGACGCCTGAGCACGCCTCCTCGGCCCGCGCGGCCCTACAGCGCCGCGACCAGCGCCTCGAGCTCCGCCACCACGTCGCCGTCGAGCTTCGCCGCCGCGCGGTCGTCGAAGGGAGTCGGCCCCCGGGTCACGATGGCCACGGCACCGCCGCGCGCGAGGGTCACCATCGGCAGCTGGGCGACGGGATAGACTTCCAGTGAGGTGCCGATGCACAGCAGCAGGTCGGTCTGGGCGGCCAGCCGGGCCGCGCGCTCCATCGGCGCCTCGGGCAGCATCTCGCCGAAGAGCACGACGTCGGGCTTCAGCGGCCGGGAGCAGTCGCAGCGCGGCACTCCGTCGGGGTCCTCGCCCATGCGCTCGAGCACCTGCTCCAGCGGCCAGCGCCCCCCACAGCGCAGGCACGACGAGGTCTCGATCGTGCCGTGCACCTCGACGACGTCCCGGCTGCCGGCCCGGCGGTGGAGCATGTCGATGTTCTGCGTGATCACGGCGTCGACCAGGCCGACACGCTCGAGCTGCCCCAGGGCGCGGTGAGCGCCGTTGGGCTGCTTGTCGCCCAGGGTCTGGAAGCGGTCGCCGTAGAACTGCCAGAACCGACGGGGGTCGGCGCGCCAAGCGTCGATGTGAGCGACCTCCATGGGGTCGACATTGGCCCACAACCCCGTGCCGGGCGTGCGGAAGTCGGGGATGCCCGAGGGCACCGAGATCCCCGCTCCCGTCAGGGCGACGACGCTTGAGGCCTCGCGGACGAGGTCGGCCAGACGCCGGGTGCGCGGTGCGACGGAGGTCTCCATCGAGGTCCGACGCTAGCGTCCGGCCCAGCCCATGGTGCCGGCGCCCACGACGGCGGCCTTGAAGACGAACACGTCGCGAGCCTATCCGGCGGGCGCGGGGGCCAGCGGCCAGGCGTCCACCGGCGGCTGCACCTCGACGGCCTCGCCCAGAGCGCTCAGGCGCAACGTGGCCTGCAGGGTCAGGCCGCCGCCTCCGGGAAGCAGGTCGCGCAGCTCGTCGGCCTGGCGCAGTTGCGCGCGCAGCTCGAGGCCGCGCAGGAGGCGGTCGTCACGGCCGGTGAGCACCGTCAGGCGGGCCTCTTCGAGCGCCTCGTCGAGGCGGGAGGCCGCGCCCTCGGGCAGCGCGGACACGGGCGCACCGGCGCGACCGGCGGCCCGCAGGAGGTCGACGACCATGGTGGCGAGATCCAGGTCGCCGCTGACGCGGTCGGTCGGCGCGCCGTCGATGGCCGGCCCGTCCTCGACCGTGGCGCCTTCCAGCCAGGTCGCCGGGTCAAGACCCAGCGCACCGAGATCGCGCGGCGCACCGCGGCGCCGTAGCGCGTCGGTCTGCTCGCGGCCCAGGACGAAGGCCTGCCCGCCGGCGCGCACGTAGGCCTCCTCGCCGGTGAGCAGCAGGTCGGCCGTGGTGCGCTCCTCCCCCGTGATGCGGGTGTAAGTGAGGTCGGCGACCGGCAGCGTGCCGTCGCCGCCAAGGTCGACGGGACCGGCGAGGGTGAACCCCACTCCCTCCTCCCCGTCGGCCGGAGTGGTGAGCACACGCAGGTCGAGCGTCGCGCGCTCGAGCTCCGCGAGGTTCGCGGTGGTCTGCTCGAGCACTGGCGCCGCGTCCTGCCCGCCGCACCCGGCCAGGAGGGCCAGCGCCGCGAGACCAGCGGCCGTGGGCCTCACGGGCCGAGCCGGGGGCGATGCACCCGGCGACGGGGCCGGCGCGGCCTCACGGGGTGGGTGTGTCCGTCGCGTCCGGGGCGGTCCCGGTCGGGCCTTCCGGCGTGGCCTCATCCTCCTGGCTCGAGTCCGGCGGTACCGCCGGGCCCCGCTCCGGCGCCTCGCCGCCGGGAC
>JANDLV010000049.1 GCA_024330185.1 Candidatus Siliceabacter maunaloa
CATCGCCGCTCCCGACCAGCGCGAGCACCAGAAACAGGAGGACCACGGCGGTCAACACCCCGGTCCCCGCGCCGGCGGCCGCCGCACGTGACAGCACCGCCCCGGTGACACCGGTGACGCGGGGCACGGGGGTCACCGGACCAGGCCGCGGGATGCCCCGTGGGTCACGAGCGCAGCCTGGCCATCCGGCGTCGGCGCGCGTGGGGGGCCGAGCGGAGCCGGCGCGCGTAGCGACGGCGCAGGGAGAGCGGCCGCCGCGAGCAGTCGGGGTGCGTGATGTGCCGGCCCATGGGTCGGAACCCTCGTAGGCCAAGGGACGCGCCGGCCTGGGCGCGCCCCTCGGTCCAGCCGAGGTCGAGACGGCCTAGATGCCGATGCCGTCGATCGCGCCCTGGATCTTCGTGACGATGGTATCCCCGAACCCGGTAGCGGCGACCACGACGATCCCGACGAGGGCTGCGGCCGCGAGGATCGCGCCCATGTACTCCACGGCCCCCTGGCCGTGCTCGTCACGAGCGCGGCGGGCCAGGTCGGTGGCGGCCTGGTCGGCCATGATGTAGCTGCGAAGGACCAGATCGGACATGTCAGCCTCCTCTTCGTTTGGTTGGACGGCGGTGCTGCTGACATGGAGAACCGTACGTGCCGCCCGGTCGGCTGACAATGGTCCGGGAGGCTCATCTTGGGCCCTGGGCCGGCCCAGGGCCCTCCGCCCCGGTGACTCCCAGCCAGAGCGCTGTCGCCTCTGCCCGGCTGGCGGCGCCGAGCTTCTCGTAGATGTGACGGATGTGGTTCTTGACGGTCTTCTCGCTGAGCACGAGCTCACCGGCGATCGCCCGGTTGGCCCGCCCCGCCGCGACGCGGCCCATGATCTCGCGCTCGCGCGGGGTCAGCGCGTCCGGCCCTTCGCCCCCGGCGCCGCGCGACGGGGCCGAGGAGCCATCGCGCAGAGCCGCGAAGATGGCGGGTGCGACCGCGGGGGACAGCACCCGCTGACCGGCGACGAGTGCCCGCACGGCCGCGGCCAACTCGTCGGTGTCGAAGCGACCGTGGACCAGGTACCCGTGTGCGCCGGCCCGGATGGCGGCCACCACGTTCTCCTCGTCGTCGGAGTAGGTCAGCATGAGCACCTTGCAGCGCCCGGCCAGAGCGCGGGCCGCCTCGACGCCGCCCATCACCGGCATCCGCACGTCCAGCAGCACCACGTCCGGGCGCTGCTCACGCTCCAGGCGCAGGGCCTCGCGCCCGTTGCCAGCCTCGCCCACAACGTCGATGTCCACCGCCGAGGCCGCGAGCAGCGCCGCCACGCCGTGACGGACCACCGGGTTGTCGTCGGCCACCAGGACGCGGATCATGCGATCGGCTCTGCCTCGGGCCCTCGCGCGCGGGGGCCCGGGTCTCCAGCGGGGACCCGCGTGCGCACCACGGTCCCTCCCCCCGGTGCGCGGTCCAGCTCGAGCATCCCGCCGCTGCGCTGGGCGCGCTCGGCCATCCCCACCAGGCCGTAGTGGCCTTCGGGCTCGAGATGGAGGGGATGGCCGCAGCCGGGAGGTCCCCGGCCGTCGTCGGTGACCGTGAGCTCGACGATCCCGTCCTCGCGCGCCAGCTCCACGCGGACCGCGTCGGCGCCCGCATGGCGCTCGACGTTGCGCAACGCCTCCTTGACGATGCAGATCAGCTCGTAGCGCACCCCCGGCGCGTCGAGGTCGACCTCCTGTCCGCTCAGCTCAGCGCGCACCCCCGTGCGGTGCGCCCAGCCGGCCACGATGTCGCGCAGCGCGCATCCCAGCGGCAGGTCGAGGGTGTCGGCGCGCAGGTCGCCGATGAGCTCTCGCGCCTGGACGGCGGCACCGTCGGCTGAGGCCGACAGGGCAGCGATCTCCGCGCTCAGATCGGACGCCCCTCCGTCGACGCGATGGACCAGCGCCCGCGCGGACATCCCCAGCCCGTACAGGGTCTTGCCCACGGAATCGTGCATCTCGCGCGCCACGCGGGCGCGCTCGTCGCCGACGGTCGCGACGCGCTCGGCCACGCGCAGGGCGGCCTCGGTGGCCGCTTGGCGGAGCAGCAGGGTCCGCACGCCCGCTCCACCCGCGGCGACGAGCAGATACAGGCTGGGCAGGGTCACCAGCTGCTGGAAGCTGTCGAGCTCCGCGCCTCTTACCGGCCACGCGAGGGCGAGGCTCCCACCGTAGCCGGCCACGAGCAGCGCCGCGAAGATCACCGCTCCGCGGCGGCCGAACACCACTCCGGCCATCAAGGCGCTGCCGAGCGTGTACAGGAACAGGGGGCTCTCGGGGCCGACCAGGATCAGCATCGCCACCGCCAGGCCGAGGTCGGCCATCAGGTAGATCGGCCGGCGCGCGAGCCGCGCGCTCAGGGCCGCCAGGTGGCGCAGCGAGAGGTAGGAGGTGAGCGTGGCGACCACCAGGGCACCGAGGATGACCGGCGCCTGGGCAAGGTTGGTCGGCAGATAGAGAAGCGTCAGGTTGACGACGATCAGCCGGCCCACCAGGGCAAGCCGGACGAGCCCGACGACGCGCGACAACGCCTCGTCACCCACCGTCGAGGAGCCCTCCCAAGCCGACGTTGGCGCCCAGGAAGATCGCTGCGATGGCCAGCAGCATCGCCCCGGGCATGATCAGCAGGGTGACGATGAGCGAGACGCGTGGCGTGGCGCGCTGGGCGCGCTGGCGCGCGCGCTGCAGGGAGGTGCGGCGCATCTCGCCGGCGAGGTCGCCGAGGGCTTCGACCAGGGGGGCACCCATCTCCTGGGCCTGCATCAGCGCGGTGGTGAACGACCCCAGCGAGGTCGACGTGTTGCGCTCGCGCAGAGCGGCGAGGGCCTCGCGAACCGGGGCACCGAGCGTCATCTGGCGCAGCGTGGTCTCCACCTCCTCGCCGAGCGGCCCGCCGACCGCCTCGCCCACGCGGCCAAGCGCGGGACGAAAGGCGACGCCCGCGCCGACGCAGACGGCGAGAATGTCAAGGAGGTCGGGCAGCTCGCGCTCGATGGCGGCCTGCCGACGCCTCGCCACGCCATCCACCCACACGTCGACGCCGATCCAGCCCAGAGCGACCAGGGGAAGCGCGCTGAACCAGGCGCCCTGCACCAGCAGCAGCACCGCCGCGAAGGCGGTGATGACGAACAGCGTGCCCTTGCGCGCCGCGTAGGCGTCGACGTCCATCCCGCCCGGGCGCCCGGCGGCGTCCAGGCGGCGGCGCACCTTGGCGCGTGAGCTGCGCCCCATCACGCGCAGCACGAGCGGGCCGGTCCGCGCGCCAAGGGCGTCCAGCAGGCCGCGCACGCGACCGTGGCGGATCTGCGAGGCGTCTTCCGCCCCGTCCTCGAAGCGCCAGAGCGGCCCCTTGTCGCGGATCGCGACCACGCCCGCCAGCGCCAGGGCGAGGCACGCCACGCTCGCGGTCGCGGGCAGGAGGGGGTTCATGTGGGGATCCTGGTCACACGCCGCACCATCAGGAGGCCCACCGTGTAGAGCGTGCCGCTCACGGCCAGCACGCCCAGCCCGAGGGCGCTGCTGGTCAGCTTCTCCAGCGCCCCCGGGCGCAGCAGGTTTATGAGCAGCACCGACGCGACGCCCAGGCCCGCGACTATGTAGGCGGCGGTCACCGCTCCGGTCATCGTGGTGCGCACCTCGCGCAGCGCCTCCTTGCGGCTCTCGAGCGTGTCGGCCATGTCGGTCAGTGCGCGAACGAGGTCACCGCCCGAGCGCTGCTGGATGATCAGGGTGCCGACCAGCACGCCCAGGTCGCGGGAGGGCATCCGCTCGGCGAGGTGCTCGAAGGCGGCCTCGAAGGAGGCGCCGAGGCGCACCTCCCCCAGCGCCAGGCGCAGCTCGGACGCGGCCGGCTCGTCCAGCTCGTCGACGGCGACCGCCAACGAGGAGCTCACCGACAGCCCGGCCCCGGTCCCGTTGGAGAGCAGGCGCGCCAGATCGGGGAGCTGGGCGACGAAGGCCGCCCTGCGCTTCTCGCGCTTGCGCTCGAGCCACCACCAGCAGCCCCGCGCGCACGCCAGCCCACCGAGCAGGGCGATCACCGTGGGGAAGAGCAGCGTCAGCATGGCGAAGCCCACCGTGGCGGCCACCACGGCCAGCAGGACGAACTGCAGTGCGTTGATCCGGGCGACGCCGGCGGCGACCAGCTTGACGGCGAGGCGCCGCCCGGCGGGCCGGTGCACCAGCCACGCGTTGGCCTGCGCGGCGGCGCGCCCGCGGCGCGACCGAGGCGGCGCCGGCTGCGCGCGCTCGCGCAACAGTGCCGTGTGCGCGCCCCCCGCCAGCACGTCCCACGTTCCCACCAGCGCGACACACAGGGTGGCCGTGAGCACCCACAGCGCGACGGCGTCTGCGCTCATGCCTGCCTCACGGACTCGTGGCGGCCGGCCTCGGTGGCCGCGGCGTAGGACGTGGGCACCGGCTGAGCGGCCAGCATCAGCCGCCGGGCGACGTCGTCGGGCAGCGGCAGGTGGCGGTAGTGGCCGTGCACCACGCGGTCGGGGCCGACGGGCTCGTGCTCGAAGGTCATGACCCTGCGCAGGTCGAAGTCCTCGCGCCGCCGTGAGGCGACCACCGAGACCTCCCGCAGCCGGCGGTGCCCGTCGGCCGAGCGCTCCAGCTGCACGATGGCGTCGACGGCGCTGTTGATCTGATCGCGCAACGATTGGAAGGGCACCGACACGTCGCTCATCGAGGCCAGCGTCTCAAGGCGGCTCATCGCGTCGTACCCCGAATTGGCGTGCACGGTGGTCAGCGAGCCGTCGTGGCCGGTGTTCATGGCCTGGAGCATGTCGAGCGTCTCGGGGCCCCGGACCTCGCCGACCACGATGCGGTCCGGGCGCATGCGCAGCGAGTTGCGCACCAGGTCGCGGATGGTCACCTGGCCCTTGCCCTCCACGTTGGCCGGGCGCGACTCCAGCGCGACGACGTGGGGCTGCTGCAACTGCAGCTCGGCGGAGTCCTCGATCGTGACGATCCGCTCCTCGGGCGGGATGAAGCTCGACATCGCGTTTAGCAGAGTCGTCTTGCCCGAGCCGGTGCCTCCCGAGATCACGATCGACATCCGAGCCCGGACCATGGAGCGCAGGAGATCGGCGGTAGCCCGGTCGACGGTGTCGAGCGCGACGAGCTCGTCGAACGTGAACGCGCGCGGAAAGCGACGGATGGTCAGCGTGGGGCCGACGAGCGAGAGCGGCGGCACGATCACGTTGACCCGTTCCCCGCTGGGCAGCCGCGCGTCGACCATCGGGCTGGACTCGTCCACGCGGCGGTTGACGGTGGAGACGATCCGGTCGATGGTCTGCATCAGCTCCGTCTCGCCCGCGAAGCTCGCGTCCACCCGCTGGATGCGCCCCTGGCGCTCGACCCACACCTCGTGGGGCCCGTTGACCATGATCTCGGTGATCGACTCGTCCGCCAGCAGCGGCTCGAGGACCCCGAGGCCCAGCGACTCGTCGACGATCTGGCGGATGAGCCGGTTGCGCTCGACGCTGGTGAGCACCGGCCCCTCGCGCGAGAGCAGCTCCGCGACCACCGTCTCCAGCCGCGCGCGCCGCTGCGAGGGCCCGAGCTTGACCAGCTCGGCGGTGTCGATCTCCTCGAGCAGGCGGCGACGGAACCCCGAGGCGGCTGAGCCGAGGGGCGCGCCGTTGCTGGCCGCCGGGGTCTCACCCGCCGAGGCGTTGTCGTCATCCCACTGACGGCTGAGGCGCTCCTTGAGACTCATCGGCTCACCATCCCTCCTGCCCCGGGTCGCTCAGTTGGTCGCCGGCAGCGCTGCCGAGTCGCTCACGGTGAGGAGGTCGGTGCGCACCGACGTCACCAGGAGTGGGACCTCCACCTTCACGGAGACCTCCTCGCCGTTCACGACCACCAGGGCGCCTTGGCGCACCCTTTCGGGGAGGGCGCGCATGGCCGCCTCCCGGCCGTCGCCGCCCACGCCCACCGCGCGGCTGCCCGTCCTGGCCGCGTTGACGGTGGCGCCCTGGACGTCGACCGTGTACAGGAGCTGCCAGCCCAGCAGCCCGAAGAGCAGCAGCAGCGGGAGCATCCCCATCAGCTCCACCGAGGCCTGGCCGCGCTCGCTGCGCGGCCGCCGCGCGCCCGTCACAGTCCTTCCCCCGTCCTGCGGGAGAGCGACTCGCCCTCCACCACTGTCACGCGCCGCTCCGTGACCTCCAGTGGACCGCCCAGCTCGACGCCCGGCACCACCAGCGGCACGGCAAGGCTGACCTCGACCCAGTCTGCCCCTGCGGCGACCCCCATGCCCTGCCGCCAGCGGTCGGGGACCTCCTCGTCGGCGGTGGCCTGCACGGGCTCCCCGACGGCCAGCGACCGCGCCGCCTCACGGGCGGCGTGGCCCGCCAGGTTCTGGGTGTAGCCGACGAGAACCATCTGCAACAGCCCCAGGGCCATCAGCGCGAGGACGGCGGCGATGCCCGCCATCTCCACCGAGGCCTGGCCCGCCTCGACGGCGGACGGGTGCCGCGTCCGGTCGTCGGCGAGCGACCCGTTGCGCCCGCCGCGCTTGAGGCGCAGCCGTCGCCGCGCCTCGACCGGCGGCACGGCGCCGACCTCCTCAGCCAGAGCGCCCAGAGCCTCGGCGACGGGACCTTCCAGGCGCTCAGGCTCCCCCGTGTTGGCCGCCGGCTCGAGCTCGCGGTAGCCGCTGGGCACGCGCGTCTGCGCCAGCGGCGCTGACAGCACCTTGGCCGCGAGGTCAGGCTGGATCTCCGAGTCCTTGTGCATCCGGTTCAGGACCACGGCGATGCCGTCGTGGCGGGCCTGCAACCGGTCCCACAGGGCGGTCGTCCGGTTGACCGCGCGCAGCGCCGGCACGTCAGGCGTGGTGACGATGAGGGCGCGGTCGGCGAACTCGACGGCCACCGCGCCGGCGTCGGTCAGCACCGCACCGACGTCGCATATGACCACGTCGTACTGGAACTTCAGAGCCCCCATGATGTGACGCATCGGCTCGGCGCCCACGTCCTCGGCCTCCTCCCCATGCTCGGGGCAGAGCAGGACGCGCAGCCCGCTCTCGTGCACGTACAGGGTCTCGTCGAGGGAGCGCATCGTGATCTCGGTGACCACGGCGATGAGATCCGCGATGCTGCGTCGCGGCTTGAGGTTGAGCATCGTGCGCAGGTCCCCGGCCTGCAGGTCGAGCTCGACCAGGCAGACTGCCCGCTCGGGGTCGGCGCGCGCTGCGGCGAGCGCCATCTGGAGCGCGATGGTGGTCGTCCCCACACCCCCCTTGGCACCGGCCACCGTGATGATGCGGCCGCCGATCTGCCGCGCCACCTGATCGAGGCCCTCGTCGTCGACGCGAGCGCGGACGGCCTGCGCCCAGCCCGTCGCGCTGGACACCGCCTCGCCGAAGGCCTCCAGGGTCGGGGGCGAGGCCAGGACGTCGCGGACCCCCGCGCGCAGCGCGCGATGAAGCAGGTCGCGCGTGACGTCGCGGCTCAGCAGCAGGAAGGCGACCGTGGGATTGGACGAGCCCAGCTGGCGGGCGAGCTCGAGCGCCGGGAGCGGCCCGAGCTCCTCGTGCAGCAGCACCACGTCGACCTCGCTGCGCGCGAGGGTGGCGATGACCTCCTCGCTGCTGGCGGCGTTGCCCAGGACCTGGTCGCCCGAGCCCTCCCCGACAAGCGCACGCAACTGGCGGGCCAGCTCGGGGTCGGGCACGGCGAGCAGCAGGCGGCGGCTCATTGCTCCTCGTCCTCTTCTCCACCGAAGTCCGGCAGCGTGTACTCCCGAGGCTCGGCGGCCTCGACGTCGGAGTCGGGGCGCAGCCTGGCCAGGCGGACCTCCTCCGCGAAGCTCTCGGCGTAGGTCAGGACCAGGACCTCGTCCTCGCCCAGCGCGAAGGTGACGGGCACGACCGTCTCGGCCCCGCTTCCCCCGGACGGGAGGGCGTCCTCAGAACCCTCCTCGGGGAGGAACTGATTGCGGTTGCGCCCGGGGTTGGGCCGTGGCGTGGCCACGGTGACGATCTCGGCGCGGCGGATGATCGTCCGGGCGCTGTTGACGGACTCCTCCTCCTCGCCCGCGAACGTCGCCTCGATGTCAACGAGGTCGCCGGACTGGATCTTGCCGGCGACACCGGTGTCGGCGCTGATCATCACGGAGATCTCGCGCTGATCCGCCGCGATCTCGGGCGGCGGGACGAGCATCCCGGTCTGAAGCTGGGTCCCGGCCGGGAGGTCGGCGGGTGGGACCAGGCCCTCCATCACCTGCGGGTCGCTGATGCCTTCCGGCGGCGCCCACCTCCGCGGCACCTCGCGCAGGCGCACCATGTCGGGCCGGATCGGAGCCATGGCGAAGGCCGGCTCGGACAGGAAGACGGCGGTCGTGGTCGGTGTGAGGTTGCCGCGCACGTCCGCAACGTAACTGGCGATAGCCACGAAGACGCCCAGGGCTCCGAGCGCGGCGAGGCCGATCAGGATGACTCCACGGCGACGGCGGGGGTTCATCGCAGCGCTCCCGAGCATGCTCGTGAACGAGCGCAAAGCGTGCTGGTGGGCATCAGGTGCATGGCTTTATCGCGAAGGTGGGGGCCTGAATTGTGAAGTTGAGGTGAACAAGCTCAGGGTCGCCATTGATCGCTGACGCACCTTCGCTACGGTGTCCACGATGACAGGACTGCCCGTTTCACGCGGAGCCCGGCGGGTGGCTGCGCGGTTTCGACCTTCAACGGGAGTTGACGTAGCCCCGACCGTCCCCACGAAAGCGTCCTCGTGAGCCGTCGAGCACGCCTGGGCTGGCTGACGGCGGTCCTGGTCGGAGCCCTCGGCGGCACGGCGTACGCGGAGTGCCGCCAGCCGCGGCCGGACGTCGCCCAGGGCCCACCCTCGGTGCTGATCATCATGGACGCCTCGAAGTCGATGGCCAAGCCGACCGGCGACGGACGGACGCGGCTCGAGGCGGCCAAGGAGGCGCTGCGCTCGCTTGTCGACGAGCTTCCCGACGACGCTCGTGTGGGACTGCGCCTCTACGGCCACCGCTACTCCGACACGTCAGAGGCGCGGGGCTGCACCGACACCGAGCTGGTCGAGCCCGTCGGCCCACTGGACCGCGAGTCGCTGCTTGGGGACATCGACGCCTACGAGGCTGTGGGCTTCACCCCGATCGGGCGCTCGCTGCGCGAGGGCGCGGACGATCTGCCCGACGACGGCGCATCGTCCATCGTGCTGGTCTCCGACGGAGGGGACAACTGCGCCGGCTCGAGCGCCTCGTCGGGCCCGGGCCCCTGCACGGTGGCCGAGCAGATCGCAGCCGAGGGCACGGCTGTGAGCATCCAGGCCGTCGGCTTCCAGGTCTCCACCCAGGCGCGCGAGTCGCTCGAGTGCGTGGCCGAGGAGGGCGGCGGCGTCTACCGCGATGCCGACGACACCGACGAGCTCTCGCTGGCGCTGAAGGCGCTGGCCGCGCGGAGCATCCGCAGCCCCGAGCCCGCGGGCGAGCCGGTCACGGGCGGGGCGGGCGCCGACCAGGCCGTCGCGCTGGAGCCGGGGCGCTACCTCGACGAGCTGGGCCTGGGCGAGCAGCGGTGGTACCGGGTCGAGGTGGCCGCGGGGCAGCGCCTGGCGGCCAGCGCCGCGCTGGTGGCCCCGTGTCCCCCGCAGGGCCTCTCCGGCGACCTCGGCTCCGTGCTCACGATCCAGTTCCACCCCCCCGAGGGCGGCGAGCGGCTCGTTCCGCCGGGCTACGACTTCACCACCGCGCTGTTCAGCGGCGAGCTCAACGTCGCGGGCACCGGGTTGATCGGCCCGCCGGTAGACCCGCGACGGCCGGACCGAGAGTCGTTCTCCGCGCCGGGCGCCTACCTGGTCAGCGTCCAGTCCCGCGGCTCGCCGGGCTACCTGCGCAGCGAGTTCGGCACCGATCGAGTCCCCATGGAGCTGCTGGTCAACGCCGTCGGGGAGCCGGTGCGCTTCGGGGACGACGCCTCGATGCCGGGCGGCGACGGAGAGGACGAGGGGGAGAGCCCAGCCGCGCTGGTCGCGATGGTGGTCGTGCTCGCGCTCGTCCTGGGCGGCGCCGGCGGGGCAATGGCGATGCGTCGCTCGCGGAGGAGCGGTTGACGGCGCGCGCGGCCTGGGTCGTCGTCGCGGCGGCGCTGGGCTCGGCGCTCGCGGCCGGCGCTCCGGCCGCCGGCCAGGCGCCGGCGGCCTCCGAGGGTGGTGAGCCACGACCGGTGACCGGCTCCGCTGGCTTCAACCAGGCGCCCGTGCTGGAGCCGGGCAGCTACGGCGACACGATCCTGCCGGGCGAGTCGCTCTACTACGCGGTGCGCCTGGGTCCTGGCCAGCAGATGCGGGTGCAGATCGCCATCGACCTGGTCGTCGGCGAAGGGTCGGAGGGTGCCCCATTGACGGCCGGCGCCGGCATCTTGAACGCCAACGCCTACTCGCCGATGCGCCAGCGTCTGAGCCAGGGCCTCGGGGTAGAAAACGACCAGCTGACCGCCGAGCTGCGCACCGAGCCCGTGGTGCCCTTCGACCAAGCGGTCGGGGAATCGGGGTCCTCGTCCTCCTACACGGGACCCGGCACCTACTACGCCGGGATCGACGTGGGTGAGCAGCTCGTCGGGCAGGAGCAGTTCATCGAGCTGCCCGTCACGCTCACCGTCGAGGTGACCGGGGGTCCACCGGTGGACCCCTCGCAGGTTGTCGATCCTACCCGCGTGGTGGCCCGGCGCGACGCCGACGACGGGAAGGACGCCTCGGGTGAGCCAGGCACCGGGGCGGAAGGCTCCGATGGCCCCTCCCTGGCCGTCCTCGCAGGCGGCGGGCTCGGCGGCTTGGCGGCCGGCGCCGTGCTGGGAGCTGTGGCCGTCCGCCGGCGCCGCAGCCGCGCTGGCGAGGACGCCTCCCGACACATGTGACCAGCTCGCGTCGCAGCGGGGCACGGCCACGAGCACCGAGTACCCTCTGCCACCTTCGCATGAGTCTCTCATGACCGCTCGCCCGCCCGGAGGAAACGATCAGATGGCAGACCGCTCGCCCAAGGAGGCCCCCGTGGCGGACGACCACGTCGATCCCACCACCGCGCTCACCCGCGCGGCTGAGGAACGTCGACGTGCCCGCGTCGCACAGCTCGCCAGCGGCTGGTTCCCCACCCTCGACCGTGACACCCTCGACGCCATCTGCGAGCGCGCCTGGGAGGAGACCCACCACGATGCGGCCCACGGCAGGCGAGCCGGGGAGTCCTCCGCCGCGCTGGCCGCCGCCGCCGTTCGCCGCCACGGGCTCCGGGCCCTGCGCGGCGAGCCGCCCCTGGTGCGCAGGGAGCGAGCCGAGGCCGGAGGGGAGCCCCCAAGCTCCCGCCGCCGGGGCTCTTGGCGCGGGCAGGGCGGGGCGACCCGGGAGCGGTGAGCGCACCCGCCGCGCCGGGAGCCCCGGTGGGTGCGGACCGCCTGCTCCCGCCCCGCCCGCTGCGTCTGCCGGCCGCGGTGGCCGTCGCCGCGCTGTGGGTGGCCTGCGTGCTGCGCTTCGGCCTGGGGCCCGAGACGCTCCTCGGAGCGCTGCTCGCCGCGCTCCTGGTGGTGGTGTCGCTGATCGACCTGGAGCGGCGGATCATCCCCAATGTGCTGGTCGGCCCCGCAGCCGCCGCCGCGCTGGGCATCGTGTTGGTGCTGGACCCAGCCTCGTTGCCCGAGCGGATCGCATCGGCCGTCCTGGCCGGCGGGTTCCTGCTGGTCCCAGCCCTGTTGCGCCCGTCGGGGATGGGGATGGGCGACGTGAAGCTCGTGGGCACGATGGGGCTGTTCCTCGGCGCCAGCGTCGCCGTGGCGCTGCTCACCGGGCTCGTGGCCGGCGTGGCGGCCGGGGCGGCGATCATGGCCCGGCGTGGTCTGGGCGCGCGCAAGGCGACCGTGCCCTTCGGCCCGTTCCTCGCGCTCGGGGGGCTGGTCGGCCTGTTCGCCGGCGACCCGCTGCTCGACGCCTACCTGGACGCCTCGGACCTGCGCTCGGGCTGAGGTCCGACGAGCGTCGTCAAGGCCGGGCGCAGCGGGCTGGAGGTTCGCGCACCCGAGGACCCCTCTGAGCACCACCAGCCTCAGCGACTGCCTGAGCGGACGCTCAGGCCGGCGGCAGCGCCGGCTCCTTCCCGCGGCGGGTGAACAGCGTCCGCGCCCGCTCGCGCAGCCGGGCCCAGAAGCGCGGACGCACCGGTCGCCACCGGGCCGGAGGAGGCACGGTGGCGCGCACCAGCGCGACCCAGTCGTCAAGCGGCAGGTCGCCGGAGATCAGCCGCGCCAGCCCGCCGGTGACCGGGGCTCGGACGTCGGCGCGCTCCAGCGCGCGCGCCAAGAGCTCGACCGAGCGCAACGACTCGACGGCCTGGCCGATGCGCTGGGGGATGTCATCGGCCGGGATGCCCTGGGCCAGCAGCTCGCCGGCACGGCGATTGCGCCCCCGGGGCGCCAGCACCGTGGCCACGAGGTCCCCGGTGCCGGCCAGTCCGAGCATCGACTCGGGCCGTGCGCCCTGGAGTTCGGCAAAGCGCCAGACCTCGGCGAAGATGTGCCCGGCCGCGGCGCCCGCGGCGTTCATGCCCTGGGCCTCGGTCGCCCCCGCCGCCAGCGCGGCGGCGTTCTTGGCCGCTCCGGCCAGCTCGACGCCCACGGGATCGTTGCTGCGCTCGCAGACCACGCCCGCCTTGGTGAAGACGTCGGCCAGCGTGGCGGCAAGGTCCTCGTTGGCGCTCGCCGCGACCAGGCCGGCGCCTTCGCTGACCATCTCGCGGGCGTGCGCCGGCCCGCCGACGCAGGCGACCCGACCCTCGCCCAGCGCCTCGCGCAGGAGGACCGTCGGCGCGTGGCCGTCGGGCGGCACGAGCCCCTTGGCCAGCGACACAACCGGCGTGCGGCCCTGCAGGCCCCAGCGGCGCAGCGAACGGATGACCTCGTCCAACCCGCTGGAGGGGACGCCGAGGAAGATGAGGTCGGCGCGGCCCAGGCCGTCGTCGACCGTGCCGACACGCAGCTCGGCGGGCAGCTCCACCTCGGGCAGGTAGGCGGCGTTCTCGCGGTCGGTGCGCAGCCGCTCGCACTGCTCGGCCGTACGTGTCAGGAGGGTCGTGCGCAGTCCGCCGCGGGCCAGCAGGACGGCGACCGCGGTGCCGAACGAGCCCGCGCCGATGACGACCGCGCGTCGTCCGGGCAGCGGGAGGTGGATGGATGGGCGGGCGCGGGGGACGGGCATTGGCGTTCGAGGCTACTTCGCGCGCGGTGGTCGACGGGTTTCGGTGAGGGGAGAGGAGGAGGGCGGCGGCGGCGCAGTGAGCGGTCGTCCGCGGGCGGTTGGTGCTTTGCCCCCGCCATAGCGGGGGTAAAGCACCACGCGTCCCTCAGAGGAAGGCGGCGACCGCCTCGCCCGCCGCCTCGAGCTCGGCGAGCGTCGAGCCCTCGAGCACCGCCTGGAGGTCGAGGATGCGCGCGTCGAAGGGCTGGAGGGCGTTGCGACCCACGATCGCGTGGCAGGGCACGCCGGCCTGGCGGGCGCGGGTCGCGATCTCGCCCGTGACCTTGCCCTGCAGCGAGGTGCGGTCGAGGCACCCCTCCCCGACCACCATTGCTCGGGAGGCGCGCATACGCGCGGTGAAGCCCAGCGCCTCCAGGACGAACGCGGGGCCGGGCTCCAGCACCGCGTCGTAGCGCGCCCACAGCCCGCCGGCCAGCCCGCCCGCGGGGCCGGTCATGGCCACGCCGCGCGGGTCGCGCGGCAGCTCCTTGGCGAAGGCGTCCAGCCGCGCGGCAAGGCGGCGGACCATCGCGGCGTCGGCGCCCTTCTGCGGGGAGAACACCTCGGCCGCGCGCTCGAACCCCAGCCGCGTGTCGCACAGCACCACCAGCCGCGCACCCCCCAGTCCGCCGCGCTCCTCGATCGCCGAGATCGCGCCCCGACCGCCGTCCGTCGTCGCGCTCCCGCCCGCGCCCACCACCACGACGGCGGCGCCCGAGGAGAGGGCGCACGCGATCAGCTCCCCGGTGCCGTAGGACGTCGCCGCCCAGGGGTCGCGCTCCTCCTCCTTCACCAGCCCCAGCCCACTCACCGAGGCGAGCTCCACCAGAGCTGTGCCACCCCCCTCGATCAACCCGACCGAGGCTGAGACCGGGCGCCCGAGCGGATCAGACGCCGAGCACCCGAAGACGTCGCCCCCCAGCGCCGGCAGCAGCACCTCCAGCGTTCCCTCGCCCCCGTCGGCCACCGGGCACAGGTCGGGCGGCAGGCAGCCGGCACGCTCCAACCCGCGGCCGACCGCGGCCGCCACCACGGGCGCGCGCAGCGTCCCCTTGAACGCATCGGGGGCGACGAGGACCGGCCGCTGCGGCACACTTCGCACGGGCATGGCCGCGAAGGACTACACCACCGTCGAGGCGGGGTAGCGCAGCGTTGCCTGCGACAGCGTGCGCATGGGGCGCAAGCGCCGGTAGCGCGACTGCACTCCCAGGCGCTCGAAGGCCTCGCACAGGCGGTCCTTGTCCACCTGCGGCGTGATCGGACGGGTCACTGCTCGAGCTGCTCCACCCCGCAGGCAGCGGGGTCCTTGTCCTCGCGCCAGCGCTGCACCTTGGCGCCGTGGCGGATGCGCCCGTCGGAGACGTGGTCGAAGGTGACCTCGACCACCAGCTCGGGGCGCAGCTTGACCCACTCCAGGTCGCGTCCGGCCGTCCAGCGGCTGGGGTCGGCGCTGCCGCGCTCGCCGGTCTCGTAGGGGGCCAGGAAGCCGACCAGCTCGCGCTTCTCCCGCGCCGTGAAGCCCGAGGAATGGCCGACCTCGCGCAGGCGCCCGTCGGGTCCGTGCAGGGCAAGGATCAGCGAGCCGACCGTGCCCTCCTCCTTGCCCGGCCGCCAGCCCGCCACGACCGCGTCGATCGTGCGCACGCGCTTGACCTTGACCATCCCGGTGCGCTCGCCCGGGCGGTAGGGCGCGCTCGCCTCCTTGGCGATGACGCCCTCGGCGCCCTGCAGCCAGGGCTGGGCCTCCTGCGCGGTGCGCACCACTGGTGTGAGCTCGACGGGGTCGCCCACCAGCGCCTCGAGCGCGGCGCGGCGCTCCTCCCAGGAGAGGTCGAGCAGGACCTCGTCCTCGCGGGCCAGCAGGTCGAAGGCCATGAAGGTGGCGGGGGTCTCCTGCGCAAGCCGCGCGATGCGTGAGGCAGCCGGGTGGATGCGCTGGCCCAGCAGGTCGAACTCCTGGCGGCGCACCGTGTCGCCCTCCACCTCCGGCGCGGGGATCACGATCTCCCCGTCGAGCACGTAGCGCCCGGGCGGGAAGCGCAGCTCGGGGAAGTAGCGCAGCAGATCCTTGCCGTTGCGCGACTGCAGCGCGACCACCTCGTCGCCGTCGACGAAGGCCAGCGCGCGGAAGCCGTCCCACTTGGGCTCGAAGACCCAGTCCTCGCCTTCGGGGAGCGTCTTGCGCGAGCGGGCCAGCTGAGGCGCGACCGGCGGGGAGAGCGGCAGGGTCACCAGGCGGACGGTACCGAGCGGCGCTACCTTGCGCCCCATGCGTGTAAAGACTGCGGCGGGGCGTCACATGACCGCGGAGGAACTGCTTCGGTTGAGCATCGACGGCAAGAAGCACGAGCTGGTCGATGGCATCGTGATCGAGATGGAGCCGCCGGGGTGGGATCACGGGGTCGTGCAGGTCGCCGTCGGGCGACTGCTCGACGAGCACGTCCGCGAGCGCAACCTCGGCGTGGTCACCGGCGAGGTGGGCTTCCTCCTGGACTCCCATCCCGACACGGTCCTCGCTCCCGACGTCGCCTTCGTCACCCGCGAGCGCGCCGAGCCGGTGCAGGGCAGCCCGAGGTACTTCCCCGGCCCGCCCGACCTGGCCATCGAGATCGTCTCCCCCGACGACACCCGCCCGAAGCTACGGGCCAAGGCGCTGGACTGGCTCTCGTGGGGCACACGGGCCGTGCTGGTCATCGACGCCCTGCGCGGGCACGTGACCCTGTGCCGCTCGCCTGACGTCGCCGCCATCCTCGCGGGCGATGAGCGCGTGGACCTCGCCGACGTGGTCGAGGGGTGGACGCCCACGGCCGCGGAGCTGCTCGGCGGCTGACCTCAGCGACAGGAAGCGACTGCGTCGGTCGGGCGAGCCGGTCGACCGAGCCGTCGGGCAGCGTCAGCGAAGGAGCGGAACGGTGCAGGCGGCGGCTACGGCCATCATCAGCAACCACCAGCCTGGTCCGCTGAGGACCAGGAAGACCACGCTGAGGACGGCGACAGCGCCGAGGGCCCCCACGCCCGCGCGCCGCCGGACCTGTCGCTCGGAGGGTTGACCGGCCTCAGACACAGGATCGCGGTACCCGGGCGAACGAGGCTGCAATCCAACCAGGCGGAGCTGCCCCCCATCGCGGTGGCGAGCGACAGGGGCCTTCCCCCGTCGGCCGGTGAGCAGCGCCGGCGTCGATGTCGCCACGAGCGTCTTCGCGGGCGGCGGACCGTACCTATGCTTCTCCCGGTGACTTCGCTGGTCGACGCGCTCAACGGGCGCCTCCCTCGCCTGCAGCGCTGGTGTACGCCGACGCTGCTGCCCGCCGCGGCCTCGGTGCTCGATCCCTACCTGTCGGAGGCCTCGTGTAGCGTCGACGAGCTGGGCGACCCGCTGGCGCGCACGGGGGCCTTCGCGCGACTGGAGTATCTCGCCGCCGCCGGGCAGGGCGCCGACGGCTGCCTGCTCGGGGTGCACGGGTCGACCGGGGGCAACTGGGTCGTCGCCCGGGCGCTGGCCCTGCAGGCGCCCGGAACAACGGTGCTGGTGGCCCGCGAGAGCCACCAGTCGGTCATCCACGCTTGCCAGGCCTTCGGGCTGACCGTCGCCTTCCTGCCCGGCGGCTGGCACGAGCCCACGCACACGCTGCTGGCGTGCACCCCCCGGGAGGTGCACGCCGAGCTCGCCGCCGGCCCCCCGCCTGCCGCGCTGTGGCTGACCTCGCCCGGCTACGACGGCGCCATCGCCGACGTCGCCGCGCTGGCCGAGGCGGCCCGCGGGATCGACGAGGAGCTCGTGGTCGTGGTGGACGAGGCCTGGGGGGCGCACCTGGAGGCCCTCGGCCTGACGGGGGCGCTGCGCGCGGGGGCCGACGTCACGGTGCGCTCCATGCACAAGCTGGGCGGGGCGCTGGCCCAGACCGCCGTGGTCGCGTGGCGCGGGACCCGCCTGGACCCCGGACTGCTCGAGATGGCCTGGCGGCAGTACACCACCACCTCGCCCTCCTACGGCCTGCTGGCCAACCTCGAGGCGGCGCTGGCGGGGCTGGCGAGCCCACAGGGCGCGACGCAGCTCGCACGCGCCGTCGGCCTGGCGGTCGAGCTGCGCGAGCGCCTCGCCGCTCTGGGGGTCGACTGCCTGACCCAGGAGGATCTGCCCGCGGACCGCGCGCAGGCCGTCGACCCGCTCAAGGTCACCGCCGCCGTCCCCGGCGGACTCGCCGTCGCGCGCGGCCTGGCCCGCCACGGCGTGATCGCGGAGAAGGCCGGCCTGGCCAGCGTGACCTTCGTCGCCGCCTACCACCTCGACGACGACGCCCCCGCGCTGGCGGCCGACGCCCTCGAGGCCGTGATGGCCGAGGGCTTCCGCGATCTCAACGGGGGCCGGGCGGGAAACCTCCTCGCCGACCTCCCCCGGCGCGCCTGCGAGCCCGGACCCGCGCGGGTGCGCGCGGCCTGCGACCTCGCGGCCGCGGTGGGCGCGGTCGCGGGCGAGACCGTGGAGGCCTACCCGCCGGGCATCCCGATCCTGGTCGACGGCTTCGAGATCACCGCCGGTGCCGTCGACCACCTGCGCGCGCTGGCGGCCGGCGGCGCCCAGGTCATCGCCACCGACGCCACGCTGCGCACCGTGCAGGTGCGCATGTGATCTTCAGCTTCCTTAGCAGTGGGTGATGAGGATCGAGCGCTGCGATGCGGCGACCAGCGGGGCGATGTCGCCGGCGTCGCTGGTCAGGATTCGGTCTCCTGTGCGACTGACGGCCACGACGCCGGCGTCGACCGCGTCCTGGGTGCCGGCTCGACCGAGGAGGATCCCGGCTTCGCGTCCGAGTTGCTGGTCGACGGCTTTGACGTCGACCGATCTGAGCAGCCGGGCAAGGTTGGCTTGGCGCCCGGTGGGATCGCGCCAGACCTCGCTGATCACCACGCCTGTGGTGCGCAGCTCGAGCCCGCCCTGCTGAGCCATGCGCAGGCGAGCGACCATGGCGCGATCGCCCCGGTCCACCGCGACGAACGCCCCGGCGTCGAGCACCAGTGCGCTCATGCCGCCGGTCTGATGGCGGCAGGCTTCGACAGCCCCAACTCTTCGGCGGCTCTGGCGAGCTCGTCGGATGTGAGTTCCCCGTGCTCGGTTTCCCAGGTATCGAGGAACTCGGCCAGCGCCTCGGCGCGGAGCCGGGCGGTTGCCGCCTGGGCCAGCCATCGGGAAACGTTGCCGCCGCTGCGCTTCGCCGCCGCACGGACAGCGTCGCCGAGGTCTGGGTCAAACGAGACGCTCAGTTTGTCCACCTTCACAGCCTCGAGCATACCGCGGTACGACATACCACGGTAGGAGGCTCTCGGGTGTCCGATCTAGCCCCCGTCACCCACTGCGGTCATGCCGCCGCGTGCCGGATCGAGAGATGTGTCGGCGGCCCGGCGCTTCTCCAGGTCGAGCAGGAGCCGCTTGCGCTCGAGGCCGCCGCCGTAGCCCGTCAGGCTCCCATCAGACCCAACGACGCGATGGCAGGGTACGATGACGCCGATCGGGTTGGCGCCATTGGCCAAGCCGACGGCTCGCGGCGCTCCCGGCCGGCCGATGCGCTGGGCGATCTGACCGTAGGACACCGTCTCGCCGTAGGGGATCCGGCGCAGGACGGTCCACACGATGCGCTGAAACGACGTGCCCACCGCTGCCAGGGGCAGGTCGAAGGTGGTGCGCTCGCCGGCAAAGTACGCCTCCAGTTGGTCGATGACAGCGGCGAACGGCTCTGGATCGCGCTCGCCGAGCACCTCGGTCGGCGGACGGTGGCGCTGGTCGACCATGAACAGACCGCTCAGCAGCCCATCGGTGGCCACCAGCGTCAGGGTGTCGACCGGGCTGTCGATCAAGGTGTGCCGGCGTTGAGGCACGATGGGTCCTCTCGTGCGAGTCATGAGGGGAGCCGGTTGATCGCGTGATCGCCGGTGGCCCATAGGTGTTGGACGGCGTAGGCGCGCCACGGTCGCCACGCGTCGGAGGCTGCAGCGAGGGCCGCGGGAGTGGCCGGCAGACCGAGGTCTCGCGCGGCCCTCACGACGCCGAGATCGCCGGCGGCCAGGAAGGCGTCGGGATCGCCGAGCGCTCGCATGGCGATGGTCTCGACGGTCCACGGACCGATCCCGGCCAGCGTCGTCAGCCGGTCGCGGGCCTCATCCCAAGCAGTGGCCGGGCCGAGGTCGATCTCCCCTGACGCCAGCGCCGTGGCCAGGGTGGACAGCGTCGCTCGGCGCGACCGTGGGAGGGCCGCGATCGCCGGATCGAGACCGGCCAGGGTCGTCGGGTCGGGGAACAGGTGGGTCAGACCGCCGTGGGGATCATCGATCGCCTCTCCGTGAGCGGTCACCAGACGGCCGGCATGGGTTCGCGCCGCGGCGGTCGACACCTGCTGGCCGAGCACGGCCCGCACCGCGAGCTCCGTCGGGTCGACGGTGCGCGGCACCCTGCGGCCAGGGGCCTTGGCCACCAGCGCAGACAGGTGCGGATCGGTGCCGAGCTGCTCGTCGACGGCGACGGGATCGGCGTCGAGATCGAGCAGCCACCGACAGCGGCTGATGGCCACCGCCAAGTCCCGCAGGTCGCCAAGGGTCAAGCGGCAATCGATGTGATCGGGTCGGGGCGCAAGAGCGACGATGCCGCCACCGTGGGGCAACCGGACGGTCCGGCGATACCAGCCGTCTCGCCATTCCTCGACTCCGGGCACAGCGGTGGCCGCCAGATGCCCGAACAGGTTGTCCGGGCACAGGGGTCGACGGAAGGCCAGGCGAAGTCTCAGCGCGCCCGGGATCGCCGGTCGGGCGCCCCGGATCGCCCGGACACGCAACTCCGTGGGCGACGTGGCGAAGACCTCACGCACCGTGGCGTTGAAGGACCGGACGCTGGCAAAGCCGGCAGCGAGCGCGGTGTCGGCCATCGGTAACGAGGTGGTCTCGATGAGCAATCGGGCGTTCTGGGCCCGCTGAGCGCGGGCGATCGCCAACGGAGCGGCACCGAGCTCGGCCTGCAGGTGGCGCTCGACCTGACGGGTGCTGTAGCCCAGGCGACCAGCCAACCCGCCGACGCCATCACGCTCGATCACGCCGTCGGCGATGAGCCGCATGGCGCGAGCCACGACATCGGCACCCTCGTTCCACTGGGGCGACCCGGGGCTGGCGTCGGGCCTGCACCGCTTGCAGGCCCGGAACCCGGCCTGCTGAGCGGACGCTGCAGAGGGATAGAACCGCATGTTGGACGCCTTCGGCGGCCTGACCGGGCAACTGGGCCGGCAGTAGATGCCCGTCGTGACGACCGCAGTGAAGAACCACCCATCGAAGCGGGCATCTCTGGACTGCACCGCCCGCGCACAGCCCTCGAAGTCCTCGTGCATGCCTGCCAGCATCACCGATCCGGCGCGTCTTGTCTGGCAGGTTTCCGACGTGGCAATCCAAGCCGACCCATTCCTTGCCAGAGGCTCTCGCGCAGTCTCCGACCCCGCCACTCGACGCCTCGTAGCTGGGGTCGACGGCGGGCACGACGAGCTTACCCACGACGGCGCTCCTTCCGGCCGGTTGATTGCGAGTGGCGCGTCGGCTCAGTTTCAGTACCGGACGCGGAAGCTGCCGATGAAGGTGATGGTGTTGCCGTCGGGGGTCGCGGATGGCGGAGAGCTGCACGCCCTTGGTGACCGTCTGGATGGCCCCCGGGGCCAGTCCTCTGGCGGAGACCTCGGCGACGTGCCCGGCGAGATCGTCGACGGCGAGGTTCAACTGGCCGGAACCGGCGCGAGCGGCGTCATGGGTGACCTGGACCCAGCCGGTGTGAGTGACCTGCCACTCGACGAGTTGGCCCTCCATCGGCAGGTTGTCGGCGCGACGTCCCAAGAGCTGTTCGTACCAGTTGCAGCCCAGCACGGTGAGCAATGCCCGCGGACCGATGTCGGCCCCCGTGGGAGGACGACCGACGAATGTGGTGCCGAGCGGCTACGCGCCAGGTGGGGCTTATGTTGTGATTGCCCTCAAGGTCGCTCCTGCGCCGGTCGATGAGAGGGAGAGCGCCTGGTTGGGATGGGCGACATGTGGCGGGATCGGGAGGCGCTGGGATGCGTGGGACTGGACGGATGGTCGGGGTGGTTGCGGGGCTGTCGGTCTGTCTGCTCTTGGGAGCGGTCGGTTCGGCGGTCGGCCAGCAGCGGACGCCGTCGGGGCCGTCGCCGGCGGTCAGCGATCGCGATCCGTCGTTCCGGCAGGGCGCGGAACGTGACCGCGCCCGGATCGAGCGGTTGCGCGGCGGCGAGGCTCGTGAGGAGCGGGCCCGGTCGCGTGAGCGCTTTCGTGGGTTGTCGCGTGGTGAGGCGCTGGAGCTCGCGCAGCGCGAGTTCCCGGAGATCTTGCGTGAGCGTCTGCCCGACGGGCGCCGTCCGGCGCCGGGGTTGGAGGTCGTCGATCATTTCGGCAACGGCGCCGCGCTGGTGGAAGACGAGGGGGGCGGGCGGTCGTTGCTGCGTTCCAGCGAGGCGCTGCAGGTCCCCGGGCCCGGTGGTGGTTTCGAGCCGTTGGATCTGTCGCTGGTGGCTTCGGGCGGCGGGTTCTCGCCGGCTGCCTCGGGCGCGCCGCTGGTGATCGGCGGGCGCGTGGGCGATGGGGTGCAGTTCACCGAGGGGGACTTCTCGGTGGTCTACGAGGGTCGCGGGGGCGCTGAGCTGATCGAGGACAGCGATCGCGCGTTCGCGGGGGAGGTCGCGACCGACACCGATCTGATCGTCGCGCCGCGCTCCCAAGGCGTGCAGGTGGCCTGGTCGCTGCGTAGCCCCCAGGCGCCGGAGTCCTTCGCGCTGCGCGTCGATCTGCCCGAGGGTGGCGTGTTGCGCCGTGCGCGCAGCGAGAACCCGATCCCCGGCGACCCCCCGGAGGCCGTGGAGATCGTCCGCGGCGAGGAGGTCTTGGGGTATATGTATCCGCCGTTGGCCTATGACGCCGAGGGCACCGTGGTGCCCTCGCGCGCCGACATCGATGGCGATCGCGTCATCGTGCGCGTCGATCATCGCGAGGCGGATGTGCGCTTCCCGGTGCTCGTCGACCCAGAGGTCATCCAGTACAACGATCGCTACCAGCGCTGGGAAGGCTGGCGCTTTGTCAACATGGCCCCCAATCCGCGCCAGGGCTACAACTTCCTCGGGGCGGCGGTCAACGACCCCGCCTACGCGCCTGGCTTGTATCAGAGCATGCCTACCAACACGTCCTATGACAACGGCGTCTACGCGCATTGGCTCTACCAGGCGCCACCCGACACCTACATCTACCGTGCGACGCTCGGCGCGATCAGCCACAATCCGGCCAAGGTCAACGGCGTCACGATCAGCCAGTGGTTCCATGGGCTGATGAATCCCGCCTACAGCGCGTGGGAGGCCCCGGTCAACTATCAGAACCCCTCGGCGGGGCTGGGGCCCAACCCGTTTGGGCCCACGACGATCTCCGCCTACACCACCCATGACTTCTGCTTTACGACGCGCTGTGACTGGTCCAAGGGCACCGCGCAGAACATGGCGCTGTTTGCCATCCAGGCCGTCAATCCCTACGGCGGGGGCATGTACACGGGCGGTGCCAAGGCCACCGTGCCCATGGGCCATGCCTACATCTACCTGCGCGACCGTCACCGCCCCGCCGTCACCGCCGCCCCGGCCAGCAGCACCCAATGAGTCAACGACCAGGGCGCCCTCCACCAAGCGGCGGTCTCGGCCAGCGACGTCGGCCTGGGCCTCAAGACCTTCACCCTGACCGGCGGCTCGGGGGGCACCCAGACCGTCACCAACGCCTGCACCGGCGATATCCACCGCAGCGCCTGCCCCAAGAACGACTCGCGGACCTTCAGCTATCCCCTCGCCGAAGGCATCACCACGATGGGCTTCTCGGCCCGCGACATCGTCGATAACCAAAGCGCCACCCGCACCTGGACCCAACGCATCGACCGCAGCGCCCCCTCGTCGGTCACGCTGTCGGGGCCGTTGCGCGATCGCGACGGCAAGGGCGTCAGCGGACCCAGCACGCTGCGCGTCGTGGCCGCTGACCGGTGGTCTGGTGTGCGAAAGCTGCAGCTGCTCGTCGATGACCAAGACGTAGACGCCACCATGGCTGGCCGCCAGGTACTCACCCAGGGCGACCCAGGAACCGGTGGTGGTATGTCGGGCGACCTGGATTTCGATCCGTCCGGCCTTGCCTCCGGGCGTTACGAGATCCGGGTGGTGGCCACAGACGGCGTAGGTCTCACCCGCAGCTCGGAGACGATCGAGGTCATCGTCGACCGCACCAAGCCGCAACTGACCCGGGTCGACGGGCCGCTTCGCCAGCCCGCCGTGAACGGTGCCATCCACGACCTCAACATCGAGGCCCAAGATCCTACCGGCGACGGTGTCTCCTCGGGCATGGAGCGCATCGAGGTCTTCGTCCGCGATCCCGCCGGCAGCGACAGTTCGGCCCACACCGTGAGCTCCGCCGGCGCTCCCAGCCTCTCGACGACGTTCTCCTTCGACGCCACAGGCGACGGCTACGCACAGGGCCGCAACCGCGTCAGGGTCACCGCGCGCGATCAGGCCGCCAACCAAGCCAACGAGGTCGCCTTCCCCGTGGTCGTCGACCGCGAGGGCCCCGACCTGACGCTGAGCGGCTCGCTGGCCGATCAGGACGGCCAGACGGTGCCCGAAGGCGAGTACACCCTCGACGTCAACGCCAGCGACGGCGCGGCAGGAACCGACGATTCAACCCAGCGATCAGGCGTCACCCAGATCGACGTCATCGTCAACGACGAGCTGCACGACACCTACCAGGCGCCATGCCTGGAGGGCAACTGCTCGTTGCAACGCAGCGTGTCGTTCGACACGGAGGACTTTCCCGGCGGCAAGCAGGACATCGTCGTCGTGGCGATGGACGGACTTGGTAACGAGTCGAGCGATACGCTCACCGTCACCACGCCCTGTTGCTTGGACGACAGCTACGTTGCGGGCTTTACGAGCCCACTGGACGACATCTCCTACGGGGACGTCAACGGCGACAGCAGGAGCGACGTCGTTGCGGTGAGCCCTGCTGGCACGGTGAGCGTCGCGCTGTCAGATGGCCGAGTGTTCGGGGCCGCCCAGTCGTGGGGCACCATTGCCGCTGATGCGCCCCTGCTTGTCGGCGATGTCAACGACGACGGCAACGCCGATGTGGTCACGCGCATCCCCGCCCTGGACCCGCTAGATCCCGACCGCCAGCTCGTTCAGGTGCACCTTTCCGACGGGCAGCAGTTTGGCCCGGCAGCCACGTGGGGTGAGTGGCGCGCCGACGCCGCCCTTCGCCTGGCCGACCTCGACGGTGATGGTCTACAGGATCTGATCGGCCGTGACCAGGCGAGCGGTGCGTTCCGCAAGGGCTACTCGCTTGGGACGACGTTCGATATCGCTGACGCTGGCGTGTCCATTGGTCCCGAGCTTCAGTGGGATACCGCCGATCCCGACGGGGACACGGACGGGGATTTGATGTCGCGCGATGCGGCTACCGGACAGATCAACGTCTTGGCCTCTGACAGCGGCCGCCACAGCTCCACCCCCACGCAATGGGGCAGTGCGCCTGGCAACGTCGAGGTCCTCTTCGCGGACATGGACGGCAACAACGCCGACGACCTCGTCATTCGCCAGCCCGACAGCGGGCGCCTCGACGTCGGCGCCTCAGACCGCGAGACCTTTGCGCCCCCGGTCGAGTGGGGAAACGTTGCCAACTCCGGTTCGACGCTCGCGCTTACTGACATCGGTGGCGACGGCAAGAAGGACGCGCTGACTCGCAACACGGTCCTGGGCACCATCACCGTCTCTCAGTCCGACACCGTGACCCCGATCAACGAGGCCGACCCCTACGTCCCCGACCCAACCCTCGAGTACGACGACACCGACGGCCTGCTCGACCTGCCGGGCGGCCTGCAGACTCAGTCAACGGGCGACGGCGTCCCGTTCACCAAGATCGGCTGGGGCTCCCCCGCCGCCCTGATCGGTGCCTCTCAGGGCAGCGGTGCGAACGAGGTTTTCGTGGCGGCTCCAGAGGAGGTCTATGACCGCTCCATGTGGCGCATGAAGCAGGCCGGGACCAACGTCGTTCGCGTCGTGGTCTACTGGGGCGACTACATGAATGATCTCCCTGGCTATCGCGCCGCGCTAGACACTGCGGTCCAACGCTTCAACGAAGACCAGATGGTCGTCTACATGACGCTCACCGGAGCCGACTTCGACTCGTCCATCGACGGCCAGTCCACCCATCTCAACCCCGATCCGGCCAAGTTCGCCGACTTCGTGACCGACGTGGCCAACCGCTACAAAGATGACGGCGTTCGTCGCTTCGGCATATGGAACGAGCCGAACCTTCCCAGCGGCAGCTTCCTCGCTCGTAGCCGCTGCCCCGTCGGGCCAGAGCAGAAGCCAAGGAGACTCACTACCGCGTTCCTCTACCGAGAGCTCTACCAAGCGGGCTACGCTGCCGCCAAGGCCGCCAACGCCAACGCTCGGGTCCACATCGGCGAGCTGTCGGAGCAGCGCGATGTCGGACGCGAGTCATGCAGCACCGTCGACCCCGGCGGCCTGGATCCCGATGAATGGCTCGAGAAGGTCGTTGGCAACGAGGACATCAAGACGCACGGCGTGGCCTGGCACCCATACCAGCACGCGTCGCCCCCCAAGGACAAGGACATGTCGGTCATGGGGATCGGACGCATCGCGCAGTTCAAGGAGACGATCGACGCCCTGAACGACAGCGGAAACCTTTCCACCCCTGAAGGCAAGGTCCCTCGCACCTACCTCACCGAGTTCGGCTACTTCGCCCGGCCTCAGAACCGGAACTCAGACGAGCGCGAGTGGCATAGCGAGCGCACCCGTGGCATCTAGTCCGCGCGCGCCATATCCCTGGCCCGCGAGGATCCCTACAACCCCGCAATGTTCGGGTTCTGGATAGTGCCCGAGGCTCCGCCCGTAGAGAAAGACAGGGATAGGCTCAACGCTCCGGAGAACGTCCCCTCCTTCGATACAGGCGTCATCCACCCGGATACCGGCGCGGTGACGGGCATGAAGGACTACGGCAAGGGCGATCTGGAGCGGCAGGCCTACTGCAGAATCTGGTGGTACGCCCGTAACAACAACTACCCCCAGATTGGTCCTCAGCTAGGACAACCAGACCAGTGTGGATGAGAGCGATAATCGAACGAACCACGAAGGGCCAGCAGATGGCAGCCGGCACTCGCCCGTTCTCAGGATCACCACGCATCCGTCGCGCTGCTGCGATCGGTGTGATGGTGATCGCCGGGGCGCTGCCCGCCGGCGCTGCGGCCGCGCCCCCCTGGTCACCGCCGGTGACGGTCTTCGACGGTCGCGAGGCTTCGACTGGGGCGATGGCATTCTCAGGTGACGATCGCGCGCTGGTCGCGCAGTCGCACGGAGCTGCGGATGGGGAAGCGACGGGGCCAGCGTTGATCTGGCGACCCGAACGCCGGCGGGGCGCTACCGGACCTTCCGCGAGGTCGTCGGCGAGGATCCGCAGGTGGTGGCCTACGGTCAGTCGCGCGCGGTCGTGATGCGCTACCTAGTCGAAGATGGGTTTGGGCCTGATGTCAGCGCGCGTGTCGGGGTGTCGTATGGGCGCACGAGCGGAGAGATCGATCCGGTGAAGGTGATCGACCGCGTGGAGGTGGACATCGGGATCACGCCACTGATGGCGGCCAGCGAGGACGGGCGGATCGCGATCCTGTACTACGACGGGCGTGAGCGGCTGCGCCTGGCGGTGCGTGAGCCGGGCGGCGACTTCGAGGTCGCCTCGGTGGGGCGGGCGGCGTCGGGCGACCTCGCGTTGGACGTCGGTCTCAACGGTGACATCGTCGTGGCGTGGCGGGACTTCGGTGTGGTCAAGGCGCGGGTGCAGCGACGTGGACATGGGCTGGGCCGTGTCGAGGTGCTCGGCCCGACCGAGACGACCGCGACGGTGGATGCCTCGGTGGCCGATGACGGCCATGTCGCGGTGGCCTGGAGTAACGTCGACTTCCGCTCCGGACCGGGAGGGGAGACGTTGACTGCATCGTCGACGGTCGTCCGTGCGGCGATCCGTCCTCCCGGCCCGCGTCTCTTCGAGGCCGCCCAGACGCTGTATGACAGCGGCGAGCCCAGGGGACCCCAGACGTCCGTCACGATCGACTCCTCGGCCACCGGCGCAACGGTCGCATGGACCGAGAGCGAGGTCGACACCCAAGGCACCCAGCGGTTTCCGATTCTGACCGCGACCACGGACGCAGCACGGCGTTTCGAGGCCCCAGTGTCTATCCCAGCGGAGGGTGCGGTCGAGGACATCGCGCTGACCGCCGGCGGTTCGACGTCCGTGGCGTGGACACCGATGGGGCAAAGCGTTGGACTCTTCGCTGCCTCCCGGCCGGCCGGTGGCACCGCGTTCGGGCCACAGGAGACCGTGACCGATAGACCGGCCTCCTTCGCCAAGTTCGCACTGAACCCCCAAGACGGACGCTCCACCCTCATCTGGAACGGGACCGACGACAGCGGTAACCCAGCGCTGCCCGCGTCAACGCGGGAATGACATCGCCGCAGACAACGAACGTGCGCGTTGGCGCGAGCAACACGCACGGTCTGGTTGGCGTCCCTCCGAGCGAAGCTAGCGGCTGCCGGGCGCGCCCGGCGAGTTCGACGTGGTCGGCTCGCGGCCGCTGGGCGGGGTGTGGC
>JANDLV010000005.1 GCA_024330185.1 Candidatus Siliceabacter maunaloa
CCGCCCAGCGGACGCGATCAACCACGCCCACTTGACAAACCGCCGTCCATATCAGTGAGAGTCCTACCCGCCCGTATTGATGGGCGAGGAAGGACGCGCGATGAAGGCACGCAGGCGCACCCCGAGCAGGTCATCCCGAAGCTGTGCGAGGCCAACCGGCTGCTGGGCAAGGCAAGGGAGGCCGAGGTCTGCCGGCACCTGAGATCAGCGAGCCGGCCTACCGCCGCCGGCGCAATCGGTAAGGCGGGATGGAAGGCCGCCGATGACGTCAGCGCCTTGGAGCTGGCGCGCGAGAACCAGCGGCTCAAGGCGATCGTGGCCGACTAGGCGCTGAAGTGCCCTATGGACTTCCTCCGAGATCCCCGAAGCGAGCTCATTCGAGGTGGCGTGACCCCGGGGGTTCGGTCCGGTGCTTGTGAGAGTTCTACCCGCTCGTGATCATGGGCGAGGAAGGACGCGCGATGAAGGCACGCAGGCACACCCCCGAGCAGGTCATCCGCAAGTTGCGGGAGGCCGATCGGCTGTTGGCCGAGGGCACGACGACCGCGGAGGTCGCGCGGCACCTGGAGGTCTCCGAGAACACGTATCACCGCTGGCGCACCCAGTACGGCGGGATGAAGGCCGACGACGCCAAGCGGCTCAAGGAGCTCGAGCGCGAGAACCAGCGGTTGAAGGCGATCGTGGCCGACCAGGCGTTGGAGTGCCGCGCGCTGAAGGAGGTCGCGCGGGGACGGATGAAAGTCAAGTTCCCGTCATCGCGTTGGCGCGTTGGCGTTGTTGGTGGTGCCAGTCGGTGACGGTGCGCTCGTAGGCGGCCTGTGCGTGTTCGGCGGTGGCGCGCTCGGCCTGGCGGCGTTGCTCGCGGTTGAGCGGCTGGCGCGGCCCGCCGGGCTTGCGCGGGGCGGCGCCGGCCTTGAGCTCGACGCCGCGGAGCTTCTTGTCGGTAGCGGTCGGCATGGTGTAGGCGTAATCGCGTTGGGTGGTCAGCAGGTGCCAGAACAGGGTCGCCATCTTGCGCGCGGTGGCGACGATCGCGATCTGCTGGCCGCGGCGCCCGCGGGTGCGTTCGTAGAAGGCCTTCAGCGGTCCGGGCGTGCGGACGGCGGTCAGGGCGGCCTCGACGAGCACGTGGCGGACCTCGCTGGCGCCTTCCTTGCTGATGCGCCCGGTGTGCGCGGGGCTGGCGCCCGACTGACGGACCCGCGGGTCAAGGCCGAGGTAGCCGACCAGCCGGCGCGTGTCGGGGAAGCGGGCGATGTCGCCGACAGCGGCCAGGAACACGGTCGCGGTGATCATCCCCACGCCGGGGACGGTCATCAGCCGCTTGGCCTCGTCGCTGTCAAGCGTGTAGCGGGCCAGATCGCGCTCGAGCGTGGTGATCTCCTCGGTGAGGAAGTCGATCTGGCGCAGCCCGGCGTTGACCGTGTCGCGCTCGTCAACGGGCAGCGCGAGCGCGGCGAGCCATTCGCGGCCGGCGACGCCGAAGACGTCGGTCATCGGCGGCCTGGGCTTGAGGTTGCGATGCAGCACCGCGAGGATCTCGTTCTTGAAGCGGGCACGGTGACGGACGAGCTTGGCGCGCCGCGCGGTGCGGCGCCGCAGCGCCCGGATCGTCTCGTCGGGCTGCCAGCAGTCTTCCAGCAGCCCGGCGTGCAGCAGCTGAGCGATGGTGCGCGCCTCGCGTCGGTCGGTCTTGTTCTTGGCCTGGGCGATGACCGCCAGCCGGCGCGTGTTGGCCACGATCACCTGCTTGACGTGGGGCCCGATGATCCGGGCGATCTGCAGCGCGTTGCCCGTGGCCTCCATCGCGACGCGATCCTGCGGACCGAGCTGCTCAGCGAACTCGCGCAACGCGCCACGCCCTGTCGCGACCCGCGGGCCGCGGCGCACGCAACCGTCTGGCTCGCAGATCGCGATCTCGCAGAAGTCGCGATGCACGTCCATGCCGATACTGCGTCCCTCCATCGACTGCCCCCTTCTCGGTTGTGATCGAACAGTGCGTCGCAGGCGTTCGGGCACGCGACAGTGACGGATTCGTGCTCAAGGCACACCCGGGCGAGTCGCAGGGGCGGCCATGGAAACTGTCGAGCTCGAAGCTCATCCCTGTTGGCACGGCCTGCCCGTTGCGCGTGATCTCCGACAGAGCCCCATAGCCCGGTCGAACCCTTGGTTCGGCCCCGGTGCCATCGAGCCTGCCCGACCATTCTCATGCCGGGAAACTGGTGAGCCCAGCCCGCCGGCGCCGGGCGGTCGCGATGGTGCGCGGCCGCCTCGGTGTCAGCGAGCGCTGGGCCTGCCGGGTCGTTGGGCAGCACCGCTCGACGCAGCGCTACGAACCGACGGTCGCCGACGATGACGGGGCGCTGCGTGCCGCGTTGCGCGAGGTGGCCGGGCAGCGGCCGCGGTGGGGGTACCGCCGGGCGCACGCCAGGTTGTGCGAGGAGGGCTGGGCGGTGAACCGCAAGCGCGTGCAGCGGCTGTGGCGCGAGGAGGGCCTGCGGGTCGCGCCCAGGCCGCGCAAGCGGCGTGTGCCGGCCGGTCAGCCCGACCGCTCGCAGCTGCGGGCCAGCGGCCCGGATGAGGTGTGGGCGGTGGACTTCCAGCACGACATGACCGCCGACGGCGGCCCGATCAGGCTGGTCAACGTCATCGACGAGCACACCCGCGAGGCGCTGGTCATGCACGTGGCGCGCAGCATCAGCGCCGACGACCTCGTCACCTGCCTCGAGACGGCCGTCGTCGCGCGGGGCCGGGCCCCCAGGTTCCTGCGCTCGGACAACGGCACCGAGCTGACCGGTCACGCGCTCAAGGACTGGTGCCGGTTTCAGGACCGCACGGAGAGCGCGTTCATCGCGCCCGGCGCGCCGTGGCAGAACGGGTTCGTCGAGTCCTTCCACGCCCGCGTCCGCGACGAGCTGCTCAACGTCGAGCACTTCGCCTGCCTGGCCGAGGCGCGCGTGGTGATCGGTGACTGGCAGCAGGACTACAACACCCGGCGCCCGCACAGCTCGCTGGGCGGCCGGCCGCCGGCCGT
Source organism: Candidatus Siliceabacter maunaloa (assembly GCA_024330185.1). Classification (GTDB taxonomy): domain Bacteria; phylum Actinomycetota; class Thermoleophilia; order Solirubrobacterales; family Solirubrobacteraceae; genus Siliceabacter; species Siliceabacter maunaloa. The sequence continues at coordinate 3,035 of JANDLV010000005.1, forward strand.
CTACGCCGCCACGCTCGTCGCCTGACCCACCGCCCCGGGGGCACCGGTCGCGCGCGCGGACCGATCGCCCGCCGCTCGCGCTCGCCTACGGCTCGCCCTTCGCGGCAGGCGATCCGTCCGGCAGGCCTCCTAGCGTTCCTGCCTCTACCCACCAGCTCTCACAGCAGGTGGACCGAAGAACGGGGTCCCTCCAGAGGCTATGGCACCGCGCGAAAGTACAAGTCGCGCTCGTGTACCGGTGCCGTTCGCAACCGCTCGAGCAGCGATGCATGGAAGTGTGGCTCGTGCACTACGACCTGCGTGAAGCGAAAGCTGGAGCCATCGGTCCGCTCGATGACGTCGGCCAAGGGCCGGTCTGGTCCGAGGAGCGGTAGGCGCGCGATCGGCTCTGGGTCCGGAGGATCGTCCGGCTCGCTGTGAGCCGCCCTGTCCTCGGCGGTCCAGACCTCCCACGCGTAGCTACGACCGTCGCGGCCCGTGGCGAAACCCTCACAGAAGGTCAGAGCTTGGTCAGGCGCGAGCTCGAGCTGTGTCGCGACCTGTGCGACAGGCTCGCCGGCGAGGGCGAACCCGACTATGCCGAGATCGTCGAAGTCGGGGACCGAGTCCACGGTGGCGTGGATCGTTTCACACGATTGAACGACCCAAGCCGACCGGCGCCCCGAGTCCCTTCCTGCAGCGTGACCCGACGCATCTCTCCTGGGCCTGACGCAAGCTGGCGATTTGCCGCTCGTTTCGCCTTCGAAACGTCCCCTCATGCCGCGATGGTGGACCCATGACGGATTCGACGGGAAGGTCCCGGGCCTCGCGCCGCCCCGCGTGCAGCGCAGACGTCACAAGGCTGCCAACGGCCTGCGGGCCAATTCATCCCCTGTCGTCGACGCCAGCGACCAACGAGGCCACCGAGCTCGGGAGTCGCGCTCGGTACGAATGGTCAACGAGGAGGTCCCGGTCGTGAGCGAGCATCGCCTCGCCGCGGCGCTGCTGGACTCTCTCGACAACGAGGCCCTTGCCGCCTTGGCCGAACGGCTGCGCCCCCACCTCGCCGAGCGCGATCCTGGCGGCGGCGAACTCCTGAGCCCTCGGGAAGCCGCCGGCCGGCTCGGACTCCATGAGCGCACGGTAGCTCGGATGGCCAGAGAAGGGCGCATTCCGGGCGCGGTGAAGATCGGGCGCAGCTGGCGCTTCCACTCAGAGCGACTGTCGCCACGGCCACCCCTGCGATCGGTCGAAGCAGGTCCAAGGCCACGCGACCTCGGGAGGCGCGAGGCCGGCCTGACATCCGTGCGTGCCATTCGCGGCGCTGGGTGAACATGACCGAGCAGACCGAGAGGTACGAGGAACAGGTGCATCTCGACCGCAGGCGCGTTAGAACGCTCTCGTGAGCGTCCATCGTCAGACCGATGGGTGGCGCGTCAAGTGGCGCGAGGGCAGCCGCCAGCGCTCGCGCACGTTCGAGCGCAAGCGCGACGCCGAGGTCTGGGACGCCGAGGTCAAAAGGCGGCGCCAGCTCGGACCGCTGGCCGTGCAGCAGCTCACCGAGCGCGGCCCGACGCTGGGCGAGTGGATCACGCAGCGCTGGTCGCGCGAGCACGGCGCCACGCTGGCCAAGCGCACGCGCGACCGCTACGCCAGCTCCTACGAGCTGCACGTCGCTCCGTGGCTTGACGACGTGCCGATCCGCGAGCTGACGGTCTCCAGGCTACGGGCGTGGCAGGCCGAGCGCACCGCGCAGGGCGAGAGCGCGGACACGATCCAGAAGGCGCGCACGTTCCTGTCCTCCGTCCTGCGTCATGCCGCCGAGTCGGAGGCCATTCCGGCCAACCCGCTCGCGTTGGTGCGCGCGCCACGCGCCGAGCACCGCGAGGAGGTGGTTCCCCTGGCTCCCGCGACCGTCGAGGCGATCCGCGCCGTGCTCGCTGCGCCCATGCCGGTCGCGGTGGCCGAGCGCGCGCACGGGACGCGGCGATGCCGCGCCTACGAGCAGCCGGACCAGCGCAGCGCGGCGATCCGCCAGCGCGACGCGTGCCTTGTCTGCCTGTTGGCCTACAGCGGCCTGCGTCCCAGCGAGGCCGGCGCATTGCGCTGGGCCGACGTGCGGGACCGCACCCTCCTCACCCAGCGCGCGACCGAGGCCGACGGCACCGTGAAGTCCACGAAGGGGCGCAAGGCCCGCACGGTGCGCCTGCTGGCCCCTCTCGCCACGGACCTGCGCGAGTGGAGAATGGCCGCCGGCAGGCCGCCCGACACCGCACTGGTGTTCCCCAGGAGCGACGGCGCGGCATGGACGAAGGAGGACTGGGGGAACTGGCGCTCGCGGACTTGGCGCGCGGGCTGCGAGCGAAGCCACCTCGACCCGGTTCCGCGCCCCTACGACCTGCGCCACTCCTTCGCCTCCCTGCTGCTGGCCGAGGGGCGCACGATCCACTACGTGGCCGCCCAGCTCGGCCATTCCCCCGCGCTGACCCTGGGCACCTACGGCCACGTCCTGGCTGAGTACGCGGAGGGCGACTCCATCGACGTCGAGGCGGAGATCGTCAAGGCTCGCGCCGAGAATGTTCCCTCAGAGTTCCCTCAGTGGCGATCCGGGCTACGTGCCGAGCGATGACCGCGTCCCGCGACACCGCCGGTTTGCAGGGAGATCCCGGGAGCGGGAGCGACGGGACTCGAACCCGCGACCTCCGGCGTGACAGGCCGGCGCTCTAACCGACTGAGCTACGCCCCCTCGAGAGGAGGCAGTCGAGTATCGCAGACACTGCGCACAGACCTCGACGGCGCGGACGTTCCACCACCGCCTCGCCGCCCGGCCCGCGCGACGTGCACAATGCCCCCATGGAGCGCGAGGCGGACATCAACGTCGTGGGCGGCTCGCTGCTGCCCTGTTCCACCGATCCCGTGACCGGGTTCTTCCGGGACGGCTGCTGTGCCACCAGTCCCGAGGACATCGGCAGCCACACCGTCTGCGCGATCGTGACCGCCGAGTTCCTGGCGTTCAGCGCGAGCGCGGGCAACGACCTGTCCACCCCGCGCCTGCAGTGGGGGTTCGCCGGGCTGGCACCGGGTGACCGCTGGTGCGTGTGCGCGGCCCGGTGGCTGGAGGCCTACGAGGCCGGTTGCGCACCCCCGGTCGTGCTCGGGGCGACGCACGCGCGAGCCGTGGAGATCGTCGGGATCGACGCCTTGCTGGCCCACGCCGAGCAGGCGGTCGAGTAGCGCTTTGTCGCTTATCGGCCCTCCGCCGCCGCCCACGACCAACCCGCTGCGACGGCTGGGGATGGACGTGCGCAACGACCGCCGGGCCCACGAGCCGCCTTTCCCCCCGGGCGACGTCAACTACAGCCTCGCCCGGGCGCGGCGGATGGTGCGCGACCCGCTCGGCGTGCTGCTGGACGCCTACGAGCGCTATGGGCCGGTGTTCACCCTGCGGGTCTTCCACGAGCGGATCGTGTGGGTGCTGGGGCCACAGGCCAACCACCACGTGCTGGTCTCCAACGCGCCCAACTTCCTCTGGCGCGAGGGCCACTTCCGCGAACTGCTGCCCCTGCTGGGCGACGGCCTGCTGACCATCGACGGGGACTTCCACCGCCGCTCGCGGCGGATCGTGCTCCCCGCCTTCCACCACGAGCGCATCGCGGCGGCGACGGGGCTCATGGTCGAGGAGACTCAGCGGGCCATGGCCGGGCTGCGCGACGGCGCGCGGATCGACTTCTACGCGTGGATGCGCTCGCTGGCCATGCGCATCGCCATGCGGGCGCTGTTCGGGCTTGACCCCGACCGCGAGCGCGAGATCGACGCCGCAGCCGAGTTCCACCAGGCGCTGGCCTTCTACGGCAACGACTACTGGATGCAGGTCGCCCGCGGGCCCGGCTCCCCCTTTGCGCGCATGCAGCGGGCGCGGGCGCGGCTCAACCGCCTCGTCTTCGGCGAGATCGCGCGGCGGCGGACGACCGGGGAGCGCGGTGAGGACATCCTCTCGCTGCTGCTGGACGCCCAGGACGAGGACGGGTCGCGGCTGTCGGACAAGCACGTGCGCGACGAGGTCATGACGCTGCTCTTCGCAGGGCACGACACGACGACGGCGACCGTCGCCTTCCTGGTCCACGAGCTGGCCGACGCGCCGGCGTGGGCCGACCGGGTGGCCGAGGAGGGCCGTCGCGTGCTGGGCGACCGCGCGCCCGACGCGGCGACGCTGATGGGCGGTGGGCTGCCCGAGCTGGACATGGTCCTCGACGAGATCCTGCGCCTGTATCCGGCGGCGTGGGTCGGGCCGCGCCGCTCGGTGGCGCCCTTCGAGATCGTTGGCGTGCGCGCGCCGGGCGGTGTGCCGGTCAACTACTCCTCGTGGGCCAGCCACCGGCTGCCCGACGTATGGGACGCGCCCGACGCGTTCCGTCCGGAGCGATTCGGGCCCGACGCTCGGGCGCGGATCCCCAAGGGCGCCTACGTGCCCTTCGGCGGCGGCTCGCGCATCTGCCTGGGGATGCGCTTCGGCCAGCTCGAGATCAAGGTCATCGCGACGCTGCTGCTGCGTTCGTGGCGCTTCACGTTCGAGCCGGGCTGGCGCCTGGCGGTGCGCCAGACGCCGACCATCGGACCGGCGGATGGGCTGCCGGTGCGGGTGAGCCGCACGCCGGCACCGGCTCAGCACGCCGCGGCCTGACGAGCGGCGGTCGGGCAGGATGGCGTGGATGGAGCGCCCTGCCGTCGATGTCGTCGTGCCCTACGCCGGGAGCGCGGACGGCCTGGCGACGGTCGTCGCCCGCCTGGCGGACCTGGAACTGGGCGACGACGACACCGTCACGGTGGTGGACAACCGCGGCGTGCCCGGCGTCGGGCGCGGGCGGGTCCGCGTGGCCCGGCTGGCTGCGCCGCGTAGCTCCTACAGCGCGCGCAACCTCGGTGCCGCGCTGGGCAGCGCGCCGTGGCTGCTGTTCCTCGACGGCGATGTCGAGCCCCCCGCCGACCTGCTGGAGCGCTACTTCGCGCGGGAGCCGGCCGGGGGTGTGGGGGTGCTGGCGGGAGCGGTCATCGATGCGCCGGTGGAGATCGGGGGGCCCGCCGCGGCGCGGTACGCGGTGCTGAAGGCCTCGACGAGCCAGGAGACCACGCTGGCCCACGGGCGGTGGGCCTTCGCGCAGACGGCCAACTGCGCGGTACGCCGGGAGGCCTTCGCGGCGGTCGGCGGCTTCGCCGGCGGTATCCGCTCCGGCGGAGACGCCGACCTTTGCTGGCGGCTGCGAGCGGCGGGCTGGACGCTGGAGCGCCGCGAGGAGGCCGCGGTCGTGCACCGCAACCGCGTAACCGTGGCGGGGATGCTGGGCCAGCGCGCGCGCCACGGAGCGGGCGCCGCTTGGCTGGGCCGCCGCCACCCGGGCGCGCTGCCGGCGCGGCGCCGGCCCGGGCTTGCCTGGTGGGCGACGCGGCGGGCGGCGGCGGGGAGCGTCGCCGCCCTGCGCGGCGACCATGACGGCGCGCTGCTGGGCCTGCTCGACGGCCCGGCGGTGTGGGCCTTCGAGCTGGGTCGCGTGGCGCCCAACCGGCCGCTGAGGCGGTGGGGAGGGCGGTGAGAGACAAGGTGGTCGAAGCTCCGTACCCGCATCGGTGACGGAGAAGGTCGTCGGGCCTGGAGCGGAGCGGGATCGTCCGCCGGTCGGCGGGTTGGCCGTCACTGCTCCGCGGGTGCTGCTATCCCCCGCTATCAAGCGGATATCCCCCGCTTGCAGCACTCCGGAGGCACCCACGTTCCGGCCTCAGCGGTAGGCGCCGCGCCTCCCGACGCGGCCACGGACGCCCGGCAGCGCGAGTGCCACGAGGCGAGCCGCGTCGCGAGGCGACGGGCCGTGCAGACGCATCGACCCCCGCAGCGCCACGCGGGCCTCGCGGTGCGCGCCGCGCGCGGCCAGGCCGTCGGCCAGCGCGGCCAGGTCGCGGGCCTGCGCCCGCCGGCGCGTGCGGTCGTCGACGAGGCCGGCGTGGCGCGCGTGGAGGCGGTGCTGGGCGCGCGCGAGCGCCTCGACGTCGGCGGTCAGCCCGCCGGGGTGGCGGCGGTAGCGCACCACCGCCTCGGGCACGCAGCGAAAGCGCGCTCCCCGCGCGGCCAGGCGCAGCCACAGGTCCCAGTCCTCGGCCACGCGCAGCCCCGCGGCGAAGCCACCGGCGTCCTCGAGCGCTGCGCGGCGCAGGACCACCGACGAGGTGCACAGCGGGTTGGCGGCGTAGAGCAAGGATGTCAGCGCCTCGCCCTCGTGCGACCCCCCGGCCGGCTCGGCCCAGCGCTCCCCGGTGGGCCGCCCGTCGGGCCCCACGACCGTCGCCCGGCCGAAGGCCAGCGCCGCGCCCGGGTCCTCGCGCAGGGCGGCCAGCCGCGGCGCCAGCGACCCGGGCTCCCAGGCGTCGTCGGCGTCGCACAGGGCGAGCACCTCGATCGAGTCGTCGACCGCCTCCACCCCCGCCGCCCGTGCCACCGCGGGCCCGCCGGCACGGTCGCGGCGCACGAGCGTGCAGCGCTCCACATGGTCGGGATGCAGGCACAGCGGCTCGGGCGAGCCGTCGTCGACCACGACCACCTGCGCGGGCTCCTCGCCCAGCACGCAGTCCAGCGCCTCGGCCAGGTAGGGCGCGAAGCCGTGGACGGGGACGATGGCGGCGGCGCGCACGCCATGGCACGGTAATAGCCTTCGCTGCACCCCGGGGCGCGTAGCTCAGCCGGCCAGAGCACCTCGTTTACACCGAGGGGGTCGCCCGTTCGAGTCGGGCCGCGCCCACTGCGCCACCGTCCGCCACAATGGCGCGATGGATGTTCGGACCCTCTGGCGCGCGGCGCTCATCCAGGCCGCCCTGGTGGCCGCCGTCGCGGTGACGCTCGGCCTCGCTCTGGACCGCGACTTCTTCGCGAGCTGGGGATGGCTTGCCGGGCCCGCCGTCTGGTTCGCCTGCGCGCTGGCCACCGCCCGCGCCCTGCGCCTGCCCATCGGCCCGACCCTCGCCGGAGCCGCCCTGGCCGGCCTACCCAGCCTCATCGCGGTGCCCTTTGGCATCCACTGGGTCGGCGCCGCTGTCGGCATCCCCCTGTTCGCGGCGTGGTGCGCACGCCTCGCCCAGAGGCACGACCTAGACTCCGCAGCGCCCGCCCCCATGGTCTAGCGGTCATGACGCCGCCCTTTCACGGCGGAGATCGTCGGTTCGAATCCGACTGGGGGTATGAGCAGCCGTACGAGAGTTCGCCTAGGTGATCCTGTAGGTGATGCCTCCGGCTGAGAACGGTCGAGCGCTATTCGTCACGATCACATGTGCACGGGGACCTAGCCACGAGAGCCGCTTCTGTAGCCGTGTCGTCCACGCCAGAACTGCTACGGCCTGCGTCCGAGGCACCTCGATGCAGAAGAGAACGAGAAGATCCCTGGTCGGTTCTCCTGCCAGCGCAGCGAACCCTTGCGCCTCTGAAGACCGGTTGCCGTCCCCGTCGTGGGCGAACGTTGCACCGCAGAGAGTGTCGATCACCTTTCGGACGAGACCGGCCATCAGCTTGTCGGAGGTCGCATCCAATGCCTTCTGTGCCCGCTGCGACGCGGGGATACTCGTGTGCTCGTAATCCTTGAACTCGGCGACGAGCAGAGTCCGAGGGCCTCTGTTGACGGACACGCCCACGACATCCGAGGCCTTTGTGGGCACCGCATCGCTGAGTCCGTGGAGTGCTGCTTCGAGATTCCCGATGTACTCGCGTGCAGCATCCCACTTGACGACTGACCAATAGGCGTCAAAGTCGAGATGCTGGCGCTGTTCGCTGATCGTGGTCACCGGCTCGAGCGTCGCCCCCGCTGGGACATCTGCTGCGCAATGAGCTGCTGCTCACGGTCGTGGTGATCGAGGAAGGCCTCCAACAAGGGGTTGCTCTCGAGCTCGCCGAACCGATCCGCGGTTTCCACCCGCACCCCCTCTTCGTCTCGGAGCAGTTGAAAGAAACGCACCGAGGCCTCGCTCTTTAGTACATCCCGGTATTCAGACCAACGGGAGATCGCATCGGCTATGAGATAGTCGTGCGTCGCTACCACGATCTGCACACCACCTTCGGCTAGAGCCCCCAAGCATTCGACGACCACTTCAGCGAGCCGAGGATGGAGGTTCGCCTCCGGCTCGTCCCAGATCAGTAGTCCTCCTTGCCTGAGCACTCCATTGTTGATGAGATGTGCGATAGAACCGACCTTGCGAAGACCCTCGGCGAGAAGGTGTGCCTCAAGTCGGCCCTGGGAGCCATAGAGATAGAACCGCGCGCCCTCGAGGCGGATCTTTCCGCCGAGTTCCTGTTCGAGCCGGTCGACAACCGCTCGTAGCTTCTTGGGCTTGGGACCCCGTAGAGCGGCTGCGCTGAGCGCCACAGCTGCGTCATAGTAGGTCTCATCGAATGACAGCTCACGCAGCTCGTAGGCAGCCACGAAGCCTTCGTAGATTGCCAGCACCTCGCGGGACGGCATGAAGATCGCGGGGACCCCCGTGTCCGGTCGCGGTGATCCACCGTCACTTGCCGTCGTTCTCGGGAAGTCAAGATCGAGACCGGAGTGTTCCCGCCGGTCGAGATAGTCGCCCGCACCGGATCTCGATCGCTCAGCTCGATGCGAATCCTGCTGTTCGCCTTGCCCTGTACGCGACTCACCAGCCGTCGGATGTCCCCGTCGTCCGGGCGGAACACAGCAGCGAGCTTCTCGCGAAGCAGTTCTCGAGACGGCACCCCAGGCGTTGCCTCCGGGCCCAGCCCCTTGAGGGTGGCATAGAGGGCTTTCGCGGCGAACGTCTTCCCAGTGCTGTTGGCCCCGAGAAGCACGTTGACTCCTGGGCACAACTCGAAATCGGCCTCACCGAAGGGCCCGAAGCGCTCGAGTGTGACCCGTGTCACCGGCATTCAGAACAGTTTCGCGCATGCGGGCCACTTTCCTCCGGCCTTGGGTCGCCCGAGGCCCGAGGCCAGCACTTGCCGCTGGGCTGCATGCGCCCCCCGAGGATCGAACTCGGACCGCCGGTTTAAAAGACCGGAACTCTGACCAATTGAGTTAGGGGCGCCGCGAGATTCTGGCAGCTTCACGCCGCGCGGCCTGCGCGGCGGGCGCCGCGCCGGTCAAGCTCCTTGAGCAGGAGGTCGATGGAGGCTTGGAGCTGGTCGAGGGACGCGTCGTCGACGCGGGTGATGGCGGTGGCGCGGTTGAGCCAGGCGTTGATCTCACGGTGCGAGCGGCCGTCCTCGCGGCGCAGCTGGCCGACGAGGGCGTGGCGCTTGTCGCGCAGGCGGGCGCGGCGCTCGTAGGCGGGGAGTTGCGCGTCGTCGAGCTCGTCGGCCGCCGGCTCGGGCGACACGGCCGGCGGGAAGGCGGGAGCCGCCCTGGCTGGGGGCGGGCCGCCGCCGAAGAGGGCGAGCTGGGGCGCGACGTCGGCGGCGACCGGCTCGAAGTCGAGCTGCTCGGTGGGCTCGGTCGCTCGGCGCTCGGCGGGCTCGTCGAGGGCCAGGGGATCGGCGTCGTCGGGCGGGCGCAGGACGTGGCGCAGCTCGGTCTCGACGTCGGCCGCGAGGCTGCGCAGGTGCGGGTCGGCGGGGAGGAAGAGAAAGCCCGGCTCGCCGGCGGGGCGGCCCGCGATGACGCGCACGAAGCGGCCCACGATCTGGCGGAAGATGAGCGGCGTGCGCGCCGCCGTCGCGTAGACGCCGACCCGCAGGCGGGGGATGTCGACGCCCTCGCTGACCATGTTGACCGCGACGATCCAGCGGTCGCGGGCCTCGCGGAAGGCGGCCAGCCTGGCGTGGGCGCGACTGTCGGTGTGCAGGACGACCGTGGGCGCCTCGCCGGCGATCTCGCGCAGGACCCTGGCGATGGCCCGCGCGTGGGTGGCGTCGGCGGCCACGACGAGGCCACCGGCGTCGCGGTGGCCCTCGGCCCGCACCTCCTCCAGCCGCGCGTGCGCGGCGCGGATGATGCGGGGCAGCCCGTCGGGCAGCTCGACGGAGATCGCCGTGCGGTAGCGGCGGCCGGCCTCGCGGTCGGCCAGCGCGTCGGCGAACGAGCACTCGACCACGTCGTCGCCGCTGCGCCACTGCAGCTCGCCGTCGTATGGGATGAACGAGACCGGGCGACAGACCCCGTCGCGCACCGCGTCGGCGTAGGAGTAGGTCACGTCGGGCACGCAGACGCCGTCCTCGTAGCGCACGCCGGGGATGGCGCTCTGGTCGGAGCGAAAGGGCGTGCCCGACAGCAGCAGCCAGCGCCTGCTGGGACGAAACGCGGTGGCGAAGCCCTCACCCCAGGCGAGGTCCTCGCCGAGATGGTGGGCCTCGTCGGCGATCACCAGCGTGCCCTCGGTGCACTCGCCCGCCCAGCGCTTCGCCGACGCCACGGCGCGCGCGTAGGTGACGCAGACGCCGTCAAAGCCCGACGGCGGGCGCAGGCGCTCGGCGTCCGGCGCGAGCTCGAGGCCCAGCCCAGCAGCGGCCTGCGCCCACTGGCGCGTGAGCGGCGTGGTCGGGCAGACCACGACGACGCGGCGAACCGTGCGGGCACGGAGAAGGTCGCGGGCGAGCACCAGCGCGGGGCGGGTCTTGCCCGCGCCAGGGGCGGCGGACACGAGGAACGGCGCGCCGCCGTCCCACCCCGCGAGATGCCCGAGCGCGCGTTGCTGCCAATCGCGGAGAGCAGGTTGCGTGGAGAGGGCGACCGTCATCGAGCGCCGCAGTGTCCGCGACGGACCGGACGGATCGAGGGCCCCTCAGCCGCCGCTCTCCTGATAGGCCGTCGCCTCGATCTCGACGAGCAGTCGCGGGTCCAGCAACCTGGTCACCTCGACCATCGTGACCGCCGGACGAACGTCCCCGAGGGCCTCGCGGTGCGCGCGGGCGACCTCCTCCCAGTGGTCGGCGTCGGTCATGTAGATCCGCGTGCGCACGACATCGTCCACCGTGGCACCCATGCGCGATAGGGCATGGGCGACGCCCTCCAGCGCGTAGCGGGCCTGGTCGTAGGGGCTCGCGCCACCCTGCACCGCGCCGTCGGCCGTCATCGCAGTCGTGCCGGCCACGAGCAGGAACGGCCCGGCGCGCACGACGCGGCTGTAGCCGACGATCTCCTCCCAGGGCCCACCTGAGCCGAGGCGCTCGATGGGCACGGGATCAGTGGCGAAAGTGGCGGCGGTTGGTGAAGACCATCGCCACGCCGGCGCTGTCGGCCGCCTCTACGACCTCGGGATCGCGCTTTGAGCCGCCCGGCTGGATCATCGCCGTAACGCCCGCGGCGATGGCGATCTCCGGCCCGTCGGCGAAGGGGAAGAACGCGTCGGAGGCCAGGACCGTGCCCTGTACCTCCTCCAGGCGCGACTTGTCGATGGCCAGGCGCACCGAGTCCACCCGGCTCATCTGCCCCGCGCCGATGCCCGCGGTGGCCCCGTCGCGTGCGAGAACGATCGCGTTTGACTTCACGTGACGGCACACCCGCCAGGCGAAGCGCAGCGCCGCCCACTCGTCCTCGGTGGGCGGGCGGCCGGAGACGACCTCCATCTCCGTGCGATCCTCGACGATGTCGCGGTCCTGCACGAGCAGGCCTCCCTCCACCTGGCGCACCGCACGCTCCCTCCCCGGGCGGTGGCGGCGCTCCTCGTCGTACAGCACCCGCAGGTCGGGCTTTTGGCACAGCACCTCGAGCGCGCCGTCCTCGTAGGCGGGCGCGACGAGGACCTCGACGAACTGCTCGTCCAGGCGCTGCGCCGTCGCGCGGTCCACCGGCCGGTTGAGGGCGATGATCGCGCCGAAGGCGCTGAGCGGGTCGCAGGCGAAGGCGCGCTCGTAGGCCTCCTGCGGCCCGTCGCCCAGCGCGCAGCCGCACGGGTTGTTGTGCTTGACGATCGCGCAGGCGGGCTCGGTGAACTCGGCCACCAGGGCGCGGGCGGCGTCGAGGTCGAGCAGGTTGTTGTAGGACAGCTCCCGGCCGTGAAGCTGGCGGACCTTCGACAGCACGTGGCGCCGCGCGCCGACCTGGGCGTAATAGGCGGCGCGCTGGTGGGGATTCTCGCCGTAGGGAAGGTCCATGACCTTCTCGTAGGCCCCCACCATCAGCGGCGGGAAGTCCTCGCGCTTCTCGGCGAACCAGCCCGCGATGGCCGTGTCGTAGCGCGCGGTGACGTGGAAGGCCTCGGCGGCCAGCGATTCGCGCGTGGCCAGGGACAGGCGGCCCTGGCCGTCGCGCAGCTCCTCGAGCACCGCGTCGTAGGACTCGGGTGAGGTGACCACGGCCGTGTAGGGGAAGTTCTTGGCCGCCGCGCGCAGCATCGTGGGGCCGCCGATGTCGATGTCCTCGATGACCTCGGCCTCGGAGACCCCGCGCCGGCCGGCGGTGCGCTCGAAGGCGTATAGGTTCACGCAGACGAGGTCGACGAACTCGATCTCCTGCTCGGCCGCCTCGCGCAGGTGCTCGGGGTTGGCGCGCACCGCGAGCAGGCCCGCGTACAGGCGCGGGTGCAGCGTCTTGACCCGCCCGTCCATGATCTCGGGAAAGCCCGTGAGATCCTCGACCGGGCGCACCTCGAGCCCGGCCTCGCGCAACTCGCGCGCCGTTCCCCCCGTGGAGACCAGCTCGACGCCCTCGGCGGCCAGGCCGCGGGCGAAGTCGACGATGCCGCGCTTGTCGGTGACCGACAGCAGGGCGCGGCGGATCTGCACCGCCCCCGGCTCCACTGCGGTCGCCGGCGCGTCGATGCCGGTAAGGTCGGCCATGATCGCGAGCATACCGAGGGCCGCGGCCGGGAAGGCGGTCCTCCAGCAACAGCGACCCAGGGAGGCAGCGCCAGTGGCAGGAGAGGACCCAGAGGAGCAGCTCGAGCACGACACCGAGGAGCTCGACCAGCGCATCGACCGCGTCGAGGCGCACATCGACGAGTCGCGCGACAAGCTCAAGGCCCGCCAGGAGGACGCTGACGAGATCGACGAGGAGGAGGTCGACGACTCGGAGGCCGAGGACGGCGAGGGCGGGGACCCCGCCGGCTTCGACGACCCGGAGGAGGTCGACGAGCTCGACGTGGACGAGGAGGCCTGAGCCTCACCGCGTCACCGCCGCGGCGGGCGCAGCGCGCCCGCGGCGAGGCGGCGCACGGCGTCGGGCAGGAGGCTGTGCTCGAGGGGTCGCAGGGCGGCCAGCACCGCGGCGGGATCGGTCGCGTCGGGCAGCTCCACCGCGCGCTGGGCCACGATGGGCCCGGTGTCGACGCCCTCGTCGACGAAGTGCACGGTGACGCCGAAGACCTTGACGCCGTGCTCGACGGCCTGCTCGACCGCCCGCAGGCCGGGGAAGGCGGGCAGCAGGCTCGGGTGGACGTTGAGCACGCCCGCGGGGAAGCGGGCCAGGAAGCCCGGCGTGAGCAGGGCCATGTAGCCGGCGAGCACGACGGCGCGCGCGCCCCGGTCGGTAAGCCAGCCGGCCATGGCCTCGTCGCGGGCCGCACGGTCGGGGAAGTCCGCGCGCACGAAGGTGGCGGTGGGGACCCCGGCATCGCCCGCGCGGCGCAGGGCGGGCGCGGCGGGCCGGTCGGACGCGACGGCGACGATCCGGGCCTCGCGACCGTGGACCGTGTCGAGCAGCGCCTGCAGGTTGGTGCCCTGGCCGGACGCGAGGACGGCGATGGGAAGCGGGCCGCCGTAACGCTCCGGCCCGCCGCCCTCGCCGCCGGTCACGCCGCTTCGAGCTTGGGGAACGCCCCGCCCGTGGAGCGCAGGCGCCCGGCGGCGATCAGCTCGTCGACGCGGCCCAGCACCTCGCCGGCGGTGAGGTGGTCGAACGTGCCGTAGCCGGGCAGGCCGTCGTAGGCGTTCTCGCGGATGGTCCTCGCCTGGCTGCCGCGCAGGATCTCCACCGTGCGTGTCCGCCCGACCTTCGGCCGTGCCGTACGCACGATCCCCACGATGGCGCCGTCGAGGTCCTCGCCCACGGGGTGAACCCCCCGCGGCGCGCCGGCCCCGGCGCCCGGGCGCCCTGCGCCGCTCGCGCCCGCACCACGTCGCCCGTCGCCGTCGCGCTGCGCCCCGCCCGCCGGCGCGGGCGGCACGAGCGCCGGGTCGCAGGCGTCGCAGCAGGGCACGCCGGCCATCGGGGCCGGCGCGGCGTCGTCACCGAAGTGGCTCAGCAGCTCGCGCCGGCGGCAGCCATTTCCCTCCACGAGCGCCCAGATCGCGCGGTACTGGCGCCAGCGCGCCCGCTGGGCCTCGCCGGCCGAGGCCTTGCACGCCGCCCGGGCCCGCCCGTCGAAGGGGCCCTCGACCGCGCCGCGCACCCGGTCGGGCGTCGAGGGGGCCGGGCGAACGACGCCCGCGCGCGCGAGGTGGCCCACCACGGCGCGGACCTGGTCGTCGCCGCCCTGCCCCTCCCCGGCCAGTGAGGCCAGCTCGTCTAGGCCTACGTCGTAGCGCCCGCCCTCGGCGCGCTGGGCGAGCCGCTGCGCCACGCGGCGCACGAGCCCGTCGTCGACCTCGGCGCGCTGGATGAAGAACACGTGCAGCCCCTTGTCGCGCCCCTCCGCGAACAGGAAGGCGCGGGCAGGGGCGCCGTCGCGCCCGGCACGGCCGGCCTCCTGGTACCAGGCCTCCACGGAGGAGGGCACGGCGTCGTGGCAGACCGTGCGCACGTCGGACTTGTCGACGCCCATGCCGAAGGCGTTGGTGGCCACCACCACCCCGGCGCCGCCGGCCATGAACCGCCGCTGCACCGTCGCGCGCTGCTCGCGGTCCAGCCCCGCGTGGTAGGCGGCGACCTCGCAACCCAGGTCGGCGCGCAGCAGGGCGGCCACCTCCTCGGTCGCCGCGCGCGTGCCCGCGTAGACGATGGCCGGCCGCGCGGCCGGGTCGGCGAGCACCGCGGCCAGATGACGGCGCTTGGCCCGCTTGGAGGCGCAGCGCACCACCGCGAAGGAGAGGTTGGGCCGGTCGAAGCCCGTCGCCACGCGCACCGGGTCGCGCAGGCCCAGGCGCCTTTCCACGTCCGTGGCCACCTGCGGGGTGGCGGTGGCCGTGGCGCCCATGATGGCCCGCGCGCCCAGCCACCGCGCCGCGTCGGCCAGGCGGAAGTAGTCCGGGCGGAAGTCGTGGCCCCACTGCGAGACGCAGTGGGCCTCGTCGACCACGAACAGGCCCACGCGCGCGTCGCGCACCGCGTCGAGGAACGGCCGCGACGAGAACCGCTCGGGCGCGACGTAGAGGAGGCGCAGCTCGCCGCGCGCCGCGGCGGCCAGGGTCGCCCGGTTCTCCGCGCCCGAGCGCTGCGCGTTGACCAGGCCGACCCGCGAGCCGGCCACCGCGGCCAGGCCCTCGACCTGGTCCTGCATGAGCGAGACCAGCGGCGAGACCACCAGCGTCAGGTCGTCGCGCACCAGGGCGGGGAGCTGGTAGCACAGCGACTTGCCCGCACCGGTCGGCATGACGACCAGCGCGTCGCGGTCGGCCAGGGCCGCTTCCACCGCCTCGCGCTGGCCGGGGCGGAAGCCCTCGAAGCCGAACAGGCGGCGCAGCGCCCCCTCGGGGTCGGCGGGGTCCAGCGGCGGCACGCCGGCTGCCGCGGAGAAGAGATCCAGCCCCGTCTGGGGGATGTGCGGCTGGGGGACGACCGTCACGGGCGAGCGACCATAGCGCCGCCTCCGGCGGCTGGAGGCGGCCTGCGCAGAGTTGTGACGCCCCGGCGGGGCGACACCGCCGCCCTGGGCCGACCCAGGCGCGAAGATGGGGCCCAGGACCCATGGCGGCGCGGGAGGGCACGCCCCATACTCGGGGCATGGTGCGCCGCCAGCATGGGCAGTCCGCCGTCGAGGTTCCGAGCGAGCCGCCGCCCGCACCTCCAGAGCCGGGGGACCCTCCGCTCCCGGAGGCGACCGGCCGAGAGGGACGTTCCGACCAGCGAACGGACCCCGGGAGAGAGCAGGGCCGATGACCGGGCTCGACGTGCGATGCGCGCTGTGGGCGGCGGTGGTGGCGCTCACCATGGCGATCACGGCCTGCGGCGGCGCGGAGCGAGAGCAGTCGCCTGCCGGAGAACCGCGCGACCGTCTGGGCGGGGCGGAGACGGCGCCCAGCCCGGAGGAGATCGAGCAGTTCGCAGAGGTGGAGTTACCAGCGGACACCGAGGGCTTGCAGGCTTGGGCTCGCTCGAGCGTCGACACGTCACTCTCGTTCCGGCTGGCGATGGCGAGGCGTGACTTCGAACGCTTCTACGAGCGGGCGAGCTTCTCCGAGGAGCTGGTGGAGGGCGAGCGTCCATCGATCAGCGAGGAGGGCCGCTTCGAATGGAGCCTCGAGGCCATCGAGACGCCTTGGGGGCAGGAGCAGCGCGCAAACGGCTTCAGCCGGCGCATCCTCGTGGACTTCTCGAGCCCGGACCGGCCGGTGGTCTACATGACGGCATCCACCACCTGACGCTCCGAGTCGGGCGCTCCGAGTCGGGATCAGGCGCGCACGAGCGGCAGGGCGTGCTCGAACGCGTCCTTGTGCTGCGCGCCCGCGCTGTTGGCCAGCGGGTAGTCGCCGGTGAAGCACGCGTCGCAGTGGCGCCCGCGCTCCCCGCGCACCGCCTCGTAGACGCCCTCGAGGGACAGGTAGGCCAGCGAGTCGCAGCCCAGCTCGGCGGCCACCTCCTCGACCGTGCGCCCGTGGGCGACCATCTCCTCGCGCGTGGACATGTCGATCCCGTAGTGGCAGGGGTGCTTGATGGGCGGCGCGCTGATGCGCATGTGGATTCCCAGCGCGCCGGCGTCGCGCAGCATCGCCACGATCTGTCGCGTCGTGTTGCCGCGCACGATGGAGTCGTCGACGACGACGATGCGCTTGCCGCCGACGATCTCGGGCAGCGGGTTGAACTTCATGCGCAGCCCGTGACGGCGCAGCTCGTGGCCGGGCTGGATGAAGGTTCGCCCGACGTAGCGGTTCTTGATCAGGCCGTCGTCCTGGGGCAGGCCGCTGGCCCGTGCGAAGCCGCGCGCCGCCGGGGTGCCGGAGTCGGGCACGGGGATGACCAGGTCGGCGCCCGGCGTGGGCGACTCGCGGGCCAGGATCTCGCCCATCCGCCCGCGCGCCGCCTGTAGCACGTCGCCGTTCATGCGCGAATCGGGCCGCGCGAAGTAGATGTACTCGAAGAGGCAGAAGGCCTCGCGCGCGCCGGTGACCACCTGCCTGGTCTCGATGCCCTGCGAGGAGATGGCCACCAGCTCCCCGGGGCGCACGTCGCGCACCAGGCGCGCGCCGATGATGTCGAACGCGCACGACTCCGAGGCCACGCAGTAGCGCTCCGGCCCGTCGCCCACCGCGGGGAGCACCCCGAGCACCAGCGGGCGCAGCCCGGCCGGATCGCGGAAGGCCAGCACGTGGTCGTTGGTCGTCACCACGGTGGAGTACGCCCCCTCGAGCTGGGGCATCACGGCGGCGACAGCATCCACGATCGAGTCGGCCCCGTGGGTGGCCAGCAGCGCGGCGATGATCTCCGAGTCCGACGTGGAGCGAAAGGCGATCCCCCGCTCCCGCAGCTCGCCGTGCAGCGCCACTGCGTTGATGAGGTTCCCGTTGTGGGCGAGCGCGAGCTCGAAGCGGTCGGAGCGATGGACGGGCTGGGAGTTCTCCCAGGCGTTCGCACCCGTCGTGGAGTAGCGCACGTGCCCGACCGCGAGGTCGCCGGCAAGCGTGCGCAGGTCGTGCTCCGAGAAGACCTGGCTGACGAGCCCCAGCTCGCGCCGGGTCATCATGTGGCCGCCCAGGTCCGCGGCGGCGATGCCGGCGGACTCCTGCCCGCGATGCTGGAGGGCGTACAGGGCGTAGTAGGCGAGCTTGGAGACCTCGTGCTCGGCGTCCGGGGCAAAGACCCCAAACACCCCACACTCGTCCCGCGGCCCGTCGCGCCCAGCGAGGTCGGTCACTCACCGATGGTAGCGGTGCGCTCCGGCGGTACCGCGGTAGCGGACCAATAGAGGAGCCGGGCTCAGGGGAACAGCGGGCCCAGCGCCGCGTGGGCCTCGCGCAGCTCGGCGAGGGGGACGGCGAGGTCCTCGCCGACGGCCAGCGCGTCGCCGCCGACCCGGCCCAGCTCGACCAGGTGGGTGCCCGCCTCCAGGCGGTCCAGCCCCTCGCGGTCGCCCGAGACCACGAAGGCGGTCCCCGGCGCCTCGCCGAACAGCGCGGCGGCCAGCGGCTCGGGCAGTGGGCCGCCACGGGCACGCTTGGCGCGCCGGGGCGTCAGCGCCGTGGCCAGCGCCGCAAACGGCCGGCGCTCCAGTGCCGCGCCCATGCCGCCGGCCAGGCAGCTCTCGGCCACGGCGACGAGCAGCCCGCCCTCGGCCACGTCGTGCGCGCTGGTCAGGGCGCCGGCGCGCACCGCGTCTCGCACCGCCGCGTGGGTGCGCTGCGTGGCGGCGACGTCGGCCTCGGGGAGCTGCGTGGGCAGGGCCTCGCCACGCAGCCTGGCCAGCTCGCTCGCGCCGAGGATCGGCGTGAACGCGCCGACCAGCGCGATCAGGTCCCCCTCCCGCGCGAAGCCGGCCCGCCCGGCGCGCGCGGGGTCGGGCAGCTCGCCGACCATGCCCACCACGGGGGTGGGATAGATCGGCCCCTGCGCGCCCTCGTTGTAGAGCGAGACGTTGCCGCCCACCACGGGGACGCCCAGCGCGCGGCAGGCGTCGCCGAGAGCACGGACGCTCTCGGTGAGCTGCCAGGCCACATGGGCCTTCTCGGGGTTGGCGAAGTTCAGGCAGTTCGTCAGGCCCAGCGGCGCAGCCCCCACGCACGCGAGGTTGGCCGTGCACTCGAGCACCGCCTCGACCGTGCCCGTGTAGGGATCGGCGGCCACGCGGCGCCCCGAGCCGTCGATGGACACCGCGATGGCGGCCCCGGTGGGCATGAGCAGCACGGCCGCGTCGGCCTCGCCCGGGCGGCGCACGGTGCGCGACTGCACGAGCCAGTCGTACTGCTCGAAGAGGGGGAGGCGCGACGCGATGTTGGGTGAGGCCAGGAGGGCAAGGAGGATGTCGCGCACCGAGGGCTCGACCGCTGGGCGGGCATGCTCCCCGGAGCGCTCGGCCTCGCCGGCGCCGTGGGACGCGGCGAACAGCGGCGCGGGCGCGGGCACCGGGTACAGAGGGCTCGCGGGCCGGCGGGGCTCCAGCTCGTAGACGGGGCACTCGTCGACCAGCGCAGCGACCGGCATGTCGCCCACCACCTGCTCGCCGTGCAGGACGCGCAGGCGTCCGGTGTCGGTCACGGTCCCGATGGCCGTCCCGTGCACCTCCCAGCGCTCGCACACCGCGAGCACCCCCTCTACGCGCGCGGGCTCGACCACGCAGAGCATCCGCTCCTGGGACTCGCTGATCATGATCTCGAAGGGCGCCATGCCGGCCTCGCGCAGCGGCACGCGGGAAACGTCGAGGTCCACGCCCACGCCGCCCTTGGAGGCCATCTCCGCCGAGGAGGAGGTCAGCCCCGCGGCCCCCAGGTCCTGCAGCGAGACCAGCAGGCCGCGCTCGAGCAGCTCGAGCGAGCACTCGAGCACCTTCTTCTCCTCGAACGGGTCGCCGACCTGGACCGAGGGGCGCTTGTCCGCGTCGCCCTCGCCCAGCTCGGCCGAGGCCAGCACCGACGCGCCGCCGATCCCGTCACGGCCCGTCGAGGCGCCGAAGAGCACCAGCGCGTTGCCCACGCCGGCAGCGGCGCTGCGCACCATGTCCTCGCTGCGCGCAAGCCCCAGCGCCATCGCGTTGACCAGGCAGTTGTGCTCGTAGGGACCCTCGAAGTAGACCTCGCCGCCCACCGTGGGCACACCGATCGAGTTGCCGTAGTGGCCGATCCCGGCGACGGCGCGGTCGAGCAGGTAGCGCGACCGCGGACTGCTGGGCTCCCCGAAGCGCAGCGAGTCGAGGACCGCGATGGGCCGCGCGCCGATGGCGAAGATGTCGCGCAGGATCCCGCCCACGCCCGTGGCCGCGCCCTGGAAGGGCTCGACCGCGCTGGGGTGGTTGTGGGACTCGACCTTGAAGGCCACCGCCCAGCCGTCGCCCACGTCGACGGCGCCGGCGTTCTCCCCCGGGCCCATGATCACCCGCTCCCCCTCGGTGGGCAGCGTACGCAGCAGCGGGCGGGAGTGCTTGTAGGAGCAGTGCTCGCTCCACAGCACCGAGAACACGGCCAACTCCACCTCGTTGGGCTCGCCGCCCAGCTTGTCGACGACGAGCGCGTACTCGGCGCGCGTGAGGCCCAGCGCGACGGCGTCCTCGACCGACGGGGAGACCGCTTGCGCTCCCGGCCTCACGTGCGGGCGAGCGCGAGCGCGGACTCGAACAGCTTCAGGCCGTCGGTCGACCCGGTGAGGGCGTCGACCGCGTGCTCGGGGTGGGGCATGAGGCCGACGACGTTCCCCGCCTCGTTGGCCACGCCCGCGATGTCGTTGGAGGAGCCGTTGGGGTTGCCGTCGTGGGCGTAGCGGAACACGACCCGCGGCTCATCGGGCGCGTGATAGCGCCCGGCCTGGTGCTTGGCCGGGATGGACAGCACGTCGCCCGGCGGGCACGCACGCGTGAAGGCGGTACCGGCGTCCAGCACCTCGACGTCGAGCTGGCGGCATAGGAAGCGCAGGCCCACGTTGGGCAGCAGCGCGCCGGGCAGCAGGCCCGCCTCGCACAGCACCTGGAAGCCGTTGCAGATGCCCAGCACCGGGCCGCCGTCACCCGCGAAGGCGGTGACCGACTCCATGACCGGCGAGAAGCGGGCGATGGCGCCGACGCGCAGGTAGTCGCCGTAGGAGAAGCCCCCGGGAATCACCACCGCGTCGACGCCGCGCAGGTCGCGGTCGCCGTGCCAGAGGATCTCCGCCTCACCCACGCGCCGGCAGGCCGCCAGCGCGTCGGCCTCGTCGCACGAGCCGGGGAAGCGCACGACGCCGAAGCGCATCAGGCCCCGGCCGCGCCCCCGCCGGAATCGACGATCTCGTAATCCTCGATCAGGGGGTTGGCCAGCAGCTTTTCGCACATGGCCTCGAGCTGGGCGGGGTCCTCCACGTCCAGCTCGATCAGGCGCCCGACGTGGACGTTGGCGACGCCGGTGAAGCCCAGCGCGGGCAGGGCGCGCTCGACAGCCACGCCCTGGGGGTCGAGGATGCCCGCCTTGGGGCGGATGAGCACCCGCGCGCGCACGAGCTACGGCGCCACGCGCTCGCGCCAGGCGGTGAGCGGCTCGCCGGTGATGCGCTCGTAGGCCTCGGCGTACAGCGCGCCGGTGCGCTGCACCACGTCGTCGGGCAGGGCGGGGGCCGGCTCGGTCTTGTCCCACCCGCTGTCGGCCGCCCAGTCACGTACGTACTGCTTGTCGAAGCTGGGCTGCGAGCGCCCCGGCGAGTAGCCGTCGGCCGGCCAGAAGCGCGAGGAGTCGGGGGTGGCGACCTCGTCACCGACGGTCAGCTCCTTGCGCGCGTCCAGGCCGAACTCGAACTTGGTGTCGGCCACCAGCACGCCGCGCGCGGCGGCGTGGTCGGCCGCGAAGGCGTAGAGCTGGATCGAGGCGTCGCGCACGCGGCCCATGAGCTCCTCGTCACCCACCAGCTCGCAGGCCGCCGAGAAGCTGACCGTCTCGTCGTGGCCCTCCTGCGCCTTCGTGGAGGGGGTGAAGATGGGCTGGGGCAGGCGCTCGCTCTCCTGCAGGCCGGGCGGCAGCTCGAGCCCTGCGACGGCGCCCGTGGCCTGGTAGTCCTTCCACCCCGACCCGGTGATGTAGCCGCGCACCACGCACTCCACGGGCAGCATGTCGAGCTTGCGCACGGTCAGGCCGCGGCCACGCACGTCCTCGGGCACGCCGTCGGTGGCCGAGTCGAAGTGGTTTGGGACGATGTGGCCGGTGCGGGCGAACCAGAACACCGACAGGCCGGTGAGCACGTCGCCCTTGCCGGGCACCGAGGTGGGATGGACGACGTCGTAGGTCGAGATCCGGTCGCTGGCGACCATGAGGATCCGGTCGCCCAGGTCGTACATATCGCGGACCTTGCCGGTGGCCAGGAGGGGCAGATCGGCGACTGAGGACATTGGTTGCGATGCTAGACGAGACCGCGGCCGGCAAGGTCGGTGAGGCGCCCCCGGGTCGAGCTCGGCGGCCCCGATCGCCGCGAGGGCCATCTCTCGTTGGTCAGTCGGCTCCGTCCTGTCCGCGGCGTCCCTCGCCCAAGCGGCGGACGACGTCGTTGCGCAGACTCTCGCTCGCGACGTAGCGCGTGGTGCGACCTTTGCCGCGCTGAACGATCAGACCCGTGTCGACAAGTCGCCTGAAGTCGTTGCTCGCGGTCGGCGCCGAGACGTCGGCTTCTGCCGCGTACGAGGCGCGTCGACCCCGTGGAAGAGGCCCTGCTCGAGGGCGGTGACGAGCCGGTCGGGCCAGTTGCGCCGCTCGACGAGCTCCTCGAGGAAGGACCATCGGGCACCGGCCTCGGCAATCTGCTCGAGCCGGCGTCGGGCCTGTGCGATGTGGGCCTGGACGCAGAGCCGCACCCAAGGGTGCGGCGTCGCGCTCAGGCTGGTAAGCGCCACCATGGACCTTCTGGAGGGTCGCGTAGTACGCCTCGGTGTTGCGGCCGAGGTACTCCTCGATCGAGACGAACTCCGGTGCGAGCAGTCCCTCGCGAGCGAGCACGAGTGACTGGACGATGCGCGAGATCCGGCCATTGCCGTCGCGGAACGGGCGCACCGAGACGACGTGGAGATGCGCCATCGCGGCGCGGACGGCGACGGGTGCGTCGAGGTCGCCGTGATCGAGCCAGTCGACGACCTCGTCCATCAGCGTCGGCACCTCATCATGGGGCGGTCCTACGTACGCCGGCGGTCCGCCGCGCGGGCTGGTCACCTCGATGCCGCGCCGGCGGTACAGCCCCGGCTCCCTGTGCTTCTGGAAGTAACACGCGTCGAAGTGCAGGTCGAGGATGACGCGGTCGACCCATCGGAAGACCGGGTCATCCGACATGACGCCGACATGGTCCATCGCGCGGGCGTAGCACGACAGTGCCATGCGATCGTCGTCGTCGGGATCCGGCGACTGATCGCCGCTGGCGACCGCGAGCATCTCCTCCTCGGGGACGTGGAAGCCCTCGATCTCGATCGAGCTCTCCGCCGACGACGCGCGCCACTGACGGCGCAGCTTGCCGAGCCACGCGCCGGCCATGCCGGCCTGGTCACCCAGGCGCTTGCGCAGCCGGTCGAGCTCGGCGAGCTGGCGCGCGCCTCGCGGACCTTGCCGGTGGCCAGGAGGGGCAGACCGGCGACGGAGGGCATGCGGTCCCGATGCTAGACGGTGCTTGGCCGCTCGCGTGGTGGGCATGCTCATGGCATAGTTAGAGCATGCCGAGGACGCGGGTCAGCACGACGGTTGACGAGCAGCTCTTGTCGGCTGCGCGCGGCCTGCGCGGCGGGACCGACGCAGCGTTGCTCGACGAGGCGCTGGCGGCGTTGCTCGCGCGCCACCGAGCCGTCGAGGTCGATGCTGCCTACGCGGCGTACGACCGCCATCCGCTCACCCACCCAGACGAATGGGGCGACCTTGCGTCATTCCGCGCCGCTGGCGGCGCGTCGTGAGCGTGCTGCCGACTCGGGGTGAGGTCTGGTGGTGCGAACTGCCTCAGGTCGGCTCACGCCCCGGTCGTGGTGCTCTCACGCGATGCGGCGATCCCCCGACTCCGCCGCACACTCGTCGCGCCCTGCACCACAACCGTCCGCGGGCTGCCAAGCGAGGTGCTCCTCGAACCCGGCGCCGATCCCGTCCCCCGGCCGTCGGCCGTGAACCTCGATTCGGTCGAGAGCGTCTCGATCGGGGTCCTGGTGCAGCGCTTGGGACGTCTCGGGAGCGAGCGGATGGCGCAGATCTGCGCCGCGCTCGACGTCGCGGTGGCGTGCGACTGATGAGCTCGTCGCGGTGGATCGGGCTGCTGCGGCCCTCTAGCTCGACCCGGCGTGGCGGATGGGCACCTCACGGCCCGGCGGGAGTAGGCACGTCGGGCTCGTCGCGGTCGTAGGCCAGCGCGGAGCGCAGTTCCACCCGGATGCGGATGCCCAGCTTGCGGTAGCTCGAGCTCAGTGGAGCTCGATCGTGCGGGTGGTCACGACGAGGCGCTCTGCGATGTCGCGGTTGGCGAGTCCGTGCGCCGCGCGGTCGGCGACGCGCCGCTGCGCGGGGGTGAGCGCCGCCGGGCCTGTGCGGGCCGCTCCGCGGGGCCGCGCACCGGTGCGGCGCAGGTCGCCGAGCACGCGGCCTGTTCGAGGAGTACCGCAAGCACCGCTTCGAGCGCCTGGAGGGAGTTGCGGGCCTGCTCGCGCGCGCACAGCTCTTCCACACCCCGCCGTCACGCCAGGCCGACGTCGTGCAGCGCAGGCGCGACGACGACCCGCGCATCGAGGCGAGCTGGCGCGAGCACGCGCAGACCGCGCTGCCGGCGCGCGAGGACTTCGCCAAGCAGCTCGACTTCCACCAGATCGTCGGCGCCATGAGCTCCTATCCGACCGTGCTGCGCCGCCTGGGCCTCGTCGTCGACTTCGTGCTCGCGCGCGAGGCGTTCGCCGACAGCACTGACGCCCCGCTGTCGGTGGCGGTGAGATTCGCGGACCGCGCACCGATGGTGCCCCTCGACGTCTCGCCGGTCACGCACGCCGCCCTCTCGTCGTCGGGGTTCGATGCGGTAACCGATCAGGTGCCGGAGACCGCTGCCCTGCGTGTCCCGGGCCGGCTGCTGGAGATCGACCCCAAGGGCTTCGATCTACTGCAGGTGGACGTCGACGGAGCCGGGCTGAAGGTCATGAACTTCGCCCGCTCGCTGCGCCGCCTCGCGCGCGCCGACGAGCGCGTCGACTCCGTCAGCCGGACCGAGAAGAAGATCGGCGCGCCGGCGCTGCGGACGGGCGGGCTGATGCTCGTGCAACGGCAGCGAGCGGCGATGCTCAAGGGCATGTTCGACGCCAACGCGATCAAGAACACCCGCGCGCAGGCGGCCAGCGACGGCGCTCCGGCTCGTCTTCGTGGAGCAGGTCGAGGTGACCTAGGCGGAGTTCCAGTTCTCTCAGCTTATGGCATCTCCTGGTAGGTTGGCCCAATGGGTGTCGTCGAACGCAGGCAGGAGCTGTTGGAGAACATCGCGCGGCTGCGTCGGGTCGGTCGGGAGATGCCGGGCAACCGCGACATCACGGCGGTCCGTGCGGCGCTGGAGCGCGAGCTGGGCGAAACCGTGTCGCGCCGCTTGGCCGCGCGGGTGCTGGGGGTCAGCCATACGGCGTTGGGTCGCTGGATCAAGGCCGGGGACCTACCGGTCGTCTATTCGCCGTCTGGTCGGGTCGAGGTGCCGGTGCCCGCGCTGCTGGATCTGCACGACTCCGTCGAAGCCGACCGGGCCGGCGGTGCGCTGCGGTACCCCCTGACGCCGACGATGACCCGTCAGCGCGATGCCGCGCGGCGCATGCGCGTCGATGACCTCAAGGATCTTGACCGCGACGACACCCATGATCGCGCCCGGGCGCGCAGCCTGGCCTACCACCGGGCGGTCGGACGGCGTCTGAGCAGGCCGATGATCGACGAGGTCCGCCATGTGCTCGCCAGGTGGCGTGAGCAGGGGCGCATCGATGCTCGCTACGCCTCCCGCTGGGAGCAGGCGCTCAACCGACCTGTGGCGGAGATACGACGGGCGCTCCTCGACGAGAGTCCCGAGGCCGACGACCTGCGCCAGAACTCACCGTTCGCCGGGCTGCTCAGCGAGGCCGAGCGCCGGCGGATCGTCCGCGAAGTCCGCTGAATGCGGCGCGAGGACTTCGAGCACGTCATCGCCGCGGCAGCCAACATCACCGGCGAGGACGACTTCGTGGTCATCGGCAGCCAGGCGATCCTGGGATCACACCCGGCGGCGCCCGACGCGATGCTGCGCTCGCTGGAGGTCGACCTCTATCCGCTGCGCAGTCCCGAGCGGGCCGATGCGATCGACGGAGCGCTGGGCGACGGGTCGCAGTTTCATCGGACGTTCGGCTACTACGCCCACGGCGTCGGTCCCGAGACCGCCAAGGCCCCCTCGGGTTGGGCTCGTGCAGGGCGATGTACTGCTGGTCCGGAGCGCCGACCTGCCCGTGGGCGAGACGACACGGGCACACGTCGACGAGATCCTGCGAGCCATCGTCGCTTCGCTTCCCGATGACCGCCCTCACAGTCCCGCCGCATCGAGGCGATCGACGATCGTCCGGGCGTGGCGGGTGAAGTGGCCCAGGTCGAAGATGGTGTCGAGGTCGAGGCCCAGGTCGGCGCGGGCGAGCAGGTCGCGCAGGTGCGTGCGCTCGTCCCAGGCGCGCTGGGCGGCCTCCTGGGCGATGCGGTAGGCCTCGTCGCGTGAGCGGCCCTGCGCCACGAGAGCCAGCAGGACGCGCTGGGAGAACAGGGCGCCGTGGGTGAGCTCGAGGTTCTCGCGCATGCGCGCGGCGTCGACGACCAGGCCGCCCACCAGGGTCAGCGTGCGGTGCTGGAGGTAGTCGAGCAGGATGGTCGAGTCGGGGAGGATCACCCGCTCGGCGCCCGAGTGGGAGATGTCGCGCTCGTGCCACAGGGCCACGTTCTCCACCGCGGCGCTCGCGTGGCCGCGCAGCACCCGGGCCAGGCCCGTGATCCGCTCGGAGAGGATCGGGTTGCGCTTGTGGGGCATCGCGCTGGAGCCCTTCTGGGCGCCGGCGCGGAAGGGCTCCCAGGCTTCGCGCACCTCGGTGCGCTGCAGGTGGCGGATCTCGGTGGCCAGGCGCTCCAGCCCCGCGCCGGCCAGCGCGATGGCCTGCAGCAGGTCGGCGTGACGGTCGCGGGCCACGACCTGGGTGGACACCGGCTCGCGCTCCAGCCCCAGGCGCCCCAGCACGCGCTCCTCGAAGCCCGGGTCGGTGGCCGCGTAGGTGCCCACCGCGCCGCTGACCGCGCCCACCGCCGCCTGTGCGAAGGCGCGCTCCAGGCGCTGCGCGTTGCGCGCGGCCTCCATGGCGAAGCCCGCGAGCTTGACGCCGAAGGTGGTGGGCTCGGCGTGCACGCCGTGGGTGCGCCCGACGCAGACCGTGTCCACGTGCTCGCGCGCGCGGTCGGCCAGGACGCCCGCCAGCGCGCGGGCGCCCGGCACAATCCCCTCGCCCGCCGCGCGGAGCTGCAGGGCCAGCGCGGTGTCCAGCACGTCGGAGGAGGTCAGCCCGAAGTGGATCCAGCGTCCGGCGGGCTGGCCGGCGCTCCCGGCGAGGACATCGACGAAGGCGGCGACGTCGTGGTCGGTGACCCGCTCGCGCTCGTCGACGGCCGCGACGGTGAACGTCGCGCCGCGGATGGCCTCCAGATCATGCGCACTCGGGCCGTCCATCTCCTCACAGGCCGCGACCTCCACCGCCCGCCACGCCTCCATGCGCGCCGCGTCGGTCCAGATCGCGCCCAGCTCGGGACGGGTGTAGCGGGCGATCATGGGCCGGTGGAGCGCGCGATCACGGGCGGGTGGTGCGGGGTCACGCGGCAGGCGGGGAGCTTGCTCATGCGGCCGCGCCGAGGATCCGCGCGGCCAGGTGCCCGGCGTTCTTGGGGTTGTCCAGCCCCACCGCCGCCACGGGCACGCCGGGGGGCATCTGCACCACCGACAGGATGGCGTCCAGCCCGCCCGCCGCGGTCATCCCGCTGGTCAGCGGCACGCCGATGACCGGCAGGTCGGTGTGCGACGCGGCCACGCCGGGCAGCGCGGCGGACAGGCCGGCGCCGGCGATGATCACGCGCAGCCCGCGCATGTGGGCGTTGGCGCAGTAGTCGGCCACGACCTCGGGCTCGCGGTGGGCCGACATCACGCGCACCTCGTAGCGGATGCCCGCGGCGTCCAGCGGCTCGCCCGCCTTCTCCATCGTGGCCAGGTCGCTCTTGGAGCCCATGATGATCCCCACGCGCGGGGCGTCCTCCTCGAGCTCGCCGAGGTCCTCGAGTGCCTCGGTCTCCGTCCCGGTGTCGGTCATCCGGCCCCTCCCTGCGCGCACAGCGCGATGTCGCGGCGCAACTGGGCGCCGTCGAAGTGGATGCGGTCGGCGCCATCGTAGGCCGCGGCGCGCGCGGCGGACACCGTGGGGCCCAGCCCGGTGACGTTTAGCACGCGCCCGCCCGCGGTCACGACGACGCCGTCGCGCTGCGCCGTGCCCGCGTGGGTCACCTCGATGCCGGCGGGTACGTCCTCGAGGCCCAGGATGGGATCGCCGCTGCGCGAGGAGATCGGGTAGCCCGCGCTGGCAAGCACCACGCTCACCGCGATGTCGTCGCTCCAGTCCATCGTCGCCCCGGCCAGGCCGCCGGGGCGCGTCGCGCGCAGGCACAGGTCGACCAGGTCGCTGCGCAGGCGCGGCAGGACCGCCTGGGCCTCGGGGTCGCCGAAGCGCACGTTGAACTCCAGCACGCGCACCCCGGCGCGCGTGAGCATGAGCCCGGCGTAGAGCACGCCGTGGAAGGGCGTGCCCCGCTCGCGCAGCAGGTTGACCACGGGCTGGTGCACGGTGCGCACGAGCGAGTCGACCTCGGCGGCCCCGAAGCCCGCGACCGGGGAGAAGGAGCCCATGCCGCCCGTGTTGGGGCCCGTGTCGTCCTCCCCGATGCGCTTGAAGTCCTGCGCGGGGGCCATGGGCAGAGCCCGCTCGCCGTCGCACAGGGCCAGCAGCGACAGCTCTTCGCCGACGAGGTGCTCCTCGACCACCACCGTGCCGTGCTCGGCCAGCAGCACGCCGAGCGCTGCGCGAGCTGCGGCCTCGTCGTCGGCGATGACCACGCCCTTGCCCGCGGCCAGGCCGTCGGCCTTGAGCACGACGGGGTAGCGCGTGATGGCCGCCATGCCCTCGTCCACGCCGGCCACCGTGGCGTGCGCGGCGGTCGGGACCCCCGCCGCGGCCATGACCTCCTTGGCGTGGGCCTTGGAGCCCTCCAGGCGCGCGGCGGCCGCGCGCGGCCCGAAGGCGGGCACCCCCGCCTCCTCCAGCGCGTCGACCAGCCCGGCGACCAGCGGGGCCTCGGGGCCGACGACCACGAGGCCCGCCGCCTCGTCACGCGCGGCGGCGACCAGCCCACCGACGTCGTCGACACCGATATCCAAAACACGGACCTCGCGTGCGATCCCCGCGTTGGCGGGCGCGCACAGCAGCTCGGGACGCTGGGGCGAGCGGGCGAACGCACGCACCAGGGCGTGCTCGCGCCCCCCGCTCCCGACGACGAGGATCCTCATTGGGCGCTGCGCCCTCCCGCGCGCCTTACAGAGAAGCGATGAAGTCGTCGATGGGGATGGCCGCGAGCGTCTCGTACCTCGCGGTACCCCGCGAGCCCAGCTCGAGCGAGACCCGGGCCATGGTCAGGTCGTCGGGCGCCTCGACCACGTTGATGAAGTCGTAGCGCCCCAGCGAGGCCCACTGCGCCTTGACCGTCGCGCCGAGCTGCTCGATCTCGCGGTTGACCTCGCGGATGCGCGCGGGGTTGTTCTTGATCGTCTGTACGCCTTCGGGGTTGAGCGTGGACAGCATGACGTAGGTGGGCATGAGGCCTCCTGTGGGTGCGGTGGGACGGGCCACTCATCGTTCTACCCGATCGGACCCGCGTTCGGCTACTCTCCACGCACTGTGCAGCACGGACGCTCACTACTCCTCGCTCTGGGGCTCCTTCTCGCCACGGCGCCCGGCGTGCTCGCGGCCCCCGGCTCGCAGCCCGCGGCGCCCATGGCCCCGCCCACCCTCCTGCCGCCCGAGGGCCGCGCCGCCCGGGCCGTGGAGTCGACATGGCTCATCGGCGCGGCGCGGGGCGCGCGCAGCGCGGCGATCGCCCGCGACCACGGCGCCCGGGCGCTGGAGGTCTCCGGCGTGTACGTCGTGTCCACGCCACAGACGCGCTCCCTGGCCGCGGCACTGCGCGCCGAGGGCCTGCTGCGCTTCTCCGAGCCCGACCATGTCGGCCGCCGCGAGGACGCCGAGGACGACTTCACCAACTGGCGCTCGGCCGTGGTGCCGCCCGGGCTCGCCTCGCCGCCCGTCGACCCCGACGGCCCGCTGGTGGCCGTGCTCGACAGCCCCGTCGACCTGGCCCATCCCGATCTGAACGGTGTGCAGCAGAGCGCCCCGGGCGCCCCCTTCGACGAGCACGGCACCGCCGTGGCCTCGATGGTCTCAGCCGCGCGCAACGGCTTCGGGATGGTGGGCGTCTGGCCGGGCGCGCAGACACTGGTGATCCCCACCGGCGACGCCACGGGAATCGCCTGCTCGGAGTCCGTGGACGCGATCTTCGAGTCGGTGCTCGCGGGGGCGACCGTCATCAACATGAGCTACGGCAGTCCCGAGCAGTGCTTCGCCCAGGAACTCGCGCTGGGTCTGGCGCGCACCAATGGCATCGTCTCCGTCGCCGCCTCGGGCAACGAGTTCCAGGAGGGCAACGCCCCCTCCTTCCCCGCCGCCTCGCCCCACGTGCTCAGCGTGGCCGCGACCGACCCCGCGGGCAACAGCAGCGCGTTCTCCACCGCCAACGCCGCGGTGGACCTCAGCGCGCCCGGCGAGCAGGTCGTCGCGGCGGTGCCCGGTGGCGGCCACGCCCTGGTGGACGGCACGAGCTTCTCGGCGCCGATCGTCAGCGGCGTCGCGGGCTGGGTGCGCGACCGCCGCCCCGACCTCGACGCCGGCCAGGCCGCCGACCTCCTGCGCATCACCGCCCGGGACATCGACGAGCCCGGCTTCGACGACGACACCGGCTTCGGCCTGGTCGATCTTCCGGCGGCGCTGGACGCCGACGCGCCGCGAGGCGACGCGCGGGAGGTCAACGACGACATCGGCTGGGTCAACGGCGACTTCTTCGACGGCGACCCGGAGCCCTACAGCTGGGACGGCGGGCGCCGTGGCGCCATCATCCGCGCCTCGGCCGACTTCCTCAAGGACCCCGTCGACGTCTACCGCATCCGCGTCCCCGCGGGCCAGCGCGTGCGCGTACTGGTCAAGCCGCTGCGCGGCGATCAGGACCCCGACCTCGAGGTCTTCGCCCGCTCGGCCGATACGGTCTTCGAAGCCCGCGGGAGCGTGGGCGACTCCGTCCGCGAGGCCGGGCGCAGCGACGTCGTGCGCTTCACCAACCGACTGAACTTCACCCGCCAGTACTTCGTTGCCGTCTACGTGCCCGAGGAGGCTGAGACGCTCAACGCCGAGTACACGCTGACCGTGCGCCGCGACCGCTGAGGCAAGAAAGTCTACCTCGTCTTGGACGGGAACCGAGCCAGTGTTCCTTGGCCCCGGCTTCGCGACTACTGCGGACGGGCGACGCCGCCCTTGCGCTTGAGCCCAAAGCCCGCGAGATAGAGGTCACCGATGTCGAAGCGCCCGTCGAGTCGGCGACGGGCGATACCCAACTCCTCGAGATGCTCGGCAAGTTCCGTCGGGTCGGTTGTGGGTGGCCTCGCGTTCTCGCGCCATGCCACGTCCTTGAGGGCGCGCTCAAACTCGCGTCGTGGCATCGGCACGCCATAGCTTGCTTCTCGAAACGTCGTTACGAGCGTCGCCATCCACGGAAACTCGGCGTACTCGTGCTCGGTGAGCTCTCGAACGCGGGCTTCCGAAACCTCATCGAGGGCACCGCGAAGGCTAGTGTGGTGAAGAAGCGCATCTGCGTCGGCTCGGATTCGCCGCTCCTCGAAGTCCGCCGCAGCGTCGAGGAGCCGTATGGCCGGCCGAGGAAACAGCAGTCCGTTCCCGTCCTGCAAGTGATTCGGGATCCACCGAAACGTGTAGCCCTTGCGCGGGCCGGCGCCCATGAAGCGTCCGACTAGGCGTTCGGCGAAACCCGCGAAGCTCTCTTCCGTCCGCTCCCTCGGGACCAAGCCGAACACCGGATCGGCGTCAAACGTGATCTTTGCCGGCCCGAGATACTGTCGCAGTGGTTCGCTGCCGTTGACCATGCGCTTGACGAGAAGCGCATAGATGTCTCCAGCCGTCCACCGCAACTCAACCCCTCCCAGGGCAATCTTGCCGATATCCGGCCCGACGGCGACGCGACGATAGATGTCGGAGCGCAAGAAGAGCTTCGGCTGAAGTCGCTGATAGCGACGCCCGGTCAATGACCAGAAGCGGACGAGCTCGCCTATTCCAGCGTGCACGGCGGTCCAATCGTCCGGACTCAGCACGTCGAGATCGTCGTAGACCACGAAGAGCCAGCGGTCCTGATCGATCAATGCGCGCTCGATGGAGTCCAGCCAGGCGTGTGTCGCGACGGCGAGCTCCTCGTTACGCAGCCGATCGACCGCCGGGGTCACGTCGCTCGCGGTGAGGTCACCGAGCTCCGCGACAGGCGATGGCGGAAGCGGGAGATTGAGCTCTTGGCTCCGCAGCGCACGAACAAGCAGCGATAGCCACGCCAGACGGAAGTCTTTGCCCAAGGTCTTGATCCGACGTCCGAGGACGTCGGGTGGAGGAAACGCCGTTCCCTCGACGGTGAATCCGGTCACCCATGCGGTCCGATCGAGCGGGGTGGCTCGAACGCGATGGCGGTCGGCTATCTCCCCAAGCCTTTTCGACGCCGTCGAGTCGGTGAGCTGCCGAAACAGCCCGGACTTCCCGGCTCCCTTGGCCCCCAGAACGATCCGCGCCGTCGGCTCGAGCGCACGCAGATGATCCGTGACTGGCAGGAAGCCGTTGGCGTCGAGCTGATCTGTTTCCGCCGCACCCGCCCCCATGGCGGCTCGGAGATCGCTTAGAAGGGCACGACGCTTCTCAAGCTTCATGCTTCGAGGCCGGTCCGTTCCCGAATGCGTTGCAGCAGTTCCCCGTAGCCGAGCCCGTCAGGCGGCACGACATCCCCCGCCCCATACAGGATGGTGGGGTCGAAGCGCACGCCGACCGGAATGTGCTGCGCGTCGCGATCCTGCGGGGAGGGAACGCCGATCAGCTCATCATCCTCGTCCGCATCCTGCGCGTAGTAGACATCGGTGAGAACTCCCAGCGCTCGCTCCTCATATCGGCGCATCGCCGTAACGAAAGTCTCGTCGGCTCCCGTGGCGCCCGGTGCCTTCGCGTAGACCAAGACGACGTCCTGCTGCGTCATGTCAGCGGCAACTCGTTCTCCACCGATCTGACGAAGCATCAGCGCGACGCCTGCCCAGGACTCGTCAGTGTCGCGACCGAACAGCACGGCGAGATGCGGCGTCCCGTTGACCGCAGCGCCGGTGAGGTCGTGCAGCCCGGCTCGTGCGTCGAGGAGCATCACGTCGAAGTGTTCTCGCAGCTCCCGCAGCATCGTGGCAAGCGGACCACCGTCCGACCGCCCCGGGTCGACGAGCGCCTCGTAGTCGAGTCGCGCGAGCTTCTGCAGGTACTCGGCGTCCACAATTCCGGCGGGTAGGACCGTTATGCCCGGATCGTCCCGTGCTGGATACGTCGCGTCGACCGCCGAACTCGATCCGAGCAGTACGTCGACCAGCCCAAGTGCGACTCCTGACGCATTTCCTACGCCGGCCGATTGCGGCGGCAGGAGAGACAGGACGCCGGGAGCCTCGAGGTCGAGGTCGACGACGAGGACACGTCTACCTTCGCGCGCCAAACCCACCGCGGTCGCAGCTAGCGCGGTGCTTCGACCGAAACCGCCCTTATACGAGGCGAAGGTGATGATTGGCGGACGAGGCTCGTCGAGGTCCCCGACGAGAGCCCAGGGCGCGATCGTAGGCTCGAACCAGTCGTCTTTCGACCTCCGGCGGTCGAGCAGCCGAACTCCGGAGAGGCCGGTTTCTCGCCCCGCATTCCATGCCGCCTCAACGACCCTTGTATTGGCTCTGCCCGCGGCGAGAATGACGTCGCCGCTGAAGAACGTCCCGAGAGCAGTGGTGAGACCGGTCCGGATCTGGGTCGCCAGGGCATCATGGTCGGCGTCCGCTGCAAGACGCGCGGCGACTCGAAGACGCGCAGCGGGGTCCCAGACCAGCACCACCTGGTCCCCCGGCCGTGCCGCCATCCAGTCCGCAGCCCACTCCTTCGCCGCCTCACGAGCTTCTCCAAAGGTCACTGCGTGACCTCGCCATCGAGCCTGAGCCCGACGAGAGACCCATCGGCGGCGCTGCGTGCCGCATCCACCAGTTCGGCGGCTACGACGTCGGAGATGAGTCCTTCCGCGGCATACCGCCACTTCGGGTCCCAGCCGTGGTTACGACCGGTGGTGACCGCTTCCGAAGGAAAGCAGCGGTGCCGGTCAGCCCGCTTGACCGTAGCGGAGAGGGCGAGCACTTCGAGCTGCTCGAGATCGTGGCTGAACGGCACGGAGCCTCCGCCGGGGCCAGCAATGAGCACCTTCAGCGTGCACTCGATGGCGTAGCCCGCCAAGTAGGCCGCGTTGGCGACGCGGCCGGACATCAGCAGCAGCCCTGCGTCGTCGCTGTGGCGTAGCCCTGACGCGAAGTAATCATCGCTCACAGCCCTGACCGTACCCGAGCCTTCGGCGTCAGCGTCCGCAAACGCGCTCCCGCCTGGCAGACATTGGGAGACGGCGACACTGAGGCGGACACTCGGGCGTAGTCCCGCGGATCTCGAGGGCCTTGCGGTTGAACCCGAGGAACCAGTCGATGCTCTTCTGGTGGACTGCCTACAGCCCGTAGGTCTTGGCGATGATCTCGCGCTGGATCTCGCTCGTGCCGCCGTAGATGGTCGACACGAGGGCCTGGCGGACGTGACCCTGCATGTCGTACTCGGTGGCGTAGCCGTAGCCGCCCATCATCTGCATCCCCTCCAGCGCCATCCTCTTGGCCACCTCGGTCGCCTTGAGCTTGGCCATGGAGGCCTCGCGGGGGAGCATGCGCGCCGGGTCGGAGTCGACCTTGGCCGCGACGTCGTAGATGAGCAGGCGGGTGCACTCCAGGTCGGTGGCCAGGTCGGCGAGGCGGTGGGACAGCGCCTGGAACGAGCCGACCGGGCGGCCGAACTGCTCGCGCTCCTTGACGTAGCCCAGCGCGTCGTCGAAGGCCCGGCGTCCGACGCCGAGCATGATCGCGCCGAGGATGAGGCGCTCGACGTTGAGGCCGGCCATGAGCTGCATCCAGCCCTGATCGACGGCCCCGAGCACGTTGTCCTGCGGCACGAAGCACTCGGTGAAGAACAGGTCGCTGGTCTCCTCGCCGCCCATGGTCGGGATGCCGCGGATCTCCAGGCCGTCGGCGCCGGTGGGCACCTCGAGCATCGTCATGCCCTGGTGCTTGCTGCCCTGGGTGTCGGTGCGCGCGACGAGCAGGACGTGGTCGGCGATGTGGGCGTTGGAGCACCACGTCTTCTGACCGTCGATCACGAACCCGCCGTCGCGGCGCGTCGCCCGGCACGTGATGGCCCCCACGTCCGAGCCCGCGCCGGGCTCGGACATGGCGATCGCCTCGACCGCGCCGCGCGCGATGCCGCCCAGCATCGACTCCTTCTGCTCCCGGGTGCCGAAGCGCTCGTAGGCGCCGGCAACGATGAGCGTGGTGCCGAAGCCGCCGATCGGCGCCATCCCCCGCGCGCTCTCCTCGAGGAACAGGCAGGCGTCGACCATCCCGCCCCCGGCGCCCCCGAACTCCTCGGGCAGCGCCGCGCCCAGCCAGCCCAGGTCGGCCAGCTTGGCGTAGACCTCGGCGCTGTGGGCGTGCCTGCCGTTGTCGGTCAGACGGTCGCGCTGCTCACGGGTGCCGACCTCCCGCGCGCAGAAGTCGCGGATGGCGGCGACGAAGTCGCGCTGCTCGTCGGTGAGGGTGACGCCCATCACGCCGCGGCTGGCTTGTAGACCGACACGACGGCCGCGCCGCCCAGGCCGATGTTGTGCTGCAGGGCCAGCTTCGCCCCGGCCACCTGGCGCTTGTCGGCGGTGCCGCGAAGCTGCCACGTCAGCTCGCTGCACTGGGCCAGGCCGGTGGCGCCCAGCGGGTGGCCCTTGGAGATAAGGCCGCCGGAGGGGTTGACCACCGGGCCGCTGCCGCCGTAGGTCGTGGCCTCGCTCTCGACCAGCTTGTGGGCCTCCCCCTCCCCGCACAGGCCCAGCGCCTCGTAGGTGATCAGCTCGTTGGCGCTGAAGCAGTCGTGCAGCTCGATGACGTCGACGTCGCCGACGTCGACCCGGGCCTCCTCCAGCGCGCGGCGGGCGGCCTCCTTTGACATTTCATAGCCCACGACGCGCATCGAGGAGCCGCCCTCGAAGGTCGAGCGCATGTCGGTGACCATCGACTGGCCGACGATCTCCACGGCCTGGTCCCACAGCCCGTGCTCGTCGACGAAGCGCTCGGAGGCCACGATCGCACAGCCCGACCCGTCGGAGGTCGGGGAGCACTGCAGCTTGGTCAGCGGGTCGTGGATCATCTTCGCGTTCTTGATCTCGTCCAGCGAGTACTCGGTCTGGAACTGCGCGTAGGGGTTGTTGACCGAGTGCTTGTGGTTCTTCCAGCCGATCCAGGCGAAGTGGTCGGGGGTGGACCCGTAGCGCTCCATGTGCTCGCGCCCGGCGTTGCCGAACATCTGCGGCGCGGGCGGCGAGGCCTCGGGCTCGCGGGTGGTGAACATCGCCTCGGCGTGCTTGTCCATCGGGTTCGTGCGGTCGGTGTACTTGATGCCCAGCGAGCCCTTCTCCATCTTCTCGAAGCCCAACGCCAGGGCGCACTGCGCCAGCCCGCCGCGCACGGCCTGGCGGGCCATGTACAGCGCGCTGGAGCCCGTGGAGCAGTTGTTGTTGACGTTGACCACAGGGATGCCGGTCAACCCGAGCTGGTAGACGGCACGCTGACCGGAGGTGGACTCCCCGTAGCAGTAGCCGACGAATGCCTGCTCGACGAGGTCGTAGGCGATGCCGGCGTCCTGGAGCGCGCGGGTGCCCGCCTCCCTGGCCATGTCGGGGTAGTCCCACTCCTTGGAGCCGGGCTTCTCGAACTTGGTCATGCCCACGCCGATGACGAACGTGCGGTTGCTCATGTGCTGCCTTCCAGTCGGGGGAGGAGGTCGTGGATCAGGGTCAGGAGGGTGCCGGTGAGGAGGTCGTGGGCCTGCGCGCGGCTCAGGCGGTTGTGCTCCAGCCACTCGCGGCTGGCCGCCTCGGCCATGCCGGCGAAGGCGTGCACGGCGGCGCGCACGGCGTCGGGTGCGCCGCCGGGGCGCTCCAGGCCCACGCCGGCGATGAGCCACGCCGCGGCCGTCTCGCGCGCCTCCGCGAGGATGGCCTCGACGTCGGCGTCGCGGCCGAAGCCCTCGGCCCCCAGGGCGGCCAGCCAGGTGCCGCGGTTGCGCTCCACCATGGTCAGCCAGCGGTCGATGGCCAGGTCGACGCGCTCCCGGGGAGTGCCGGCGGCGACCTCCTCGGGGATGGGCCGCACGCGCACCATCTCTCGCACCACCTCGAGGTAGAGCGCCCGCTTGGCGCCGAAGTAGTGGTGGACCAGCCCGCGCGTGACGCCGGCCTCGCAGGCGATCTGCGCGGTGGACACCGCGGCGAAGTGGCGCTCGCTGAACAGCCGGCGCGCGCAGGCCAGGATCTGCTCGCGGCGCTCGTCGTGCTCGAGGCGGGTCCAGCGGGGCGCGGAGGCGGCGGGGGTCGCCATCGGGAGCGAGAAGCCTAGCGGGCTTGTTGGCACGTCGCCAATAGACGCGGCAATAGACGCGGCAATAGACGCGGGCACCTGGCCGCGCCGCGCCCCGGATAGACTCCTCGCCCGTGGCGTCGGACGTCTCGCAAGCGATCGCCGACCCGCGGCGACTGAACGCCGTCCACGCCAGCGGGCTGCTCGACACACGCCCCGAGGAGCCCTTCGACCGCCTCACCCGGCTGGCCGCCACGGTGCTCGACGCGCCCCTGGCCTTCGCCACCATCGTCGACGACCGCCGCTCCTACTGGAAGAGCGCCATCGGCGTGACGGGAGACGACGCGCCCTGCGAGAACCCGGTCGAGGAGTCCTTCTGCCAGTACGTCGTGGGCAGCAACGAGGCGCTGATCGTCGACGATGCGACCACCGATGCCCGCACGCGCGACAACCCCTCGGTGCACAGCATGGGCGTGGCCGCCTGGGCCGGCTTCCCCCTGCACGGCCCCGACGGCGAGGTGCTGGGCTCGTTCTGCGTCGTCGACACCAAACGGCGCACGTGGAGCGAGCGCGACGTCGAGACCCTGCGGACGCTGGCCGCCTCCGCCGCCGGCGAGATCGCCCTGCGTGCGGCCGTGGCGCAGGAGCGCGACGCGCGCGGGCGGGCCGACACCCTGGCACGCACGCTGCAGGAGAGCCTGCTGCCGCCGGAGCTGTCCCTCGTGCCCGGGCTGGAGCTGGCCGCGCGGTTTCGCCCCGCGGGCCGCGGAGTCGAGCTGGTGGGCGACTTCTACGACGTCTTCGAGGACGGCCGCGGGCAGTGGCATGTGCTGGTGGGCGACGTCTGCGGCAAGGGCGTGGAGGCGGCCAAGCTCGCCGCGCTTGCCCGCTACACCGTGGGCGCCACCGCCCTGGGCAACGCTGAGCCCAGCGCCGCTCTGCGCCGGCTCAACGAGGCGGTGCTGCGCCGCCACGGCGTCGGGGGACCGTTCGTCACCGCGGTACACGGACGTCTTGCTCCCCGCGAGGGCGGCGTGGACGTGGTCGTCTGCGCCGCCGGCCATCCGCCGCCGCTGGTGCGCCGCGCCGGCGGAACGGTGGAGCGCCTCGAGGCGCCCGGCACGCTGATCGGCGTGCTCGAGAAGCTCGAGCTGCACGACGTCGAGGCCCGCCTGGGCCCGGGCGACGCCCTCGTTCTCTACACCGACGGCGTCACCGAGGCCAGGAACGGCGACGGGCGGCTGGGCGAGGACGGCCTGGCCACGCTGATGGGCGACGCGGACGGAGGCAGCGCCGAGGCGCTGGCCGCCGCGATCGATCAGGGCGTGGCCGCGGGCAACGCCACCCAGCGCGACGACGCCGCGACGCTCGTCGTACGCGTGCCGTTGCGCTGAGCCATCGGCTCGGGGCTCAGAGGAGCGCTGCGGGCGACACTGCGTGGCCCGGGCCGACGAGATCGCGCTCGTCGAGGCTCACCAACGTCCAGCCGCGAAGCTGGGCGCAGGCGACGTAGGCGGCGTCGTAGGCGCTGAGGTCTTGGGTCGCGGCCAGGTCGAGCGCCGCGCCGATCACCTCACCCCGGGTGGCAGACGCGACGAGGTCGGCGCTCACCGCATGATGGCGGTCCCTCAGTCCCGCGACGCGAGCCACACGGTGGCGTCGAGCAGGAGAACGCTCAACGCGAGTCGCGCATCTCGCGAACGTGCACCGTAGCCTGCCCGTCGTACGAACCGGTGCCGGCGAGCAACTCGTCGATCCGCCGACGCTGCTTGCCTTCCTCGAGCGATACCTCCCGCTCGGTCAGCTCCTGCAGGAGGCCGCTGCGCGAGGTGCCCCGCTCACGTGCCCGACGATCGAGGCGCTCGTGCAGGTCGTCGGGCATGGAGACCATCACCTTGGCCATGTGTCGCGAGTATATCCAGTATTACCGACCTGGACGCTCATGCTCAGCGGCCTCGGCGTCGATGCGTGCTATGTCGCCTCCCGACGCCGAGGTCCCGCCCGAGTGTCCACCGCCCGCCAGCTTCCCGTCCTCTCCCGCCGACCGCTCGGCCTGCTCGCCGCGCTCGCCGTCGCGGGCTTCGTCGGGCTCGCCGTCCTCGCGCTGCTCGGCTCGGGCGCCGGGGGCCGACGTCCGGCGATCCTGTCCACGGTGCTCGATGACGCCGTGGTGATCCTCGCCGGGCTCATCGTGGCGCTGCGCGCGGCGGTCGTCCGCGGCGAGCGGGCGGCCTGGGCGACGATCGCAGCGGCCGTTCTCCTCGTCGGCGCGGGCTTCGTGGCCCACTCGCTGCAGGTCACCGATCTCGGCCTCGTGCCGATCCCCTCGATCGCCGACGTGCTGTGGCTGTCGGCCTACCCCGTGTTCTTCGTCGGCCTGGTCCTCCTCCTGCGCTCGCGCCGTCCGAGACTGCGCCGTGGCGTGTGGGTGGACGCGGCGATCGCCGTGCTCAGCATCGGCGCCGTCACCTTCGCGGTGCTCTTCGAGCCGATCTTGCGCAGCACGGGAGGCAGCACCACCGCCGTGATCACCAGCCTGGGCTACCCGCTGGGCGACCTGCTGGTCCTCTCCCTCGTCATGGGCGTCTTCTCCCGCAGCGGCTGGCGACCCGGTCGGACGTGCGTGGTCCTGGGCTCGTCCTTCCTGCTCTCGGCCGTCGCGGACACCGTCCACCTCCAACAGGTGGCCAGCGGCACCTACCAGCCGGGCACCCTCCTCGACCTCACCTGGCCGCTCATGATGCTCGCCCTGGCCTATGTGGCCTGGCTGCCGTCGCCCCCTCGCGCCGACGCGAGGCCCTCCTGGCGCGAGGTCGTGGTGCCGACCGGCTTCGCGATCCTTGCCCTGGGCGTCACGGCCGTCGACAGCTTCGCCCACGTCGGTCTGCCCGCCATCATCATGGCCACCGCGGCGCTCGCCCTGGCCTTCGTACGCACGGCGACCGGCCTGGCCGCAGTGCGCTCGGCCGCCGGGACGCGGGACCTCCTGAAACGCAACGCGGCCATCCTCGAGGCCGCGGGCGACGGCATCGTCGGCGTCGACGTCGGAGG
Source organism: Candidatus Siliceabacter maunaloa (assembly GCA_024330185.1). GTDB lineage: Bacteria > Actinomycetota > Thermoleophilia > Solirubrobacterales > Solirubrobacteraceae > Siliceabacter > Siliceabacter maunaloa. The sequence continues at coordinate 43,639 of JANDLV010000005.1, forward strand.
GCGGGTCACCTTCCTCAACGCCGCCGCGGCACGGATGACCGGCCACGAGCCGACCGAGATCGTCGGCCGGTCGCTGCACGCCATGGTGCACAAACCCCACGAGGAGGGCACCCGCGAACCCTTGGCGGAGTGCTCGATCACCGCGTCGCTGTCCAGCGGGTCGGCGCGCCAGGTCGAAGGCGAGATCTTCTGGCGGGCCGACGGCACGAGCTTCCCGGTCGACTACACGAGCACCCCGATCGTGGAGGGCGACGAGGTCAAGGGCGCAGTCGTGGTCTTCAAGGACATCACCGAGCGTAGGCGAGCCGAGGCCGCGCTCGCCGCCAGCGAACATCAGACGCGCCAGATCCTGGAGACCGCCCACGACGCGTTCGTGGCGATCGACGCCGGCGACAGGATCATAGACTGGAACCCGCAGGCCACGGCCATCTTCGGCTGGTCACGCGACGAGGCGCTGGGACGCGAGCTCGCCGACACGATCGTCCCGGAGCGCCACCGGGTGGCACATCGGCGCGGCATGGAGCACTACCTCGCGACCGACGAGGGACCGGTGCTCGGCAAGCGTCTCGAGCTGACCGCACTGCACCGCGACGGGCGCGAGTTCCCGATCGAGCTCACGATCTCCGCCCTTCAGGTGCAGGACGACCGCTTCTTCCATGCCTTCGCCCGTGACATCACCGAGCGCAAGGCAGCCGAGGAGCTGCGCGAGAGCCAGCGCCACCAGCTCGTCGAGGCCCAGTCGATCGGCGGGTTCGGAAGCTGGGAGTGGGACCTCGCATCGGACACGACCGAATGCTCCGACGAGCTCTACCGGCTCTTCGGGATCGAGCCCGGGCAGGGCAACATCACCTTCGAGGAATACCTCCAGTACGTGCACGAGGACGACCGCGCCGACGTGAGCACGGCGGTGCAGGCCACGTACGCGACGGGCGAGGCGTTCTCGATCGAGCACCGCATCGTTCGCCCTGATGGTGCCGTGCGCGTCACGCACAGCCGCGGGGAGGTGGTCGCGGGAGCCGACGGAACGCCGCTCAAGATGCTGGGCATCGCTCAGGACATCACCGAGCGGCACGCGGTCGAGCGCGCCAAGGACGAGTTCACCTCGGTGGTCAGCCACGAGCTGCGCACGCCGCTCACGTCGATCCGCGGCTCGCTGGGCCTGCTGGCCAGCGGCACGCTGGGCCCGCTGTCGGACAAGGCCCAGCGGATGGCCGACATCGCGGTGCACAACAGCGACCGCCTCGTGCGCCTGATCAACGACATCCTCGACGTCGAGCGGATGGCGTCGGGCAAGATCACGATGGAGCGCGAGGCCTGCGAGCTGAAGGCCCTGGTCGCCCAGGCGGCCGAGGTCATGCGCCCCATGGCCGCCGAAGTCGGGGTCGAGCTCACCGTCGAGGCACCGAACGCCACGCTGTGGGCCGACGCCGACCGGATCGTGCAGACGCTGACCAACCTCCTCAGCAACGCGATCAAGTTCTCCCAGCCCGGCGGACGGGTGAGCCTCGAGGTCGAGCAGCGCGACGCGGAGATCCTCGTGGCGGTGCGCGACGAGGGCCGCGGGATCCCCCAAGACAGCCTCGAGTCGATCTTCGAGCGCTTCGAGCAGGTCGACGCCTCGGACGCGCGCGCCAAGGGGGGCAGCGGGCTCGGGCTGGCCATCTGCCGCTCGATCGTCGAGCAGCACGGTGGACGCATCCGTGCCCAGAGCACCCCCGGCGAGGGCAGCACATTCTCGTTCACGCTCCCCATGCTGCAGCCTGCCGGGCCCGCGCTGCTGTCTCCCGGTCCGGCGCTGCAGCTTCCCCGGCCCGCGCCGGGCGAGCACTCGAGCGACGAGCGCACCGCCGTCCTGGTCTGCGACGACGACGAGGCTGTCCTGGAGGTCGTGGGCGCGATGCTCAGCGCACACGGCTACCGCCCGGTACTGGCCTCCTCGGGAGAGGAGGCGCTGGCCCGCGCGGGGGCCGATCGGCCCCGGGCCATCCTGCTCGATCTGCTCATGCCGGGCCTGAGCGGCTGGGAGACCGCCGCCGCGCTGGGCGAGCGGCCCGAGACAAGCGACATCCCGATCGTGATCCTCAGCGTCCTCCCGCCCCAGGAGACCGAGCCCCCGCCCGGGGAGGTGGTCGGCTGGGTCGAGAAGCCCCTCGAGGAGGGCTCGCTGTTCGCCGCGCTGGACCGGGCGCTCGAGGCCCGGCCGACCAGCGCCAGCTGCGTGCTGGTGGTGGAGGACGACGACGACCTGGCCGGCATCCTGTGCGCGATGTTCGAGCGGCGCGGGCTGCGCACGGCGCGCGCCGCGACCAGCCGCGAGGCGATCGAGATGAGCCGCCGGCTGGAGCCCGACCTGCTGGTGCTCGACCTCCTGCTGCCCGACGGCGACGGCTACGAGATCGTGCGAGCGCTGCGCGATCACAACACGCTGCGCCACGCCCCCACGGTCATCTACACGGCCTGCGACGTCGACGCGTCCCAGCGCGAGCGGCTGCGCCTGGGCACGACGCACTTCGTGACCAAGGGCACCCTCACCCCCGAGGACTTCGAGCAGCGGGTCATCGACCTGCTGGGCTCCGTGACCCGCGAGAAGGAGTACGCCGCCGATGTCGTCTAGTAGATGCGTCCTGGTGATCGACGACGAGGATCACATCCGCGAGGTCGCCGAGCTGAGCCTGGAGGCGGTTGGCGGCTGGCGCGTGCTCACCGCGTCGTGCGGCCGCGACGGGGTGGCCGTCGCGGCCAGCGAGCGACCCGACGCGATCCTGCTCGACGTGATGATGCCCGAGCTCGACGGGCCGGCCACCGTGGGCCGGCTGCAGGCCGACGCCCGGACCCGTGACATCCCGGTCGTCCTGCTCACCGCGAAGGTGCAGCCCGCCGATCGCCAGCGATTCGCGCAGCTCGGCGTAGCCGCCGTCTTGGCCAAGCCCTTCGACCCGATGGCGCTGTCGGGCCAGGTCAGCGAAGCGCTCGGGTGGAGCGCCTGAGCCGGGTGGGAACGTGATGAGCACCACGACGACACCGCAGCACCCCGCGTCCGCCACCCCCGACGGTGCCGCGGACGCGGTCCGCGCGATCTGGGAGCGCCGCCGCGGCGAGGTGCTCGAGCGCGTCGACGTGGTCGAGGCGGCGATCGCCGCGCTGCTCGCCGGGGCGCTGGACGACGAGCTGCGCGCGACCGCCCACCGCGCCGCCCACAAGTTGACCGGCGCGGGGGCGACCTTCGGCTTCCCGCGCGCGTCGGAGCTGGCGCGCGAGCTCGAGCTCGCGATGGACCCGGCCGGCGCGCCGCACCTTGCCGACGCGCCGCGGCTGGCGAGCCTCGCGGTCGACCTGCGCGCCGACCTCGAGGACGAGCCGGCCGACACGGTGAGGGCAACCGCCCCGGGACACGACGACGGCGACTGCGTGGTCATCCTCAGCGAGGACGAGGCACTGGCCCGGCGCCTCGCGGCCGAGGCGCTGGGGCGGGGTCTGCGCGCGCACGTCGCCACCGACGTGACCGAGGGCGCCGGCCTCGCCGCTGCGCAGCGTCCGGACGTGGTGCTGCTGGACCTCCACCTGGCCCGCCAGGGTGCCGCCGCCCTGGGCCTGCTCGAGCAGCTCGCCCGGAGCGAGCCCGCGGCGCCCGTCGTCTGCCTGACCGCCACGCAGTCGTTCACGGACCGCATCGAGGTGGTGCGCAGGGGCGGGCGGGGCTACCTGCCGCGGGCGCTGCCGGAGGGCGAGGTCCTCGACGTGGTCGATCAGCTCCTTCGCCGCCGGCACGCCGGGACCACGCGGGTGCTCGTCGTGGACGACGATCACGCCATCCTGTCCGCGGTCGAGGCGCTGCTGTCCTCCGACGGAGTCGAGGCCACCACGCTCGACGATCCCCTGCGCCTGTGGGACACCCTGGAGGCGCTCGACCCAGATCTCGTGGTGCTCGACGTCGACATGCCCGAGGTCAGCGGCATCGAGCTGTGCCGCGTGATCCGCAACGAGCCGCGGTGGTCTCGTCTGCCCGTGCTCTTCCTCACCGCGCGCACCGATCCCGAGAGCGTGCAGGCGCTCTTCGACGCCGGCGCCGACGACTACGTCACCAAGCCGATCCTCGCGCCCGAGCTGCTGACCCGGATCACCAACCGCGTCGAGCGCGTCGCGCTGTACCGCAGCCTGTCCGACGTCGATGCGCTGACCGGGGTCGCCACGCGCGGTGCGGCGACGGAGGCGCTCGAGCGCCTGCTCGCGCTCTCGCGCCGCGGACGGCCGCTCGCGGTGGCCGTGATCGACCTCGACGGCTTCAAGCGGGTCAACGACCAGCACGGCCACGCCGCTGGCGACCGCGTGCTCCAGCGCGTCGGAGCCCTGCTCCAGGCCACCTTCCGGGGAGAGGACGTGGTCGCGCGCTGGGGCGGCGAGGAGTTCGTCCTCGGCCTGTCGGGCAGCAGCAGGGAGGAGGCCGCACGGCGGCTCGAGCGGGCGCTCGACGTGCTCAGGCACGAGCGCTTCGTCGCAGCCGACGGACGGGGCTTCGCAGTCACCTTCTCCGCCGGCATCGCCGGGCACCCCGACGACGGGGACGACCTTCGTGGGCTGTTCGCCGCCGCCGACACGGCGCTCTACCAGGCCAAGGACGCCGGCCGCGACCGGGTCCTCACAGCCGGCCCGCGCGCGGGGATCTCCGCGCAGCGAGTCGATGTCGTGGTCGTCGAGGAGGACCCGGCGCTGTCGGCCCTCCTCGCCGACAATCCGGGGACGGCGGCGCTCAGCGTGCGCACGATCGCCGACGGCGAGGCCGCCGTGTCCGCGCTGGGCGGCCCGGAGCCGGTGCTGCGCGCGCGGGTGGTGCTGCTGGACGTGGACCGGCCCGGCGTCGACGGGCTCACCGTGCTGCGGCGCCTGGCCGCGGGCCGGGTGCTGCGCCGTACCCGCGTGATCATGCTCAGCACCAGCTCCACCGAGTCCGAGGTCGTGGCCGCGCTCGAGGTGGGGGCCTTCGACCACATCGCCAAGCCCTTCAGCGTTCCCATCCTGACGCAGCGCATCCGGCGCGCGCTGGAGTCGATGCCGTGAGCGCGCCCGGCCACGCCCTTGCGCGGCTGACCGACCTCCTGCCCAACGGCCGGATGCTCCCGGCGCGGGCGTGGACCACCCGCCACCGCGCGATCGTCGTCGTGCTGTGGCTGCACGTGGCCGGTCTGATCGCGGTCGGCGTGCTGACCGGCAACGCACCCACCCACGTCGCGCTCGACGCCGGCGCGGTGGCGATCGCCGCCGGCCTGGCCGGCTGGGCGCGCCTGGGTCGGCGGGGGCGCGAGGCGGTCGCGTCGCTGGGCCTGGTGAGCTGCTCGGCGATGCTCGTCCACCTGTGGGGCGGGGTCATCGAGGCGCACTTCCACTTCTTCGTGGTGGTCGCGCTGCTGACGCTCTACCAGAGCTGGCTGCCCTTCCTGCTCGGTCTCGTCTACGTGGTGATCCATCACGGGCTGCTGGGAACGCTCGCGCCGGAGTCGGTGTACAACCACGCCGCCGCGGTGACCTCACCGTGGGAGTGGGCGCTGATCCACGGCGCCTTCGTGCTGGCCGCGAGCGCCGCCAACGTCACCGCGTGGCGGTTCAACGAGCAGCTCCTGGAGGAGATCGCCGATCGCCGCGTCGACGAGCGCGGCGCATCGGTCCTCGAGGCCGCCGGGGAGGGCATCTACACGCTGGACCGCGACGGGCGGGTCACCTCCGTCAACCCCGCCGCGGCGCGCATCCTGGGCTACCCGGCGGCCGAGCTGCTGGGGCGCGAGCCGCACGCGCTCATCCACCACACCACCGCGGAGGGCCGACCCTACCCCGCCGCCGACTGCCCCGTCTGTGCCTCCTGCCGCGACGGTCGCACACGCGCCGTCAGCGAGGGGCTCTACTGGCGCCGCGACGGCTCGAGCTTCCCCGTCGAGTACACGGCGGCCGCGATCACCGAGGACGGCGTGTCGGTGGGCACCGTCGTCGTCTTTCGCGACATCACCGAGCGCCGGGGCGTGGAGCGCATGAAGGACGAGTTCGTCTCCGTGGTCAGCCACGAGCTGCGCACGCCGCTGACCTCCATCCGGGGATCGCTGGGCCTGCTGGCCGGAGGGGTGCTCGGCCCGATCCCCGCGCGGGGGCAGCGCATGCTGGACATCGCGGTGTCCGACAGCGATCGTCTGGTGGGTCTGATCAACGACATCCTCGACATGCAGCGCATCAGGGCGGGGGGGATGGTCATGGAGCCCCAGGACGTCGACGCCGTCGCCCTGTTCGAGGCGGCGGCGGAGCCAATGGAGGCGATGGCCGCGCAGGCGGGCGTCGAGCTGTGCACCGGGCCGGTCGAGGCCCGGGCCCGGGTCGATCCCGACCGCATCACGCAGACGCTGACCAACCTGCTCCACAACGCGATCAGGTTCTCGTCCCCCGGCGGGCGGGTGACGCTGGCCTGCGAGCGCTCGGACGAGGGCCTGGTGTTCTCGGTGGCCGACCGCGGGAGGGGGATCCCCGCCGATCAGCTCGACGCGGTGTTCGAGCCCTTCCGCCAGGGCGACGCCTCGGACACGCGCGAGAAGGGCGGCACCGGGCTGGGTCTGGCGATCTGTCGCTCGATCGTCGAGCAGCACGGTGGGCGCCTGTGGGTCGAGTCCGAGGTGGGCCGCGGGACGACCTTCCGCTTCACCGTGCCCGTCGCCCCGGTCACCCCGGTCGCCCCCGTCACTCCGCTGGCGCGAGCGTGAGCTCGCCATCGGGGTCGACTTCCACGCGCACGGTGTCGCCATCGCGCAGCTCCTCCGCCAGGACGGCGCGGGCCAGGCGATCGACGAGCTGCGAAGTCGACCGTGCGGCCCTGGCCGTCGGTCAGCCTACCGTCGTCCATGAGTGCCAGCAGCGTGTTGAACACGTCGGGGGTGGGCCTTCTCGATCTCGTCGAGCAGCACGACGCAGTAGGGCCGCCGCCGGACGGCCTCGGTGGGCTGGCCGCCCTCCTCGTAGCCGACGTAGCCGGGGGGCGCGCCGACCAGGCGCGAGACGGTGTGCTTCTCCATGTACTCCGACATGGACGCCCAGCAGCTCGGGCGCGGTGGTGGGCTCGGCGGGCTGGTCGAGCGTGGGCAGTCCGTCGAGCGCGGCGGCGAGGCTGGTGCGCAGGCCCGCGACGTCGGCCCCGACCTTGGCCAGCACGCCGGGCGTGCGTGCCCACGGCGAAGGGTAGGCAGGGGACATGACCGACGAGGAGCAACGCGACGAGAAGCCGGGCGCCGACAGCGAGAGCAAGGAGCCGCTGGGCCCGGTGACGCCCGACGACGACACGCCGATGGGCGACACGCCCGAGGCCCACGACGAGATCAACCCCCGCGATCTGCCCCCCGACCACCCGGGGCGCAGGGAGGCCGAGCGCCAGTCAGGCGGCGATCGGGGGACGACGCAGGGAGGGAACTAGGGGTCCGTGCAAGAACAAGTGCTCGGGTTGGGGTGCCGGATCGTGGATGCCCGGGGTCGCACGATTCCGCCGTCGATACTGGTTGTATCGACAAGGAATCGGGTGGCTCCGGGCGCCACGAGACGGTGTCCCAACCCCGCAGTTGTTCTTGGACGGGCCCTAGGTCTCGCCCGCGGTCGTCGCAACCGCCGCTCGCTCCGGCGACGTCACACCCGGTCGGTCGGAACCGCGACCTCCGCGACGTCAGGCGACGGGTTCGCGCAGCCCGCGCTCTTCCTGGAGCTCGCGGATGCGCTCGACCTGCTCCCCGGCATCGTCGTACTCGGGGAAGCCGCCGAAGATGATCCACGCGTCGGCGACGGCGTCCAGCGCCAGGACCGCGCAGTTGGTGCCCGGCGGGGCGTCCTCGGCGATGTCCAGCACGGCGTCGGTGGCGTCGCGCAGTGCGTCGGCCGAACGGGTGCCCCGGAGGCTGAGGCGGGCGAGGTCGTCGCCCTCCGAGGCGCAGAAGGCGTCGCGTTCCCGCCTGTCGGCCGTCTCCGTGCCGGCCTGCGTCGATAGGTCGACTGTCTCGATGGTCAGCGAGCCCAGGACTCCGAGCAGCAGCGCGAGCGCGGCCAGTCCGCCCGCCACCCAGGGCAGGCGGGCGGCCCACGCGTCGTCTGCGGGCGCCGGCCGGGGCTCACCGCCGCGGGCGGCGACCAGCAGCGCAAGGGCCAGGACCCCGAGCCCCAGGCCGTAGCCGTAGATGCTGTCGGGGCCGAGGGCTATGAGGCTCCCCACCCCGCCGGCCACCAGCGCGCCGACCAGCGCCCGGTCGCCGCCGGGCGGGTTGAACGCGGCCACGCGCGCTCCGGCCCGCTTGGCGCCCTGCGCCAGCCCGCCGCCGGCCCGCTTGGCGCCCTGCCCCAACCCGCCGCCGGTCTGCCCGAGCCGCCCGGCGAGATCGCGTCCGCGCGAGGACCTGGCCTCGCCCCGCGGGGGCCCGGCCGCGGCCGGCTCCTCACCGCGCGGCGTGGCCTCGGCCCTTTCGTCGGACTGCGTCCTCTCGGCCGTCGCCTCCTCGCGCCGCCCCGGGGCCGTCGCTCCTGCAGTGGGCCCCGCGTCGCGCGGCGCCTCCCGCACGCGCAGGGTCACGCGGCTCTCGAGCTCTCCCTCCACGAGCGGGGGATCGCACTCGATGCCCGCGGCGGCCAGTTCGCGGGCGACGCGCTCGCGTTCCTCGCGGCTGGGGCGGTCCAGCCGCCAGCCCGACAGGGCCTGACGCACGGAGACCTCGACGGTCCCCCCGTGCTGGTCGAGATAATTCCGGATACTCTCCTCGGGCGCAGCCATCCCCGCATTATGAGCGCTCGGGGATCAGCGCGCGTAGCCACGCTGCCGCCCCTTGCGGTGTCGCGCCGCTCAGCCGGCGCCGCCGTCCGCGGGCGGCTCGGGAGAGCTGCCGCGATCGACGCGGATGCGGTGGCGGCGTGGGGACCTGGCGGCGGGCTCGAGGTCGGTGCCCGGCGGCCTGGCGTAGGGGACGATCTCCGCGCGGGTGGCGTCGCGCAGCTCCTCGAGGCGGCGGACCTCGTCGCGCAGGGGCTCGAGGCGGGCGACCTCGGTGCGCAGATCCTCCGCGCGGCGCTCGAGGGCGTCGACGCGGCGCTGGGCGCGTTCGAGCTTCTGCTCGAGCTCGAGCACGCGCTCGACGCCTGCGAGGTTGAGGCCCAGCTCCGCGGTCATCTGCTGGATGCGGCGCAGGCGCTCGACGTCGGAGTGGGAGTACAGCCGCGTGCCCTTGGCCGAGCGGCTGGGCTCGATCAGGCCGCGCTGCTCGTACATGCGCAGGGTCTGGGGGTGCATGTCGGCCAGCTCGGCGGCCACGGAGATCATGAACACGCCGCGACGGGTGTCGACCTCGATGCGGGTGTGGCGTATGCGCCGGGCAGCCATCAGCCCTGCTCCCCCGTGTCCGCCGCGGCGGCGAACAGGCGCGCACGCGGGTCCTCGTCGGTCGCCTTGGCCAGGGAGTCGACCGCCCGGCGCTGCTCGGCGCTCAGCGTGGCGGGCACGTCGATGACAAAGCGCACGTGCAGGTCGCCGCGCGCCCCGTTGGCGTTGAGGCGCGCGGGGCCCTCGCCGCGCAGGCGCTGCACCGTGCCGTGACGGGTGCCCGCAGGCACGCGGACGCGCTTGCGCGCGCCGTGCAGCGTGGGCACCTCGACCTCGGCGCCGCGGATGGCCTCGGGGATGGTGAGCGGCACCTCGACCTCGAGGTTGTCGCCCTTGCGGGCGAAGATCGGGGAGGGCGACACGCGCGTGATCACATAGAGGTCACCGGACGGCCCGCCGTTGCGCCCCGCCTCGCCCTTGCCGGCCACCCGCACGCGGCTGCCCTCCTTGACCCCCGCGGGGATGTTCACGCGGTAGGTCTTGACCGTGCGGTTGATGCCGCTGCCCGAGCAGGTCGGGCACGGGTCGTCGACGACCACGCCGCGCCCGCCGCAGCGCGAGCACGGCTGGGAGATGGAGAACAGGCCCTGCCCCTCGGCCTCCACCCCGCGCCCGCGGCACCTGGGACACGAGCGGGGGCTCGTGCCCGGCTTGGCGCCGCTGCCCCGGCACGTGTCGCACGCCGCGGCCAGCGGCACGGAGATCGTGACCTGGCCGCCGTCCATGGCCTGTGCGAAGCCCAGCGAGACCTCGGTGTCCACGTCGCGCCCGCGCTCCTCGCGGGGCTTGCGCGGAGCCGCCGTGCCGCCGCCTGCCCCGCCCCCGCCGCGCCGGGCGGCGCTGCCGAAGAGGTCGGAGAGGATGTCGCCGATCCCGCCCGCGTCGAAGCCGCCCGTGGCGCCACCCCCTCCGGTGCGCGCGCCGCCCGCGAAGCCGCCGACGCCGGCGCGGTCGTAGGTGCGCCGCTTGTCGGGATCGCCCAGGACGTCGTAGGCCTGGGAGACCTCCTTGAAGCGCTCCTCGGCACCCGCGTCGTCGGGGTTGGCGTCGGGGTGGTACTTGCGCGCCAGGCGGCGGTAGGCCTTCTTGATGTCCTCCTGGGAGGCCTTGCGATCGACCTTCAGGACTGCGTAGAGGTCACGGGGTCGGGTGGCCATCGCCGCTTGGGCCTCCTACGCGGCGACCACGACGCGCGCGGGTCGCAGGACGGTGTCGGCCAGGCGGTAGCCCGGCTGGTAGACCTCGACCACGGTGCCCGAGGCCGCGCCCTCGACCGAGTGCTCGGCCATCGCCTCGTGGACGTTGGGGTCGAACGGCTCGCCCTTGGGCGTGTAGGCCTCGATGCCGGCGCGCCTAAGCGCGGCGGCCAGCTCGCCCTGCACGAGGCGGACGCCCTTCGTGAGCTCGGTGTCCTGCGCCTCGGTGGCCGCCAGGGCGCGCTCCAGGTTGTCCAGCGCGGGCAGCAGCTCGCGCGCGAGCCGGCCCACGCCGCGCGCCTCGGCCTCCCCCCGCTCGCGCGTGGCGCGACGGCGGAAGTTCTCGAAGTCGGCCTGCGTGCGCTGGGCCAGCGCGAGGTACTGCGCAGCCCTGTCGTCGTCCTGCGGCGCGGGATCGTCGAGCGCGGCGGTGGCCGCCGCGAGATCCTCGCCAGCGACGCCCTCGTGGGGGGGCTCACCCGCCGCGGACTCGTCGCCGGGCGGGACCTCGCCCTCCACGGGCGCGCCCTCCTCGGGCTGGAGGTGGCCGGGAGCGTCCCCTTCGGGCGAGCGCTCCTCGGGGGCGTCCTCCTGTTCGGCCGCGGCCGGCGCCGCGGCCGCCCCGGCACTCGCCAGGGCCGCCTCGGCCTCCTCGTCGCGCTGCTCGCGCTCGGTGCGCTCGTCGGCCACTAGGACTTGCCCTCGTCGACCACCTCGGCGTCGACGACGTCGTCGTCGTCGCCCGCGCCGCCGGCCTGGCCGTTGTCGTCGGCTGCGCCGTCGGGCGCGGCCTGCTGCTGGCGCTCGGCGGCGCGCTGGTACATGGCCTCCGACACGCGGTGGAACGCGCTCTGCAGGGCGTCGGTCTTGGCGCGGATGTCGTCGGCGTCCTCGGAGGTCAGCGACTCGCGCAGCTCCTTGGCCAGGCGCTCGATCTCCTCCTTGGACTCGGCGTCGACCTCGTCGCCCAGGTCCTTGAGCTGGCGCTCGGACTGGTAGGCGGCGTTCTCGCCGGCGTTGCGGGCGTCGGCGAGCTCGCGCATGCGGCGGTCGTCGTCGGCGTGCTGCTCGGCGTCGGAGACCATGCGCTTGATCTCGTCGTCGGCCAGGCCGGAGCCCGAGCGGATCTCGATCTTCTGCTCCTTGCCGGTGCCCAGGTCCTTGGCCGTCACGTTGACGATGCCGTTGGCGTCGATGTCGAAGCCGACCTCGACCTGGGGCACGCCGCGCGGCGCGGGCGGGATGCCGGTGAGCTGGAACTTGCCCAGCGACTTGTTGTAGGTCGCCATCTCGCGCTCGCCCTGGAGCACATGGATCTCCACGCTCGGCTGGTTGTCCTCGGCGGTGGAGAACACCTCCGACTTGCGCGTGGGGATCGTCGTGTTGCGCTCGATGAGCTTGGTCATCACGCCGCCCTTGGTCTCGATGCCCAGGGTGAGCGGGGTGACGTCGAGCAGGAGCACGTCCTTGACGTCGCCGGCCAGCACGCCGGCCTGGATGGCCGCGCCGACGGCGACGACCTCGTCGGGGTTGACCCCGCGGTGGGGCTCCTTGCCCGTGAGCTCCTTGACCTTCTCCTGCACGGCGGGCATGCGGGTCATGCCGCCCACCAGGACGACGTGGTCGATGGTGGCCGAGCCCTTGTCCTTGGCGTCGTCCAGCGCCTGGCGCACCGGGGCGACGATGCGGTCGACCAGGTCGGCGCTCAGCTCGTTGAGCTTGGCGCGCGTGAGGCGCACGTCGAGGTGCTTGGGGCCGCTCTGGTCGGCGGTGATGAAGGGCAGGTTGAGCTGGGTCTCCTGCGCGGTGGACAGCTCGATCTTGGCCTTCTCGGAGGCCTCGTAGAGGCGCTGGAGGGCCATCGGGTCCTGCTGGAGGTCGATGCCCTGGTCGCGGCGGAACTCGCCCGCGAGCCAGTCGACGACCGCCTTGTCGAAGTTGTCGCCGCCCAGGTGGTTGTCGCCCGCCGTCGACTTGACCTCGAACACGCCGTCGCCGATCTCCAGCACCGAGACGTCGAACGTGCCGCCGCCCAGGTCGAAGACGAGGATCGTCTGGTCGGCCTCCTTGTCGAGGCCGTAGGCAAGCGAGGCGGCCGTCGGCTCGTTGATGATGCGCTTGACGTCCAGCCCCGCGACCCTGCCGGCGTCCTTGGTCGCCTGGCGCTGGTCGTCGTTGAAGTAGGCCGGGACGGTGATCACGGCGCTGTCGACGGTGTCGCCCAGGTAGGCCTCGGCGTCGGCCTTGAGCTTGCCCAGGATCATCGCGCTGATCTCCGGCGGGTTGTACTCCTGGCCCCCGGCCTCCACGCGCGCGTCACCGTTGGTGCCCGCTACGACCTTGTAGGGGACGATCGACTCCTCCTCGCGCACCTCGGCCTCCTTGCGGCCCATGAAGCGCTTGATGGAGAAGACGGTGTTCTGCGGGTTGGTGACTGCCTGTCGCTTGGCCACGGTGCCCACGAGCCGCTCGCCCGACTTGGTGAAGGCCACGACAGACGGGGTCGTGCGCCCGCCCTCCGAGTTCTCGACGACCGTGGGGTCGCCGCCCTCCAGGAGGGCCATGCACGAGTTCGTCGTCCCCAGGTCGATTCCGATTGTCTTGCCCATGCGGTGTCGGTCTCCTTCTGCGTTCGCGTCGGGGAAAATCTGCGTGGGAGTATGGCAGATCGTAAGCTAGCGGTCGGATACGTACGAGTCCTGCCGTCGATCCCGAGGCCGCCCCTCGGTAGCCTCGAGTACCGCAATGACCCTTCCGATGGCTCCATCGCCAGGCTCCAAGCCATGACGCTCTAGCTGCTGTTTCGCTTGACGGTTGGATTGACCGTCATCTAGGGTTCCGTACCGTGTTCGCTGTCAAGCCGTCCAGCGCGAAGGAGGAGTTCGAGCAGCTTCACAAGCTGCTGGGCACCGCCGCTGTGGCCGAGGTGCTCGACAAGCGCCCGGAGTCGGTGTCGCGTCTCAAGAAGCGCGCGCGCTACACGCGTCCGCTCGAGCGGTTGATCGACGATGTCTGGACCGTGGTGCACGTGGCCACCACGCGTGCGCACTGGCGGGAGGACCAGGTCCGCGCCTTCCTGCTGCTGCGTCAGCCGCACCTGGGTCTCAAGCCCGCCGCCGAGCTCATCCGCGCCGGCCGTACAGAGGCGGTGCTCGAGGCGATCCCCACTGCACCGCAGTTGACGGGGCGCCATCGCGAGCACGCGACGCATCCCCCTCGACGGCGTCGACCCCCGGTCGACCCCGCCGCGCGGGCCGCTGCGCAGCGGCGGTTGGCCGAACGAGGGCTCAAGGGTCTTGACCGTGAGCGCCTCGCGGCCGCCGGACACGAGGCCTGGGGGACCGCCGGGAACGACTCGTGACGCTGCTGGACTGGGGCTCCGACGAGCTCCTGGTGGACAACTCGATCTACGCACGGCGGGACGACCCGATCGTCGAGGCGCGTTGGCAGGAGGCCACCGAGGCGCGCCAGTTGATCCTGGTGGCGCCGATGCTCATGGAGGTGCTGTACTCGGCCAAGAACGGCAGCGCGGCCCAACGGGAGCTGGAGGACCTGGAGGCGGCATACGAGATCGAGCTCATCGACGATGCCGTTTGGGATCTGGCCATCCAGACGCAGGTCGAACTCGCGAAGGTCGGCAACGGCTACCAGCGGCGCTTCTCCGTCACCGATCTGCTCACCGCCGCACTGGCGCACCAGCGCGACTACGGCGTCCTGCACTACGACGCCGACTTCGACCAGATCCAACGAGACAGTGGTCTGCAGTTCAGGAGTGTCTGGGCAGCGCAGCCGCCCAGCCTGGACTCACCACTTGAGCCGGACGCCGACGCCAAGGCCCTGCGCAAGTCCCTGCGTCTCCTGCTTGGGACGCTGGACGACACCGATGACGCGGACCTACTGTCCCAGTTGTTCGAGTCGCTCAGGGGCCAGGTGCAGGAGGCCGGCCTCAGCGCGTCCCCCGCCTGCCTCCTCGTAAGTAGGAGCCGCGCCACGGATAGCCCAGCCCCTCCGAGGTGGTGGACCATCCGCTAGTGCTGGTACCACGGCATCGTCTTGGAAGAATCGTGTTCAGGGCGCCAGCCAGCACGTCTGATCGCGCAGGGCGTCGTCGGCGGGGTAGGCGGCGAGGAGGCCGTCGAGCGCGCTGACGAAGGCGCCGAGCGCCCCCATGGAGCGCGGGAGGGTCCTGTCGCTGGTCAGCACGAGCCCGGCGTGGGACTCACCGGCGCCGAGTCGCTGCGCAGCGAGCGGGACCAAGTGCCTGACATTGTTGGTCACCAGCGCACGGCCCTCGCGCTCGGCGACCTCGAGGAGAACATGATCGGACGCGGCGCTGAGATCCGCGCGCTCCCCGAGGGCGACGACGTCATGCCCGCGGTCGCGGAGCGTCTGCGCAAGGGTCGGGCTGTAGTGCTCATCGAGCAGCAGCCTCAACCGACGACCGCCTGGCGGCGCTGAAGCTGCTGGCGCACACGCTCGGCGAACGCCTCCTGCTCGGCCCCGTAGGCGTCGACCTCATCCTTGAAGTCGGCGTAGTAATCGACGCAGGCCCGGACATCGCGCTCGCCGAGCTGGAGGTAGCGGGCAGCGCCCGCCACGTCGCGCCCCTCGGCCCAGACGGTGCCCATCACATCCCAAACACTCAGACGGTGGCCGACCAGGGCCGGAAAGCGGGTGCCGCCGCCGCCCTCGCGAAAGCCGATCAGGGGATGGCGCTCAACACGCAGCGCCTCATCGAGCAGTCGCTGCGCGAGCGCGTTGGCGGAGAGCCCCGTGTCCCGCGCATGCTCGTCGAGAAGTTCGAGGGTGCTGGGATGGAGGCGAAACGAGCGCTGGTTGGTTGCCATGGGTTGCAGTGTAGTGCAGAGCGTTCGCAGCCACGCGAGCCTTTTGCATATCAGGGCTTCCCGGCCGCACCATAGGCCCCGCCGCCCAACGCGTCCGGTCGGCTCGCAAGGATGTCCCACCGTGATCGTCGTCCATGCCGCCTGGTCTCGCAACGCGCGCTTGCGGCTGTGGGGAGAGGACTCCTCGCTGCCGCCGCGGACGGGGGCGCGGCGTGGGCGCCCGGCCGCCTCGCCGGCGCCGCGGCCCCACCCGTTCGCGTGCGGCGCCGCGGCGCTGGACGCGGCGCTGGGGCGCCTCGGCGTGCCGCTGCCGTCCTCCACCGGCGGGGAGTCGGTGCTGACCTTGACGCTGCCGTCCTCGCGGCGAGGCCCGCAGGCCTCGCCCCAGCTTCTGCGGCCGGTCGAGGACGACCTCGCGGTCGAGCGGTTCGACGGCCTCCACGCCTGGAACGTCCCGGTGCTCGACCTCCCGGCGAGCTCGGTCCTCGACGTGGCGCTCGCCCTGCCGCCCGGACCGGTGGCGGGGGTCGTCGTCGGCGACTCGCTGCGGTCGCTGGCCGAGGCGGCCCAGCTCGCGCTCGAGCTCGTGGCGCGCGGACGCCTGCGCGCCGCTCTCGTGCGTCGCGGCGACGCGTGGGCGGCGCGCTGGCTTGCGGTGACCGACGAAGCGCAGGACGCGACGCGCGTCGAGCTGCTGGAGCGTTCGCTGCCCGCCGTCGTGTCCGCGTCGCCGGATGCCCCGCAGGCGGTGGCGCGCGAGGTGGTCGACGCGGTCGTCGACGCGTGCGCCCGCGAGCTGCGCAGCGAGGACGCCGACGATCAGCAGCCACGGTCCGCCGTGGACGGGTGGCTCTCGGCGCTCGCGCGGGAGGACCCGGTCGTCCGCGGGGATCCATGGGAGCTCGCCGCGCTTGCCGAGCAGCTCGACGAGTGGTGGGACGCCGGTCAGCGCTACGCCGCGCAGCGGATGTTTCGCACCTGCTTCCGGCTGGTGGCCCCCGACGAGGACGAGGGTCACGACGCCCCACACGACCCGGCAGCCGGTGACGACGACACGGGCGTCGAGCCGCCGTGGCGCGTCGAGATCCTGCTGCAGTCCAAGGAGGACCCCAGCCTGCTCGTTCCGGCGGCCGAGGTGTGGTCGCACGGCGAGCGCCTGACCGCGCTGGGGCGGATGCTGGAGAACCCCCAGGAGCGCCTGCTCGGCGGGCTCGGTCACGCGCTGGGGCTGTGGTCCGACCTCGCGCCCGCGCTGCGCGAGGCCGCCCCGACCGAGGTGGCGCTGGACGCCGACGCCGCCCACCGCTTCCTGCGCGACGCGGTGCCCGCGCTGGAGCAGGGAGGGTTCGCGGTGCTCGTGCCGCGCTGGTGGTCCGAGCGCCTGCGGGTGAAGCTGCGCGTGGAGCCGACGACGGAGTGGGAGGACTCCAGCGGGCTGCTGGGCATCGACGGCCTGTGCTCCTACGAGTGGCGCGTCGCGATCGGCGACGCGACGCTGTCGCCGTCCGAGCTGCGCGAGCTCGCGGCGCTCAAGGCGCCGCTGGTCAGGGCGCGCGGACGCTGGGTCGCGCTGCGTCCCGAGGACGTCGACGCGGCGCTGCGCTTCTTCGAGGGCCGCCGCGGCAAGGGCCAGGCGCAGGCGGGCGAGCTGCTGCGCGTGGGGTTGGGCCTCGACGGCCACGGCTCGCCGGCCGACTCACCGACCGTGGAGCTCGAGGCCGCGGGGTGGCTGGGCGAGCTCCTGGCCGCCGACGGGGACCGCAGGCTCGAGGCGATCCCCACCCCGGCCGGGTTCGCCGGCGAGCTGCGGCCCTATCAGCAGCGCGGACTGGCGTGGCTTGCCTTCATGTCGAGCATCGGGCTGGGCGGCTGCCTGGCCGACGACATGGGCCTGGGCAAGACGATCCAGCTCCTGGCGCTGCTGCTGGCCGAGCGCGAGGCCCAGGTCGACGGCGCGAAGACCGCGAACGGCGCGCGGGTCCCGCGTCGCCGCCGGGTGGGTCCCACGCTGCTGATCTGCCCGATGTCCGTCGCCGGCAACTGGCAGCGCGAGGCAGCGCTTCGCGCCAAGCCTGCGGGTGCACGTGCATCACGGGCGCGAGCGGATCACGGGCCGCGCCTTCGCGCGCGCCGCCCGCGCCAGCGACCTCGTGATCACGACCTATGCGCTCGCGCTGCGTGATCGCGAGACGCTGGGCGCCGTGAAGTGGGAGCGCCTGGTCCTCGACGAGGCCCAGAACATCAAGTCCGTCGAGACCAAGCAGACCCGCGCGATCCGCGGCCTTCAGGCCAGGCACCGGGTCGCGCTGACCGGCACCCCCGTGGAGAACCGCTTGAGCGAGCTGCACTCGATCATGGACTTCCTCAACCCCGGGCTGCTGGGCTCGGCGACGGGCTTTCGCGAGCGCTACGCCAACCCGATCGAGCGCTACCGCGACGTCGAGGCCACCCGGCGCCTGCGCAGTGCGACCGGCCCGTTCGTCCTGCGCCGCCTGAAGACCGACAAGGACATCATCACCGACCTGCCCGAGAAGATCGAGATGCGCACCGACTGCCACTTGACGCGCGAGCAGGCCACGCTCTACCAGACGGTCGTCGACGAGATGCTCGAGCAGGCCGCGACCGCCGTGGGCTTCGAGCGCGCCGGGATCGTCCTGGCCGCGCTGACCAAGCTCAAGCAGGTCTGCAACCACCCGGCCCACCTGCTCAAGGACCGCTCGCGGCTGGGCGGGCGCTCGGGCAAGCTCACACGGCTGGAGGAGATCGTCGACGAGGCGCTGGCCGGGGGCGATCGCGTGCTGTGCTTCACGCAGTTCGCCGAGCTGGGCCACGAGCTGCGCGCCCACATGCAGGAGCGCCTGGGCCGCGAGGTGCTGTTCCTGCACGGCGGCACGCCGAAGGCCGCACGCGACGAGATGGTCGCGCGCTTCCAGAGCGAGGCCGGCCCGGCGCTGTTCGTGCTCTCGCTCAAGGCCGGCGGGACCGGGCTGAACCTCACCGTCGCCAACCACGTCATCCACTTCGACCGCTGGTGGAACCCCGCCGTAGAGGATCAGGCGACCGACCGGGCCTTCCGCATCGGGCAGCACAAGAACGTCCAGGTGCGCAAGCTCACCTGCGTCGGCACGCTCGAGGAGCGCATCGACCGCCTGATCGCCGAGAAGCGAGAGCTGGCCGACCGCGTCGTGGGCAGCGGCGAGGCCGGCCTGACCGAGCTGGACACCGCGCAGCTGCGCGAGCTCGTCGCGCTGTCCGCCGACGCCGTGGCCGCGTGATGCGCTCCGCAGACTTCGAGACCGCCCGCCCGCTGCCCGCCACCGAGGGCATCGTCGCGCGCGACGGCGACGGCGAGGCCGTCGCAGCATGGTGGTCCCAGCGCTTCATCGCCGTGCTGGAGTCCTTCGGCGTCGGGGCTCGCCTGGAGCGCGGCCGCCGCTACGCCCGCGACGGCCAGGTCACCGAGCTCGAGGTCGAACCGGGAATCGTGCTCGCCAAGGTCCAGGGCACGCGCTACACGCCCTACCGCGTGCGCATCCGCGCCAAGCTGCTGTCCGAGCACCAGTGGCGGCGCGCGGAGCGCGCGCTGGCGGCGCAGGCCCTCCCGCTCGCCCAGCTGCTGGCGGGTCAGATGCCGCGCGACATCGAGCAGCTCCTGCAGGCCTGCAAGCTCACTCTGTTTCCCGCCACCTACGACGACGTCAACTCCAGCTGCACGTGCCCGGACGCGGAGAACCCGTGCAAGCACATCGCCGCGGTCTACTACCTGCTGGCCGAGCGCTTCGACGCCGATCCGTTCCTGATCTTCACGTGGCGCGGGCGGACCGAGGAGGAGCTGCTCAGCGGCCTGCGCGCGCGGCGGGGCCGCTCGAACCGCAAGCCCCGGACGCCGCCGCCCAGCACGCCCGGGCCCGCGGCGGCGGCCCCGGCCCCGGCCCCGGCGGACCGGCCCTTCTGGAACGTCGGGCCCGAGCTCGCCGATCTGCGCATCAGCCCGCTCGCGGGCGAGGCGCCCGAGGCGCTGGTGCGTCGGCTGGGCCCCGCGCCGACCGCCGCGGGCAGCCTCGACCTGGCCGACGTGCTCGCGGGCATGTACGCGCAGCTCGCCGCGGCCGCCGAGCGGCGAGCGCTGGCCGAGTAGCCAGCGGCGGTGCCGGTCCACCTGTCACCCGACGAGCGTGCCACTGCGGACGGGCGAAACAAATTGGATTGCCTGACGCGCTGGGCTGCGCGCCCGCGCTGGAAGGTCAGGCGCTACAGGCCGAACATCCGCCGCCAGCGCGGGACGCCGCCGGCTTTGGCGGCCGCGGAGTAGAGGGCACCCTTGCCTGCGGCTCCGGCCCTGGAGGCGGAGCGCCGCGAGCGCACGCTCCTGGCCGGTATTCAGCCGCAAGGGCGCACCGCTGCCGCCCGGCATCAGCGCGCTGAGGTCCGCCACGGTGGCGGCCACCCGCTCGTACTCCTCGGCGAGGCCCCGCACCAGGGAGCACGCCGGCATGCATGAGCACCGCCGTCTGGAACAGGCGCGCGACCCGTCCGCTGCCATCGGCGAACGGGTGCACGTCGGTGATGGCGTAGTGCACGACGCCAGCCAGCACGAACGGCGGGCTGCCCGCCTCCAGCTTGCGATCCAGCCAACGAACATGCCGACCATCCGCGGCTCGACCTCATCCGGCGGCGGCCCCTCATACATGACCTTGCCGGTGAGGCGGTCGAAGACGACGGCGTGCCCGTCGCGCCAGGCGCCCTCGTGGTGAGGCTTGAAGTGAGGGTCGTCGTCGCGGCCCAGGCCGCGGGTGGCCGTGCCGTGCAGCGTCAACAGGAACCCTGGCGTCAGCTCCGGAGCCCCGCCTTCGAGTCGATGGTCGATGAGGTCCAGCGCCTTGACGTAGTTGACCAGTTCGATCTTCGCCCGGCTGTCGGTCGCCAGCTCGCCCCGGGCGGCCCGCTCGGCCTCGATGACCGGGAGCTGGTTGCCCTCTATAAGGTTGGAGTAGTGAACGGTGCCCGCGCGCGCGGAGGCCCGGAGCTGGTCAGCCACGGCTGGGAGGACCCGCGCGCCACGGATGGTCCCCAGCGCCGTGGAGATCCGCATCAGGCTCGCGGACAGCTCGGGCGTGTAGCGCCGGTAGGCGGCCGAGAACTCGATCGCGTCATCCACAGGCGCTTCGAAAGTCTACCGCTTAGAAGCAAAAGCCTCGCCCGGACTTCTCGGTCGCTTGCGTCGATCTACCGGTGAGTAGCATAAGTCTTACCCGTAGGCGATCTGGTCCTGCCCTTCGAGGAGATCGAGGCGAAGGAGGCTGACGACGCGCAGGCCTACGGCGCGCTCGCCCCAGCGCGCCGGTCCCTTGGAGCGCGCTTGGTACCTGGTGAGCATGCTCGTCCAGGAGGGCTTCCCCGTGCCGCAGGTCCTTTACACGCAGTGGCGGTGTTCAACTCGAGTGGCACGCGGCGGGTACCGACCGGCCGAAGCTGTTGGCGCATGACGGCAGAGGCGGCAAGCGTCCGTCCTCGGCAGCGCTGGAGCTGCGTGGCGGTGAAGAAGGATGCTCCGGAACCGGGGCAAGCGCGACGCTCAGCCGCGGACTCGTGCTGCCAGTCAGAGCCCCGCCCGCCCCGAGTATCGCCTGGCAGCGCCGGGCGTGATGGCGCGCGTACGTGCCAGCAGCCGCTCCCTGGCGGCGGCGCGGCCGTCATCGTCGCCACCCGCCTTCACACCAAGGGTCCGTGCAAGAACAAGTGCTCGGGTTGGGGTGCCGGATCGTGGATGCCCGGGGTCGCACGATTCCGCCGTCGATACTGGTTGTATCGACAAGGAATCGGGTGGCTCCGGGCGCCACGAGACGGTGTCCCAACCCCGCAGTTGTTCTTGGACGGGCCCCAAGGTCTTCGCCCACGCGGCGTCGCGTCGCTACCCGAGCGCGACGTCGTGGCTGATCTGGGGCGAGCCCAACCGCGAGGGCAACTACGAGCCGGCGCTCGACGCCGGCGAGGACGTCGCGCAGGCCGAGCCGCGCCACTACGCGCCTGCTCGACGCCGCCTACGGCGCGCTGAAGGACGCCGACGGCGCCGACAGCGTGATCGGCGGCAACACGTTCACCGTGGGCGAGGTCCTGCCGCGCGACTGGATCGCCAACCTGCGCCTGCCCGACGGCGGGCCGCCGCGGATGGACCTCTACGGCCACAACCCCTACACCACGCGCCGGCCCGCCCTGGTCAAGGAGCCGCTGGTCCAGGGCAGCGCCGACATCTCCGACCTCGACACGTTCGCCGGCTGGCTCGACGAGGACCTGCGGCCCGGGCTGGCGATCTTCGTGTCGGAGTTCACCGTCCCCACCGACCACCCCAACTACGTCCTCAACGTGCACGTCGACCGCAAGACGCAGGCCGAGTGGCTTCAAGCGGCCTTCGCCATCGCCAAGAGCTCGCGACGCATCCACACGCTGGGGTGGTTCCAGCTGCGCGACCAGCCACCCAACGCCCGCGGCGACCAGGCCAACTGGGGACTCATCTACGACCAGGGGCGCAGGAAACCAGCCTTCGACACCTTCGCGCGGGCCGAGTAGCCAGGCCCCTCAACGAGTCGAGCCCGACGCGCAGGCCCAGGCTCGAGATGCTTAGGGGGAAGAGGCCTCGAAAGGCGTCAACCCCCTTTGGAGGGCGGCCAGCACACCTGACCTAGAGGTACCCTATTAATCTGTGGCCGCCGCCGACGAAGCAGACCGGCAGCGAGTGGAATCGGTCTACGGCGCCTACGCGGCCGACCCGCGGAAGGCCGCGGCCTGGGCGAGCGGGAACCCGGGCAATCGTGCGATCCGCGAGGAGGTGGCCGCGCGGATCGTGGGGCTCGCCCTCGCGACCGAGGGTCCGGTGCTGGACGCCGGGTGCGGCACGGGCTGGTGGCTGACTCGCCTGGCCGCAGCGGGCGTGCCGCCCCAGCGGCTGACCGGCGTGGACCTGCTTGCGGACCGGGTGGCGGCGGCGGGCCGGCGCGCACCCGGCACGCAGGCCCACACCGCCGACGCGCGTGCGCTCCCCTTCGAGGACGCGCGCTTCGACCTGGTCCTGCTCTTCACCGTGCTCTCCTCCCTACACGACGCGTCCGCCGTGCGACGCGCCCTCGACGAGGCCGCGCGGGTGACGGCGCCGGGCGGCACCGTGGTCATCTGGGAACCCCGCGTGCCCACGCTCAACCGCGCGACCCGGCGCGTGCGCGAACGCGACGTGACCGCCGTCCTGGGCCCCGGCGTGTCAAGCCGGCCGATCACCCTGCTCCCTCCCCTCGCCCGCCGCCTTGGCCGCGCGACGCCGCGGCTCTACCCGGCGCTCGCCCGCGTGCCGCCGCTGCGCAGCCACCGCCTGATGGAGTGGCGCCGCCCGCAGGCGAGCACGTCAGCGTAAGCTCGGACCGTGCCCTTTAGCTACCGGCCGCCGCGCAAACGACTCGGCAAGCACGTCCATGTCGGGCTCTCGAGGCGTGGGGCCTCGATCGGCGTTCGCGGCGGGCGGCTCGGGCTGAACCTGGGCCGGCGCGGCCTCAGCGGCACGGTACGGCTGACCCGTGCCCTGCGCTACCGCTTCGGCCGGAAGTAACGCCCTCGCGAGCCACCGCCTGCATCACGGTCGCGGGAGCGCGACGTTGAGCGACTAGCCCAGCGCCCGCCCGTACTGGCGCTGGTAGTAGGCGCGGTAGTCGCCCGAGCGGATGGGCTCCCACCACCACGCGTTGTCCACATACCAGGCGACGGTCTGCGCCAGGCCGTCGGCGAAGCGCACCTGGGCCTCCCAGCCCAGGGCAGCGATCTTCTGGGAGCCCAGCGAGTAGCGGCGGTCGTGGCCGGGGCGATCGGTGACGTACTCGATCAGCGACTCGTCGCGGCCGGTCAGCTCGAGGATGCGCTGTACGACCTGGAGGTTGGGGCATTCGTCGGGGCCCCCGACGTTGTAGGCCTCCCCGGGTCGTCCGTGGGCCAGCGCGACGCCGATCGCGCGCGCGAAGTCATCGACGTGCAGCCAGTTGCGCACCTGCATCCCGTCGCCGTAGACGGGCAGGCGGTCGGCGGCCAGGGCGTTTAGGACCATGAGCGGGATGAGCTTCTCGGGGTACTGGCGCGGGCCGTAGTTGTTGGAGCCCCGGCAGATCACGGTCTCCAGGGCGTAGGTGTGGAAGTAGGAGGCGACCAGGAGGTCGGCGCCGGCCTTGGTCGCGCTGTAGGGGGAGGAGGGCGCCAGCGGGCTGTGCTCGGTGAAGGAGCCCTGCGCGATGGAGCCATAGACCTCGTCGGTCGAGATCTGCACGAAGCGCACGGCGCGCCGGCGGGCCTCCTCCAGCAACACCCAGGTGCCCACGGCGTGGGTGGTCACGAACGCGTCGGGCTGCGCGATCGAGCGGTCCACGTGGGTCTCGGCGGCGAAGTTGACCACCGCGTCGACGCCCTCCATCGCGCGTGCCACCGCGGCGGCGTCCTCGATCCCGGCCTCGATCAGCGCGACGTCGAGGCCGTCGAGGTTCTCGCGGCGCCCCGCGTAGGTGAGCTTGTCCAGCACCACGACCTCGTCACCGTGCTCGACCAGGCGTACCCGCACGAACGCCGAGCCGATGAACCCCGCGCCGCCGCAGACCAGCAGCCTCACGCCGAGGACACCGCCATGCGTTCGTCGAGGTAACCCTGAAGTCCGTCCTGCCACGGGGGAAGCCACACCGGATCGGACCGCTCGGTTCCCAGCACGCTGTAGGCCGGCCGGGGCGCCGGGCGTTGGAACTGGTCGCTCGTGGTGGGCTGCACGCGGCAGTCCACCCCGGCCCGCTTGAAGGCCTCGGCCGCAAGGTCATACCACGAGCACGCCCCGCCACCCGCGACGTGATGGACGCCGGTATCATCACCGCGCTCGGCAAGCTCCACCAAGCCACTGGCCAGATGCCCGGTCCATGTCGGCGAGCCGAGCTGGTCGGTGACTACTGCGACCTCGTCGCGCTGCGCGCCCACGCCCAGCATGGTGTCCACGAAATTGCGCCCGCCCGCGCCGAACAGCCACGCGGTGCGCACGATCGCGTGACGCGGGTTGGCGGTGGCCACGGCGACCTCGCCGCCCAGCTTGGTCGCGCCGTATACGCCCAAGGGGCCGACCCGATCGGATTCCACCCACGGCTCGCGCTTGGAGCCGTCGAAGACGTAGTCAGTGGAGACGTGGATGATCAAAGCGCCGACCGCGGCGGCCGCGCGCGCGAGATGGCCCGGACCCTCGCCGTTGACGGCCTGCGCCATCGCGAAGTCGTCCTGCGCGCCGTCTACGTCTGTGTACGCGGCGCAGTTGATCACCGTCTCGGGGCAATGGTCGCCGACACTCCGCTCGACCGCCTCCCCGTCGGCGATGTCCAACTCGTGCCGCACGAGCGCGCGCACGTCGTGCCCGCCTTCCCTCGCCGCCGCGGCCACGGCGTGGCCCAGCATGCCCCCGGCTCCGGTCACGAGGAGACGCACGGCTACAGGATCCCGATCTCTGAGTTGTCGCCCACCATGAACCGATACGCGCGCGGCTGGCCGGCCCCACGACCGATGCGCACATTGCGTCCCAGCAGGGAGCTCTCCATGCGGCCCTCCAGCCCGGTGACCGACGAGCCGGCCAGCAGGATCGAGTGCTCCACCTCGGCGCGCTCGATCGTGCAGTCCTCGCCGATCGCGGTGTAAGGGCCCACGTAGCAGTCCACCAGCCGCGCGCCCGCGCCGATGATCGCCGGGCCACGCACCGTGCAGCGCTCCAGGCGCGCACCGGGCTCGACGACCACGCGGCCGTGGCAGGAGGAGTCGACCAGCTCGCCCTGCACCCGCCCGTCGACGCGGTCGAGCACGAGGCGGTTGGCCTCCAGCATGTCGTCCAGACGCCCGGTGTCCTTCCACCACCCCACCACGACATGGGGCTCCACCCGACGATCGCTGTCGACGAGATGCTGGATCGCGTCGGTGATCTCCAACTCGCCCCGCGCGCTGGGCGTGATCGCCCGCGCCGCGTCGTGGATGGCCGGCGTGAACATGTACACGCCCACCAGCGCCAGATCGGTCGCCGGCCGGGCCGGCTTCTCGGCCAGGCGCACCACCCGGCCGTCCTTCAACTCGGCCACACCGTAGTTCTCGGGGTCGGGCACCGGGGTGAGGAGGATGAGGGCCTCGGGGCGGTGCTCGCGAAAGGCGGCCACGAGCTCCACGATCCCGCCCTGGAGCAGGTTGTCGCCCAGGTACATCACGAAGGGCTCCTCACCCAGGAACGGCTCGGCGGTCAGCACCGCGTGGGCGAGCCCCAGCGGACGGGCCTGCTCGATGTAGGTGATGCGCAGGCCGAACCGCGAGCCATCGCCCGTGGTCTCACGGATCTCGCCGCCCGTCTCGGGCGCAACGATGATCCCCACCTCCACGATGCCCGCCGCCGCCATCGCCTCCAGGCCATAGAAGAGCACCGGCTTGTTGGCCACCGGCACCAACTGCTTCGCGCTCGTATGGGTGATCGGGCGCAGACGCGTGCCCTTGCCCCCTGACAAGATCAACCCCTTCATGACGAGACCAGGTCGCGGCGGGACACGGCCCGCGCAGGCTACCGGCGTGACCCGATCGTTGAGTCCAGGGCCGAGGTCATCGAATGCGTGAACTCGTCAGGGTCGGCGCATGCGCCAGCCGCGGCACTCTCTCTAGGATCCGTCACGTCGATGCGTCGCGCCGGTGGACTCCTGCTCGTCGCGGCCCTCGTCGCGGCCCTCGTCATCGCGGTCTGGCCGGACGGATCGCCCCAGCCGGGGCCGTCGGCCGCACCCCTTGTCGAGCCGGCTCCCGGGCCCGCCGGCGCCCGCAAAGCGATGTGGGGCCCCGTGGTCCACGAGGGCCGCTCCCAGTTCCCCATCTACGAGGAGCTTGGAGTCGACACCTTCCAGTACACGCTGACCTGGGACACGGTGGCGCCTGACCGCCCCGCGGATCCGCGCGATCCCGCGGACCCCGCTTACCGCTGGCCCGCCGAGCTCGACCTCGCTGTGCGCGAGGCTGCGCGATACGGGATCGAGCTTTCGGTCACGATCACCTTCGCGCCCGAGTGGGCCAACGGCAGCCAGGGACGCACCGCGCCGCCGACCGACCCGCGGGCCTACGCCGACTTCGCCTATGCGGCCTCGCGCCGCTACCCCAGCGTGGCCTCATGGCTCATCTGGGGCGAGCCCAACCGCGCCGGCAACTTCGAGCCCCAGCTCCCCCGCGGGGAAGGTGTCGCACAGGGCAAGCCGAGGCACTACGCCATCCTGCTCGACGCCGCCTACGGCGCTCTCAAGGAGGCCGACGCCGCCGACAACGTCATCGGGGGCAACACCTTCACCGTGGGGGAGGTCCTACCGCGCGACTGGATCGCCAACCTGCGCCTGCCCAACGGCAAGCCGCCGCGCATGGATCTGTACGGCCACAACCCCTATACGACGCGCCGTCCGGACCTCGGCGAGGAGCCACTGGTGGACGGCACGGCCGACTTCTCCGACCTCGACACGCTCGCCGGATGGATCGACGAGAACCTCCGGCCGCCGCCGCTGCGACGCGGCCCGGAGACGATGCGACTGCCGACCGAGCTCCCGCTCTACCTGTCGGAGTTCACGGTCCCCACCGACCAGCCCAACTACGTCCTGAACGTCCACGTCGACCGCGAGACCCAGGCGCAGTGGCTCGACGCCGCGTTCACCATCGTCGAGGGCTCAGATCGCATCCACACGCTGGGCTGGTTCCAGCTACGCGATCAGCCACCCAACGCCGATGGCGACGAGGCCAGATGGGGACTCATCGACAACGAGGGACGCAGGAAGCCCGCCTTCGACGTGTTCGCCGGCGCGAGGTAGGGCTCTTGGTTTCAGATTCGGCCGTCTTTTCCGGTACGACTCGCTAGACTGGGTGCGTGGCCCGGACGCTTCCCAGCCCCTCGGAACTCAAGCGACAGCAGGCGCTGGCCCAACTGCAGATCGCTCAGCTGCAATCCAGATTGAATGAGAGTCGCGCGGCCCTGCACCGAGGGAGCGGTGATTTGCACCAAACGCTGCCCGATGCGCTGCTGGGCGAGATCGCCGAGACGTTGGAGCGCCTGGACACCACACTGGAAGCGCCGATCGGGCTTTCGGTCCAGCAGACGGCTGACGCGCTTCAGGTTTCGCTTCCGACGGTGCGCAAGTGGGTCAAGGGGGGTCTGCTCCAGCGGGTGCCCGACAGCGCCCCGATCGAGGTCGAGCCGAGGAGCGTGCACCGATTGGGGCGCACGTTGGAGCGTGTCCGCCTCAACTTCCCGGCCCGGGAATGGACCCGCGCCCTGGCCGCTTACCTGCACGACACGGACCTACAAGGTCAGGACTGGGTGGCGGACGGGATCGCCGACCTGCGCGCCAGCAGGCTCGTGACGCGTTGAGTCGCGGCCGGCCAGCCTTCACCGTCAAGTCCACCCAAGCCGCCGATGCGGCCATCCGAGGGCTGCGGGGCGCCGCCGCCGACAGCTACGCGGGCTTCGAGACAGCGCTGCGGTCGAAGGGATGCGCGGGAGCTGGCTACCGGCTGCTGGACAACGATGGCGCCTGGTCAGATTACTGCTGCAAGCACCTCTACAGTGACTGGCGAGCAGTGACCACCTTCGAAGACACCGGCGCCATCGTCGTCGCGGTTGGCCGGCACGACGGTCCCGAGTTCTACCGCGTTCTCGCCCGTCAGCTCGGGACGAGCAGGGTTGGCCAGGGCCGCGACGAGAAACCCGATTGCTGCGGTCTGCGGGCTGGCCCGAGGTCGGCCCTACGCGAGGTCAGCGTCGACGTGGCACCCGCGAGGCCGTGGCGGTCGACGAACCGCCCAGTGGCATCGCTGAGCTGGCTCGGACGCTGTACGAGCCCCGCCGCTTCGAGACGTGATCGGCTCGTGCTCGTTCGCTGCGGCGAGACGTGGGCATGACGACCCGACCGCGGCCTCTTGCCTCCCGCGCCGACCAAGCGAGCGCTTTGGGTCATGATCGCACCGTCGCGCAAAGCTACCCGCGAGCCTCAGGCGCATCGGCTCCGTCTACGAGGACTACGCGACCGACCCGCGGAAGACGGCGGCGTGGGCGAGCGGGAACCCGGGCAACCGCGCGATCCGCGAGGAGGTGGCGGCGCGGCTTGTGCCGCTCGCCCGAGCCAGCGCCGGAGAGGTGCTCGACGCCGGGTGCGGCACGGGCTGGTGGCTGGCTCGACTGGCCGCCGCGGGCGTGCCTCCCGAGCGCCTGACCGGCGTGGACCTGCTGGCGCAGCGGGCCGCGGCGGCGGGCCGCCGGGCACCTGGCACCTGGCACGAGCGTCCACGCCGCCGACGTGCGTGCGCTGCCGTTCGAGGACGCCCGCTTCGACCTGGTCCTCCTGCTGACCGTGCTCTCCTCCCTGCGAGGCGCCTGGGACGTGGCGCGCGCGCTCGGCGAAGCTGCGCGGGTGACGGCGCCGGGAGGGACGGTGGTGGTCTGGGAGCCCCGTATGCCCACGCGCAACCGCGCCACCCGGCTGGTGCGCGTGGACGACGTCGCCACCGTCCTGGGCCCGGGCGTGTCCAGCCGGCCGATCACCCTGCTGCCTCCCCTGGCGCGCCGGCTCGGCCGGGCGACGCCGCGGCTCTACCCGGCGCTCGCCCGCCTGCCGCCGCTGCGCAGCCACCGCTTGATGGAGTGGCGCCGCCCGCCGGCGAGCACGTCGGCGTAGACGGAGGCCAGCGCCCGTTCCTCCGCCAGCCACGGCCGCGCATCTACCAGCTCCTGGGCTCGCTCGCGCCAGCTCCGCTGGGCGTCCTCGTCGAGCATGGCCTCCATCGCCTGGCCGAGGCGCTGGGGATCGCCGGCCGCGCCCACGGTCCTCCCGAGGCCCAGCTCCGACAGCCAGCCGGCGATCACCGGCAGGTCGGTCCCCAGCACGGGCACGCCTCCCAACGCGTACTCGTAGAGCTTGTTGGGCAGCGACAGCCGGTAGCTCAGGCAGGCCGGCTGGATGAGCGCCAGACCGAAGGCGGGGCGCAGAGCGGCGAGCGCCTCGGGGATGTCCTCCGGGCGCAACGGCCCACGCAGCTCGAGCCGATCGGCGACCCCGTGCCGGTGGGCCAGAGCCAGAAGCTCCGTGGCGTACCCGTGCGCCCGGGGCCCGATGAAGACCAGGCGCAGGTCCGTAACGTGGGCAAGCGCCTCGATGGCCTGCTCGAGCCCTCGATGGCGGGTCACCGCCCCGATGTAGACGGCGAGGGGATCGAACCCGTGCTCCACGGCGCGCCCCACCCGGGCCTCGGCTGAGGTCACGTTGCGCACGAGCCGGGGCCGGGGAACGCGGTAGCGGCGCGCGAGCACGTCCGCGTAGCCCGGGCTCGTGGTGATGGTCGCGTGCGCGAGGCGCACCCACAGCGCCTCGAGCGCGATGAGCGCGCGGCGCGACTCGATGCGCCCGTTGCGATCGGCCCACAGCTCGTGGGAGTCGTAGACGACCCGGGCGCCGAGCAGGCGGGCGGCGACCGCCGCCGGCATCGTGTTGTGGTCGTTGGCGTGCACGAGATCCGGCCTCAGGCGCGTCAGACGGCGGGCCGCGAGCAGCTGGTAGTGCGCGGAGGCCAGCGCACGACGCACGCGCATGCGCCGCCCGGGCCGCGGTCGGGGCCCGGAGGAGGATGGGACCGAGGCCGGGGAAGGCGTCTCGGCCCGTGCCCGCCCCCGCCCGCGCACTGCAGCGAGCCCCGCCCGCAAACGCCTAGCGGATCCGAGGAGCTCGAAGCGTTCCACGACCGCGCCCTCGGCCTGCTCTCGCACAGGCAGGTCGGGCCGGGCCCGCACCGCCAGGGCTGTGACCTCGTACCCGTCGCGACTCAGCAGCCGCGTCTGGCGGCGCACCCGGGCGTCCGTACGGGCGTCCGTCCGGACCAGGACGACCGCGCGTCTGGTCGGGGTGCGGCCCCGTGCCAACTCGTCGTAGAGCGCGATCAGCCGCCGCTGCTCCACGTCCCAGCGAAGCTCCCGGCCCGCGACAGCCAGGCGCTCGGCGAGCGCCGGATCGTCGCGCTGCTCCAGCGCAGTGCGCAGCGTCGCGGCGAGCGGCTCCGGGTCCGCTCCCTCGGCGACCCACCCGATGCCGTACTCGCCGACCAGACGCCGCAACTCGGGCAGGTCGTTGACCACCACCGGAACGCCGGCGGCGACGTACTCGAAGACCTTGTTGGGCAGCGCGAGGCGATGGTTCTCACAGGTGTCCTCGAGCATCGAGAGCCCGACGTCCGCCTCGCGCGTGTGCTCGAGCAGCCGCTCGAGAGGCACACTGGCGAGGAGGTGGACCCGATCCGAGACGCCCAGCTCGGCGGCGAGATCCCCCACCCGCGCCTCGCAGGCAGGCTCTCCGTCGCCGAGGAACACGAGGTGCGCCTGAAGCACTAGCGCCGCCGCCCGAACGAGATCCTCCGCGCCTCGCCCAGTCGCCGCCGCGCCCTGGTGGAGGAGCAGCGGCTGCTCGCCCAGTCCCAGCCTCGTGCGAAGGCCCCCTCCCGAGCCCGCCCCGTCGGTTGACAGCGCGGAGACGTTGCGCAGCACCGTGGGGCTACTGGTCAGGTGGTAACGCTCGCGAAGCCGCTCCGCGATCCCGTCGGACACCGTGACGACCGCGTCGGCGCGAGGCACGGCCAGTCGCTCCAGAGCGGCGACGAACCAGGCCCAGAAGCGCTCGCGGTAGGGCACGCTCGTGGCGAGCTCGTGCGAGTCGTAGACCAGCAGCGCGCCCGTGCGCCGGGCAACGAGCAGTCCCGGCAGCAGCATCGCGGCGTCGTGGGCGTGAACGACGTCAGGGCGCAGCGCCACTCCGCGGCGAACAAACCAGACAAGGAACGCCGCGCGGTAGATCGGGCGCGGCAGGTGCCGGCGCATCCAGGCCGGCGGAGAGGCCGATGCGCGGGAGAAGCCGTCGAGCGAGGGCGAGGAGTCGCGCAGGTCCGCGAGCTCGACCACGCAGACCTCGTGACCTGCCCCGGCCAGCGCCCCCGCCTCGCGACGGACCCGCGAGTCGTGCTCGACCGACTTGTGCAGGAGCATGGCGATTCGCAGGGTCAAGCGGAGTCCATTGTGCCGTGCGTCGGCCCGCCCGCTTCGGGCGACCGCGCGACTAGTAGTTTGCCGGTAGTGAGCGTGACGGCACTGTGGTTCGACCTGCAGGCCCATTCGCTGCACTCCGACGGCGCCCTCGCGCCGGCCGACGTCATAGCGCACGCGGCACGGGCGGGGGTGCGCCTGATGGCGCTGACCGACCACGACACCGTCGAGGGCGTCGACGAGGCGCTGGCGGCTGGAAGGCGCCATGGGCTAGAGGTCGTTCCAGCCACGGAGATCACGGTGGTCGACCCGGTCCGGGAGGATCTGCACATGCTCGGCTACCGCGTCGATCACCGCGACGCCGGCCTGCTCGACCTGCTCGCGGCCTCTCGCGACGACCGCGACGACCGCGACGACCGCGACGACCGAGCAGGTCACATGGTCGACGCCCTGCGGGCAACGGGTTGGAAGCTCGACGACGGGGCACTGCGCAAGCGCTCCAGGACGGGCCGCCCGGTGGGCCGCCCGCACCTGGCTCAAGCCGTCCTGGCCGAGGCCGCGAACGCGTCGCGGCTGGCGGACGAGGGGATCGCCGACGTCAGCGGCCTCATCGTCGCGTACCTCATCCCGGGTGCGCCGGCCTTCGTCGCACGCACCATGCCGGAGGTGCCCGACGCGATCAGCGCCATCCACGCCGCCGGGGGAGTCGCCGTGTGGGCCCATCCGTTCTGGGACCTCGACGACCCGGAGCTCGTCGATACGACGGTCCGGCGCTTTGCGGCGGCTGGCCTGGATGGAGTGGAGGCGTTCTATGGGACCCATACGCGCGAGCAGACAGAGCAGCTCGTGGCCCTGTGCCATGAGCTCGGTCTGCTCGCCACCGGCTCGGCCGACTTCCATGGTCCGGAGCATCGGCTCTTCAGCCGGTTCCGGGCCTTCTCGCTCCACGGCCACCCCCCGCGGCTCGGGCCGATCGCCGCTGCCGCAGAGTACCGGCCACGAACCGCGCGATGACCGGCCTCGCCCCGATCTTCGTCGGCGGGACGGGCCGCAGCGGAACGACGATCGTAGGCCGGCTGCTGGCCGAACAGCACGGGTACGTCCTCGTCCCGATCGAGCTGCGCGTTCACGCGGCACCCGGGGGACTGGCTGATCTCGAGGGAAAAGTCGAGGTCGAGTGGTTCATCGCTCGCCTGTATGACTTCTGGTACGAGCGCCCGAGCGCGTCCGGCCAACCGACGGGGCTCGTCGGGATCTGCCCACGGGCCTGCTTCGATCGAGCCGTCCAAGAGTTCGCCGAGGCCTTCACCATCGATCCGCTCGCCGCCGCCGCAACGCTCGTCCATCGCGTGGTCGCGCCCGTCCTCCAAGACGCGGGCGCCGCAGCGTGGGTCGAGATGACACCCCACAACGCCGCCGCTGCCACCACCCTCGCGCGAGTGTTCCCCACGGGCGCATTTCGTGCACGTCACCCGTTGTGGCCTGGACGTCGCTGCCTCCCTGCGCGAACAGGCCTGGGCGCCCGACGACGTGCGCGACTGCCTGCTGTGGTGGGAGGACCGGCTCCTTGCCTCCCACCGAGGCATGGTGGGCGTCCCGCACGCGCGCCGGCACGCCCTTGAGATGGAGGACCTCGTGGGCCCCGAGCGACACCGGGCCTACACCGCCCTCGTGACGGGCCTGGGTCTCGCGCCATGTCCGGCAATGGAGGCATTCCTTGAGCATCGGATCACCCTCGAGCAAGCGAGAGTCGGGCGCTGGCACCAGGTAGGCGCCCCCGCAGCGGGGACCCTGCTTGAACTGCACCGGCTCGCGACGCGAAGGCTGACCCGGGCGGGGGTCGGCCACACACGCTCCGCGGGGCCATCGCCTGCTACCGATCTGTCGCCCGCGCTGACCGCCCGCCTGGTCCGTCTTCGCTGGCGGCTCTGGCGTAGCCGCGCGTGGTCTTGGCGGCGGGCGTGGCGCCGATGGGCGGCGAGGGCACGACGACGGTTCGCCCCCGCCATGGGAGCAAACCCATGACGAGAAGGGTGACCGAGGTACGCAGCCGGACCTTCAGGCCGGCGCTGCCGCCGGACGCACTGTCGCTGATCCAGCTCGGGACCCTGCGGACGACCTATCGGGGCAGGGGGTTCTTCAAGGATCCCTTCGACGTGGTGCTCTACCAGGAGCTGATCGGCCGCCTGCGCCCGGCGACGATCCTCGAAGTCGGGACAAAGGACGGCGGGAGCGCCGTCTGGTTCGCCGATCAGCAGGCGGCGCACGGCATCGCGGCCCGGGTGGTGACCGTCGATGTCGCCGATCCGCCTGTACTGGACGATCCGAGGGTCACCTGCATCCGCGGCGATGCCCTCGCGCTGGACCGGGTGCTGCCGGACCAGGTGCTCGCGACGTTGGCGCGACCCTGGCTCGTCGTCGAGGACAGCGCGCATCTGTTCGAGGCCAGCCTCGCGGTCCTCGAGTTCTTCGACCCGCGGCTACAGAGGCGAGTACGTCGTCGTGGAGGACGGGATCCTCGCCGACCTACCGCAACCCGTCATCGATTGCTTGAGTCAGCCTCCGTCAGCCCGGCCCGATCATGGTCATCGCCAGCGCAGTGATGCGCCTTTCGGGGCGGAAGTACGCCAGATCGTGGCCGCAGCGCCTGCGCGCCACTCTGGAGCGGTGGCCCTCGACTCGGTACATCACCCCTGGTGCTACACTTGCCGCGTCCCCACTCGCCGCCCCCGCCACACCTTGACCGAGACCCCGCTGGTGGAAGAGGCGCTTCGACGGCTGAGGGCACTGCGGCCCGGTCAGCGCATCGACTTCCAGGAGCTTGTCGCCCTCGGGGCCGAGCGCAAGGCACAGCAGCTCGAGTGCGAAGGCGACGAGGGCGAGCGGCGGCGCGCGCTGATCGAGCAGTTCCTCGACCTGCGCGCCGACGCGGATGTCGACGCGACCGCGGGCCTCGACATTCATGAATCGGGCTGGAACCGCAGCACGTGAGCAGCTACGGCGGCGCCGTGCTGCTCGACATGTCCGCGTGGGGACGAGTGCTGCTGGACAGGGTCGCCGGCGAGGCACGCGAGCGCTACGAGGAAGCCGTTCGCCAAGCAGAGGTCTGCACCTGCGAGCCCTTTCTCCTGGAGGCCCTGTACTCCGCGCGCGAGGACGAAGGCTACCGCCGGCTCGCCGCCCAGCTCGCGGCACTGCCTCGCGTTTCAGGCGGTCCGGCGACGATGCGCCGCGCGCTCGCGGCCCAGGCCGAGCTCGCGAGCACGCCCGGCGTCTCCCATCGGGTCAAGCCCATCGACCTGCTCCTGGCGGCGACGGCCGAAGAGCACCGGCTCGGCGTGCTGCACTACGACCGCGACTACGACGTCATCGCCTCGCACTCGGGTATGATGGCACGCAGCGTCTGGATCGCGCCACGCGGCAGCATGCCATAGCCACGCGGCTCTAGGAGCCCTTGGTCGAAGGGCTCCGCCGACTTCTCCGACCTCGACACCCTCGCCGGCTGGATCGACGAGCACCTGCGCCCGCCGACCGAGCTCCACCTCTACCTCTCGGAGCTCACCGTCCCCACCGATCATCCCAAAGCCGCTCGGGATTGCCTGCCTCGGCGACCCATCCGATGCCGTGCTCGCCGACCAGGCGCCGGAGCTCGGGAAGGTCGTTGACCACCACCGGGACGCCGGCGGCGAGGTACTCGAAGACCTTGTTGGGCAGCGCAAGTCGGTGGTTCTCGCAGGTGTCCTCGAGCGCCGAGAGCCCGATGTCCGCCTCGCGCGTGTGCTCAAGCAACCGCTCGAGGGGGACACTTGCGAGCAGGTGGACCCGGTCGGAGACGTCCAGCTCGGCGACGAGTTCGTGGATCCGCGCCTCGCAGGCAACCTCTCCGTCGCCGAGGAACACCAGGTGCGCTCCGGGCACGAGCGCCGCCGCCCGGACGAGATCCTCCGCGCCGCGTCCCGTCGCCGCTGCGCCCTGGTGGAGCAGCACGGGCTCGTCGGCCACCAGCCCCAAGCGTGCCCGCAGGCCCCGGCCGTCAGGCTGGCCGTGGTCCCGGAGCGCCGAGACGTTGCGCAGCACGGTGGGTCGCTCGGCGAGCCGGTAGCGCCCCTGCAGCGCCTCCGCGATGCCGTCCGACACCGTTATCACCGCGTCGGCCCGCGGCACGGCCACCCGCTCCAGTGCACCGACGAACCAGGCCCAGAAGCGCTCGCGGTAGGGCACGCTGGTGGCCAGCTCGTGCGAGTCGTAGACAAGCAGCGCACCCCGTGCACCGGGCGATGAGCAGCCCCGGAAGCAGCATGGCGGCGTCATGGGCGTGCACCACCTCCGCGTGGAGCGCCAGCCCGCGACGGACGAACCAGAGGAGGAAGGCGGCGCGGTACACGACACGGGGCAACCGCCGCCGCATCCAGCCAAGGGGGGGCGGCCGACACGTGCGAAGCTGTCGAGATGGCGTTCGGAACCGCCGAGGTCGACAAGCTCGACGACGCTGACCTCGTGATCGGCGGCGGACAGGGCGGCCGCCTCGCGGCGGACCCGCGAGTCGTGCACGACCGACTTGTGAAGGAGCATGGCGATGCGCACGATGAGGGTTGTAGTTTGCCGTCTGTGAGCGAGGACGCCCCGTGGTTCGACCTGCAGTCCCATTCGCTGCACTCCGACGGAGCGCTCGCACCGACTGAGGTCATCGAGCACGCGGCGAGGGCGGGCGCGAGCCTGGTCGCGCTGACCGACCACGACACGGTCGAAGGCGTCGACGAGGCCCTGGCCGCCGGAGCACGCCACGGGATCGAGGTTGTTCCCGCCACCGAGGTCACGGTGGTCGACCCTGTTCGGGAGGATCTGCACGTGCTCGGCTACCGCGTCGATCATCACGAAGCCGGCCTGCTCAACCTGCTCGAGGCGTCGCGCGCCGACCGCGACGCCCGGGCAGGTCGGATGGTCGACGCCCTGCGCGCCTCGGGCTGGGAGGTCGACGAGGGAGCGCTGCGGGAGCGCTCCCAGACCGGTCACCCGGTCGGCCGCCCGCACCTCGCCCAAGCAGTCCTCGCGGAGGCCGCCAACGCGTCACGACTGGCCGACGAGGGGATCGCCGACGTCACGGGCCTCATCGTCGCCTACCTGATCCCGGGTGCACCCGCGTTCGTCGCCCGCATCATGCCGGAGGTCCCCGACGCGATCGCTGCCATCCACGCCGCCGGGGGAGTCGCCGTTTGGGCCCACCCGTTCTGGGACGTCGACGACCCGGAGCTCGTCGCCACGACGGTCCGGCGCCTCGCGGCGGCGGGGTTGGACGGCGTCGAGGCGTTCTACGTCACCCACACGCGGGAGCAGACCGACCAGCTTGCCGCCTTGTGCGGCGAGCTCGGTCTGCTCGCCACGGGCTCGGCCGACTTCCACGGGCCCGAGCACCGGCTGTTCAGCCGGTTCCGCGCGTTCGCGCTGCACGGACACGAGCCGAGGCTCGGGCCGATCGCAGTTGAGGCCAAGCACGGTCCGCGATCCGCGCGGTGACCAGCCTCGCGCCGATCTTCGTCGGCGG
The DNA here is from genome assembly GCA_024330185.1 of Candidatus Siliceabacter maunaloa. Classification (GTDB taxonomy): domain Bacteria; phylum Actinomycetota; class Thermoleophilia; order Solirubrobacterales; family Solirubrobacteraceae; genus Siliceabacter; species Siliceabacter maunaloa. The sequence continues at coordinate 80,672 of JANDLV010000005.1, forward strand.
GACCGGTCGCAGCGGCACGACGATCTTCGCAAGCTGCTGCCAGAGCAGCCCGGGTACGTCCTGGTCCAGATCGAGTTGCGCGTCCAGCGAAGTCCTTCGCGACCGATCCCCGCTCGTCGCGGTCGCAACCGCGACGCTGGTACAGCCGCGGGATGAGTCGAGAGAACATCCCATAGCGCCGCCGCGGCCAGCACGCTCGCGCGACTGTTCCCGACGGCGCGCTCGAGCAAGTCAGTCACCCGCCGTGGCCTGGAAGCCGCGACGTCGCTGCGCGACGCGCGGGCTTCGCGCTTGCCCTCACGGCCCCTGCGCTCGGCTCAACCCCAAGGAAGGCGAAGATCGCCCGCATGGTGGCCAGCGGATCCTCGGCGAGATCGGCGGTCAGTGCCACATGCAGACGCTCGCGGGGGAAGACCGCGAGGTACGCCCCGAGGATGCGGGCGTATTCGCCCTGCACGACATAGGACGTGGTCTCAGTCGGCGCCCGTCGTGCTTCATCGAGCGCCTCTGGGACCACGGAGGCGCGTGCTGCATCGTCGAACGTGCGGTGCTCTTGACCGCGGAGCGTCGCCATTCGATGGTGCGAGAGAGCGCGCTTGACGGGGTCGCGCAGGAGCGCGATCAACCGGACGTCGGGCACCGCCGCCCGTATGCGCCGGGCGATCTCGGGGACATCCGCGTCCCCGGTGCCCATCATGTAGTGAGGAGTGACGGTCCCCCACTGCGTGTTCGACGGAGCGTCGCCGAAGAACTCCTCCAGATACCAGCGCAAGCCGCGGCTGAAGGGCTGGTCGTGACTGAAGAACGCCGCCTCCTTCGAGCGCGGGGTTGCCAGAGCGATGACGTTCCCGCCTTCTGGGCGCCGATCACGATGAAGCGCAGAGACTTGGAGCCCACGGTGGCGAAGTATTGCGAGACGGTAAGGCAGCGGGCCTCATGCTCGGTCCGCCGGTCGGCGAGGTGTCGCAACATCGAGCTCTTGAAGGAACGTCAATAGCTCCGTGGCGCGCCGGTCGGCGGTGTGGCTCTCGAGGACGAGCTGGCGCCCGCGCCGCGCGACGGACGCCCTGGCGCCGGGGTCGCCGAGATAGCGCTCGATCTTCGCGCGGAGATCCTCTCGCGTGCTGAACGTCTCGAGCCCTCCGGCGAAGAGAACCTCGAGCGCGGGGAAGTCGTCGCAGATCACGAACCCCCCGGAGGCGAGGGCGTCGCAGATCCGGTTGGACACGAAGCCGTGCCGGCGCATGTCGTCCCAGTGGTCTGCGAGCACGATGCCGGCGGACGAGTACAACCTGTGCAATTCCTCGTTGGGCACGTGGTCGCCGCGCGCGTGCTCGGGAGCGAGATAGCGCCAACCCTGGCCGTAGAGTCCGAGGTCCCGGTTCGTGGGAAGCACAGACCACACGGCCCGCCGAAACACGGAGCGCCAGTTGCCCACGAACAGTACCTCATGCCCCGGCGACTCGTCCGCCGCCGGTGCGAACACGGCGGGATCGGTGAACTGGAGCAGCTCCCGCACGGGAACGTCTACCTGGTTTGCGAGTACGGCGGCGTGTGGTCGGGAGGCGACGGCCACAAGGTCGTAGTCGGCGAGCTCGTCCAGGGCCACCTCGTCGGGGTGGCTGATGTGCCACATGACCCGCCGCTGCCCGGGGGGGAGGTGCAACCGTCCGCGCCCCCGAACGTTGACCACGACGTCGAGCGCCGCTCCCCGCGGATCGCCCGACTCGTCGCGGACCTGCAGGCGCGTCCAGCAGCCCTGAGCGCGCAGCGCGCGCGCCAGAGCGCGAGCCAGGAAGACGTCCCCCGACGTGCTCGCCGACGGCCAGTCGCGTGCAGCGGTCTGCAAGCACACCGTCGGCCGTTCGAGGTGCTCGGCGAGCAGTCGGCGCAACGCTTCGCCGTCTACGGGCGTTTCGTCGCGACACAGGACCGACCCGGGCTCGCAACGGCGATCGTCGTCGCGCCACCGGGCCCTGAGCGTGCGTCCCTCCGCGTCGATGCGCACGTCCGCCCGATCGGCGGATGCCTGGGTCCAGCCGGACGCGAAACATGACTCCTGTCCTGCGTCCAGCGGTTCCCCGAAGTGGACGCGCAAGCCCCGGTCACACCACCGGCCTCCTCCCCAAAGGAGGTCATCGAGCACCTTCTGACGCAGCAGCGGCCCCCATCGCCGGCAGAGGACCTGGATGTCGGACGGTGCAATCGCCTCGCCCCCTCCGTCGACCCAAACCTCCACCGGCGCCACGGCTACCCCACGGCCGGCATGCCGCGCGGCCAGCGAGAGATCGAGCGCCCAGGCAGCACCACAGTAGCCGGCGCCAAGGAGCCCCGGGGTCACCGAGCGGGCTCGAACCAGCACGCACGTGCCTCCCACGGCCGGAGGGTCGGATCCCGCACAGGCGACGGGTTGAACTCCGTGCTCCCGCCAGTCGAACCGCCATCCGCCATCGAGGCGCTCCTGGGTTCCCTTGCGCCAGGACACCGCGCTGACTGCGTCGACAAGCGGGTGCGCGTCGAGATAGTCCACCAACCCCGTCTCGAACCCCGGCGGTCCCTCGACACACCCACACAGCACCAGCACGTAGGGCTCGCTGGATCGCTCCACCGCCCGCATGATGAGCTCGCCGGATGGCCTTCCCGATGCCGCCACCAGGCGACGCACTCGAAGCCGCGCACTTCCCGCTGCACGCAGGAGGCGTCGATGCGTGCGAGCGATCTGCAGCCGATCGCCGACGATGACCACGTCGAGAGCGAGGGATCTCCTGTCGACCTCTCCCGCGGGGTGTCCGACGCGCCTTTGCATCATCGCGCCGAGAGCTGCTCGAGACGCGGTCGCGAGCCGCGTAACCGCCCGCCGCCGGGCACCACGGGGCCGCCGGTCGGCGGCGCGCAGGACGCGCAGTTGCCACTCGACCCGCCCGAGCTCGTGGCGAGCCGCAGCCCGCCGACGCAACGCGGCGGCAAGCTCCGGCGCACCGTCGGCACAGACGTCCGGGAGCGAACCGTCGGGCGGTGAAGCCTGCCTACGGCCACGGGCGACCCGCCGTCCGGCGGCGTGAACGATCGTGCTCCCCAGGACGATCTTCGCTACGCGGGCTCCCCTGCCGGCGTCCGCGAGCGCGGTCGCCAGCATCCCGCGTGCCTCGAGTGCGCGCCGTGTGTACTCATCCGCCCAGAAGTCCGCCTGCGCCCGTGCCTCGATGGCCAGACGCGTCGCCTCGTCGGCGTGCTGAGGGTGGCCGCGGCCGCCGCTGGTCGACGCCGGCCTCACCGCCCAGCGGTGTCATGGGTGTCCAGCTCGTGAGGCCCGCCGTTGACCGAGTCGGCGTCTGGGTCAACCTCCTCCGCGCCTCGACCGGGCCCCGGCCCGAGAGCGGGTCGCTGGGGCGACGAGCCGACCGACAGAGCGGCGTCAACTCGCCCCGACGCCTTCAGAAGCGCATCGGTGCCCCGACCTCGACGAAGGGACAGGAGGCGTAGGACTCGCATGACCCGGTGACCCAGCCGCCACGAGCGCGACTCGCGGGCTCGGTCCACCTCCAGCCGAACGTCCTCCAAGGTCTGCCGCCAGACAGCCGCATCGGCTTCGACCCGGGCCGCGTAGCTGTCCCCGGCGCGCTCGGCGACCAGGGCTTGCTGCGTAGCCAGGTGGGCATCGCGCTCGCTGTGCTGCAGTTGCTCTTGAAGCAACTCGACCGACCGCCCCAGGCGCTCGACCTCGCTAGCGCTCTCGTCCTCGCTGAACCGGCTGCTGCTCTGCGTGGAGGCCAGCTGCCGGCACAACTCCTGAGCGAGATCCTCGCCGTCGGCGACGCGTCGCTCGAGCTCGTAGGTGTACTCCCAGAGTTGGCGCTCCCGCGCCTGCAGCAGCGCGACCTGCCGGTTCGCAGCCGCTCCATCCTTGCCAGCCGCTTCGCGGTCGCGCCGAGCACCGGCCAGCTCCTGGCGATGAGACGACGCGGATCGCTCACGAGCCGCGTCGCCCTCGGCCAGCTGACGCTCGAGCGCCGTCCGTGCGTCCTCCGACCGCTCCTCCGCCCGCAGCAGCTCGCTGCGGAGCTGACCGGCCCGCGCAGCTAGCTCGTCCGCGCGCCCGGCCACGGAGAGCCGCGTCTCCTCGCTGCGCCGCAAGTGGTCAAGGCCTGCGTCTCGCGCAGCCGCGGCATCGCGGAGCTCACCATGCGCGCGCACCAGCTCCAACCGGACCGCCTCGAGATCGCTGCGAATCCCGTCACGGGAGTCCTCAAGCTCCTGAGCGCGCCGTGTTGCGAGCTCGAGCTGCTCCCCGTTCGCTTGTACCGCCTGCTCAAGCTCCTCAACGCTGCTCTCCGCCTGGCGGCGAAGCTGGTCGGAGGCCGTCAGATCCTCGCTCTGGCGAGCCAGTTGCTCCGCCGAGCGGCGCTGGAGCGCCTGAGCCGCGTCGAGCTGTCGGGTATCGACCGGCGAGCTGTGCTCGCTTGCGACCTCCGCCTCCGAGGCGCTTATCTCCGCCAGATGCGATCCGAGATCCTCGACACGTACCAGCTCGCGTACGCGCTGGCCCTCCACCCACCTGGCATGGTCGCGAAGGAACTCGGCCGACTGCAGCCACTCGAAGCGACCGCGCAGGGCTGGTGCCTCATCCAAACGCGCCTCGGAGACGAGGATGGCCAGCCCATGAGTACCGGGCAGAGAGGTGAAGGCGAGGGGCCCGGGTAGCTCCCGGAGGGCATCCTCGATCGCGGTCAGGACACCGTTGCGCGGGCCTCCGTCATGCTCCGCGTTGCAGAGATGTCGGTTGAGCCCTCTGTCACCTACGGTCGCGCTGCTTTCCGGCAGGAGACCTGCCTTGGCGTAGGGCTGACGGTCCGCCGGCGGGATATCCTCAGGCTCGTAGTAGAGGTCGCGCCGACCGTATGGCCATCCGATGTCGTGCAAGAGGACAAGGGGAAAGGGCCGATCGTCCCGCCGGCAGCCCTCGGCGAGCAGCCCCAACTCACGGGACACCGTGTACCAGTTGTGGTCCCCGTCGAGAAGCACCGCGTCCGGCCGCGCGATGACGTCCAGCACCTCCAGGCTCTTTGCCGTATGCAGCACGAAGGCCGAGCCGTACCGGCGTGCGAACTCGCCCGTGTCGAACTCGGGCGCCGGCTCGATGACATGGAGCGTGCTCTCGTGACCTTGGGCGAAGTCCAGCAGCTGGACGGTGTTGTGCCCGCTCTGGGCACCGACCTCGACGATGACCTGCGGCCGAGCAGCCGTCAACAGGGGCTCGACGACGGTCTGCCAGAAGCGGAACACGTCTCAGCGGCCCTTCGCGGGGCCAACCATTGCGGTGGGGAGGTCGGGATGGGACATTGAGGCCATCAAGCGCAAGAAAGGGTAGATTGCCCGCACACGGATTGCACAGCGTAAGACGGGGAAAGGATGCATGGCTGCGAACATTCGGCTCACTGATGGGCGGCAGGTCATCGTGCGGTTGAGCGGGAAGCGGGTGGTGGACGAGCTCGCCAAGGTCGCGGTCGACGACGCCGGCTTCGCCCGCTTCAAGTCGACGCTCGACCTTCCGGTCTGGATCGCACCGAACCAGGTCGTGTGCGTCGAAGAGCGTTCAGACCTGGACTGAGGGCGAGGTCAGACGATGTATCGCTTCTGGTCGCCCGTGATCGGACCGCTGCTCGAGACGCTCCAGCCGGAGGTCGTCGTCGAGGTCGGCAGTGGGCGCGGACAGCTGACCGAGCCTCTCCTGCGCTGGGCCCACGCAGGCGGAGCGACCCTTCACGCCATCGATCCACGCCCTCTCGCGCAGGAGGTGGAGTGGGCGGAGCAATGGCCGAACACCCTGACGTTCCACGCGGATCGCAGCCTGAACGCCCTCGCGCGGATCACAGAAGTAGACGTCGCTCTGCTCGGAGGTGACCCGAACTGGTACACGGTGTCCCACGAGCTGGCGCTCCTCGAGCTGATGGCTCAGAGCGCGGACTGCCCTCTGCCCGTCGTGGTGATCCACGGCGTCGACGGGCCTCACAGACGCCGGGACGGCTACTACGAGCCGAGCGCTGTACCAGGCGCCCACCGTTTCCCCTACGAGCCTGCGGACGAGAGCCTGGACGGCGATGATGACCCCGCCAGCGCGATCTACGAGCACAGCCTCCGCAACGGCGTGCGGACCGCCCTGGAGGACTTCCTCGCCGACCGCGCCGATCAGTGGGTGCTGCGTGAGGTGCCGGGCGACGACGGCCTCGCCGTGCTTGCCCCATCTGCGGTGGTGTCTGAGCACGATGCGTTGACCGAACTGCTTGAGCGCCTGCAGTCCGCGTCGTTCCTACGAGGACGCGTCGCAACGGTGGAGAGCGCCCGCACCGAGGCCGAGAGGGCACGGGCCGTCGCCGAACGCCGCGATGTGCAATCGACGTACGCGCTCAGGGGCCTGGACGAGCAGCAGGCGGAGCTGGCGGAGTCACTGCACTCGACACACCAGCGCCTTGAGCAAGCTGAAGCGCAGCGCGGCCAGTTGCAGGAGGCCAACGAGAGCCTGCGTGCTGAGCTTGAGTACGTGCGGTCGACCGCAGAGGCGAGCGAGCGCGGGATCGCCGAGCTACGCGGGACGATCGGGGATCTCCAGAGGCAGCAACACGCGGGAGATGACGAGCGAGACCGTCTGCGCGATTCCCTGGCGCGCAGCGAAGCGGCGGAGGGCCGGCTCCGGCAAGCCTTGGCCGAGGCCCAGGACGTGGCTCGAGCGTCTCGTGAGCACGCGCTGGAGCAGGGAGCCCGGGTTACCGAGCTAGAAGACTTGGGCGGGCGGTTGCCCCTCCTCGAGGATGCGCTGGCCCAAGCCCGAAGCAGCGTCGAGCAGGAATCGCGCATCGTCTACGAGCTCCGCGAGGCGCTAGTAGGCCAGTCGCGGGAGGCTCACGCTCATTGGCGCGAGCGCTTGGTTGCTGAGCATTCGGCCTTCTCGAGCGCGCCCCGCGCGCTGCTCACACCGCGCGAGCCGGTCGAGCACCCGCCGCGAGCCGAGACAGTCCGCCCGATTCCACCCGCCCACGACCCCCCGCCGCCCAGCGGCGCGGTTCCCCCTGCCCCAGGACACGCAGAGTCCGCGCCCGATCTCAAGTACTCGCCGGTCGACGGCTCAGCGCCCTCGGCCGACGCAACCGCCCGTGCCTGGTTTCGCGCTCAGCACGCCAGCGCGCTGGGGACGGATGTCGACGACACCGAGGCTCTGGCGCGACTCGCCCAGCCTGCCTGCCGGAACCTCCGTCGCGTCGTCGAGGAGGAGGGGGCGCGGAAGGCGCCCGCCCAGCCGACCGTCGACATCGTGGTCTGTGTCCACGACGCACTCGAAGACGTGCGTCGCTGCCTGTGGTCGCTGAGCGCCAAGACCGATTACCCGTTCCGGCTGATCGTGGTCAACGACGGGAGCGGTCCGCCGACAACACGAGACCTCGAGCTACTGGCAGCGGAGAACAGTGAGGTGACGCTGATCCACAACCTCAGCCCGCCTCATGGCTACACGATCGCCGCGAACCTCGGCATGCGTGCGACCTCCGCTGACTACGTCGTGCTGCTCAACAGCGATACGATCGTCACACCGGGCTGGCTCAAGCGAATCGTCGCGTGCGGTGAGAAGCATCCAGACGCTGGCGTGCTCGGACCGCTGTCCAATGCGGCGAGCCACCAGTCCGTCCCGGAATTGCGCCAAGAGGGGCGTTGGGCGACGAACGAGTTGCCGGAGTGGATGACCGAGGACGCGATGGGCGAGCTTGTCGCCTGTCTGTCGGAGCGCCGGCATCCGTCGCTGCCGTTCATCAACGGCTTCTGCTACGCCATCAAACGGAAGGTCCTCGATCGTATCGGCGCGTTCGACGAGGAGCACTTCGCCAGCGGCTACTGCGAGGAGAACGACTTCAGCCTCCGAGCTGCCGCGGCCGGCTTCCGGCTTGCGGTGGTCGACGATGCCTACGTCTTCCACGCCAAGTCACGGTCGTACACGCCCGCGGGGCGCGACGGGCACGCCAAGCGCAATTATCAGATCCTGCTCGACAAGCACGGCCCCGACAACGTCAACCGGCTCGTGCGCGACGCCGAGGCCAGCGAGGCATTGACGCCTCTCCGCGGATCGCTGCGGTCCGCCATAGGCCGTCCGGAGGATCTTGCGTCCGCCCTGCATCGAGGCCGCCGCCCGCTCAGTGTCGTCTTCGTCCTGCCGGGTCTGGGCAAGGGGGGCTCGGGCGGATCGCACTCGATCGTGCAGGAGGTCCGGGGGCTGCGCCGGCTCGGCGTGCCCGCCCGGATCGCCCTCGTCAAGAAGGACATCGAGCGGGCGCGCAGCACGTATCCCGACGCCGGCGAGCTCTTCGAGCCCTTCGCCGACGTGGACGAGCTCGAGCGGCGGACCGCGGACGCTGACGTCATCTCGATGACGCACTTCAAGTCGGCCGCGATGGTGGCCCACATCTGGGCACAGCGCCAGGACTTCCTCCCCGCCTACTACATCCAGGACTACGAGCCTTTCTTCTCAACGAGCGATGGGGCCGACATCGCAGAGGCGGTCGCGTCGTACACCGCGATACCCGAGGCGGTCCTGTTCGCCAAGACACACTGGCTGTGCAACGTCGTCGGCCAGGCGCACGGCCTAGCGGTTGCGAAGGTCGAGCCGAGCATCGACGAGACGCTGTTCTGGTCTGGCTCCCGTCCTGGTGGAGGGCCGCTTCGCGTCGCCGCCATGACGCGTCCAAGGACGCCCCGTCGCCAGGCGCACGGCACCGTCACGGTGCTCGAGCGTGCCGCCGCAAGGCTGGGGGCGGACATCGAGACGGTCACGTTCGGGTGCGAGGCCGCCGCATTCAACAAGCTCACCTCGTCGAGCGACCTGCGCGCGGGCCATCGCGGGTTGCTCGACCGCCAAGAGGTCGCTGCGCTGCTCGGATCCGTGGATGTCTTCCTCGATCTCTCCGTCTACCAGGCGTTCGGCAGGACCGCACTCGAAGCGATGGCGTGTGGCGCGACGGCCGTCGTGCCACGGGTGGGCGGAGCGTCCGAGTTCGCGGTCCACGGCGAGAACTCCTTGGTGGTGGACACCTTCGACGAGGAGCCGGCGGTGCAGGCCCTGTGCGACCTGGCGGCAGACCGCGACCGCCTCGCCGCCCTCCAGAGCGCCGCGCGACGCGACGCCGGTCGCTACTCCATCACCCGCGCGGCCCTGTCCGAGTACCTGCTGTTCACTCGCGAGCATGCTCGCCGCTTTGAGCCTCGATCCACCGTTTTGCGTCGAGCTGGCGGCTGAACTGGGTGGGAGGCCGCGATCGACGGCTCGGCGGGCGGTCGTCGGCGGTGAGCGGGTCGATCGGTGCGCGGGGGTCGGTGGGCGGCGGTTGCGCCCGTGTTATTGGGCAGAGTGAAGCGCGCGGTTCTGCTGGGGTCTGGGTGTTGTCGGTGAGGCTGGCGGGGGGGCGCTCAGGTCGGCGCGGGGAGCGCGCGGATGCGTGCCAGCGCGGCGGTCCAGTCGTCCGGCCAGGGCCAGCGGGCGGGTAGGTGCAGCGTCCAGCGTCGCCCGGTGCTGCGTCAGGCGGCCGGGCAGTTCGAGCAGGCGGCGGCGTAGCGTGCGCGCTCTGCGCGGTGGGCGGTCGGGGAGGCCGATCACGTCGCACCAGCGGTGCAGGTTGTGGGCCAGGCAGGCGATCACCGTCCAGGCGGCGTTGGCGTTGAACTTGCCGGAGGGGAAGTGGCGCAGGGCCTGGTCGATGAGGTCGCGGATCACCAGCTCGACGGTGGCGTGCGCGCGGTGCTCGGCCTCGACAACCCCGAGCGGCTCGGTGCGGTTGGTGATGAACGCGAAGTGCTGCCAGGTCGCGAATAGCTGCTGGTGGTCATCCATGGTGCGCACGCGACGCACCATCAGGCGGTCCTCGCCCAGGGTGCTCTGCGCGATCTGCGCCTCACCCGACTCGGGGTAGTCCTCCAGGGTCTGCCACGCGCTGTCGTCGATCTGCTCGATCGCTGCGGCGACGGGCTTGGTGATGCGCACCCCGATCGAGTACCGACAACCCTTCTCGCGCAGGCGCTTGGTGATCTTCTGGTTCCAAAAGCCCGAGTCGGCGCGCAGCAGAATCTCACCCTGCGCGCCGGCGCGGCGCACCCGGGCGATCAGCTCGTCCACGAAGCGCTGCGCTCCGCGCTGGGTGTTCGCCGACCCCTTGCGCTGACGGATGTGCAGCACCTCGTCGGTGCCCGCCCGGGTGGCCAGCAGCGGGTGGTAGCCCAGCTTGTGGGTGTAGCCGTAGGCCGCGCCCTGCTTGTCATAGCCGTGCACCTCCCCCACGAACGAGTCGATGTCGATCACCAGCCGCTCCTGGCCCGGGCCCGCGCCGGCCCGCAGCCTTGCGGCGATGGACCTCCAGCTGGGTGGCGTCCAGATCGATCGTCGCCTCCTCACCAGGGTCGCGGTGAATGGCGCGATCCAGACGGCCGCCGACGCGGGCGACCGCACGCTCGACGCCCTGCAGATGACAGCGCCGAAAGCGCAGCGCCAGTTGGCGGGCCGTGGCGGCCGCCGGCACCCGCGGCGCGCCGCGCAGCCGGGCGCCAGCGTGGTCGGCGCGCAGGTCTTCGAGATCGTCGAAACAGGCACCGCCGACCAGCTGGGACTCGGCCAGCGCCACCAGCAACTCGCCGCCCGAGACGCCGCGCTTGCGGACCTTGACCGCCGCCGCGCGGCGCTCACGAGCAAGCTCGCCGTCGATCAAGCCCACCAGCCCCAACGTCCGGACCAGCGCGCCGACCACGGCCAGCCCCGCATATGGCGTCAAGCGCTCATCGTCAGCGCGAAAGACGATCCGTCCGACCCGCCTGACACCGTCAGCGACGCTCACCTTCACGGTGACCTCCATCAACACATCAACACTCGTGGCTGGCTTCGACGACCGCCACGATCCCGGCCAGACCGGACAGAAAGCCCCGCGAACGCGCGAACACGTCACACGCGGGGCTTTTTGCAACCAGCGGCCACCTCAGACGCGACTCCTCGACCGCCGCTACCGCCGACTACTCACGGATGTAGGTCAGAGCCTCCGGCAGGCGGAGCAACGGGGGCTCCCCAGCGCCAACGACGGGCGACCGCCGGGTGGCTTCTCAGACCGCGGAGCGCGCTTATTCCTCAAAGCCGGGGGCGGCGCCGGCCGCACGAACCAGCCGCAGCCAGCGACGCCTGCACGGCCCGCGGCGGTAGTGGTAGGTCTAGGCTCTGCGACCGCGAAACGGCCGGCGAACGCCCCGGCGGTACAGGCGCGTGCGCAACGAGAGCCTAGCGGGCGGAGACAGCGGCGGTGGAGAGAGCGCTTCCGGCGAGAACCTCGCCGGAAGCGGTTCGCCGTACTCGCCGGCACAGCGTTCGCGATAGGTCTCGAGCGACGCCCCGAATGCCATCCGTCCGACGCGCTCGTCGAAGCGCGCGAGGGCGTACTCATAGAAGCGGATCTCCCAGGCCATCGTCTCGACGATGAGCTCGATGATGGACGGGTCGGTCTCGGCGATGCTCTGGCGCCACTGATTGCGCGTGTCCTTCGTCCAAGCGGGCACTGCGGGAAGTCCGCAGACGTGTGCTAGCGCGAAGATGCTCTCCTCGAAGCGCTCAGCGATCCCGTACCAGGCGACGTCGCGCTCGAGTTGCTCGACCGCGAGCTCATAGACTTGGCGCGGGTTGAGCTCCGCCAGCTTGCTCCGCACCCGGCGCGGCTCCCAGCCTGGCGGGAACCCGATGGCCAACTGCGCCATCTGCGTATTCGTGCGCCCCTTCAGGGAACGGACCCAGGTTTCCAGGTCGGGCATGCCGTCGAGGCTTCCGTGGCGATTGACGTGGTTGCGCTCGTACCATCCGCGGACCGAGAGCGTCCGGGCGAGCGGGTGGCGGAACTGGGTCACCAGCACCGCGTCGCGCGGCAGGTCGAGCCCGTAGAGGTTGTGCGCGACGTAGAAGGCGTGTCCGCTGGACTGTTGGAGGATCCCCACGAAATGCTCGAAGTCCTTGGGCAGGCCGTGATAGGGCGAGAAGAACCGGTTGGCCCGCCCGTCGGCGTAATAGGCGCCGCGGATGACCTTCGACATCGACAGCGAGCCGCTCTTGTTCACTCCGTGGAAGACGACCGGATGCTCGCCCGCGACGGGCAGGTCCGGGGCCTTGACCTGCACTGCGAAGAGCTCGTCGGTCAACGTTCGCGCTCCGCTAGCACGCGCAGCACGGCAGGGTCGTCGTCACCTAGGCAGGCGACGCCCCGGCTTTCCTCGAGGCGCCGCACCGGCAGCCCTGCGGTCTCGAGCTTGACCCGCAGCGCGTGGGCGACGACGAAGCGACGGTAGTGTCCGTGTATCCGTTCGGTTTGGCTCAGAACCTCGCCCTTACGCGCCAGCGGATCGTTGATCGAACGGCACTCGATGTACAGGCGTCCTCCTGCGGCCAGGAGGTCCGTCGACCGCGCGACCAAGTCGTCCTCTTCCGCGAACGTCATGGCGTGCAGGGAAAAGCGGCTGTACACGACGTCGAAGGACGCCTCGGGGGCGTCCAGGGTCGTGATGTCCCCGGCGACGAAGCGCAGCCCGCTGCCGGGATGGGCCTCGATGCAGGTGGAGATGGCCGTTTCGGAAACGTCGAGCGCGACGACATCGTGCCCGAGGCCCGCGAGGTACGCAGCGTCGCGTCCGTTGCCGCAGCCCACCTCGAGCAGCCGAGCCGGTGGGTCTAGCTCGGCGCCGACGAGCCGGGCGAAGGTCGACGGCTCGCGCGGCGCCTGCGCGCGAGCGTAGAAGCCACGCCAGTGCTCACGGCGGCCGTGGTCGGCGTAGCGGGTGAAGCGATCGCTGAGGGCCAGCTCAACGATGCGCATGGCGGCCTGCTCGGGCGATACGCCGTCGTGGTTGGGGACCACGAGGTCGGGCGACCAGGGCTCGTCGTATAGGTCCTGCAATGAGCCGAGGTGGCCGTAGATTTGCTTCGTCGCCCGGTCGCGCTGGCGGCGCACGTCCTCGGGGACGTCGAGGTAGACCTCGATCGCGGCAGGGATGTGCTCCCGCAGCCACGATCGGACGTCCTCGTACATCGCCACGACGGAGATCACCACCGTGAAGCCCTGAGAGGAAAGGAGGCTGCACAGCCGGAAGTAGACCCGCGCGAGGTCGGCGCGCTCCTCGCGCGTGTAACCCCAGCGGGACGCGAAGATCGAGCGCAGATCGTCGCCATCGAGGAAGATCACCGCCGAGCCGCGCTCGCGCAGCAGCGCCTCGACCCACCGACCGACGGTCGTCTTGCCCGAGGCCGAAAAGCCGGTGATCCAGATGATTTGAGCCGTTCGGTTGCTCTTCGCTGGGTCCTCCGTCAACAGGTCGTTCACATGGCCGGTTGTATCAGCTCGCGAGTCTGCTAGTACCCCCAACCGGTACTTGCCTGTGGACGCCTCCGTCCCTCTTCTGCGAGCCTGTTGCACGAGCTCCGGGCTTGTATAGGGGTGCCCGTTCGGACCGTCCCCGCAGCACCATGGTTCCTTTCTGGGAGATCGCCATCGCACCGGTTCTCAAGGCGATCGAGGCGCGTTCGGTTGTCGAGATCGGCGCATTTGCGCGGAGAGATGACCACCATGCTCCTCGAGGGCCTCGCGAGCGACGCCGAACTGCATCATCGACCCGCTCACGAACGGCAGGCTACCCTGTTGCTCGCCGGCGACGGGGCGGGTCGACCCTCGCCGGGCTGTATGGGGCGGCGGTTGCCCCGGTTCGCGTACGCGCCCGCAGGTGGGCTCGTACGGCTCAGCGAAGGCGAGCGCTGCTAGGTCCCGGGAGGAAGGAAGATCCAATCGCTACGGAAGAAGTGCTGACCTTCGTAGCCGAGAGATTCGAGTACCTCGCGAGCGGGTTGGGGTCCGAGCCCCGGTAGCTCGCAGATCACGACGGGCCCGTGGGCGAGCGTCTGTGATGCTCCCGCGAGGACGGACGCCTCGTGACCCTCGACGTCCATCTTGAGGAGGGCGACCGGACGGTCGTCGCCTGATGTGATCTCGTCTAGCGTGGTGATCGGTATGGGCCCCTCGGGGTCGAGCCGGAGCGTGGCGGCCGCTGGATTCAGGGGGTCGAGGTCTTCCATCCTTCCCGCACCGGGTGCGCTGCTGCACGCGACGTTCCGCGGGTCGAGATTCGGGACGTCGTTGAGGGCGATGTTCTGGAGGAGGTGGCCGTAGGTATCAGGCGTGGGCTCCAGAGCGATGAGCCGGCCGCGGTGATGGCTTGCGGCACAGATCGCATGCGCTCCGATGTTCGCGCCCACGTCGACGATCAGGGTGTCCGAGGAGCAGCGGACCGCGAGTTCCGCCAGGAGGGCGGCAATCGGAAGCTCCCACGCGACGCCGCGTGCGAGACGCTTCTGGAGCACGTGCAAGGGGTTCGTGATATGGAACCTGCCGACACCAGCGACAGTCGCGATCGAGCCGGCCGGCCTGGGCTCGGGAACGGCGTCGGCCCAGCCCACGATGCTGTCCACCGGGTGCGCGCCAAACAACATCTCCGCGTGGTCAAGCCGAGCGTCGCGGGCGGAGCCTTCGTCGCCGAAGTAGGGCGTCCGCGTGGTGACCAAGGCGATCAGCTCACCTATGCGCTGACTCAGCCGCGCCTTCAGCTCTGTCTGTTCGAACGCGAAACCTTCACGCCGACGAGCCTCGATCTCCTCGGCTTCGGCCTCGGCGCTCGCCGCACCTTCGGGGTCGCCACCGGATCTCAGACACGCGGCGAGCCGCCGTGCGTAGTGCGGCTCGCCCCCAAGTGCCAACGCGCGACGCGCGGCATCAGCGGCATCATCAAACCGCTTGAGCGCCGCCAAGAGCCACGCTCTGTGATGCAAGGCCGCAGGATCCTCAGGGTCGGCGCCCAGTCCAGCCTCGTGAGCCGCCAGCGCTTCAGCGAAGAGACCCTCCCGTATGAGCCTCGTCTGCTCCTCGATGAGAGTTGGCAAGGCGGGGAAGATACCACGGGCGTTTGGCAGGCTGCACGCGCGATCTCGCTGCGCTTTGTCGCCCATGCGGCGCGACCAGCGCACCCGCTGAGTTCGCCGCGCCCGACTTGCTTCTGCGTCGCAGGCTACACTCCCGCCTCTTTATCGGCCGCTCGGGAAGCGGCGGAGACATTGGCACAAGGAGAGACCATGCCACTGCGTAGTCCGATCACCGTATGTCTCATCGCTCTGGCCGGTGTCGCGGGCGCCGGGTGCGGCGACGACGAGGCCGAACCGGAGCAGAGCGATTCGCCCAGCCCGCCTCAGGCGACGACGGCGGAGGGTCCAGACGCGGGACCTCCGGAGGATTCAGACGGGAGCGAGCTCCAGTTGACACAACAGGTACGCGTCATCCGCGACGGCGAGGCGCAGGACCCCTCCGAGGACGCTACCGTCGAGCCCGGAGACACGGTGCAACTGCTTACGACCGCACGAGGGGAACGACCCGGTGGTGGAACGACCATCCGAATCGTCGTACCTGCGGGGTCGGGGACAGAATTGCGGACGCGACTCGCTGTCGAAGGCTCCGAGGAGGGTGAGGAGGGAGTGACCCTCCGCGCCGACGAAGGACAGGTTCGGCTGACGAACCTTCGCTACGTCTGCGAGATTCCCCCAGAGGGCTTCTGCCCCGTAGAGACTTCGCGGGAAGGAGACTCGATCTCACTCGTCGTACGGAGCCGGACGAGCGATCCGATCGCGCTGACCGCCGTTGTCGCCGAAGCAGGCGATGACGGTGAGTAGACCCAGCTATGCGAATGGGCGTCATCGGCCCCTCACCCGATAGGAGCGATCACTCAGTGGACTCGAACGGACCTCTCCCAGCGGCCGCCGACCAAGTGTTCGTTGGCGGCTCGGGACGCAGTGGGACCACGGTCGTCGGTCGACTTCTCGGACGCCACAGCAGGCTTGCGTGCCTCCCCTACGAGCTCAAGGTGCAGACAGTCCTACCGCGAGTGCTGCGCGGGCGCATGAGCGTCGAGGAGTTTGCGGCCACCTCCCACCGAGTACATCGGCGGGCGCGGGACCCCGCCACGTATGAGCTTCCTCTCGACCCGGCGCTTGAGGTCCTCGGCGCCACGCTGCATACCGACGGCCCTCGAGCAGGTGGACGTTTCGTCCGCGCCCTGCTGGATCCGTTCGCCACCGCCGAGCGCAAGCCCGGTTGGGTGGAGATGACCCCCGCGAACCTGACCTGCGCCGGAGATCTCGCGGAGATCCTTCCTGAAAGCCGGTTCGTGCACGTCCTGCGCGATGGGCGCGACGTCGCCACGTCGGTGTCGGCGGTATGGGGGCAGATGGCGGTGAGCGACGCCCTCGAGTGGTGGGCCAAGCGCATTCGCGGAATCGACGCGCAGGTGCGCCGACTGCCCGAGCACCGCACCACGACCATACTGCTCGAGGAGTTGGTGCGTGATCACCGTGACGAGACCTATGAAGCTCTCCTCGCTTATCTCAACCTCGAGGACGAGTCACAGGTACGCGGCTTCTTCGATGAGACCGTGACCGCTGACCGCGCCCATCTCGGTCGGTGGCGCGACCTCGAGCCTCGGGATCGTCGCGATCTCTGCCGGCAATATGACCGACTGCTCGCCGAGATGAGCGAGAGCGAGGCTACCTGCGCTCCGCTACTCAACTCGTCAAGAAGGCTCGAGCTCGCCCGATGACCGCTGTCGGGAAGGCGACCTTGGATAGTCTGGCCCGGCGGCACGGCACCGATAAGGCAGGCGGGCGTCACGGCTTTGCTGAGATCTACGAACGCCATCTACAGCCATGGCGAGATCGGCCCGTGCACCTGCTCGAGATCGGGGTCAAGGACGGAGCGAGCCTACGCATGTGGCGAGACTACTTTCCCAACGGTCAGATTCTTGGGATCGACCGCACCCCCAGCTCAGCACGACACGCTGAGCCGCCGAACGTGCAGGTGTTCGTCGGCTCGCAGGACGACCATCGCGTTCTCGGGCGAGTCGTCGACGAGGCAGGGCCGCTGGACATCGTGATCGACGACGGCTCCCACCGCTACCCTCACCAGCGCGCATCACTTCTCTACCTCTGGCCGCATCTTGCGGATGGTGGTGTCTACATCATGGAGGATCTCCACACCTCCTACTCTGCGAGGTACGGGATGGGCTTTCGCCAACGTGAGAGCACGATCGAGTTTCTCAAGGATCTCGTGGACGATCTACATGTGCATCTTCATAAGCAGGCCGTAACGGTAGGCGATGTCGAGGCTATCGCGTTCTATCGCGGCACCTGCGTTCTGACCAAACGCGCGGTTGGGTAGTGTTCACAGAGTGTCCTTGCCACCGCCCGCCTTCTTTACTCGCCCTGCTCTAGCCATCGATCCAGCCGCGCGGCGAGGTGGTCGTGATCGATCGTCCAGCTCGCCCTCCGGGGCGAGTCGTGGTCCGCGCTCACCGTGTCGCTGATGTACCATGCTTGCCGGGCACGCCGGTAGTGAGCGATCAGCTGATCGTCGCGGAACGCAAAGCTGCGATGTGTCAGCACCAGCGACCGCTGCTTGGGCGCTTGAAAGGCCGCCAGGTACATCGCGCTTCCGGCTGCGCCCGCGAGGATCGCTGAGCCTCGCGCGGTCGCGACCTGGGTGGCAACATCCAGTTCCTGCGGGTGCACGATCTCGAAGCCCCGCGACGCGAACACCTCGTCGAGGGAGAGCGACTCGCCGGTGGTGCGAGTGCTGGCAAAGCGACTGCGGGAGAGGTATACGCGCCTGCCCCTCTGCCCACCGTCGAAGAAGTCCCCGATCCGCTGCCATACGAGATCCTGCTGGGGTGTGGACGCCTTATGAAGCTCGTAAGCGCGTGCGGGGACGATCAGGCGCTCGAACCGAGTGGGCGTCCGCACATGCAGGACGCGCTCGAGAGGCACCCCCGCTGCCTCGAGGAAGGACCGCTGCCATGGCTGCAGCTCGGGCTCGTAGACGACGAACCAGGGGTCGGTGCGGGCGAGGCGAGAGAGAAGCCACAGGCGCGAGAGGCCCTCGAGGAGGAAGTGTCCGAAGTGTCCGTAGACAGCCCCGATGAGATAGTAGAGCCCCTCCCTTTCGACTGGCTTCTCGTCGTCGAGGAGCTTCCAGGTTCCGTCGGTCTCCTTCTTGACCAGATCGCGCGGTGCGCTGGGCCGGCCACTGCGAACATGGAACGCGTCGGGAACGAGGTGCTCGCCGTCGACGACGAGCAGTTGCCCACCCGCGTGGCCGTCGACACCACCCTTTCGGAGCTGCCCACCGTACACCAGCGCGTGGTGGAGACAGACACCATAGAGCTCGGGTGTGCGAAACGGTGTGGTCCACCACCTGCGGGCGAGGGTTCCAGTCGTTCCTCGGGGCCGGCCTGGAAGCGTGACTAGGCCTGCGATCTCCAGAGGCGGCCGGGGCCGAACAGCATGACGGCGCGCGACATAGGCGACGGAGTGACGCGTACTGGCGGCCAGTTCCGCGACCTGAGCCTCCGCGCACACCTCGCCATAGGTCACCTCACGAAGAGGCTTGTCCCGCCTCACGCCGCGCGGGCTCGCTGACTCGAGCGTCCGCGGGCGCGCAGCCGCAGGGTCATCCCGCCGGGGCTGGCGTGAACCGCTTTGAGATCGAGGCGCCGACGGCTTCTGCGGTCCGGCTCCATGTGTACGCATGCATCTTGGCCATGGCCTCGAGGTACTCCGCGTGGTGCGTGCGAAGGATCTCGGTGAGCCCGTCGACGTCGCCGACCGAGAACCATGCGGTATCGGAGGGAAGATGGGAAAGCAGGGGCTGGATCCTGCTCGCCGCGACCCTGGCGCCGCAGGCGACAGCCTCGCTGGCCGGTAGGCCCCACCCTTCGCGGTTGGCATTCTTCAGGAAGAGCCAGCACTCCTGGTAGAGACGCCGCATCTCGTCGGCGCTCAGCTCGTCGTCCATGACGGCCGTGGGCGGCGCATCGGCGAGGTCCATCTCCAGTTGGCTCGCCATCTCGATCTTCTCCTGTGCCCAGCGGTCCGGTTTCCACCTCCATGTCTTGACGAGCAGCTCGACGTCAGAGCGGCCGCGAAACGCGGTGTAGAAGGCCTGTAGCGTATCCCGCCAGTTCTCACGGGAGGAGCCGCTCCCGAGATTCTCGTGCGCGGTGAAGACCGTGAAGCTCGGTGTCTTCGCGGGTCGGTAGATCGCGGTCTCCACTCCCAGCGGGACCACGTCTATCGGCGTGGTGACCCCCAGGCGCTGCCAGATCTCGCGGTTCCATTCGGTGGGCGTGAGAACCAGGTCGACGCCATTGAGGATCGTCACCCAGTCGCTCTTGCTCTCCGGAAGCTCCTCCAGCTCGTGCATCGTGAAGGCAACGGTCGCGGCAGGCACCCCGCACGGCCGTATGCCGCTGGGCGGACACACATAGAGGCACACGTCAACCTCGTCGTCTGGCTTGAGAACGATCTCGTGGCCCTGACTCGGCAGGTGTCGCCAGATCCCTGCGGCGAGCTGCCCGTAGCCGCTCTGGCTGGCGAGATGCCGCCCGCCATCGCTGAGCAGGACTCTCATGGGTCGACACGCATCGAAGACAGTCCCGAGCGTCCTGCGCGGACCTGGAGCGTCACGCTCGAGCCTCGATCTCCAGGACGGCGATCGCGTTGGCGAATGGGTAGGGTCGGCCGTAGTACGTTCCGCGGCACTCTTCCTGCGTGCATTCGCGCCAGAGATTGTCCGCCGACTCACGCTTCAGGAAGCCCACCCGGTGAGTCTCGTTGCGCTCCAGGAAGTCTTCGACTCCGGGGTTGTAGCCCAGCGGCACCGTCACGAGCATCTTGCCCTGGGGCGCCAACCAGGAGGCCGCGCGGATGACCGCCTGCTCGAACGCCATCGGGCCATCACCGTCACGCCCCCGGCCGACGTGCTCCAACGTGGATACGCTGACGATGCGCTGGAGAGGCTCGGCCGGTTCGAACTCGAGCACATCCTTGTTGAAGGTGACTTTGGGGTGCTGCTCGTACTTGTCGAGGACTTCGTGTGAGGTGGGAAAGTAGTTGCAAAGGACGTTGCCGATCTCGAGCAGACGGGCGTCAGGCGGGGCCTGCTTGACGAAAGCCCAAGCGATGGGCAGCTCGACCGCCCGCTCATTGGAATACGTGTGGTTGGCGCGATGACAGAAGTACGGGTGCCTCTGTCCGCCGAAGTCGAAGACACGTCCCTCGAGGCGGGCTCGGTGGAGCATCTCGATCTGCTGTTGGAGGATGCCGACGCGGCGGGTCAACCCCTCGAGCAGCTTCGCCTGTTCTTCGAGTCCCCCCAGGTCGGAGGTGCCCGTGGTCATTCGATCCGTGCCGCCATCTCGTCCAAATCCCCCAAGTGGAGCTCGCGTCGGGGCACCCTAGCGAGAATCCGATCGACACGCACGGTCCTCCGGCCCTCAGATAGGGGGATCGTCGCTCCCCGTACGCGTCCAGGTCGGATGGTCGACCGCACCCCGTGGTGCTCCGAGCACCCCCCTCGCCGCCCGGTCGACCCACAGCGACGGGCCGGCGCACCAGTTGTTGGGATGGGTCACGCAGAGGATCGGCGAGCGAAGAGAGCGGACGAGCGTCATGGGATCCACAGCGTCCTGCCAGGCACCCTCGGCGCGACTGCGGTCGGTCAGCCAGTAGTCCAGGTCGCGCCCCGTCATCCCCGCGTTGGCGTCTACGGAGATCCCGAAGGGTCCTGGCTGCTGGCCCTGCAGCAACCAGGCGTTGCGAGCCTGCGGCACGCGCGTGTCGCCATGTGGACACACGGTGCGACACGGGCCGAAGCGAGCATCGAACGCGGCGATCTCGGCGCGAAGGGCGTACCGGGCCGAAGGCACGAGGGCTTTGATGCCGGCAAGGTCGGTGACGTTCCCGGCGAGAGCCTGACGGCTCAGGGTCTCGTAGTGCAGCCCGACGGCACAACCCCGCTCGCGCAGCCCGTCGACGACCGGTCCAGATGCCGTCCGCCAGCGAAAGTACCAGGTTGACGCGACCCCGAGCTCATGTTCGACGGCAGCCATCTTGAGCGCGGTGGCGGGATGCTGATCCACATCGTGACGCAGGACGAGCATGGGCCCCTGCTTCGGACCATCCAACAGCCAGTCCTCGAACGAGACCAAGCCGTACCCAAGGTTCCGTGCGGCTTCGAGGAACGTGCGGTACTCGGCCCATCGACTCCGCGAGAGCACCCGCAGGAGCCGGGGACGCAACCGACCGGGAACCGACGGGCGCGCCACACCCAGAAGGTAGTCGAGAGGACGCCGACGCGGGCCTCTGCCCACGCACGTCGAGCGGGATCAGCGGGCCCAGGCGCGACGCGGGGAGCGGCCGAGGCGGTCGACGACCGCCTCGAGATCGGCAAGGTCGAGCGGCTCGTGGCCCTCGGCGACCAGCTCTCGCATCCGGGCGTCGCGATTGGCCACCGGGCCGTGAGCCAGGAGGGCGAGGCCGATCCGGCCATCGAGCGGCCCGGAGGAACCGAGCCCGGTCAGTTGGCGAGCGCCGCGAATAGCCAGCGTCGCGGCCTCATGCTCGTCGACACCGAGGGCGCCGGCCGTAGCAGCGAGGCTGCGCTTGTCACGAACCAGAAGCTCGAGTGCGTGGCGCCGGCGCGTCGGCAGCTTCTCGAGGCCTTCGAGCATCTGGAAGGTTCCGCTTCGTTGCGGAAGTGCCGCCCGGCCGATGCGAGCGAGCGGCGCCAGATGCTCGCGGGGCACGACGCCGAGCACGGCCAGGAGCACCGGGTAGGCGGCCAGGCAGAAGACATCGAGCGCGACTCGGGCGGCCACCCCATCGACCCCGCTGCGCGTGGCGACGAGAGCGCACGCCACCGCGATGGCGACGCCGCCGGCAATGCGTCCCCACTCGAAGGGCATGGGCTCCGGTCCGCACTGGATGCGGACGACGAAGAGCGCACTCGTGGTGAGCATCGCAACGATCATCGCGAGGGCCGCCCCAGCGCCTCCCAGCCGGGGGATGAGCACGAGGCACAGGCCGCAGAAGAGCCCCGCGCCGAGGAGCGCCAAGGTGGCGAACACCCTCAGCCGGTGCGGGACCCGAGCGACACGCGCCAGGACGACGAAGAGGCCGTAGCACGCGAATCCCGCGCCGATGGCAGCCACGAGGTCGGCCGCGGACCGGTAGTCCTCCGAGGCGATCCGTATCAGCGCGTCGCTGGCGAGCGTGAAGAAGAGCACGATCCCTACCGCGGCCAGCACGTAGTACATCGTCAGCTTGGCGCCCACCGCGGCCCGACCCTTCTGCTGATACGTGCCCTGGAACAACGTCGACCGCTCCAGCGGCGCCCAGGCCATGAGGAACGCCGACACGAAGTAGGAGCCGAACGCCGCTATGCGGTTGGCGACCCGGTACTCGCCGGTCTCGGCATCGCTCGCGAGCTGCGCGAGGAAGAAGACGTCCGCGTTGGTGATGATCCACACCGACATGGCGATCGGTATCCAGGCCGGCCGGCTGCCGAGCCGGATGATCTGACGCATGTCGCCGCGGGAGGCGCGCGGTGCGTAGGCACGGATGGTGGCCGTGATCGCCAGCAGTGCGGCGACGGCGGTCCCGACCGCGGTGCCGATCAGCACGCTGACGAGCCCTTGACCGGTGACCAACAGGGGGATGGCGACGCCAAGGACCGCCAAGGGGCGAAGCACGCTGACGAGCCCGAACACGACGGGACGACGCTCCATTCGCGGCACGTTCACGACGAGTCGCCACAGCATCCCCATCGCTCCCGAGAGGATCGCCCACCGCACCGGTTCGACGTCGGTGCCGGCTCCTAGAAGAAGACGCGCGATGGTCGCGGCAAACGGCTGAAGGATAGCGCACATGACCGCCAGCGCGACGACGACCAGCAGCAGCCCACTGGTGAGGGCGCGCCCCCTGTCGACCGCGACCCGGTCGGCGTCGTCGTCGACCGCTTCCTCCTCCGAACCACCGAACGTCCAGGCCAGCGTGCCTCGAAGTGCCGGAACGCTGCCCAAGACGCTCAGGAGTGCGGCGAAGGTCAACAGAACGGCGAGCCGGCCGAACTCGGCCGGCTCCAGGTAGCGGGTGTAGACAGCCACCGCCGCCAGCGCGAAGGGGAAGACGACGCCCATCCCTGCGACGTAGAGCGCGGTGTCGCGACTCATCCGGCGGCCGAACGCCGTGGTCGCGGAGCCGTTGCCTGCGAGATGGCGCTCCGCCCAGCCGCTCGACCGCCGTCGATCGCCGTCCATGTCGTCCATGTCGTCTAGCCCGGAAGAACGGAGGGGCGACGGCTTGCCACCGCCGCCATGAGCGCGACCGCGGCCGACGACCCGTCGTGCCTGCGCGCTGCACGTAGGGCGGCCTCCTGGAGCAACCGCAGCTCTGCATGGTTGCTCAGGAGCGTCACGATCGTGGCGACCCGGACAGCTTCATCATCGTCGCCGATCACGCGAACCGCCTCGTTGCTCGCGCCATCCACGGTGTCCTGGCCGAGCGCAACGACCGCAGCTCCGCAGGCCATCGCCGCCAGGCGGGCGCGGACCGAGCCGTCCGTACCGGGGAGATCGACGAACATGTCCGCGCCGCGGAGCAGCTCGCCGAGGTCACGATCACTCTGCTGCGCGGTGTCCTCGAGGAGTCTGAGCCTGGCGGAGGAGCCCAGCCGAGATCGCAGGGCATCACGCAGACCTCCGGCTTCGGCGACCCGCTCGGACGCAGCGTCGAGGATCACGTCGAACTGGGCCTCGCGCTCCGTGGCGTCGGACGCCGGGCCCAGCTCCGACAAGTCCAGAACCGGGGGCACGACCACCGCATCGATACGACGAAGCGTGCGCGCCCGCCGGCGAAGCCAAGCCGACGGGACCGCCACGAGGCGGGCGGCGGACTCGTCGCCCATGGGCAGATCCGAAGCCTGCTCGCACAGCAGCACCTCGAGGCCGGCGCGCCGGCCATGCCCGGCGCCGGCGTGCGTCGCGGGCATGACAACGACATCGTCGACACCAAGGGCGGGCTTCTCCCCGCTGCTGACCGTCGCCCCGAGGTCCAAGAGGGCGCGAGCCAGCAACTCCGCCCGCCGATCGGCCACGGTCATCCCCGAGCTCAAGAAACAGAAGGCCGGCGCCGGCGCGGGGC
Organism: Candidatus Siliceabacter maunaloa; assembly: GCA_024330185.1. Classification (GTDB taxonomy): domain Bacteria; phylum Actinomycetota; class Thermoleophilia; order Solirubrobacterales; family Solirubrobacteraceae; genus Siliceabacter; species Siliceabacter maunaloa. The sequence continues at coordinate 104,787 of JANDLV010000005.1, forward strand.
CCTCGAAGAGCTCCAGCGCGCGCTGGGGATCCTCGACAAGCGACCGTGCCGCGGCGAGGGACGCCTCGACGGGCCGATCCGATGCGCGGGCGCGTAGCCGGCCCACGCGGCGCCGCCCGTACTCGTGTCCGAGAGAACGCAGGCTTGCTCGGTCGCGACCGTTGGCAGGGCCTCCGTCCCCGGCCGTGACGGCAGGACCGGCGCTGAGCACCATCAGGCGCTGGCGCTCGGCTCTCAGCAGAAGGTCGTCGAGCACGTCGTCCAAGACGGGGTAACGCTCGCAACGCAGACCACCCACGCGCTCGAGCGCACGGACGTTGAGCACGAAGCAGCCCGATCCGGAGAGACACCCGTACCCGGGCTCGTCGTCCGAGGCGCTCGTGCCGATCGCAGCGAGCGTCAGATCATCGACCCAGTGAGGCAAGGTGCCGAACCGGTCAGCCGGCGTGGCCACCACCCCAAGCGTCTCGGTGGGCGCCCGACGCGCGACTGACAGGAGCCCCGAGAAGGCGCCCGGGAGTGGAACACAGTCGGCGCGCACCACGATCAGCCACTCTGAGTCCGACTGCTCGACTCCGGCACGCAGGCCGGAGGCGCTCGCCGACGAGGCCGAGTCCCTGGTCGCGATGATCCCCGCGAGCTCGACACCCGCCTCTCGCGCTGCCTGCTCCAGGCGCCGGCTGCCGGGACCGTCCACGGCCAGCACGGGGGCGTCGAGTGCCTCAGCCTCGCGCGCCGTCGCCTGAAGCCAGTCGATCGCCGCGGGAGACTCTGCGTCTCCCAGCACGAGCACCTCGACCGCGCTGCGCCTGGCCGCAGGGGTCGCCAGATACAGGAGGCCCGTAGGTGGCGCCACCGGCCCGATGCTCATCGCGTTGATGCTCGCGACGACGGGCTCTAACAGGGCCGGGCCCGGACGACGACCCGAGAGGCGCTGGCGAAGACGCGCGAGCAGGTCGGCGAAGCGCAACGTGCGGCTATCGGCGACCGCGAGGGTCAGCCGCAGCAGTTCCGCGCGCTCGGCGCGCAACCGCTGCATCGCCGTGGCGTGCCCGCGCTCGAGATCGTGTATTCGGGGGTCGGGCTCCGGCGCATCCGAGTCGGCCAGGTCCTCGGCGCAGGGGCCACCCGCATCAACGCCTCGCATGCGGCTAGGGTACTGCCCATCGAGTTCCGGATGAGCTCGCTTCCTGGACCATGTCGCGCTCCGACTTCGCCCCCATCTCGGCGACGCTACGCGAGCAGCTCTTCGATCACTACCGGGCGCGGGGGCGCGCGGGACGCGCCTCCGACATGCGCCTGTGGCGCCTCACGATCGAAACGAATTCGGGGTTGGTCGAACGCCGGTTTGGTCCCGTGCTCGATCGCTATCTGCAGGCGAGCGGGAGAAGCACTGCCGAGGGCCTCGACGTCGTCGACCTCGGATGTGGCTTCGGCAGCATCGCGGTGTACCTGGCGTATCGCGGAGCGACCGTGCTCGCGATCGATCCGGACCGTGGGCTGCAGGAGGTGGGGGCGGCCGCGGCCGCCCGCCACGGACTGCCGGCGATCTTCATGCAAGGGCGGATGGAGGAGTCTCCCGCGATCTCGATGAACTACGACCTCGCCGTCCTCAACAACTCCTCATGCTTCGTGATGGACCCGATCCTTCGGCGCCGGGCGATGGCGGAGACCTTTCGTGTCCTGAGACCCGGCGGTCATCTCGTGTCGACGAACCCGAACAGGTCCTGCCCAGTCGACCCGTTCACGGGTTGGCCCATGATCCACTGGCTGCCGGCCCGCCACGCCACTGCCGCCGCTCGACTCCTGGGTCGGCCCCGGTCAGCGGTACGGCTTCTCTCGGGCCGAGCCGCGCGGCACGAGCTCGAAGGAGCGGGGTTCATCGACATCGAGGCGTGGGCACCGGCGCGGGGCCTGCTCGGGCGCGCGATGCGACCCATCGCGCGCTACCAGCACCTTCTCGCCCGCAGACCGCCGGCCGCGTCGCTGGGCACCATCGCCTGGTCGGATGAGCACCCCACCTCTCACGGCCAGTCGACGCCCCGCGATCCCTCCCTCTCCCGCGAGCGAGCCTGACCGCGCTCGACGAATCAGGTGGAGCGGACGTCGAGCAGCCGAAGCTCCCGGAGCGCCGCGAGAACGCGGTCGACCATCGCCTCGGCACCGTGTTCCGCAGCACGCAGCTCGACCTCGGGAGCTGCGGGCGCCTCGTAGAAGTCGTCCACCCCGGTGAAGTTGCTCAGCTCGCCCGCGCGCGCCTTCGCGTACAGGCCCTTGGGGTCGCGCCGCTCGCACTCCTCCAGCGGCGTGTTGACGTAGAGCTCGAGGAAGGGCAGACCCATGTCTTGATGGATCGCGCGTGCGGCCGCGCGGTCGCTCGCGTAGGGGCTGACGAGGCTCACGATGGCGATCGAGCCGGCGTCGGCCATGAGCGCGGCGACGTGGGCCGTGCGGCGCACATTCTCCGCCCGTTCCTCCGGAGCGAACCCGAGGTCTCCGTTGAGGCCGTGGCGCAGGTTGTCGCCGTCGAGGCGGTAGGCGACCCGACCGTCTGTCACAAGCCGATGCTCGATCCCGGCAGCGATCGTCGACTTGCCCGAGGCGGGGAGACCGGTCAACCACAGGGTCACGCCGTAGTGGCCCAGGGCCTTGGCGCGCTGTCCGCGGGTGACAGCGGGAGGGCTCCAGACCACGTTCGTGCTGCGCTGCGTGGGCTCGGCCTCGGAGAGCACGTCGGTGCTCGCATCGATGACCATGCCGCCGCCCACGGTGTCGTTCGTAGCCTCGTCGATGAGCACGAAGCTCCCCGTGGCTCTGCTGCGGCGGTAGGCGTCGACCGCGAGGGGGCGGCTGGTGCGCAGGACGACCCGGCCGACCTCGTTGAGGCGCAGCTCCGTCGCCCCTTCGTCTCGATGAAGCGTCGTGACGTCGATGCCATGGACGATCTCCGCGACGTGGGCCCGTACCGTCGTCGTCGTGTGCTTGAGGGCGTAGCGCGTCCCCGCCTTCAGGGGCTGCTCGCTCATCCAGCACACGATGGCGTCGACCTCGCGCACGAGCGCAGGCTGGTTATGCGGGCGGCAGATCATGTCGCCACGGGAGACGTCGACGTGATCGGCCAGGCGCATGGTCACCGACATCGGCGACACGGCCTCCTTGAGTGGGCCGTCGAAGGTCTCGATCGCCGCGATGCGGGTCGCGGTGCCCGCGGGCAGGACGACAACGTCGTCGCCCGGACGCAGGACGCCGCTGGCCATCTGCCCGGCGTAGCCTCGCTCCTCCGAGCGGCCGTCCCCGCGGATCACCCACTGCACGGGGAAGCGCGCGTCGATCAGGTTGCGATCGGAGGCGATGTGGAGGTTCTCCAGGTGGTAAAGCAGCGACGTGCCCTCGAACCACGGCATGTTGGACGAGCGCGTGACGACGTTGTCGCCCGCCAGGGCGCTCATCGGCAGGAAGGTCACGTCGGTGATCTCGAGTTTGCCGGCAAACTCGGCGAAGTCCGCGCTGATGGTGTCGAACACCGCTTGGTCGTAGCCCACGAGGTCCATCTTGTTGACGGCGACGACGAGGTGGGGGACCCGCAGCAGGGAGGCGATGAAGGCGTGGCGACGGGTCTGCTCGAGCACGCCCTTGCGCGCGTCGATGAGCACGATGGCCAGATCGGCTGTCGATGCGCCGGTGACCATGTTGCGCGTGTACTGCACGTGGCCCGGCGTGTCGGCGATGATGAACTTGCGCCGGGCGGTGGCGAAGTAGCGGTAGGCGACGTCGATAGTGATGCCCTGCTCGCGCTCGGCCCGCAGCCCGTCGGTGAGCAGTGCCAGATCGGTGTAGGCGTCGCCGCGGCGCTGGCTGACCTCCTCCACGTGGGCGAGCTGGTCGGCGAGGATGCTCTTGGTGTCCAGCAGCAGGCGGCCGATGAGCGTCGACTTGCCGTCGTCGACCGAACCTGCGGTCGACAGGCGCAGCATCGTGGACGCTGTGAGGTCGAGCTCCGCGGTCATGCCGCGCGCTCCGTCGTCGGCTCCGCGACCGCGGGCGAGCGCAGCCGCTCCATGACCGCGGCAAGCAGCCCCACGGCCAGCGGCAGGCCTAGGATTACCCAGACCGGCACGTCGAGTCCGGCCTTGCTGAGCACTCCGAGAGCTGAGCCGAGCAGCACGCACCCCAAGCCTACGCGCAGGCCCCCTACGGGGACGTGCGGCATGAGCGCCGCTCCGACCCAGACACCCGGCACCGAGCCCAGCAGGATGTTGGCCATCAGGCCAAAGTCGACGTTGCCGGCGATGAGATGGGCCAGTCCGGCCGCCCAGAGAAGGATGGCGGCATGAAAGACGTCGGTGCCCACCACCCGGCCCGGGGTCAGCCGGAAGAAGAGGATGAGCGCGAAGCCGACCAGGGCGCCGCTGCCCAGCGACGTGAAGCCCAGCACCAGCCCCAGCACCGCGCCGATGAGCACCGCGGCAGCACGCCGGCGCCCGGTCAGATCAGCACTCACGACCTCCCGCGACGCCAACTTGCGCAAAAACAACGCACGCCCCAACACCGTGAACGCAACCACCAGCAGCGCGCCAGCGATACACCCCAGCAAGATGCCCTGGAAGCCGTCCCCATAGGCGTTGTTCAGCCGGTCCACCAGCCAGACCCCAAGCACCGCGCCGGGCACGCTGCCCACGGCCAGCCACGTCGAGAGCCGCAGGTCGACGGTGCGCTGGCGAAGGTGTCGCCACCCTCCGACCGTCTTCGTTATGGCCCCGTACGCCAGGTCGGTTCCGATGGCGACGATCGGCGGCGTGCCGACGACCAAGAGCAGCAAGGGAGTCATGAGCGAGCCTCCACCGATGCCCGTGAGCCCAACCAGGATCCCCACGCCCAGCCCGAAGACGACTACGAGCGGGTCCACGCGCGTAGTCTATGTCGGCGCGTACACTGCGTGGGGCGCAACATCAGAGCCCTTCAGTGGTTCAGGCTGGCGACGGAACGGATTCAGGTTGCAGCAGCGAATCGGGGGAGGGTTCCGACCCTCCGTCCACATCTACAAGGGGACATCGAGCGTGACTGGGACCAAGACACGCAGGGCGGGACTGCTGGCCGGGCTGACGATGCTCGCGAGCATCGTCGCCGCAACGCCGGCGCAGGCCGTTTTGAAGAAGAAGGCCATCTGGGGGCCGGTCACCCTTCCCGGCGGGGGCTCGGCCTTCCCGCTCTATGAGGAGCTGGGCGTCGACATCCTCCAGCTCCAGCTCGACTGGTCGAGGATCGCCGCCACCGAGCCGCCGAGGCACCTCAGCCGCCGGCCCGGCGGCTACGCCTGGCCGGCAGAGGTCGATCGCGCCATCCAGGAGGCCGAGGCGCGCGACATGGAGATCGCGCTGACGATCGTCAACGCGCCAGGTTGGGCCAACGGCGGTCAGAGCCCGCAGCACGCGCCGCTCGAGGAGATCGATTTCGCGCGCTTCGCCCAGGCCGCCAGCCGCAAGTACTCCAGCGTGCGCTTCTGGATGATCTGGGCCGAGCCCAACCTGGAGGGGCGCTTCTTGCCCATGCCACCCAACTCAGCGATGGGCCCGCGCAAGTACGCCGACGTGCTCGACGCCGCCTACGTCGCGCTCAAGAAGCAGAGCCGGCGCAACCGGGTGATCGGCGGCATGACGTGGACATCCGGGATCATCCGACCCAAGTACTTCATCGACGACATGGAGCGCTCCAACGGGCGCCCGCCACGCATGGACTTCTACGGCCACAACCCGTTCTCCACGCGCTACCCGGAACTGCTCGACAAGCCGATCGCTCCCGCGACGCGGGACTTCGGCGACATCGACTCGCTGTATCGCAACGTGCGCTCGAAGTACAAAGGCTCCTACTTCCAGTACCGAAGGAACACGCCGCGTCTGTGGCTGTCGGAGTACACCGTGCAGTCCGACCGCAACAGCCGCGCGTTCAGCTTCCACGTCAGCCGCGAAGAGCAGGCCCAGTGGCTCAAGCGCGCCTACGAGCTCGCCGACGACAACGACTTCGTCTACACGCTGGGCTGGTTCAACCTCCTCGACGAGCCGACCAGCGTCGAGTTCGGGCTCACGACGGGGCTGATGACCCACGCGGGCGAGCGCAAGCCGTCCTTCGGCGCCTACCGGGAGGCGGAGCTGGAGTCTGACTGAGCTGAGCCGCCGACGCCTTGGTGCTGGGCACGGTGGCCGTGTGTTACTCGCCAGTCGCGCTCCAGACGCTGGGTAGGCACCTGATGGAAGGCCGCAGCCAGCGGCCCAACCACCGCCCTACTTCTCGACGCCGTAACTCGCTGCGGATCGAGCAGGCACGGGCTGGCACACCCTCACGCGGGAGGGATGAACGGGTTGCGAGGGCCGCCTTGAGCAGAGCCACCTCGTGCACGGCCTTCGCGCCCGCGCTGCAGCGCAACTCGCCCCAGCCGCTCGTGTACTATATTTCTGTGCGTCGCCTCCTCCTCGCAGCTCTCGCGGCGCTCACCGCCCTGAGCCTCGCGGCCCCCGCCCAGGCCGAACTCAAGAAGAAGGCCATCTGGGGGCCGGTCACGCTCCCCAGCGGGGAGTCGGCCTTCACGACCTACGAGGAGCTGGGCGTGGAGGTCTTCCAGATACAGGTCGACTGGTCGGAGGTGGCGGCCATCGAGCCGGCCACTGCTAGAGACAAACGCCAGCCGAGCGCCTACGACTGGCCCGAGGACGTCGGCTTCGCCGTGCGCGAGGCCCAGGAGCACGGCATCGAGGTCGCGCTGATGCTGACCAACACCCCGAGTTGGGCCAACGGCGGCCAGAGCCCGCAGCACGCGCCCACCGACGAGATCGAGTTCGCGCGCTTCGCCCAGGCCGCCAGTCGCAAGTACCCGGCCGTGCGCTTCTGGATGATCTGGGGAGAGCCGAACCGGGAGGGTTCGTTCCTCCCGATGCCCCCGGACTCCCCCGTGGGTCCGCGCAAGTACGCCGACGTGCTCGATGCCGCCTACGTCGCACTCAAGAAGCAGAGCCGAGCGAATCGCGTCATCGGCGGGATGACCTTCACGGCCGGAGTGATCGCTCCGAAGTTCTTCATCGAGGATCTGGTTCGCTCCAACGGTCGCCCGCCGCGCATGGACTTCTACGGCCACAACCCGTTCACCACGCGCTACCCCGACCTCGACAAGGGCGGCGTAGGCCCGGGGTTTCGGGACATGAGCGACGTGGACGTCCTCCACCGCGACGTTCGCGAGCACTACGAGCGCTCCTACTTCCGCTACCGCGAGAGCACGCCGCGCCTGTGGCTGTCGGAGTTCACCGTCCAGGCCGACCGCACCAGCGGGGCGTTCGACTTCTTCGTGTCGCGCCCCGAGCAGGCGCTGTGGCTGCGCAAGGCCTACCGCATCCAGAACGAGACCGACTACATCTACCTTCTCGGCTGGTTCAATCTGCAGGACGCGCCCGAGGGGACGAACGGAGTCACGACGGGGCTGATGACCCACGAGGGCGAGCACAAGCCGTCATTCGACGCCTACAGGGGGATCGAGATTGAGTCCGACTAGTAGACGAGAAGGGAAATTCCAGTTCGCTACCTTGAGGCGCGGCTGGACTCTGCCTGAGCCTCGCGCGCCAGCTCCACGAGCTGGCGCAGGCCGATGTCCTGCGGGTTGAGCCTCAACGCCATGGCGTAGAGGCGCTGGGCCTCGGCCGGGCGGCCGGCGCGCAGCTCGAGGTCGGCGAGCAGCGCGTAGTTGACGAAGTTCTCGGGCTCCAGCTCGATCGCCTCGCGCAGTGCTGCACGGGCGTCGTCGACGCGGTCGAGTGACTCCAGAGCTCCCGCCTGCAGGCGCAGGGGCGCCAGGGCAAACGGGTTGAGGGTCTCGGCGGTACGTGCCCGGTCCAGGCGCGGGCGGGGATCCTCCGCCGCCCGTGCCTGGCGGACGGACACGTCGGCGAGGAACAGGAGGGCCACCAGCACCCCGCCGAGCGCCGCCACGGCCGCGAAGGCGATCCGCGGCGCGCGGCGCACCCTGATGCCCTCGTCGTCGCCGGCCGCCGTGCGCACGGCCAGGCCGAGCGCCAGGAACGCGAGGCCCACCACGCCGGGGACGAGCCACAGCCAGTCCACGGTGGTCTGGCTGAGTGCGACCGCCCCGACGGCCGCGAGCGCAGAGGCGTCTCGGCGCGGCACATGCTCGGCGCCGCGCGCCCCGCGTATCAGCACGACCGCCGTCGCGACGACGAAGGTCGCCAACAGGAGGACGCCCACGAGCCCCAGCTCGGCGGCCAGGCGCAGCGGAAGGCTGTGCGGGGTGATGAGGTTGCGATCGGTGGCCCGCTGCGCGTAGTAGGCGATGGGGTAGCCGCCCTCGCCCGCGCCCAAGAGCGGGGCCGAGGCGAACTGATCCCACGCGATGCGCCACAGGTCGTAGCGCTGGCCGCCCACCGAGCCCAGGCGCGTCTGGGTCTCGCCGGGCGCGGCCGTGTCCAGCGAGCGAAACTCCGCGAGCTTGTCGCCCGCCAGCGCGATCGGATCGCCGACCACCGCCAGCCCTGCCACGGCGCCGGCCAGCGTGAAGATCACGAGCGTGCCCAGCGCGAGGCGCCGGGCGACACGTATCGCGCCATCGGTCGCGCGCAGCCCACGGTCGAACAGGCCGCCCAGCAGCGCCAGCACCGCGATGCCCGCGGCGAGGACCAGCAGCGCGTCGGCGGCCGTGTCGAGGTCGCCCGCAGCGACCGCACCGACGTCCAGGAAGGCGTTGTACGGGCGCAGCAGCGGGTCGCTCAGCAGCGCAACCCCTATGACCGCGGCGATGGCCAGCCACGCACGACGCACGCGCTCGGGCCCCAACCCGATGGCCACCACCGCTCCGGCGACCAGGCCGACCGCCGCGCCGCGCGACTGGGTCAGGAAGACGAGGCCCAGCGCGAGGGCGGCAAGCGAGCATGCGGGCACCCGCGCCCACAGGGGCCGCAGACGGCTGGCGCCCACGCAGCCCAGCGCCCAGAAGGCCATGGCGAAGATCGCGGCCGTGCCGTTGCGGTAGCCGATCGGGGCGTCGAGACGGCCGGCCAGGAAGGCGTCCTGCGCGTCGGTCAGCACGGCGACCACAGTGACGGTCACGATCGCCGCCAGGCCGAGGGTGATCAGGTCGCCGAGGCGACGGGCGTCATGGCGGGTGCTGACCAGCAGGACGCCGCAGGCCGCAAGCCCGGCGTAGAGCATCGTCCTCGCCGCGCCCTCCACGGCCGGCCCCGGCGTGTCGCCCCAGACGGCCGACAGCAGCGCCCAGCCCGCCAGGACGGCGAGTGCGGCGGCGGGGAGGTGCTCGAGGCGCGGGCGGGTGACCCGGGTCCCCACGGCCAGCAGGACGAGCACCAGCAGCGCCACGGGCGTCCACCAGCGCAGCGCGAAGGCGCCTTCGAACAGCGTGGCCAGCAGGAGCAGGGAGGCGACGAGGCCAGCCGGCGCCAGCTCCGCCGACCTACGGGCCAACAGCGCCCTGGGTGACGAACAGGGCGAGCAGCGTCACCCCCGTGCAGAGGAAGAACGTCGTGGCTCCCAGGGCGGCCGGCGCAGGTCTCGGCCCGCTGAGCGACGTCCACGCCCGCGCGGCCAGGCGCTGGAAGGGCAGCAGCGCCGTCCGCGTCAGGTAGACGAGATCGGCGAGGACGCCTCCCTCCGTCTCGACGTAGCGCAGGTCGATCTGGACCTTCAACGGCAGGATCGACTCGAGGTAGACCCCTTCGCGGTCGGCGACGTCGGCGAGCAGCCGGCCCTCCTCGGCGTAGGCGAGCTGGGCCGGACCCGTCAGCCCGGGAGAGACGCTCAGAATGCGGTCGTACTCATCCGGGAAGAAGTTGACGAACTGCACCAGCTCGGGCCGGGGGCCCACGAGGCGCATCTCGCCGCGCAGGACGTTCCAGAGCTGGGGCAGCTCGTCCAGGCGCCAGCGCGCCAGCCAGAGGCCCAGCGGCGTGTAGCGCTCGTCGCCGGCGGCGCTCAACGACGGGCCGCTCGCGCCGGTGCGCATGGTGCGGAACTTGAGCATCGCGAAGGGCCGCCCGCTTCGACCCACGCGCGGCGAGCGGAAGAAGACGCTGCCCGGCGAGTCGAGGAAGACCGCCAGTGCGAGGGGCAGGGCGGCAAGTGCCGCCACGGGCAGCAGCGCGAGCGTCAGCGCCACATCGAACGCACGGGAGCCTCTCCTCACGCGAGCGGGCCCTCCAGCGCCTCAGCCAGCGCGCCGACGACATCGTCCTGATCGCCGTCGCTGACGCCCGGATGCAGCGGCAGGCTGAGCGAGCGCAGCGCCCAGTCTGTCGCGTGCGGGAGATCCCGGTCGTTCAGCCCGTAGCGCTCGCGGAAGAAGCTCTGACGATGGATGCCCTGGAAGTGGACGCTGGTGCCGATGTTGTGATCGGCAAGTCGGCGGATCACCTCGTCGCGGTCGCTGGGCGCGTCGGCGGCCACCTTGACCGTGTACAGGTGGCGCGCGTGGCGGGCGTGAGCGGGCAGCGAGGGGGGCGACTCGAGCGGTAGCCCGGCCAGCAGCTCGTCGTAGCGGCGGGCCAGCGCCTCCCTGCGCGCCAGCCAGCCCTCCAGGCGCGGGAGCTGGTGGATGCCGATGGCGGCGGCCACGTCGCTCATGCGCAGCTTGAAGCCCGGCTCCACGACGTCGTAGTCGGCGGGACCCGAGCGCCCGTGGCGAGACCACGACGAGCGGCTGAGTCCCTGCACGGCGAGACGCTCGACCCTGGCGGCTTCCTCGACACTGCGCACGACGAGCGCTCCGCCTTCGACGGTGGTGATGTTCTTGGACGCGTGGAAGGAGAACGAGACGAGGTTGCCGTGGGCGCCGATGCACCGGCCGCCCCACCGCGCACCGATGGCGTGCGCGGCGTCCTCGACGACCGTCAACTGGTGGCGGTCGCGAAGGTCGGCCAGCGCGTCCATGTCCAGCGGGCGGCCGCCCAGGTGGACGGGCATGAGCGCGCGGGTGCGCGGCCCGACCATGGCGTCGGCCTGGTCGAGGTCGATCAGGCCCGTCGCGGGATCGCAATCGACCAGCACCGGCCGGGCGCCGGTGTGCTCGACCACGTTGGCGCAGGCGACGAAGGTGTTGGCCGGCAGCAGCACCTCGTCGTCCCGCTTGACCCCGGCCAGGCGCAGCGCGAGCAGCAGCCCGGCCGTGCAGGACGAGAGCGCTCGGATGTGCTCCGCGCCCAGGTAGCTGCTCAGCTCGTGCTCGAGGCGCCCCACACGCGGGCCGGCGACCACCCACCCCGACTGCAGCACGGCGAGGACCTCCTGCTGTTCGGCCGCACCGATCATTGGCTGGGTGACCCCCAGGAAGTCGCGGTGGCGGCGCGCAGGCTCGATCACTCCGCTTTGTAGCGCGTTCATCTATCCCCCGCGGTTGTTGGTGTCGCGTGACATCTGCTTCGCCGTTTCCGTTCGGCGCTGTTCCCAACTCGAAACGTTAGCTCAAACCCCGCGCCTCGTGTTGCCAACCCGGGGATATGACGGTCCCCAGGAGTTCGTGCCACGAGACAATAGCGCGTTGCCGTTCAAAGCTCTGCTTCACGGTGTGACGGCCCGCCGCGCCGAGCGCCCGAACGTGTTTGCGGTCCCGATGAAGAGCCAGCAGCGCTTCGGCGAGCGCGCCGGGATCCTGGGGAGGGACGACCACGCCCGCGCCGGCGCCCGCCACGAGCACTGCCGCCTCGCCGCGGGCGCAGAGCACGACGGCACGCCCGGCGGCCATGATCTCCAGCAGCTTCGTGGGCAGGGCGCCCGCGAAGATCGGACGATCGCGCAGCAGGACCGCGCCGGCGTCGGCCCAGGCATAGAGGGCCGGGATCCCGGCCGCCGGCACGACGCCCAGCAGCTCGACGTTGCCGGCGCCCGTCCGCTCGACGGCCGCGCGCACCGAGGGCGCCTCCGCGCCGGAGCCGGCGACCCGGACCTGGACCGTCCCGGGCCCGGCGCGCACGGCGGCCTCCACGAGCGTCTCCAGGCCCTGGGCGAGCCCGACGGTTCCCGCGTAGACGACGCGCAGCGGGCCATCGCGATCGGGGCGCGGCGGGGTGGGCGCAAAGCGCTCGACATCGACGGCGGGCGGGATCCGCTCCACCTTGCCCGCGGCCTCGGGGAGCGTCTGCAGGTCGTCGACGAGGCCGCGAGTGGGAACGGTCACCGCGGCGGCATGCCGGTAGCACCAGCGCTCGAGTGCCCGCGCGGCGCGGATCGCCCCGGGGTCGGTGAGCGCGCCGAGTTCGACCGCGCTCGCGGGCCAGCGATCGGCCACGTTGACCACGAGGGCCGCGCGCTTGGCCCAGGCGTAGGTCACCCCCGCCGCCGCGAGGAAGAGCGGCGGCGACTCCACCACGACCACGTCGGCCGGGCCGGTGAGTGGGCTGGTGGCCAGCGCGGACGCCGCGAACGAGAGGTGGTTGGCCAGCCGGCGGGCGAAGCCGCGGTTGGGTGCGGCGTAGACGGCGCTGCGCACCACGCCGGCGCTGCGGTCGCGCTGGGCGAGGCGGTTGCGGTAGGGGGGCTGGACGACGCCGTCGGGGTAGTGCGGGAACGCCGTGTGCACGCGCACGTCCACCCCGCGAGCCCGCAGACCCGAAGCCAGCCCCGCCAGGCGCGCCTGCGGAGCGCCCACCTCCGGAGGGAAGTAGTGGGTCAGAAGGACGACGCGCAGGACGTGGTCTATAGTCGGCGTGGTGCGGGTTGTCTACCTAGCAGCAGTGCTTGGCGCTGCGCTGCTGGCCCTTCCGGCGGTCGCAGGCGCGCAGTCCCCCTCGTCGGACCCGGAGTCCGGCAGTCCGCCGGGCGTCATCTACGAGCTTCCCGTCGAGTCGGGCCGCGACGATGCCGCGCCCCGGGGCGGATCGGGCGACAGCCGCCGCCCGGGCTCACGCGGCGGTGGCTCCGGCTCGGGTGGCGGCGATCGCGCCGACGGGGGCCCCGGAGGCTCAGGGTCGGGCTCCGATGGGTCGGGCTCCGGCTCCGGCCGAGCCGGCTCGGGTGGCTTCGACGGCTCCGCGGGCGAGGGGGGCTCGGGCACGGGAGGATCGGCAGGCAGCGGGATCTCCGGCGGCGTGGGCGGCGGCGAAGACTCGGGAGGCGGCGAGGGTGGCGAAGGGTCGACCGGCGACTCGCCGCTGCGCTCGGAGAACGGGTTCGGCTCCTCGAGCGACGTGCCGGGGCTCGATGACCGCGGCACGCTCCCCGCAGTGGGCGAGTCGACCGGCGGCCTGGGGACCGGCAGCATTCTCGCGATCGCCCTCCTGGCGGCGGTGGTCCTCGCCGGCGTCGGCCTCGGCGTGGCCCGGCAGCTCCGTAGTCGCGGCTGACGGCGACTACGAGCGCGGCCTCACCCGGTTTTCTGGTATATGTCTCTACGTTATGTGTGGGCGGCGAAGGATCGGCCGCTCATCGAAGCCACAAGACCCTTGGGGGTTCGCATGGACGTAGGACGCGTGTTGGGTGGGCTCAAAGCTGGGCGCAGCGGGCCGTGGGCCCTGCTGTGCTCTTTCGTGCTCGCAATCATGATCACGCCGCTCGCCATGGCCGTCGGCGAAGGCGACCCCATCACCGGTGGCGAGCGCAACCCGAACAACAACCAGACGCAGGAGCTGACCGAGGAGACGGAGATCATCGCCGACACTCCGACGGACAGCTACGGCACCCGTCAGTCCAACAAGGGCGAGGGCGGCGGCGCGATCTACGGCTGTCGCGCGGATCTCGATTCAAGCGCTCTCGGCGACCCCGCGAGCACGACGCCGTGCCTCCGTGCGAACAACCTCGGCGGCGGGGAGGCCTTCCAGTTCGAGACCGACGGTCAACTCGCCGGCGTCATCCAGAACGGGGACAGCCTCGGTACGCTCAACCCCAACGCCAAGCCGTTCATCACGAACGCCACCGGCGTCGCCAACGGCCTCAACGCCGATGACGTGGACGGCATGGACGCTCAGCAGATCATCGCCGAGGCAGTGCGGCAGGCCAACGAGAACGTGGATCCGCAGTACCGTCAGCCGTAGGGCTTCTCCGACACAGAAGCGGTGGAAAGAAGGGCCGGCTCTGCGCCGGCCCTTCTGCTGTGGCGCACAGGCACGCGCCCAGCGCGTGGTCGGCGGGAGCCCGTGGGGCCTGGCGGTCGTCACATGCCGCGGCGGGCCGGAAGCGGGCGGCATACGATGCGCGGCCGGCGGCACGATGCGCGCGTCGCTTCGCGTGCCGTCGGCTGAGGAGATAGCGATGGAAGTCCTGCTCACCACCCACACGCCCGAGGGCGTCGAGGTCGTCCTGCCCGCCATCGTTTGGGCCAAGGTGCTGGAGGAGCATCACGAGATCGCCGAGCTTGGGCGCTCGTCGTCGTGCTTTACGCGCCGGTACCCGCCATAATCGTCACGGCGTTCACGCCTGAGCACCCGCCCGCATGACCGACCTCACAATCCACGCCGTCGCCGACTTCGCGTTACGCGCCGACTACCTGCCGGCACCCGTCGACGCGTTGCATCTACGCGCGGTCGACGATCCTGGCCAAGGCGCCGCGCACACCACCGTCGAAGGGCACATCGTCCGTCTGGCCGACGACGGCCGCCCGACGCTCGTCGAGTTCCATGCGGCCCGCCGGCTGCTGGACCGCGACGGCGCGCTCTCGGCCACCCTGCCCGACGGCCGACGGCTTGAGCTCGATCGCCAGGGGCTCGAGACACTGCTCGCGCACGAATCCCAGAACGGCGATCACTGACCGTCGCGTCCTCGTCGCTCGCCCCAGGCTCGGGGGAGAGCATCAGCTTCAGCGCGTCGAGCACGTTGGCGCGAGCCTCCTCACGGGTGGCTCCGACCGGTGCCCTTGACGCGGCGGAGTGCGCCGCTTGGACCCTCGGTGAGGCCCTCTGCGCATCGATCACCCCGCTCGCCGATCTCGAGCCCTGCCTGGCGGAGCTCCTCGCGCAGGCCGGGCGGGCGGCGCAGCGAGTCGTGGGTGTCCGAGGACACCACGTGGGCGTGGCCGTCCTCCAGCAGGCGGCGGGCGACCTGCTCGACGCGGCGGCCAAAGCGCCCGACCAGCGACCCGGCGGTGACCTGCAGCAGGAAGCCGCGGTCGCTCAGGCGCCCGGCGAGCTCGTCGTCCTCGTGGAAGGCGCTGCAGCGCTCGACGTGGGCCAGCAGGACCGGCCGGCCGCGACCCACGGCGAACAGGGTCCTCTCGACCAGGCTGGGAGCCGTCACGAAGGGCAGCTCGAGCTGGGCGAGGGCCTCGTCGATGGTGGCAGGCCCATCGTCCAACCCCGGCAGCACATGGCAATGGAGGTCGATCACGGCCGGACGTCATCAGCTCGCTCGCGAAGCTCGCAGAACGACGAGCGAGAGCATCCGCTCGAGGTAGGCGTCTCCGCGGTTGTTGCTCAGCAGATCCAGCGCTTGCTTCGCATCGTCGACCAGCGCGATGGCTCGGCTCTTGTCGAAGCGGTCGAGGTGGTCGTAGTCCGCGGCCTGTCGTGCGAGATACAGATCGACGAACGACTGCGCGAGATCTTGGACAAACAGAGGGACCGCCGATGCGCGCTGTCCCGGTCCCGAGGGAATGGTGAAGAGGGGCCATACACGATCTCCTCCCGTTCCGCGCGGGGCCGTGGCGTGCCCACCGGGCAAGGAGGCGATCCGCGTGACCCAGCCACAGACCTTTGCCACATCTGCGTGGTGTACCCAGCGCGGCGCGAGCAGACGTTCGTCGCGGCCTCCGACCGTGGGCGGCACGGCGATCTCCGCGGCCGCGAGCAGGATCGCGTGGAACAGGCCGTAGTAGGCGGACGAGACTGCGCGTCGGTATTCGTAGGGGAGGGCCTTCCTCTTCCCGCGCCGGTGCCCGCCAGCAAGTAGGCCTGCTCGATCAGGCGCGGAGGGCTGATGGGGTGACTCACCGAGGTCGCTGCGCGAAGACAGACTCGACGTCATCCTCCGCACCCGCGTCGGCCTCGACCGGAAGGGCGCGAATAGCTACGGGAGGAAGATCGATGTCGAGCCGATCGAACCGTGCCCTTACCTGCCTGGTGAGAGCCTTGAGGTCGTCGTGGGACCAGGAGGCATCCTCACGGCGAGAACGCACCGTGACCGTGACCTGGGTGAGCGCCTCGCCTTCGGTGTCGGTGATCAGGTCGGCGCTCACGCCTGTCACCTCGAGATCCCCCGCAGTCAGCCCCACCGAGCTCTCCCCGGTTTCCTCTAGCAGACGGCTTTCGCTCACAACGGCAGAGTACCGGGTGCCACGGTCCAAGCCGACTGCGCGTCATCACCCAGCCGACCTCGTAGCTCGAGCGGTGTCCACCCGGCGGCTGGCAGAGCGAGCGCCCGATCTCATCGCGTGCTGCACACTGGCCCTGTCTTGAGCCGCTCTTCCACGTCCGCGCCCGTCTATCGCTTCCTGTTCAAGCTCGTTCTCGAGCGTCTGGACGCGGAGACCGTGCATCGGCTTGCCGCGACGGCGATGCGTGTGGGGACCCATCCGCGCTTCGTCCGTTCGTTGGTGAAGCGCCTGCTGGCGCCGAGGGATCCGAGACTGCGGGTTCGGGCGCTCGGTCTCGACTTCCCCAGCCCTATCGGCGTGGCGGCGGGGGTGGACAAGGAGGGGACCTGGTTCGAAGGGCTCGGTGCGCTGGGCTTCGGCTTCGTCGAGGTCGGGACCCTGACGGCACGCCCCCAACCCGGCAACCCTCGTCCTCGGGTGTCTCGCCGCAGCGGTGAGCGCGCGCTCGTGAACAGCATGGGCTTTCCCAATTCGGGCGCAGCCGTGGTGGCCGGGCGTCTGCGGCGGCGACGCAGGCAGACGATCGTCGGTGTGAACATCGGCAAGACGAAGGTCGTGGCGATCGAGGACGTCGGGGCCGACTACGCGTCGTGCGCGCGGCAGGTGGCGGGCTGTGCCGACTACCTGGTCGTCAACGTGAGCTCGCCGAACACGCCCGGGCTGAGGGACATGCAGGCCGCCGATCGGCTCGCCGCGCTGATCGGCGCCGTGCGCAACGGCCTGCCGGCGGATGGGCCCCACCTTCCGCTGCTCATCAAGATCGCCCCCGACCTGCGCGACGAGCAGATCGACGCGATCGCCGATCTCGCGCTGGAGCTGGGAGTGGACGGCATCGTCGCCGTCAACACGACGGTCGACGCGACGGTGTTGCGCGGTGGCGCGCACGGCGAGGTCTCCGGTGGGATCTCGGGCGCTCCGCTCAAGGCGCGAGCCCTCGAGGTGCTGCGGCGTCTACGCAGCCGGGTCGGAGAACGGTTGGTGCTCATCTCCGTCGGCGGCATCGAGACCCCGGGCGAGGCCCTCGAGCGCATCGCCGCCGGCGCGACGCTCGTCCAGGCCTACACCGCGCTCGTCTACGGCGGGCCGCTGTGGCCGTGGCGCATGAACCGCAGGCTCTCGCGGCTGGTGCGCGAGGGCGGCTGGTCCGGCGTCCAGGAGGCCGTCGGCACCGCGGCGAGCGAGGATGCTTCTAGGAGACCCGGATCCAGCAAGCCCCGCGCCCGGTTCCCTCAGGCCGGATCCGGCCAGAAGCCTTCAGATCGTTGAGTACCAGGCGGATCGTCTGGTCGCTCGTAGCCGGCACTACGCGGCGGACATCCCCGATCGTGAACCGTGGCGGGGCCTGCTCGAGAATGAAGGTGCGGACCCGATCCTGCTTGCCGGCGCCTCGCGCTCCTCGCTGCGCTGCGACCCGATCCTCGAGGCGTTCGTATGTCTCGGCGAGCGATGTGACCAGGTACTGCGTCCAGGGCCAGATCGTGTGCTCAGCCTCATGCCAGTCGCGCTGGGACTCGTACAGGGCCGCGTAATAGCCGTTCTTGGTCTCGAACACCTGCTGCTCGAGACTCACGTACCGGGGGACGCCGTAGCCGAGCCGGAGCAGTTCGTGCGTGGTCGTCAGCCGCGCGAGGCGACCGTTGCCGTCCGCCACCGGGTGGATGGCCAGCAGGTCGAGGACGAAGGCGCAGAGGAGGACCAACGGGTGGGCTATCGCGTTGGTCTGCGCATCGAGGTAGCGGTCGACGAGCTCCGTGGTCATGAAGGGTGTCTCCCTCGCGGACACCGGACGGGAGACGACCTGCCGGCGTCCCGTCTCGAACGAGACGATCTGGTTGTCCTCTGACTTGAAGTGGCCGCCGCGGCCACCGACATGCTGGAAGACCCGGCGGTGGAGATGGAGGATCAGCGGCACGGAGATGGGCTCCGGCCGCGCGCGCATCAACTCGTCCACCGCGTCCCGGTAGCCCGCGAACTCGCGCTCGTTGCGATTGCGAAAGCGTCCGCCACCCGCGAGCCCGGCGGCCCGCTGGGTCCCGACCTCGACACCCTCGATCGCGTTGGATGCTCGGATCGAAGCGATGCGAGCGCTTTCGGCCAGCGAGCCCAGCAGCTCTGGGAGCTGGTCCGTCAAGAGCTCCTCCCGACCGCGGCCGACATCGACACGGTGCAGGAGCACACCGAGCCGAGCGGGCTGGCCGGAGAACGTGCGGTCCGTGTCGATGAAGCTCTTCATGCCAATCGAGCACTAAAGGTACTAAACCGGGCTTGTGATTAGCATGTTTGGGGCCCTGTTGCTAGCTGCGGTGGTTCTCTCGAGCGAGGAGTACGACGCGCTGGCCGAGACGCTCGAGGTGCTCGACGACGACGCCCTCGAGGCACTGCGCGAGAGCGAGGCGGACGTCCAGGCGGGGCGGGTGTACTCCCTCGACGAGGTGAGACGAGAGCTCGGGCTTGCCTGAGCCGCGCCTGACGCGGCGCGCGCGCGACGACCTGGAGGCGCTTCCCGAGACGGTCCGTGAGGCCGTCCTCGAGACGCTCATCGTGATAGGCGCCGAGCCTGAGCGAGCCGGCAAGAAGCTCGTCGGTCGGCTGGATGGGCTGTGGTCGGCGCGCGTGGGCAACTACAAGGTGCTCTACACGGTCGAGTCGGGAGGAGTCGTCGTGCGGGCGATCCGACATCGCGCGGTCACATACCGCCGTGGCCGTCGCTGAACGCCCTCGGCGTCCCCCGTGGATCGCCCGCGAGACGCTGGAGCAAGCCCTCCCGCGACTTGCCGCCAGGGCTCGAGAAGAGCATCCTTCAACAGGCGGACAGGACTGGCCGAAGGGGACGAGCCGACCCCTGCGCCCTCCGGTCCCGGCATCTACATCAGCGCCGAGGCGGCCAAGACGGCGGTCGCCTGAGGGAAGGTGCACCGCCTCCCGAGACGGGCCGTGGCGCGAGGGTGGGGGCCGACTGGGCCTCCGCCTGCTTCGGTCCGACTGCGCTGGCAGCATGATGTCGCTAATGGAGTTCTTGCCGCTCGGCATACTCTTTGTCGCTCAGCAGGCTGCTGGCGCTCGTCCCCGGTGGCACGTGCGACTGCAGGGCGCGAGCGCTTCCGTAGCGGGAGGAGGCTCTACCGTGTAGATGCCGAGAACATGATCGGGCACAATCTGAAGAGCTGAACAACGATGTCCACGGTTTCCAACCTCCTCACCCACATCAGGACATCCGACGCGCAGGCCGAGGCCGCGGTGGAGGCGCTCGTCGTATTCTTCGAGCAGGGCTCTCCGCCGCCGTACGTGGCCGAGGATCCGGCGTGGGCACCAGCTTTCCGCCTGGATGAGGTGGTGACCGACCCTTACCCGGTGCCTGCGCAGCGACGCAATCCCATGCGAGCGGAGTGGGACCGCGCCCTCGTGGGCGTGATGGCCTTTCTCAAGGCCGATCCGGAGCACCCAGACCTCGTTTTCGCGCTCGGTAAGAGCCATGACCAGCGCATCAAGCCGCTGCTCGAGAGCTTCGTGCTGCGTTACGCGGACGACGAGGCGCATGAGGAACTGCTGTGGCAGTCACTTGTCGCGCTCGACAACTTTGACGACGCGCCCGCAGACGTCTTCGAGCGGGTGGTCGAGCAGGCGTCCTCCGGGCGCGCTCGTCGTCTAGCCGAGCAGCGGCTTGACTTCGCTCACTTCCCCGACTGAGCGGTCGCGCCTGCTCACCTGCACAGCGCGACCGGGGAACTTGCTGTCCTGTCCATCCGCGAGGATGTCGCTCGATGGCCGTCGTTCAGGATCTGCCTTTCGCCGAGCAGCGACGGGGCGCTCCCACATCGCTACGCCCGCCTGCTCGGGCACATCAGGCGCAGCGCGCACTCGTCGCAACGTGGGCGGCGGGCCTCGCAGGTGCGCCGGCCGTGGCGCAGGAGGTTGACGTGGAGCTCGAGCTCGGCGCCGGGGGGCGTGAGGGCGAGCATCGCGTCGTGGAGCTCCTCGAAGGGGGCCTTCTCGCGCAGGAGGTGCAGGCGGCCGGCGACGCGGCTGACGTGGGTATCGACGGGCACGTCGCGGCGGCCGTAGGCGAAGAGCAGGACGCAGGCGGCGGTCTTGCGCCCGACGCCGGGCAGCGCGCAGAGCTCGCGCTGGGCGTGCTCGACCGACAGGTCGGCGAGGTGCGTGAGGTCGAGGGGGTCGCCGATGGCCTCGAGGATCATCTGGATGCGCCGGGACTTGACCTTGGAGATCCCGCCCGGGCGGATGGCCTGCTCGACCTCCTCGTTGGGCGCGTCGCGGACCGCCTCCCAGGCCCCGAAGCGGTCGCGCAGGCCCAGGAAGGCGACGTCGCGGTTGCGGTCGTTGGTCGACTGGCTGAGGACGGTGAGCACCAGCTCGGCCAGGCCGTCGCCGTGGGGCGGCGCGACCGGGACGCCGTAGACCTCGGCCAGGCGAGCGCGGATGCGTGTGACGCGGGCACGGTCGGGCGCGCGCCAGGGTGCGCGGGCTGCGGCCGCGGTGCCACCGGCGGCCCGACCCCGCCCGGCGCTCACTCCACGGCGCCCCACCGCGTCACGGCCTGCGTGGCCGCGGCGACGGCGTCAGGCAGGCCGGCGGCGAGGGCGGGCGGGTAGAAGTCGGTCTGGCCCATGCGGGCCAGCAGCACGCCGACGAAGGCGTCGCCCGCGCCGGTGGTGTTGACTGCCTGCACCGGCGCGCAGCGCACGTCGCGGCGCAGCCCCCGGGAGCGCAGCATCGCTCCGGCCGCGCCGCGCGTTATGACCACGTGACGCACGCCTGCCGCGAGCAGCCCGGCGGCGGCGGCATCGGGGTCGCTCTCGCCCGTGATGAAGGCCGCCTCGCGCTGGTTGCACTTGACCAGGAAGCACCCCTCGAGCAGCCCGCGCGCCTCGGCCGCCGCAGCGCCGGCGCCCGACCACCGGTGCAGGCGGAAGTTGGGGTCGAAGACGATCGGGTGGCCCAGGGCCAGCGCGCGCTCGCGGGCCGCCAGGGTCAGCGCGCGCTCGCGCTCGCCGACCAGCGTGTTGGAGCCGATGAACAGCGCGTCCGTCTGGTCGACGGCCTCCTCCAGGCGCCCGGCGACCGCCTCGATCGTGGCCTCGATGCCCTCGCCGTAGATCGTGAACATCGGCTCGGCGTGCTCGTCCACGGTGACGAAGGCCACCGGGGTGCGCAGCCCCTCGACGAGGGCGAACCACTCGGTGTCCACGCCCGCGGCCTCCAGCCGCTCGTGCAGCCAGCCGCCCCAGGCGTCGGCACCCGCGCCGCCCGCCAGCGCGACCTGTCCGCCCGCGCGCGCACACGCCACCGCGACGTTGGCCGACGCGCCGCCGAAGAAGGGCGCGAAGGCGTCGGCCTCCACCAGGGAGGCCACGGGCCGCCGGCACACGAGGTCGACGATCGCCTCACCGAGGCACAGGGTCCGCATCGCCGGGACGCTAGACGATCGACGATGAGCCGAACGGCTCGGCCATCGCGCCGGTGGTGATCAGCCGGACGTCGGCCCGCTGCGCCGCGATCTCGCGCAGCCTCGGGGAGAAGCCGGTTCGATCGAAGAAGAGGAACGCCACGCAATCGCCCGCCAACAGCTCCTCCTTGCGCAGCATCCCGGCGACCGCCTCGAGCTTGTCCAGCTCGGCTGCGTCGTGCTCACGGTCACTCCACTTGCAGGAGCCCAGAGCAAGGACCCGTCCGTCGGCGTCGATGGCCACGACGTCAGCTTCGTACTGACGGTTGCGAGGGCCATCGGCGGTCCTCACCTTCTTGTTGCCCCACCACCGGCCGACCTCGACGGCCGCGGGAACGTTGCGTAGCGCCCACTCCTGGCTGATCTCCTCGAACGCGTCGCCCGACACGAAGTGGTCGAGCGTCGGCATGACCGTCTGGTCCAGGTGATCCCGGGCTGCGGCGCGCGTCTGCAGACGGCTCTCGAACGGGGCGACGAACCGAAACCAGAACCGCAGAAACGGGTCGGTGATCGCATACAGCACCTTGCGACCACCGGCGTGCGTGACCGGCCGGCGGCGGCGGATCAGGCGCATCTCCTCCAGGGTCGCGAGGAACGACCTCGCCTCGTCGGGCCTGCGGTCCATCCGCTCGGCGATCTCCGAGAGCCGCGTGCGACCGTGGGCGATCGCCCGCAAGGCGGCCAGGTGGACGCCACGATCGCGGATGCGCGTCTCCTGTGCGAGGAGGAACTCCGGCTCAGCGCGCAACAGACCGTCGGGCATGAGCACGGCGCGGAGGAGGTTGTCCGCCAAGGGCTGCGCGGGGTCGATCTCGTTGAGGTAGTACGGGATTCCGCCGAAGACCGCCCACGCGCGGATCCGATCGTCGACGCTCAAGTGGGGCATGAACGGCTGCAGATCCCACCAGGTGAAGGGCTCCAGGCGGATTGATCCGGTGCGACGACCGTAGCTCGCCGCCGCGTAGCCGACGACCTCTTGCTCGAAGAAGCTGACATCGCTCCCGGAGACGACGAGCAGCAGGTTGGGGTTGTGCCTCTGGCGCTCGATGAAGGCGTTGATCAGCGACCCGATCTCGTCGTTGCGGCGCGCGACGAACTGGAACTCGTCGATGGCGATGAGGATCCGGCCGCCCTCGACGAGCTCGTCGAAGGCCGCGAAGACCGCGCGCCAGGTCGTCAGGGGCTGTTCCTCATAGATGCGCCTGCCCGACGCGCGAGCGATCTCGCGGCTGATGTCGTCGAGATGGTCGTGCTCGCTCCCCGAGGTCGCTTCGAACAGGAGGTGCCGGCGGCCCTGGGCGAAGTGGGCGAGCAGATGGCTCTTGCCGACGCGCCGCCTTCCGTACAGGATGAGGAACTCAGCACGACTCGACGACCAGCGCCCCTCCAGGGCGGTGAGCTCGTCCATGCGGTTGTGGAACCTCATGTTCCGGCTAACTGTAGTGCAAAGCATTACTTCGTAGGGCAATAGTCGGCAACGCGGTCCCTGGGCGTGAGCACTACCGTGGCGCGCCAGATGCCCGAGGTGATCGAGCGGCGGGGGGAGATGGACGGTCAGCCGGTCTTCTGGCGCGAGGCGTCCGGGGACGGCGTGCCGGTCCTCTACCTCCACGGGGTGCCCACGAGCAGCGACGACTGGGTGGACTTCCTGGCGGTGACCGGCGGGCTGGCGCCCGACCTGCCCGGCTTCGGGCGCACGACCAAGCGCGCCGACAACGACTACACGATGTACGGACTGGCGGCGTGGCTGGAGCGCTTCCTGGCCGAGCGGGAGGTCGAGCGGGTGCGTCTGGTGGTGCACGACTGGGGCGCGGTGGGGCTGCTGTGGGCGATGCGCTCGCCCGAGCGCGTGGAGCGCCTTGTGGTCATGAACGCCGTTCCCTTCCTGCCCGGCTACCGCTGGCACCGCTGGGCGCGGATCTGGCGCACGCGGATGCTCGGGGAGCTAGCGGTGGGGAGCATGGTGCGCCCCGTGGTCAAGCTCATCACGCGCGAGGCGACGCCCCGCCGCGGGTTCATGCCCGACCGCTTCCTCGACGAGGTCGACGCCCATTTCGACCAGGGCACGCAGCGGGCGATCGTGCGGCTCTACCGCGGTGCCGGGGAAGAGGAGCTGGCCCGCGCCGGCGAGGACCTGGGGCACATCGCCTGCCCCGCGCTGGTGCTGTGGGGCCGCGCGGACCCCTACATCCCCGAGCGCTTCGCCCACGGCTACGCGGCCGCGCTGGGCGACGCGACGCTCGAGCTGGTGTACGACGCCGGCCACTGGCCGTGGATCGACCGCCCCGAGGTCGTGGAGCGCGTCGCGGGCTTCCTGGGCGAGGCGTGAGCATCGGTGAATTCAGGGGTGAGGAGGGGGGAGAACATCCACCGTCCTGCCTGGGTGTTGTCATGCAACAGCAGGGCAGGACGGTTGAGCACGTGCTCGCGGGGATCGCAGAAACCGAGCAGGGCGTGGCGTCGTCGGTCGGGCCGCGCGACCTGGACGACCTGACAGAGACCTCCCGCCGGCTGAGTTCAGGCGGCGGTCGGGGGCGGGGAGGGTGTGGTCGATGGCGGTGGCGGTGGCGGTGGCGGCCGCTCGGACCCCCTCGCGGGCGCGGGCTCCGTCGTCGCTCCCTCCCCGGAGAGCAGGCCGCCCACGGCCCCCGCGAGCGTGCCGATCAGCAGCGTGCTTGCGAACAGGCTGGCGCCCTCGACGAGCTGGATGTCCCCGAGCGACCGGACGATGGTCAGCGCGAGCGCCCACACGATGCCCACGACCGCGCCCCAGCCAGCGGCGACGAGCTGCGTGGGCGCGCCCATCGCCCGAGCGGTGACGAAGCCCGCGTAGAGGGCGAGCACGAGCGGGAGCGCGATGAGCAGCACCAGGCCGGGGACGAAGACGTAGGGCGGCAGCGCCGCGCTGTAGTCGAAGATCCGCCCGCGCGCGTCGGTGAGCGCGGCGAGGCCCGGGTCGTCGCCGCCCACCTGCGCGGCGTAGTCGGGCAGCTCGCCGTCGCTGGGAGGCAACAGGGTGAGCCCGCCGGCGAGGTTGTACTCGGAGAGCACGCCGAGGCCGGTGTAGCCGACGCCCCACTCCCCTGCGAAGGTGACCGTCTCGATCACGGCGACGGGGAGGCTGCGGTCAGCGCGGGCCGCCTCCTCGCCCTTGATGACCTGCACCTCCACGGCGACCAGGCCGATCACCGCCATGACGGCGACGAGCAGGGCCAGTGAGCGCAGCGGCAGGGCGACGGCGGGCAGCCAGCGGCGGGCGGACGCCGGGGCAAGGCCGTGGAGGGCCTCGGGCGTCGAGCGGCGCAGCGCGAGGAAGCTCCCGCCCACGCCGCCCAGCGCTCCCCACAGCAGCGCGTAGAACAGGACGGAGCCGATGGTGAAGTCGGCCTCCTCGCCGCGGACTTCGCCGCCGGCGACCAGCGCCAGGATGAGCATGACCAGCGCGAGCGGGATGCCGGATGCCGCCGGCCACAGCAGCCGGGCCCAGCGGCCCATGCCGGCCGTGCGCGCGGCCTCGAGGTACGCGGCCGCTGCGACGGCTCCGAGCGGGACGAGGAGGAAGAGGACGGGCAGGATCTTTGCCGGGCTCAAGCTCGCCGCCTCGCCGAGGGGGTTGCCTGCGCCACCGACGTCGACGCGGGCCATGGTCGTGCCCACCGCGAGGCGCAGCGTCTCGGTCAGCAGGCCCTCGCCGGCGCTGATGGCGCCGATGACCGAGTCGTCGGGCGTGGCGACGGCGGTGACGAAGCCCACCACCAGGCAGGCGACGAGCGCCGCCGCCGCGCAGATCGTGGCGAGGATCACGCCCGGCGTGGAGAGGCGGCGGCCGATCTGAGCGGCCAGCTCGCCGGCGCCGGGCTGGACCTGCTCGACGCGGCGGCCGGCGCCCTGAGCGGCGCGGCTTGCGGCGGCGGGCTGCTCGGCGGGTGGCTGCTGCTCGGCGGGTGGTGGCTGCTGCTCGGCGGGCGGTGGCGGCTCTCCGGCCAGCTCGAGCGGCTCCTGGCGGCTGCCACACGCCGGGCAGAATTGGGCGTCGGCCGGCATCGGGCTCCCGCAGTCGGCGCAGTAGAGCTGCTCGGTCACGGTCGAGCTCCTGTGTGGGGGTGCGGGGGATGGACCAGCGCCGGTGACGACGACAGTGACGCGCAACCTATCGCGCGACTCCACCCTGTCTACACTCGTTCTCGATGGTCGCCGGCGAGTCGACCCGGCCGCCGGCAGGTCGCCGCCGGGTTCCCGCGTGGCTTCTCACCGCGGCGCTCGGAGCGGTGTACGTCGCCCTCGCGCCGCCCAGCGCGGACCTCGCCGCGCAGGCCTACCGCGCGGGGCTCTTCGAGCGCGCGGGCTACGTGGCCTATGACAACGGGTGGTTCGCGGGCCACGCGACGCTGCCCTACAGCCTGCTCTCGCCGCCCCTCATGGCGTGGCTCGGTGTGCACCTCGCCGGTGCGCTGTCGGCGGTGGGCGCGGCGGCGGCGTTCGAGCGGCTCGCCGCGGGCGCGGGACGCGGCGGTCGGGTCGCGGCCCTGGCCTTCGCCGCGGCGGTCGGCGCCCACCTGTGGACCGGGCGGGTCACGTTCCTGCTCGGGCTCGCGCTCGGGCTCGCGGCCGTGCTCGCGACCGTGCGGCGGCGGTCGCTGCCCGCGCTGGGGCTGGGAATCCTTACGACCGCGGCGAGCCCCGTGGCGGGCCTGTTCGCGGCGGTGGCGGGCGCGGGGCTGGGGTGGGCGGCGGTGCGGCGGGAGCGGGAGGGGCGCGGGGCGCGGGGCGCGCTCACTCCCCCGGCGGGTCC
>JANDLV010000050.1 GCA_024330185.1 Candidatus Siliceabacter maunaloa
CCCAAACCCCGTGCCCCCACACGGGATCTCCGACGCTCAAGAGCGAAAACTTCCGACTAGAGATTCTCCGCCGCGTGGTGCGAGAGGACTTTACTGCCGCAGACAGGGCGCACGACATCGATCACATCGAACGGGTCGAGCGTATGGCCGCCCGCCTGGCGTGGGAGGAAAGCGGCGATGCCAGCGTGGCCCGCGCTGCCGCGCTTGTCCATGACTACCATCGCCTGGATGGGGCGCATGGACTTGGTAGTAGTGGCACCGGCGGATACGCCGCCGGGCGGCAGGCCCTGGAGGCATGTGGCGCGTCTGAGGAAGCGATCCGAGCGATCGCCGACTGCGTCGCATACACCGACCGCTATGCGATCGCCGGCGACGAGACGACCGCCCCGTCGGTCGAGGCTACGGTCGTGCGCGACGCGGACAACCTGGATGCTATGGGCGTGATCGGTATCGCCCGCGCTTTTTCCTTCGGAGCCACGCTGGGTGAGCCGATGTGGAAGCCAGACGAGAAGGTGCGCGAAACCTACCATCGCGGGCACGCGCCATCGGTGCTTCACCACTTCTACGAGAAGCTTCTGCACCTGCGCGACGAGTTGACTACACCGGCTGCGCAGGCGATCGGGGCGACCCGTCACCTCGAGCTGGAGCGATTCGTCGAGAGCTTCCGTGCCGAGTGGGACGCCGACCGCTAGTCGGTGCCTCAAAGTGCGTGGCGGCTAACTCCCTTCGAGGGTCTTTACAACGAGGTGAGGCGTCGCCAGCAGAGATGGCGCAGGCCAGCGCGAGGAAGGCGATGTGGATCTCGGAGTAGCGTTTGTAGCGGGTCCTGGGGCGGCGAAAGTTGTGCAGGTGGGCGAAGCCCGTTCGACGACCCAGCGCTGGCGGCCCAGCCCGGAGCCGTGCTGTGTGAGCGCGCCGTGTGATGACGGGCTTGATGTCGCGCGCCCACAGCAGCCGGCGGTACTTCTCGTGGTCCCAGGCCGCTCGACCGGCTTCGCGCCGAACTCAAAGCCCATCGACCGCTGACAGAGAAGGCTCAGGTCGAGACGGCCGTTGAGCGCGCAGGCCAGAAGCCAACCGCACCCTCGGCGCCTACGAGGCCGACTTCCACTCGCCCCAGCACCGCCTCGTAGTCGAGACCGACGGCCGCGCGCACCACCAGCGCCGACGCCAGTTCACCAAGGACCGCGTGCGCGACGCCGAACTGCTTGCGCAGGGCTGGCGCACGGTGCGCTTCACCTACGCCCAGGTCCTGCACGAGCCCAAGTGGGTCGCCGGCATCCTGCGCCGGGCGCTCACACGTGCAGCGCGCGCTTGAGCTTGCCCAGCAGCGATTCGTCGGAGCGCAGGTTCTCCTCGGTGATGGAGTCGGCCAGGCGGCGGGCCAGGTCGCGCTGCTCGCGCGTCAGCCGGCGGGGGACGACGACGTTGACGATCACGCGCAGATCGCCGCGTCGACCAGGGCGCTGCAGGACGGCCATGCCGCGCCCGCGCAGGGTGATCGTCTCGCCCGGTTGCGTGCCCGGCTCGATCTCCACCTCCACGTCGCCGTCGAGCGTCGGGGCGGCCAGCTCGATGCCCAGTGCGGCCAGGGGAGCGGCGACGTCGACCACCGTCACGAGGTCGTCGCCGTCACGCACGAAGCGCTCGTCGGCGCGCACCGCCACGAGGAGGTAGAGGTCGCCGGCGCGAGCGCCCGCCTCGCCGGCGTGGCCACGGCCGGTCACGCGGATGCGCTGGCCGTCGGCGATGCCCGCGGGCACGTCGACGCTGAGGGAGCGGCGCGACACCTCACGCCCGCGTCCGGCGCAGCGCTCGCAGGGCTGCTCGGGCACCTTGCCCTCGCCTCCGCACACATCGCACTCGACCTGGCGCACGACCTGGCCGAACGGCGTGCGAGCCGACGCGCGCAGCGCGCCCGCGCCGCCACAGCGCTCGCAGGTGTGGATCGGGGTGCCGGGCTCCGCGCCGTTGCCCGAGCAGCGCTCGCAGCGGTCGACGACCTCGATGTCCACCTCGGTGCTCACCCCGGTCGCGGCCTCGGCCAGGTCGATCTCCACCGGGGCCTGCGCGTCGGCGCCCTGAGCGGGCCCGCGGCCGCCGAAGCCGAAGATGCCGCCCCCGCCTCCACCCCCGCCTGCGCTCGCGGCGCCGAAGAACGCGTCGAACAGGTCCGAGACCGAGCCAAAGGCGCCGAAGTCGGGCTCCTGGCCGCCGGTGCGCAGCCCGTCGTGGCCGTAGCGGTCGTAGGTGGCGCGACGCTCGGGGTCGGACAGGATCTCGTAGGCCGACGCGGCCTCCTTGAACTTCTCCTCGGCACCGGGGTCGTGGGCGTTGACGTCGGGGTGCAGCTCGCGGGCCAGGCGGCGGAAGGCCTTCTTGACCTGGGCCTCGTCGGCCTCGCGGGCCACACCGAGGACCTCGTAGGGATCGGTACGCATCAGGGGAGCACCGCCTATGCCTCGTCGTAGGCGTCGGTGACGTAGCGCGAGAGCTGCAGCGCGGCCTCGCGCACGGTGGCGATGGCCACCCCGTAGTCCATCCGCACGGGCCCGAGCACGGAGACGGTGCCCAGCGGACGGTGGGTCAGGCCGTAGGTGGCGCCGACAAGCGCGAGCTGGCCCAGCGCCGGCAGCTCGAGCTCGGCGCCGATGCGCACCACCACGTCGCGCGCGCCAAGCGCGGCGCGCAGCACCTCCAGCACGGTGACGCGACGCTCCAGCACGCCCACCAGGTCGTGGATCTGCGAGAGGTCCTGCAAGCGGTTCTCGCTCAGCAGCCGCGCGGTGCCGTCGACGTAGAGCGTCTCGTCGGCGGTGGCGGCCAGCTCGAGGAACGCGGGGCTCAGCTCGTCCAGGAACGCGCGCTCGCCCGCCGTCAGGGCCGGGTCGGCCAGGCGCCTGGCCAGCATGCGCGCGCCCAGGCCCAGGCCGACGAGCTGCTCGTTGAGGTACTCGGCCGCCCAGGCCACGAGGCCGCGGTCGACCGGGCCCTCGAAGGTGAACATGCGCTTGGTCACCCCGCCTGTGGACGTGATGACCACCACCATGAGCACCTGGGGCTGGAGCACCAGCACCTCGACATGGCGGATCGTCGCCGTCTCGATGGGTGGGGCGGTGACCAGCGCGAGCAGGTTGGTGACCTGGGAGAGCGTCTCCGTGGTCGCGCGCATGGCCGCGTCGATCTCGCCGCGCACCAGCGACAGCTCGAACGTGCGCTCACGCTGCACCGGCGCGACCAGGAGACGGTCGACGAAGAAGCGGTAGCCCGCGTCGGTGGGCACCCGGCCCGCCGAGGTGTGCGGGTGGGCCACCAGGCCCTGCTCCTCGAGCACGGCGAGCTCGCTGCGGATCGTCGAGGGCCCGCAGCCCAGCTCGGGGTCGCCGGCCAGGCTCTTGGAGCCCACGGGCGCCCCCGCGTCGAGGTACCCCTCGACGACCTTGCGCAGGATGAGTCCCTGGCGCGGCGAGACCATGCCGGCGAGTCTAGGAGGCCCTCCGACGCCGCGAGGGTCAGCCGAGGTCGAGCTCGGCCTCGGCCTTGCGGATGATCTTGTTGCCCGCCTGCTGGGCCTCCGTGTCCACGATCGCGTTGCCGTCGTGCAGCTCGCGCACGGTGCTGGTGACGATCAGCTCCTGCTCGGGCACGCCCATGCCGCGGAACTGCACGCTGAGGCGGCGCAGGGTGTGCGGGCCGCCAGCGGCCTCGGTCTGGGCGCGGGCCACCTGGGCCATCGACCACAGGCCGTGCAGGATCCGGCCGGGCAGGCCGACCTGCTTGGCGAACTCCTCGTCGATGTGGATCGGGTTGAAGTCCCCGGACGCGCCCGCGTAGCGGACGGTGAGGAACCGGTCGGGCGTGACCTTCAGCTCGGGCAGCTCCTGCCCCGGCGTGATCGGCATGTGACTCAGCTCCCCCTGACGATGTTCGTCCACGTCCCGACGCACACCGTCTCGTCGCGCTGGTTGGTGGACACGGACTCGAAGACGTAGAACGCCATGGGGCCGCGCTCGCTGATGTCCTTGACGGCGGCCGTCGTCGTCACCTCGTCGCCCGCGACCACGAGCGGCCCCCAGCGGAACTCCTGGCCGCCGTGGACCATCATCGCGAAGTTGATCCCGACGTCGTCGTCGAACAGGGCGGGCCCGACGGCGGGCGCGCTGTAGACCGCCGCGAACATCGGCGGGGCGACCACGTCGGCGTAGCCGGCCGCGCGAGCCGCGGCCACGTCGAGGTGCACGGGGTTGGTCTCGCCGACCGCGAGCGCGTACTCGCGCACCTTCTCGCGGCCGACGGCGTAGGTCACCGACGGGAAGGACTTCCCGACGGCGTCGGTGTTCACGGACATGGGCGCACCTTATCGACGCCCCGCACCGCGACGGCTCACGCCTCGTCGGGGGGCGGGCCGACCGGGGCGGGCGAGGGGCCCGGAGGCGGTGAGGGCCCGCGGTCCGGCGACGGAGCAGGGCCCTCCCCGACCTGCGGAAGGTCGAGCTCCCCGCGGAGACGGTTCTCGGCCTCCTCGACACGGTCGGCGCGGCTGCGCAGGCGGGCCAGCAGACGCTCGATCTCGCCTTCGGTGACCGAGCCGGCCGGGGCGTCGAAGGCCTCGGCGAGATCCTGGAGCACCGCGATGAGCTCTGCGTTGCGTGACAACGACCGCGCGTGGCGCTCCTCGAGGCCCGACGGCGGGCCGAGGCGGCCGAAGCGGCGCTGGTACTGGCGCAGGAGGCGCAGTGACTCGTCCGAGGTCTTCTGCGCCTCCTCGAGCGTCCCGGGCGTCTCCTCGAGCTGGAGGAGCTGGCTACCGACGTCCCGGGTGACGAGCAGGAACTCGTCGCGGTACACGGCCAGCAGCACGGCGTCGGCGGCCTGGTTGCCCCCGCGCCCGCAGGCGTCGAGGCCCGCGGCCTGCGCGGCTTCGAAGGCGCGGCCACCGGCCTCCTGCAGCTCGCGGGCCGCGCTCCGCGAGCCGCCAGCGTCCACGTCGCCTGCGGCGTCCGCGGTCGCCTCGGCCGCGGCGAGTACTTCGGGCAGTGCGGTGAAGAAGGCGCCGGCCTGCGGCGGCAGGCTCTCGGCGCTGCTCTCGCGCAGGCCGTCGAGCCGCGTGATGGTGCCACGCACGATGTCCGCACCCTGCTGCGCGGTCGCACCCAGATCGGCCAGCGACGCTGGTCGCGGGGCGGCCTCGACCTGCTCACGCGCGCTCTCGCAGACCGCGTCCGCGGCCCGTACGAAGTCCTCCCGCCCGGTGGTGACCTCCTCCTCGCTCGGACTGCCGCAGGCGGCGAGGAGCAGCGCGGCCAGCACGGCGCCCACCGCGCCGGCCCGTCGTTCCGGATGCACGCCCATGAGCCTGCGGACAGTACAGCGGATCACACGATGGTCTGCACGGTTCCACCGTCGGCGCTCCAGGCCGCGCCGGTGACCGCCGAGGAGCGCGGCGAGCACAGGAGCGCGATGACCGCCGCGACCTCCCCGGGCTCGGCGAGCCGGCCCACCGGGATCTTCGCCGCCTGGGCGGCCAGGGCCTCGTCGCGGGTCGTGCCCTGCGCCGCGGCGGCCTGATCGGCCAGGCCGCCGTCCGCCGTCCACAGCGGGCTGCTCACCGCCCCGGGCGCGACCGCGTTGACCAGCACGCCCTCGGCGGCGTGACGGTCGGCGAACACGCGGCTGAGGCTGAGCTGGGCGGCCTTGGTCACCGCGTAGGCGGCGTTGGTCAGCGACGGGCGCTTGCCCGCGCTGGAGCACACGTTGACGATCCGCCCGCCGCCCGCGGCTGCCATGCGCGGGGCCAGCGCGCGCATGAGGCGCATGGGCGCCATGACGTGCAGCTCCCACTGGCCCTGCCAGTCGGCGTCGGTCAGCTCCTCCAGCGGCCGGGCGAACGAGGTGCCCGCGTTGTTGACCAGCGCCCATGCGCCCCCGAGCGCATCGGCGCAGCCGGCGATCTCCTCGGCTGCCTGTGGGGCGGTCACGTCGAGGGCCAGCGCCTCGCCGCCCACCTGCGCGGCGGCTTCCCGCGCGCGGGGAGCGTCGCGGCCGACGACCAGCACCCGGGCGCCCTCCCCGGCCAGCAGCCGGGCGGTGGCCAGGCCGATCCCACGGGAGGCGCCGGTGACCACGCAGACGCGGCCGTCGAGGTCGAGATCCACGTTGGTGCCCTACCCCCCGCGGCGGGCCTTCTCGCTGTCCAGGAGCTCCAGGAAGCTCTCCGCATCGTCCTCGTCGGCGCCGCCGACCCGGGGGCGCAGGCCCGCGGCGAGCTGCTCGGCCAGCCGCTCGCGGGCGGCCGGGCGCAGGCCGTCGCGGCGCGCGAGGAAGGACCGCACCATGGCCATCTGATGGCCGTCGACGGCGCTCACGTCCCAGCCGACCTCCTCGAGATCCGGCCCCTGGTCGGCGCGCTCCACGGTCGTCGCCGCCAGACGCTCGCGGACCACCAGCGTGCCGGCGACGAGATCACCCGGCCGCTGGTTGCGCCGCGTGACGGCGATGGAGACGATGGTGGGCGCGTAGCTCAGGGGCAGGCCGTCGACCAGGCGCACGACGTTACGGATGGCACTCGAGCTGATGTCGACGGGCCCGCCGCCCTCGCGCACGACGCGCAGGCCCGCCATCCGCTTGCCCGGCGTGCGACCCTGGGCGAGCGTCTCGAAGGCGATGTCGTAGCCCAGCAGCACGATCGCGATGACCGGTATCAGCAACGTGACCCCGAGGACCCCCGTCGCCAGGAGCGCGAGCGCCAGCAGGCCGATCAGGAGACCCTTGATAGCCAGGTCGATCCCGCCGGCGATGGCCCGCGAGCCCAGGCCGGCGAGGGTCAGCTCCAGCTCGACGCCCTCCGGCGTCGCGATCGCAACACGGTCATCGAGGACGGAGTCGCCGGGAGCCACGGCGTGAAGGATGCCGCCTTTGCGACCCGGCGGGCGCCCGACTGGGAGGAGCTCGACGCGCTGCTGCGCCGAGCGGGCACCCGGCCCGAGCGCCTGGGCCCGGAAGGAGTGCTGCGCCTGGGGGCCCTTTATCGCGCGGCGGCGGCCGATCTGGCCTTCGCGCGACGCGCCCTGCCCCAGGATCCGGCCCGTCGCCGCCTGGAAGAGCTGGTGGCGCGCGGACGCCGGGCCGTCTACGCCGACGAGCGCCGCCGGGCGCGGCCGCTGGCCTTCCTGGCGGGCGGGTACTGGCGGGCGGTCGCCGGGCGGCCTGCAGCCCTCTTGCTGGCCACGGCGCTGTTCGTCGTCCCCGCGGTGCTGGCGCTGGCCTGGGCGCTGTCGGACCCCGACGCCGCGCTGGGCCTTGTGCCCGGGGAGTTCCGCCAGGCCGTCGAGCCCGTGGGCGACACGGGCATGAGCCGCGGGGAGACCGCCTTGTTCTCCAGCCAGGTGCTGACCAACAACATCCAGGTCGCGCTGCTGGCCTTCGCCCTGGGCATCACCGCCGGGCTGGGCACCGCGGCGATCCTCGCCTACAACGGGCTGATCGTCGGCGTGCTGGCCGGCGGCGCGATCGGGGCGGGTAACGGCGTCGCCTTCCTGGAGTTCATCTTCGCCCACGGCCTGCTCGAGCTGAGCCTGATCTGGGTGGCCGGGGCCGCCGGGCTGCGCGTGGGCTGGGCGATGATCAGCCCCGGGCCCCGTCCGCGCGGCGTGGCGCTGGTGGCCGAGGGGCGCACCGCCATCGCCATCGCCGCGGGCACCATCCCCTGGTTCGTGCTGGCCGGGCTGATCGAGGGCTTCGTCACCCGCTCGGGCTTCGGCCTGACCGGCGGGCTGGTCGTCGGGCTCCTGGCCGGCGGGGCTTACTGGGGGTTGGTCGTGGTGCGGGGGCGCGGGACCCCCGTGCCCGCGCCCGCGCCGGCCTGAGGGTGCCTGGCGCGCTCGCCTCACAGCCGCGCGCGGGCCTTCGCGCGCAGGTACGCGGCCACGCAGGCGGCACCCAGGCCGCCCGGCGGCGCCTCGACGACCTGGGCTCCCGCGGCGCGCACGCTGCGCACCGCCTCGGCGCGGGCGTGGTCGACCTCGACGGCGACCGCCGCGGCCAGCACGTCGTCGATGTCCCGGGGCGCCTTGGTGATGGCCGCGCGCAGCGCGGGGTCCGCCGCGCCCGCGACCACGACCTCGTGGTGGCGGGCCAGCACCGGCACTGCGGCCACGAGGGAGCGGGCCGCGGCCAGGTCCACCAGGTCTGTGAGCACCACGACGAGCGCGCGCTTGAGTCCGCCGACGGCCCGGAAGGCCAGCTCGGGATCGCTCTCCACGCCGCGGGGCTGGAGGTCGAAGCAGGCCCGCACCAGCGCCTCCCCGCCGGCGCGACGCGGGGGCAGCCGGCGCAGCACCTCGTCGGCGTAGGCCACGGCCCCGCAGCGGTCGCCGACCGCGTCGGCCACCATGCCGACGGCGGCGGCGGCGTCCAGCGCGACGTCGAGGGCGGTCCCCTCCCCCACCGGGGCGGCCATGAGCCGCCCACAGTCGACGATGCACACGACGTCGCGGTCCTGCTCGACGCGCAGGTTGTTGACCATCGGGCGCCCCAGCCGAGCTGTCGCGCGCCAGTTGACGAAGCGCACGTCGTCGTCGGGAAGGCCTTCGCGGATGGACTCGAACTCGGTACCGAGGCCCAGCGGCCCGCGGGTGCGCGAGCCGGGCTCACGGAACCGCCCCTGACGCACCGCGAGGGCGATGCGCCGTGCGGCTGGCACGTCGGGGAAGACGGCCAGCTCCTGCTCACCGCCGACGGCGTGGTCGCTCGAGGCGAGGCCCAGGGGGCCACGCAGGCGCACCGCCGCGGGCGGGAGCATATGGCGCCCGCGGCGGGTGCCGACCAGGGAGGCGGCCAGCGCGCCCTCGCCGTCCTGCGGCTGGACCGTTACACCGGGGACGACGGCCTGGCGCACCCGGGCGCGCGCTCCCTCGGGGCCGGGCAGCGCGACGTGCATGTCGGCCGCCCGCCCGCGTGCGACCACCGCGGGCGCGTCGCGGTCGGCCCGGGGAGGGCGGCGCGTCGCCCGCGCGTCGACCGCGGTCGCGGCGAGGACGGCCAGAACGAGCGCCCCGGCGACGACCGGGCCTACCAGGAGCGCGGCTAGGGCCGCGAGGGCCAGCGCGCCGGCCGCGCGGGGCGTCGGGCTCACCGCGCCGCCCGGCCCGCGCCCCGCGGCTCCCGCCGCTCGCTCGTCGGACTCATCGCGGCACCGGCACGCTGCCCAGCGCCGTCGCGACGGCGTCGTCGGGGCTGTAGCGCTCGAGCTCTGCCTCCGGGCGCAGGATGAGGCGGTGGCGCAGGACCGCGGGAGCGACCGCGGCGACATCGTCGGGGATCACGAAGTCGCGGCCGGCCAGCGCCGCGGCCGCGCGGGCCGCACCCTGGAGGTGCACGGCGGCACGCGGGCTCCCGCCCAGCTCCACGCTGGGCAGGGCGCGGGTCGCACGCACGACGGCCACGACGTAGGCGCTGACCTCGTCGGCCACGGCGATCGCGCCGACCGCGCGGCGCGCGGCGACCAGCTCCTGCGCGCCGGCCACCGGCGTCAGGCCCTCGAGGCCGGAGGGCTCGAGGCCGTCGCGGGCCAGAGCGAGCATCGCCCGCTCCTCCTCCTCGGCCGGGTAGTCGACCTTGACCTTGACCAGGAACCGGTCGAGCTGGGCCTCGGGCAGCGGGTAGGTGCCCTCGTACTCGATCGGGTTCTGCGTGGCCACGACCAGAAACGGGTCGGGCAGCGCGTGGGACACCCCGTCGACGGTGACCTGGCGCTCCTGCATGGCCTCCAGCAGGGCGGCCTGGGTCTTGGGCGGCGTGCGGTTGATCTCGTCGGCCAGCACGAGGGCATGGAAGACCGGCCCGGGGCGGAAGGCCAGCTCGCCCCCGCGGAGGGTCTGCGAGCCGGTGACGTCCGATGGCAGCATGTCGGGGCTGAACTGGATGCGCCCGAAGTCCAGGCCCAGGGCGCGCGCCGTGGCCCGGGCCAGCAGCGTCTTGGCCACGCCGGGCGGGCCCTCCAGCAGGACGTGGCCGCCGACGGCCATCGCGCCCAGCAGCGCACGCAGGACCTCCTCCTGGCCGACCACCACGCGCCCTACCTGCTCGGCCACTTGCTCGTAGAGCTCCTTCACGCCGTACTCCTCTCGTTCGTCATGGTGCCAGTCAGGCTCAGGGTGGCCAGCGCGCGGCCGGCAGCCAGCGCGCCCTCCTCCCCGCCCGGTCCTCGTCCCGCCACCGCGGCGGCCTCCTCGGCGGCAAGCCCGAGGCGCCGTCCGGCGGCCTCCACCTCCCCGTCGTCGGGTTGCGGGCCCAGCGCGGCGCGCCGGGCGACCGTCCGCCGGGCGGCGTGGCGCACCGGCGCCACCGCCGCGTGGGGGTCGCGGGTGCGCCGAAGCGTGCGCGCGAGCGCCGCGACGTAGGCCCCGCGCGGAGGGACGACCGTGGGGTCGGGCTGTTCGGCCGGGCCCAGACGGCGCACGTGGGCCCCCACCCATACCAGCGCCGCGAGCCCCAGGCCGATCAGCGCGGCCAGCCAGCGGCCCGGCAGCGCGGCCAGGCCGGAGGTCGGCGTGAAGCCGTGGACGGACTCCAGGAAGGCGACCGGGCGGCCGGGCTCCCCGGCGAGCCCGAGGCCGAGCGCCGCGTTGTCGGCACGGGCCAGGAGACGGTTCTGCAGCGGCGAGGCGTCGGCCAGGAGCGCGGCGCGCCCCTCCCCGCGGTCGGCCACGACCAGGAGGGCCTCGCCGGCCCCGTCGCCAAGGGCGGGGACCGCGCGGCCGGCCGCGGTCCAGGCGGCCTCGCCGGCGGTGACGACCTCCTGCACGCCGGCGAGCTCGGCCACGGGCGCCAGCACACGCACCTCCCGCGGGGCGGTCCCGCCGGAGCGCTGGGCCCCGGCCAACGCCCCGGCCAGCCCCTCGCTGCCCCGCCCTCCCGCGACCAGCCGACCGCCGCGCTCCACGAAGCGCACCAGCGCCTCGACGTCACCGGGCTCCAGCACGCCCGGGTCGAGGACGAAGAGCGCCTGGCGCGGGTCGGGGGCCCGCTCGGCGGGCGCCTCGCGCACCCGGCGCACGGACCGTCCGGTGTCCTCCAGAACGCGCGCCCAGGCCTGCACGCCCAGGGGCTGGGTGGCGTAGGAGGAGGACGGCGGCCCGGTCGGCGGTGGGTCGAGCTCCTCGAGCGCGAAGCCCAGCGCGTTGAGGGCGACGACGGCGGCCACGACGCCCAGGGCAACCCGCCCGCCGCGGCTGTGGGGCAGGAGGCGCCTCACCCGCTGCCCGCCGCCGCCCGCTCGCCGACCTCCTGGCGCACGCGCGGCCAGCCCTCCCGGGCGGCCGCGACGTCGGCGCCACGGGCGGCACGCCCGCCGTAGGCCACCTCCTCGAAGCGTCGCGCCAGGCCCGTGAACGTCGGGGAGCGCAGGCGGCGCTCGAGCTCGCCCATGCCCGTGGAGGCCCGCGCGGGCACGAGGTCGCGGGCGGCCAGATCGGCCACGCCGGCACGGAAGCGCAGGCGCAGGGCGGCTCCCAGGTCGCCGCGAGCCTCTGACTCCTCGGCGGCGCGCAGCAGCTCCCGCGGATCGCCCTCGTGGGAGACCCGGCGCTCGCCGTGGGCGGCGCGCTCCGCACGCGCCGCGCGGCGCACGCTGCGACTCGCGACCGCGCCGGCCGCGAGGAGCGCCAGCGCGGCGAGCAGGGCCCAGGTGGTGAGGTCGCCGCCCGGTACCAGGCCCGCGAGCCAGGCGAACGCGTCGTCGAGCAGGTCGGCGAGCGTCTCGAGCGGGCTGCGCAGCGGCTGGGGCGCGCCACCCTCGTCGTACTCGCGCCCCGCCAGCTCCGCGGCTGCCAGCTCTCTGGCCGCGTCCGCATCGGCGACCTCGCTCGCACCCGCGCCCGCGGGCGACGCGCAGGCCAGGGCGAAGAGCACGGCGCCCAGCAGGGCCGCTGCGCGCCCTCGCCGCGTGGTCACCGCTGCGGTGGCGACTCCGCGCCGCCGGGCGGGGCCCAGCCGGGCGGGACCTGGCCGCCAGGCGAGGGCGACCCACCGCCCGCAGGCGCGGCGGGCGCCTCTGTACCCAGGCTCCGAGCCAGCAGCTCGAGGTCCAGGCCCTCCTTGCGCACCCGCTGGTCGAAGAAG
Source organism: Candidatus Siliceabacter maunaloa (assembly GCA_024330185.1). GTDB lineage: Bacteria > Actinomycetota > Thermoleophilia > Solirubrobacterales > Solirubrobacteraceae > Siliceabacter > Siliceabacter maunaloa. The sequence goes on from JANDLV010000050.1 coordinate 12,121, forward strand.
ACGATCGCCACGATGGCCGCCTGCAGCGGGGTGCTGATCGCGTATCCGACGATCGAGGCGAGTCCTGTGAGCACAGCGATGGCGAGCACCGAGTCGACGAAGAACACCGGCGCCATGATCACGAACTGCACGATGCTGGCGATGATGCCGACCAGGATCGCGCCGACGAGCTGCACCCCGAACACGGGCCACCAGCGGCCGCGCACGAGCTGGAACGAGCGTTTCAGGGCGCCGGCTCCCCGCACGTCCTCCACCAACGCGGCGGGGTAGGCCAGGCTCCAGGCGATGGCCAGGAAGATGCCCGGGATCAGCAGGGCGAAGAACCCCAGCACCACCCCGACGAAGTACAGGAGCGAGATCCACAGCAGCGGCGCCAGGCGCGCGACGGCGAAGCGCACCGAGGCGCGCCAGTCCGGCTCGCTACCCAGGTAGGCATCCGCCACCGCCTTGAAGCAGGCGGCGATCGTCAGCAGAATCATGAGCAGGGTCAGCACGGTCGAGACGAGCTGGCCGGCGATGAGGACGCCGAAGTCCTCCGGCACCTCCGGACCCAGAAACGCCTCCTCGGTGGTGAGACCGTCGGGTAAGGCCGAGAACAGCACGATCGTCGCGAGGATCTGCAGGGGCACGACGACGACCAGCGTGGCCGTCACCAGCGGCCGCCAGTGGGTGAAGCACAGGCGGAAGGCCGCGTCGAGGATCTCCCCCACCCCGCGTGGTCGCAGCTGGATCGGCTGTGGACCCTGGGTGCTCATCGACGCGGCCATCCTCGCAGGTCTGCCGGTCGACATCCCTACCCCCTACCATCGGGCGCGCCATGGCCGGCATCGACCCCCAGCGCGATCCCCACGGAGCCCGCTGGGAGCGGCGTCTGCGGGTGCCGGTGCTCGGCACGGCGTTACTGGCCATACCCACGGTCCTCCTCTACGACGGCGCTCGTGATCGCGGTCCTCACGCTCCGAGCCCCGCGCGAGACCAGTCCGCGGCCGCGCGCTCCTCGATGACCCGGTCCACCAGGCCATAGGCCACCGCCTCCTGCGGTGAGAAGAACCGGTCGCGCTCCATGTCGGCGTTGATCTGCGCGCGATCCTGGCCGGTGTGGAGGGCGTAGAGCTCCTCGACGCGCTCGCGCAACGCGAGGGTCTCGCGGGCGTGGATCTCGATGTCGGTGGACTGGCCCTGGAAGCCGCCGGAGGGCTGATGGTTGAGGATGCGCGCGTTGGGCAGCGCCAGGCGCTTGCCCGGCGCCCCGGCGGCCAGCAGCAGCGACCCCATGGACATCGCGATCCCGCAGCAGATCGTGGCCACGTCGCAGCGCACCCAGCGCATCGCGTCGTAGATGGCCAGGCCGGCGTAGACCTGGCCGCCGGGGCAGTTGACGTAGAGCGAGATGTCCTTGCGATCGTCGACGGCCTCGAGGTGCAGGAGCTGGGCCACGACCAGGTTCGCCACCTGGTCGTCGACCGGGCTGCCCAGGAAGACGACGCGGTCGTTGAGCAGCCGGCTGTAGATGTCGAACGAGCGCTCGCCGCGAGGGCTCTGCTCGACGACCATGGGGACGATGGACATGTGGGCCTCCTCTTGTGCAACCATGCGGTTGCCAGCAAGGTAACAGACCAGCAATCGATTGGTTGCGCGATCAGGAGGTAGGGATGGACGAGGCTGTGCGGCGCGAGATCGAGCTGTCGGTGGACCGGGCCGCCGCGTGGCGCGAGGTGAGCCGCCTTGCCGGCTGGGTGGCCGACGAGGTCGACCTAGTCCTGAGGCCGGGCGCCCGTGGCACCTTCCGCTGGGCCGACGGAACGCGGCGCGACGCCGTCGTCGAGGAGGTCGAGCCCGGCCGGCGTCTGGCCTTCACGTGGTGCGGCGAGGACGGCGAGGCCTCGCTCGTGGAGCTCACCCTCGACGACGCGCCCGGCGGCACCACACGGCTCACCGTGGTCGAGGTGCCCGTGGTCGCCCTGCGCGTGGCGAGCCGCGCGGTCGTCGCGGGCGGCGAGCGCGCCGTACGCGGCCCGGCGATGGTGGCGGCGTGCGCGTAGAGGGCCACGACCCGCGCGGGAAGGGTCCGGCGCAGAGCGCGCCCGGTCGAGGGGCGGCGGCCGGCGGCCCCGACGAGGCCGCCGGCGCCGTCTTCGCCGCGCTGGCCGACCCGACCCGCCGCCAGGTCGTCCGCGCCCTGACCGAGCGCGAGACGGTGACGGCAACCTCCCTGGCCGGCGAGCTGCCCATGAGCCGCCAGGCCGTGGCCAAGCACCTCGCGCTGCTCGACGAGGCCGGCCTGGTCGCCGGCGAGCGCGCCGGGCGCGAGACCCGCTACCGCCTCACCCCCGGCCCGCTCTCGGACGCCATGGGCTGGATGGCCGACGCCGGCGCCCGCTGGGACGACCGCCTGGCCCGGCTGCAGCGCAGGCTCGAGACGTAGGGTCGCGGGCCGTCCGCGACACTGCGCCGATGCGATCCCACACCGTCTACAAGACCTTCGAGGTCCCCGACCGCCGCGCCTTCGTGCGCATCACCGACGAGGTCCAGCAGGCCGTCGACGATGCGGGCGTGGCCGAGGGCATGGTCCTCGTGTCCGCCATGCACATCACCGCGGGCGTCTGGGTCAACGACGACGAGCCCGGCCTCCTGGAGGACACCCTGGAGTGGCTGGACAAGCTCGCCCCACCCTCCTGGAAGCCGCCGGCCAACGACGTCGCCGCCGCCCTGGGCCCCGACCCCGGCGACTTCCGCCACCACGCCGGAGGCGAGGACAACGGCGACGCCCACTGGAAGAACCTCCTCGTCCACCACCAGGTCGTCCTGCCCGTCACCGAGGGCCGCCTCGACCTCGGCCCCTGGCAGGCCGTCTTCTACTGCGAGTTCGACGGCGGCCGGCCCAAGCGGATGGTCATCAAGGTGCTGGGGGAGTGAACTCCGCGTCGACCAGCGCGCGTTGGGCAGCCGTGAGGCCGTAGAGCTCGAAGACCAGGTCGTCGGCGAGAGCCTCCTCGCGGACGAGGTCCGTGCGCAGCGCGCCAAGGCGGTCCAGGCTGGCGGACCACTCGCACTCGAGGAGCTCGCGGAACGTGCGGGCTGCGGGATCGAGGGTCAGTCGCCTGCGGTTGGCCTGGAGGATCGCGAGCAGCTCGGGCAGCGCGAGGGTGTCGTAGGCGGCGACCTTCGTCGCGCCCGAAAGTGAGCTGGCCGGCGCCCCGAGCACGCCCGACAGCCAGTCGAGGAACCCGCCACGCTCGCGCTCGACGGTGCCGGCGCCAGCGTGGAGACGACGGCCGAGCTCGTCAAAGCGGGCCGCCTCGTCGGTCGGCGGGAGGTGGATCGGCAGCGGGGCGATGAACTGCTTGTTGGCCGCGTAGTGCCCGCCAGCGTGCTCGGCCGCGCCGCGACGGAAGATGTAGTCGAGCAGCCGCGCGTTGAGAAGCACGAGGAGCGTCCACAGCGAAGGCCCTTCGTCTCGCAGCAGGATGCCGTTCACACGAACGTTGTGAAAGAAGACCGCGCCGTCGGGATCGGCGGCAACTTCGAGTCGGCGCACGGTCGCAGCGACGCCCAGCTTGGGCCGATCATGCGCACCGAGGCTCTGGGTGCGTCCGAAGGCGTACCACCCGTCGTGATCCATCCTGTCGCGCTCGCGGGCGCGAAGTTCCGCCTCGTGCTCGGCGAGGTAGACAGCCGTGAGTGGGAGCGCCGCGAGCTCCTCGGGCGTCAGCAACGCCATCCTTCCGTCCTCGCCCCGCCGGTAGGGGAACAGCAGCGATGTTCGCAGCGGGCGGAACGCGTAGCGGTCGGTGTCCGTGCCGCTGGCCAGAGGACGGAGGAGGTCCGGCTCCAGCTCGAGCTCACGGTCGGAGGCGCGCGAGTAGACGACCCGGTTCGTGCCGCGGCGCCCGCGGTCCTCGAGGATGTAGACCGGATCTTTGCTCGTGATGAGGCCCTGGAAGATCTGCTCGGTGACGTCATCAAGCCGAGCAGCCGTCTCCGCTGCCGCCTTCAGCAGCCCCCGCTCCTCCCCCGTCGCCAGCACCCACGGATCGCCGCCCAGCTCCGCCGCGCGAAAGCTCTCCGTCGGCGCCCGCTCCACGCGCACGAGGGCCCGGCGCACCTCGTCGGCGTCCCCGCGGACACGGCGGTAGGCCAGCTCATCGGCGCCGGCGCGGTCGAGCACCACCACGCACGTGTAGTTCGTCGCCCCCGGGAACACCTGGGCGTCCCCGAAGTCGATGATCTCCTCGACGAGCCGCTCGCGGCTGAGCAGATCGCGCAACCCGCGGCCGTAGTCGAGCTTGAGGAACTTGTTGGGGACAATGAAGCCCAGGCGGCCTCCCGGTGCCAACAGGCCGACCCCTCGCTCCAGGAAGGGCACGTAGACGTCGAAGCTGCCGCTCGCCGTCGCATAGCGCCGACGAGCCCACGCCGCCAGGTCGCGCCCCAGCGCCTGGATACGCACGTAGGGCGGATTGCCGACCACCGCGTGGAAGCCGCCGTCGTCGCGCGGCCGGCCGTCAACAGACAGGAAGACCTCGGGGAACTCCAGCGCCCAGTGCAGCGCGTCCGGGGCCTCGGCGCCGCTCCACCGCCCCGCCACGGCCTCGTCGGCCAGGCGCTCCAGCGGCTCGCGCAATGCCGCCGCCTCCTCGGCCAGACGGGCCTTGACGTGGACGTCGGCGCCCGCGCGCGACCCGAGCGCACGGATGTCGTCCAGCCGGGCGAGGATCGTGCCCGCGTCACGCCCGAGACGATCGGCGAAGAGATCGCCCTCGCCGGCGAGCAGCTCGGCCAGCTCGGCGCCCACGAGCGAGTTGCCGGTGCGCAGGTTGGCCAGAAAGGTCAGCGGCTCGTCGTCGCGTACCGTGCTCAGCCACAGCGAGAGGCGCGCCAGCTCGACGGCCATCGCGTTGAGGTCCACGCCGTAGAGGCAGCGCTCGGCCACGAGCCGCTGGATGTCGGTCAGGGACAGATGGCCGTCGTAGGTGGGATCGGTGGCGACGTACTGGGCGATGTAGGCCGCCGCGGCGACGAGGAAGTGCCCGCTGCCCATGGCGGGGTCGAGCACGCGGAGCGCGAGGAAGGTCTCAAGCGCGTCGCGTCCCCGCAGGCCGAGCTGCGCGTTGACCTCCGACCGGCGCGCCAGCAGGGGCTCGAGCGTCGCCTCCACGATCGCGTCGACCACGTGTGAGGGCGTGTAGTAGGAACCGGTGTCGTGGCGGCCCTCGGCGGTGCGCAGCAGGAGGGCGCCGGCCTCGTCCTTGAGGCGGAAGTCGAGCAGCCGCTCGTAGATCGTTCCCAGGTGGCGCGGCGAGAGGTCGCGGTAGTCGACCTGCCGGCCCACCGCCCGGTAGAGACCGTCGAGTGCAGGGGCGAGCAGGCGGTCGGACACCGAACGGCCGATCAGCCAGGGATGCGCGGCGGCGGAGAACAGGCCGCCGTCGTACTCGTTGACCGCGAGATCCTCATCGCCCTGGTCGACGATGGTGAACAGTGCTCGCAGGTCGCTGTAGAGGTCGTCGGAGCGCAGGCTGAAGACGCGGCCGGCGTCGATGTCGCGGGCCAGTTCCTGGCGTTGCGCGAGCAGGCTGTACGGGCGGTAGTGCGCATGTTCCACGGGCAACAGTCGCCGGGCCTCCGCGTAGAGGCAGAACAGCAGGCGATAGAGGAAGACCAGGGCATGGTCGAAGGCGACGGCCAGCGCCTGCGGCGTACGCTCATCGTCGCCGAGCAGCCCCTCGGCGATCAAGGGGACGGCAGCGAACACCTGGCGCTCCAGCGCGTCGCCCACCCGCACCGCATTGGCGCGACTGTCGCTCAGGGCTCGGTCCAGGAAGCAGCGGCCATCGATGTCCTGGACGAAGGCCGCGGCGCCGAAGAACGCGGCGAAGTACGCGAAGGCGGTCAGATCCTCCTGCTCCAGGAGGGCGACGAGATCGACCTGGTAGCAGGCGCCCTCGACGAGATCGCCCTCGGCCGCGTAAAGGCGCCAGAGGCGGCCGTTGGTCAGGATGCCCCAGCGGCGCTTGGTAATCGAGACGTAGTTGATGATCTGCGCGACGGGATCGTCGCGGTCCTCGCCACCGGTACCACGGCCGTCGAGCGGCCGATCGAACCGCTTGGCGTCGGCCACCGCGACCGCGAGCTCATACCGTGCTCCGCCCTCGAGCAGATCGGCCTCGGCACGCCGCTCGTCGTCGAGGAACAGCGCGTAGTCGGGCTGGCGCCGGCCGGTCGCCGTGGCCAGGCCGGCCTGGACGGTGTAGGCGAAGCCCAGCGCCGCGAGCACCGGCTTGACCAGCCGCTCCTCGGTCTGGGCCTCGTTGGCCGCTGGCAGCCCTGCGCGCTCCGTGGCCCAGAGCTCTCGCAGCGTCCGGTGGAGGACCGGATCGGCGGCCGCGGTCTGCTCCGGCCACTCGGGCAGCCGCTCGAAGAGGAAGTTGGCCGAGAAGAGCCGCCGGTTCTCGAAGGCGCCGAGCGCGAGCTCAAGCTGCGGGCGCCCCGGCTGCCCTCCTGTGGTGGTCAGGCCGCGTCTCCGAACAGCGCCTCTTGGTCCCAATCGTCGGGCGCGCGCTCGGTCTCGGGGGGCTCGAACGCCCCGCCGTAGCGGGCGACGACGAGGTGCTTGCCCGCCACGAAGCTCGCGACGGAGCTAACGAAGGACTTGAACCGTGCGTCCGGGTGACGCTGGTGGGTGGCTTCGATCAGCTGCGTGCGCCGGCGCGCCTCGTCTGGGGGCACCCAGACGGTGGAGCGCTCGATCTGCTGCTCGCCGGTCTCGACGTCACGGGCGCGCAGGACCAGCTCCCGCCAGGTCCAGGATCGAGCCTTCGTTGCCATCGGGCGCGAGTCTAGGTGCGCCTCCCGACGGCAAAGGAGGATCCAGCGTCATTCTTCACGCTCGTTGCGCTGTTTCGCGCCCATGCGGGCAGCGCAAGATGGGATTGGTAATAAAACGTGGCTGCCTTTCCGCCGTCGTGCTACAGTCGGCCGTGATGATCGAGCTTGAGGACGTGAAGGGCCGCCTTGCAGACATGGAAACGGTGCTCACCGAAGCGCATGTCGCGGCGGCGGCCGTGTGGGAGACATTGCTCACCGAGCACCCTGCCATCGCCCTGCCGTTCGACACCACAACTCGAGCGAACATCATCCACGATCATCTGTGCGCCGAACTAGGCTGGCGACTGGCGGACACGCCGGGAGTGGAGCTGACCGACTGCCTTGGCTTCACCGGGCTCAAGGTCGGCCAAGATATCCTGCTGCGCTTCAAGTTCGTGGGACATGGCGCGCCGAGCAACGTCGCCACAGAGCAGCAGAAGCTCCTGGCCCGGCAGGAGTACAGCGAAGACATGACGCTTGTGCTGACTGGAGACCCTGCGTTGAAGCCCCCAACCCTCTTGACGTGCGGCCACACCTTGGATGGCGCCAAGGTCGGGAGGATCGAGATTCGCCGCGATTGCAAGGGGCACCGACCTTGGATGTACGACATCTACGGCGGGACGCGCGTAGTCGCTCCCATCGCCTTCCCCGGCATGCAGGACGCGGCCAAGCCGGCCACGGTCCGCAAGACGACTGAGCGCAAGAAGGACACCGGCACGGGCACCGTCCAATCCGCATGACCGAGCACCTGCTCAACCCCGATGTCTTCCAAGTGGCACGCGAGAGTCGCGGCCGGACACAGGAGGAGGTCGGGGTCGCCGCAGGAGTGACGCAGGGACTCATCTCCAAAGTAGAGAAGGGCGCGGGCACCTTGCAGCCCCGCGAGGTCGCCGCTGTCGCTGACTTCCTCGACTACCCGGGCCGGATGTTCTACGAGCCCGGACGCGTTCGCGAGGTCGGTAGCGCTTGCCTGTATCACCGCAAGCGAAAGACGCTGCCGGCGAAGGTCCTCAGGAAGCTCGACGCGCGCATGTACGTGCGCAACATCAACATCCGAAAGCTACTCGACGGCCTGGAGCTGGAGGGTAATCGCATGTTCCACACACTCGACCCGGACGAGTACGGCGGCTCACCGGTCGAGGTTGCGCGCGCCCTGCGCACCGCGTGGCGGTTGCCAGAGGGACCGATCTCCAACCTCACCGCGCTGATCGAGTCAGCCGGCGGCATCGTGATTGCAGAGGACTTCGGCAATCACAAGCTGTTCGGTATGAGTTGCTGGACGACTCGTGGGCACCCGCTGTTCTTCCTGAACTCCGCAATCCCGACCGAAGATCTTCGATGGACGGTAGCCCACGAACTCGGGCATCTCACCATGCACGCCGCCCCCTCCAGCGGCGATCCGGAACTGGAGGCAGACGCCTTCGCTGGTGAGTTCCTCGCACCCGACTCAGCGTTTCGTCCCACCGTGCGCGGTCTCGCGTTCGATCGCTTGCCGAACCTCAAGACCTACTGGCGCATTTCCATGAAAGGAATCATCACGCGTGCTCAGGCTGTAGGTGCCATCAACAAGCAGACGGCCGTCCGTCTGTACAAGCAGCACAGCGCACGCGGCTACAACTTTGCCGAGCCCTACGCGCTCTCGTCTGAGCCTCCGACCTTGGTCAAGACAGCCATCGATGTTCACCTAGAGGACTACGACTACTCCCACAAGGAACTCGCAGCCGCTGTTTTGGTGAACTTAGACGAGTTCTACACGGACTTTCTGGGCCAAGTACCCCCAAGCGAAGCGCCTAACGTGATCAGTCTGTTTGACCGTCCTTCTGCTGCTGCTAACGGGTAGCAGCGGCCACGCGAGCGATCTGTGAGCGTCCGCGGCCGAGAGGCCTTAACGCTGTAGCTCGCGCCGCGCCCACGTTGGGCGCCGCTGCGCTCAGCCTACAAGGCCCCTGCCCTGTGGTGAGTCAGTCTCGAACTATCGCTCGGTTCACTTGACCGCGCCCGAGCAGCCCGAGCGGCGGTATGGGCATTCATGCCAGTCCGTTCTGCGAACGTCCACGCGATCTCAACTTCCCGCCCATCAATTCGGGTGCTTCGGTCGTTCGTGTGGAAGTCATCGCAGGGGTGGCGTGATGGTTGGGCCGGTGCAGCACAGGTAGATGAGGGCGATGAGCGGGTCGGCCGAGTGGAACCCGAAGCTGCGGTGGCTGAGGAGGCGGGCCTTGGAGTTGAGGCCTTCCATGCGCTCGTTGGAGATGTCGAGGCGGATGGCGGCCAGCACGCCGTCGCGGCGCGCGCGGATGGTGCGCGCGAGCTTGACGAACGCCTTGAGCTTGCTGCGTGAGGCCCAGGCCAGCAGGCGTCGAGGTGGGCCGGCGCGGCGGCGGGGTCATCGAGGTGGTAGAGCAGCCGGATCTGCTCCTTGAGCAGGAAGGCGCGGTAGAGACGGCAGCTGGCCGCCCTGCACGAGATCAGAAAGACCAACCGTCGGAAGGTCGCTGAACTTTGACACCCAGCAGCCTCCCCGACCAGGCGGTCGTGCGGGTCCCACAGCGCCTGAGCAGCTCCCAACAGACCTTCGTCTACCTGGCCGAGATCGAGCGCGCCGGCTCTTTCCTCGAGCTGCTGAAGTTCGCCGAGCAGCAGGTGCTGATCGACCCGGCCGAGCCCAAGCGCCCGCGCTTTGCCTTCAAGATGGCGACGGGCTCGGGCAAGACGATGGCGATGGCGCTGTGCATGACGTGGGCCTACTTCCACGCGGTGTACGAGCCCGGCTCGCCGATGGCGACCACGTTCCTCGTGATCGCGCCCAACATCATCGTCTTCGAGCGGCTCAAGAGCGACTTCGCCGACGCGGCGGTGTGGCGACAGGCGCCGCTCGTCCCGCCCGAGTGGCGCGACGACTTCGAGCTGACCGTCGTCCTGCAGGACGACCTGGTGCCCGTCACGACGCGGGGAGCGCTGTACCTGACCAACGAGCACCGCCTGCGCGAGGCGCTGGTCGACGAGGACGATCAGCCGGCGGTCAACCCGATCGACGCCATGGTCGGCGCCAAGGTCAGCAAGGACCTAGACGCGGCGCAGGCCGGCGGTCGACGACTCTTCGAACGGATCGCGGAGGGCGGCCGGGTCCTCGTGGTCAACGACGAGGCCCATCACGTGTGGTCAGAGAAGCGCCGCTGGAACCAGGCGATCCAGGGACTGCACGAGGAGCTCATCTCGCGCGGCGACGTCGACGGGTCAGGCGTCGTGGGCCAGCTCGACTTCTCGGCCACCCCGAAGTACCAGACCGGCCAGCTCTTCCGTCACGTGGTGGTCGACTACCCGCTCGCCCAAGCGGTGCGCGACGGGATCGTCAAGACGCCCATCATCGGCGAGGTCCACGGCGCCACGGTCGAGCTGGGCGACAGCGCGGTGCAGCGCTACCGCCAGTGGCTCGACGTCGCGGTGGCGCGCTGGCAGAAGTTCGACGAGGCGCTCGCGCCGACCGGGCGCAACCCGGTGCTGTTCGTCATGTGTGAGAACACCCAGGCCGCCGACGAGGTCGGCGACTACCTGCGCCAACGGCCCGAGTTCGCCGGTGACCGTCTGCTGGTCATCCACACCAACAACCAGGGCGACATCACCAAGGCCGACCTCGATGTCGCTCGGCGCGCCGCCCGCGACGTGGACGAACCCGGGAGCCCGATCCGCTGCATCGTCAGCGTCCTCATGCTGCGCGAGGGTTGGGACGTACGCAACGTCTGCGTCATCACGACGCTGCGCAGCCTGCGCGCCAAGGCGAAGATCCTTCCCGAGCAGGCCCTGGGGCGCGGGCTGCGGCGCATGACGCCACCGGGCTCGGGCCACGACGAGCGCGTCGTGGTCATCGAGCACAACGCCTTCCGCGACCTCTGGGACGTCGAGCTCGACGGCGGCCTGGTGGTGGAGAAGGACGACGTCGAGAAGATCGGGCCGGGCGCCATCACGATCTTCGTCGACGAGGCCAAGCTGCGCTACGACATCGCGGTCCCCCAACTCACGCGGTCCCTCGCCCGAGCGCAGACCCGCTTTGACAGGCTGACGCACGACGACTTCACGGCGGCCAGCCCCCTCCTATCTGTGCCCGACGTGGCGCCCGACGAGTACATCGAATACCGGGGCATCCACCTCGTCGACAAGGTGGAGGTCGAGCGCGAGCGCTTCCGGGTCCCCTATCCCGAGGATCCCTCCGGCGTCATCAGCTGGTACACCAACGCCGCGCTGAAGGCCGGGGGCGTCTACGGCATCTCGGGCGCCTTCGCCGCCATCGCACCGCTCATGCGCGACCACCTCCGCACGCGGGTCTTCGAGGAGGACGTCGCGCTCGACGACAAGGTGGTCTTGCGCCGCCTGGCCGAGAACGATGCGCAAGCAACTGTGATTTCTTCGTTCCAAAGGACCCTCAGGGACCTCTCCATCGAAGAACGAGAGGCGACGATCACGGAGCGCGCCTTCCGCGTGTCCGAGACCCCCGCCTTCGCGTGGTCTCGGGAGACCTACGAAGGGAAACGAACCGTGTTCAACCTCACCCCCGTCGACTCGTCGCTGGAGAAGCGCTTCGCGCAGTTCCTCGACAAGGCCGGCGACGTCGCGACCTGGGCCAAGCTCACGCTCAACAGCCGCTTCGCCCTCGAGTACATCTCAAGCGCCGGAGCGCTACGCTACTACTACCCCGACTTCCTCGTGCGGCTGGTGGACGGCACCCACCTCGTCATGGAGACCAAGGGCCTCGAGGACCTCGACGTCGCCCACAAGGACGCCCGTGCCCGCCGCTGGTGTCGCGACGCCACCGAGCTGTCAGGCGCTGCCTGGGCCTACGACAAGGTGCCCCAGGCCAAGTTCGACGCCTTCACGGGCGCTACCGTGGAGGCTCTTCGCCGCTTCCTCGCGGCCGGCGGCGGACAGCAGGAGACCACCGCATGAGCCCCCCAGCCGACACCAAGCAGCTTGACCTCGTCGAATGGGCCGACGAACTCGAAGCCGAGCGCGACCACGTCCGCAAGACCAACGCCGAACGCTCGTCCAACCGCGGCTTCATCGTCATCGCCACAGACCCCACGGTCTCCCCCGACGAGCCCAGCTACCGCGAGGTCTTCGCCACCGAGGCCCGCACGCCCAACCAGGCCGTCAACAAGATCCGTCCTCTCGCTGACGGGCGCCGGCTGCGAGCGTACCTGGCAACCGGGAGCTACAAGCACGAGCTGCCCGATGCCCGGTGGGTGGCTTGAAACGGGCGCAAGGCGTCCGCTGGACGGCCAACTCCTGGCCGATGGAGGGCTGACCATCGCCCCATCCGCCCCCCGCGTCATCATGCCTGCGTGGCCGCTGCAATCGTCCAGGTGCTCGCCGATAGCGAGGCCCGTAACGCAGCCGATGCGCTCGGGCGTGAAGCCGGCGTGCGCGCCGTCTGCGTGATAGGCAGCGGCGCGCGTGGCGACTTCGACGCTGCGAGCGACATCGACCTCCTCGCGCTCGTCGACGATCGCGCGACTGCCGCTCGCGTCCGCGCCCGGTTCCGACGCGCGGTCGATGAACGCGGCATCCAGCTGAAGCTGGTCACCGAGGCGCAGCTCACCCGACTGTTCGAACGGCGGTCGACGTTCGGCGTGCATGTCCTGCGGGAGGGCGTGGCGGTCGTCGATTACTTCGGTGCCTTTGAGGCGCTGCGCGCGTGTCACCCGCGTGACGCGCCGGTCCGCAACAATCGTGAAGAGCTGCTCGTACGCCTCGAACTCTACGACGACATCGCGTGGTGCCAAGGCCTGTACCTGTACTGCCTTGCCGATCTCTACTCGATCGGACGCAGCGCAGCGTTCACGGTCCTCGGGCGACAGTCGCGATTCGAGTTCTCGGGAACCCGCGCGTTCGACCGATTGCGCCGTGAGGTCCCCCAACTCGCGCCCGCCACCGAGCGCATTGCCGAACTGCGCGCGTTCTTCTTGCTCGTCGAGCGAGACTCGCGGCAGTCGCTGCCGTTTCCCGCCCGCGACAGCCATGACGCAGCGTCGACGGCTGTGGCCGCCTGCCATACGCTCGTCGACGCCATTCGGTAGCCATGGCGCTCAAAGATGATCCCGCGCTGCTTCGCCGACCGCTGGGCTTCGCCGGACGCGTCAACGCCGCCGAGGACGCGGACCTCGATGACTTACGCGAGCGTCTGCCCGGCCTCTTGAAGTTCGCGCGGACCTTCGTCGCCGAGATCCTTGCCCAGGAGTTCAATACTCCGCTGGCCGGCTTCCCGATTCCCGCGCGCGCCCGCGCCGCAGCACTCGGCGCCCGGCTCAAGCGCGAGCGCGCGTCGCCAGAGGCTCAGCGCCTCGTGATGAGCATCGTGGACCTATGCGACCTCGAGATAGACCGTCGCGAGATGTCGGGCGAGGACGACGAGGAGGACGATGACGCCTACCGAGAGCACATCCTCGACCTGCTGCAGCGGCTGCTCGACCGCTTCGCGGCCTGGATCGACCGAACCCGGCTCCCCAGGCTGGCAGCGGAGGCTACTCGCACGTGTCAGCAGTTCGCCGCCGCCTCCGACAGACTCAGGGAGCGATCTAAGGAGCGATGAGTACGCGAATGGACACCCAAGCTCGTGAGGCTGACGCGGCAGCGCGGGAGGAACTGATTTCGCTGATCCGGCTCGACTATGAGACGACGCGCTCGCTGATCGACGGCGTCGTGCGGACGTCACTTGCACTCCGAGGCGTCGGGCTGACGCTGGTGCTCGCCCTCCTGACCTTCGCCGTCGAAAACTCGAGCGTCCCCGTCGCACTGTGCGGCGGGGTCGCAGTTGTGCTCTTTATGTTCATCGATGCGTACCACGGGTCGCTCTACGCCCACGGCTTGCGCCGCGCACACGAGCTCGAGCACATCCTTTCGCTGCGGTACAAGGAGCTCGAGCGGGCTGGGTTGGACGCCGACGTGAGCATCGACCTGGACATCGCTTTGGCAGAGCACCGGTTCGGGCAATACTCGAACTTCCCGCGGTTCCGCCTCGCGTTCCTGCGCCGTTTGCGCCCGCTCGGCGTGTACGTCGTTCTCTACGGCGGCCTCGCGGCATTGGCCATTGCGTCCGTGGTGTACGGCGCGGTCTCCTAGGCCACGTCTCCCGCGCGATCCCGAGCCGACGACGGGTACCGGCCCTCAAGAATCGCAGCCGCATTCCCCCGTCACCAAAGCTTCTGCTTCCACGCGAAAGCAGAAGCGTCACGCTTCGCGCGGACGGCGTCCGGTCGTCCGAGGCGACCGTCAGCCGGATGGTGGTGCAGAATCGCGCCATGCCCGAGATCTTCCACGACCTCTGCGCTGGCGACGAACGAATGCTTCTCGAGTCGGCTGCGGACGACCTAGCCGACGTCGCGTTCCTCGATCGTGCGGGAGACGAGTTGTTCCTGGTAGCGCAAGAGGCAAAGACGACTGCCCCGCCAGCGGGCGCACCGGCAGGCTGGGGTGCCTCCTCGAACGGCGTGCTCGCGGCGGCCGCGATGGCGTTGCGTACCGGGCGGGCGATTGGGCTGTTGGTCCGCAGCGGTTACGGCGTCGAAGCGGCGGGGCTCGTCAGGCGGCTTGGCGAAATCACGCAGCGCGCCGCGAGTTGCGCACAGGATCCTACGGGCACCTACGCGCGGAATTGGGGCGAGGGCGCTGGGAGGGCCGGGAAGCCGTCTACGGCGTACATGCAAGGTGTGACGGAACCCGAGGCGGTCCGGGTCAAGTGGAGCTTCCTTTCGCAGATGGAGCACGCGAACTTGAGGCCGTACCTGAACTTCATGTGTTCACGCGATGAGCGCGGCGAGATCGTTCACCCGGTGGCGCCAGCGCGTCATGCGGCGGCCGATGCGCTCGTCTTGTCCTCGGCGGCTTTGGATCTGGCGCGCACGGCCGCGGCGGTCTGCAAGGCCCATCCGCACCTAGACGACGGCCCGACGCTGGAGTTGGCCGAAGAGCTCCGGAGCCGCCAGGCGGCCAGCGACGCACGCATTGACGCCTGGGTGTTAGCCCGCCAGCAACAGATGCAGCCAGACGCGCAAGCACCTGATGATGGAGGCGCTGATCCCACGGACAGCGTGTCCCGCTGACACCCCTTCGTCGGCCGGCAGAGGGTCAGTATCACCGTCGCATGCGACTTTCGAGCCGGCCGCTCCGGGTATCCCAACTCAGCCGCCATGTGCCCGCTTGCCATGAGACGCAACCGGGGGACGGCGTCGGTCAGAAATCGTGCATGTCGCTCTGCGCGAGGAGGAAGTAGCGCGTCGGCAGGTGCCGCCTTGCATGGAAAGCGGTAGTGGCGCGACGCTGCGCGGCGCGACCGCTCCTCGCGCAAAGCGCAAGCGCGTGGGCTCGCGCTCTGGAGCCGCTGTTTCAGGGACGCGAGGGCGTCCCGCTCCACGGAAACTCGACAATGTGACCTGAGTGCAGTTGCTGTCCACGGAACAGAGTCAAAAGGGTGCGGCTCTTCTGAAGGGACGTGTCTCGGCGTGAATGTCCTTGCCGGGG
>JANDLV010000051.1 GCA_024330185.1 Candidatus Siliceabacter maunaloa
CGCCTCAACCCGAGCGGCGATGCGAGATCCCGATGCTCAGCGGCGAAAACTTCCGCCTAGACCAGGGAGAACCGAAGAGATGGGGACGATGCTCAAGCGCAGGACCCAGGCCTCGGCCGACGCCAGGAGCGAGCGGGGCCGTGAGCTGGTGCGCGCCGCCGGCGAGTTCCTGCCCGTGGCGGCCGTCGGCGCCGACGGGACGGTGGTGCTGGAGGACGGCTCCCTGGTGCACATCGTGGCCTGCCAGCCGCCCAACCAGGACAGCATGGACTCGGAGGGCGTCGAGCGGGCCTTCTGGAGCCTGCGCGCGCTGGCCGCCCGCCTGGAGCGCGGCCAGGTGCTGCAGATGCAGATCGAAGGCGAACTGCTCGACATCGCCGACCACCTGGCCTACTACCGCGCCCAGGTCGAGGCGCTGCACGGCTTTGACCCCGGCGAGGTCAGCGACCGCGAGGCCAGCACCCTGGGCGACGGCGAGCGCGCGCGCTGGGCGCTGTACAAGATGCTGGGCGAGTCGGTGGCCCGCTCGGCGCCCGAGGGCTTCACGATGCGTCGGCGCTGCTATCTGATCGTGCGCTACCGCCCGGACTTCGACCTCGACCCCGCGCTGGCCGACGCGCTGCCGGGGTGGGTGCCGGGCTCCAGGGCCCGTCGCGGCGGCGAGGTCGACGCGATGAAGCCGGTGCGCTCACGCACCCTGCGCGAGCATCGCCGCGTGGCCCAGCGCGCCACCACCCGGGTCCGCGGGTTCATGGCCCACCTGGCCCGCGACGGCGTCGGGGGCCGCCTGCTGGACGGCAGCGAGGTCCTGCGCTACCTCAGCACGCGCTTCAACCCCACCAGCACCACCTGGGGGCGCCTGGAGGCCGACGCCGGCTGGGAGGGGGTGCTGTCGCGCTTTGACAGCCCGCTGGAGCGCGAGGAGGCCCAGCAGGCCGCGACGCGCCTGCACGAGCAGGTCGCGCGCAGCCCCATGGACTTTCGCCGCGACGTGCACCACGGGGAGATCGAGCAGGACATGGTGCGCGTGGGCTACCTGGGCGGCAGCCCGGCGAGCACGAGGATGTTCTGGCTGCGCGAGCTGCTGCAGCAGCCGCTGCCCTTCACGTTGACGGTCTACCTGCACGGGCTCGCGCGCACCCAGGTTCAGGATGAGATCAACCGCGCCTGGCACCAGGCCCAGCGCGAGAACGAGCGGCGCATCGGGCGCGGGCGGCGCGACGCCGAGTCCGAGCGCCAGGAGCGCGAGCAGGGCGCCCTGGTCGAGGAGATGGCCGACGACCCCCAGGCGGGGCTGATCGAGACGTCGATGTACCTGATGCTGCGCGTGGCCGGGCCGCGGCCCAAGCAGACCGACCTCAGCGACCTCGACCTGGCCGCCCACCAGGCCGGCCAGGTCGTCCACCGCGCCACCGCCGGCGGGGTGCTGATGCCCGGCACCCGCGAGCAGGACGTGCTGTGGCGCTCCACCCTGCCCCTGGGCATGGACGTCGCGCGCAAGACGCTGCGCTTCGGCATGGAGCACGCGGCCGACAGCACCGCGCTCATCGGGGCGAGCTGCGGCAGCCCCACCGGCCTGCCGCTGCTGCAATCGACCACCGGGGAGGTCGAGTTCCTCGATCCCTTCGACCGCGCCCATCGCAACCACTCGATCGTGGTGGCCGGCACCAGCGGGACCGGCAAGACCCACTTCGGCAACCGCCTGCTGGCCCATCTCGTCGCGCTGGGCGCCCGCGGCTACGTCTTCGATCGCGCGGGCCACTACGAGGTCCTCTCCCAGCTGATACCCGGGGCGCGCAAGCTGGACATCGGCTCGGCGCAGTCGCGGTATGCCATCAACCACTGGGACACCCCCGACCCCGCCAACCCGCCCAACAGCAAGATCACCTTCCTCGTCGAGCTACACCGCGTGATGCTCGACGTCGACTTCACGCGCCAGCAGGAGGCGGTGCTGGCCCACTGCATCCGCTCGGTGTACCGCCACTGCGCCCACCACCAGATCGTGCCGCGCGAGAGCGAACTGGTGGCCTTCATGCGCGCCTTCGCCGAGCACGACCGCCAGCAGCACGGCAGCGACGCGATCGTGCAGGCCATGGAGGCCCTGGCCGCCGAGCTCAGCGAGTTCGTCGACCAGGGCATCTACGCCCACCTGTGGGACCGCGAGACCGACATCCCCGACGACGCGCCGCTGCTGATCTTCGACAGCTCCGGGGCCCAGGACAAGATGCTGATCCCGCTGATGTTCGCCACGATGGAGTGGGTGCGCGAGCGCGTCCAGCGCGACAACCAGCACGCCGCCACCGAGGTGGTGGACGGCGCCCGGCTGCACGGCCGCTCGGTGCTGCTGCTCGACGAGGGGTGGGCGTGGTCCCAGGTCGAAGAGCTCGCCCAGCACATCCAGCACTGGGCCCGCCAGTCACGCCACTACGGCACCTGCTTCGTCGTCATGAGCCAGGACGCCTCGGACTTCGAGGGCACGTCCAACGCGGTGCTGCGCAACGCCTCGATCAAGATCCTCTTCGAGCAGGACAAGGCGATGCTGCGCTACCTGGCCGACACCGTCGACGTCTCCGACGAGGTCATCAGCCAGCTCAAGGACCTGGCCACCGTCAAGGGCCAGTACAGCGAGGCGCTGCTGCTCAACGGCGGGCGGGGCAGCGGGCGCGTGAAGCTGATCGTCGGGCCCCACGAATACTGGGCCTTCACCAGTGAGCCCAGCTACGACCGCCCGCTGCGCCAACGCGCCATCGCGGCGCGCGAGGGCAACGTGTGGGCCGCCCTGCACGACCTGGCCGCCCGGGAGGGCATCCCCGCCGCCGACCCCGTCATGACCGCATGAGGCGCGGGCTGCACGAGGCCCTCGAGCGCGGAGAGGGCACGTGAGCGACCACGACGACGCCGCGATCGCGCAGCTGGCCGCGGCCAACGGGCGGGCGTCGACCCAGACCTCGGGTACCCGGGAGGCCCAACAGGGCGCCCCGGGCATCCCCCACCCTGCCGCGGGCGCGCCGCGCGGCGGCGAGCGGACGCCACGCACCGGCCGGAACGGGCGAGGGAGGAAGCAAGGGACCCGGGAGCTCGGCCGGCTGGCGGCGCTGCGCGCGGCGCTGGAACGGCGGCGCAGCACCAGGACGCTCGCGCTGGAGGCCGAATCGTTGTCGACGCGGCTGGGGTGGGCCGCGCCGGCCCGGACGATCTCGGTGGCCGGGGTGCACGGTGGGGCGGGCACGAGCACGCTGTGCCTGCTGGTGGCCCACGCGATCGCGCGCTACGGCGAGTCCCCGGCGCTGACGGTGGACCTGGCCGGGCGCAGCCGCGGCGGGCTGGCCGTGCTGGGCGGCGCCGCGGGCCAGACCACCGCCGAGGCCACCGCGGCGGCCGCGCGGAACGGCGGCGGGCTGCGCGAGCCCTTCGCGATCAACGCGGCCGGGGTGCGCATCGTTGGAACCGACCCCGACGGGGTGACCGAGCTGGACCGCAGCCACGAAGCGCTGGTCGCCCGCCTGGGCGCGGTGATCGAGGAGGGCCACAGCGATGCCCACCTGGGCGAGGTCGCGCGCCTGGCCCTGGGCGAGCACCGCACGTGGCAGGCGCTGCGCTGGGACAACGGTCACGCCACCGAGGACGTCGCGGGCCTGCTGGATCAGGCTGCCGAGCATCACGCGCTGGTGGCCGTGGACCTGGGCATGCTCGACAGCCCACCGCTGGCCCACACGCTGGCCGCGCGCAGCCACCTGCACGTGTGGGTGGTCCCGGCCGACGCCCGGTCGATGGAGATCACCACCCACCGCCTGCCCCGCGCGCCCTTCGAGCCCCAGGGCGCGGAGGCCATCTGCGTGTGGGCGCGCAACGGCGCCCCCGTGCCCTCGTCCAAGCGCCTGTCGGCGCTGGGCGACCTGCGCGGCTGCCCGGTGGTGCGCCTGGCCGACCACGGCCCCAGCGACGACTGGGCCACCCGCCTGCTGAACTGCCTGGCGGGGGTCAGCGAGCTGTGCGAGCTCGCAAGATGAGCCCACTCCCGCCCGCGCCCCCGCACGGCGCGACGGCCACCCGGCACGCGCCGCCCGCCTCGCCGAGAGCAGCGCCGCTGTCGTGGGGCGCCATGGGACGCACGTGGGCAGCCCTGACCGCCGTGGTGCTGGCCAGCGCCGCGGCCACCGCGGTGGTCGCCCCCGACTGGCTGGACGGGCCGACACGCGAGCTGCCCAACGACCCGCGGTTGATGGCCGACATCTTCTTCAACAACCTGCTGATCGTCCTCCTGCCGCTGCTGGGCGGCTGGCTGGCCGCCGGGCACCGCCAGGCCGGCCGGCCCCGCGTGGCGTGGATCTTCGTGGCCGTACCCACCGTGGTGCTGATGCGCTCGTTGCTGACGATCGGCGCCGTGGGTGGCGCCGATCCCGCTTGGCTGGGCGCCGCGGCGCGCTGGTGGCTGCTCGAGCTGGGCGCCCTGGCCGCCGCGACCGCGACGGGCCTGTGGCTGGTGCGCCACCCCCACCGCCGCGAGGACCACGGACCCGCGATGATGCGCCGCGCCCTGCTCATCGCGGTGGGCGCCCTGGGCTGCGGGACGTTCATCGAGGTGCTCACGGCATGATGGGCGGACGCGCAGCCCTGGTGATCCTGGCCTGCCTGGTGGGGATGGCCCTGATCGCGGTCCTGGGGCTGCGCGCCACCGGCGCGGACCTCTCAGACCTGTGGGGCGACGTCGCGCTGCCCCTGGCCGTGCTGGGCGCCTGTGCGGGAGTCATCTGCCTGGGCCTCGGCGCGACCACGCTGCGACGCATCCGCAACCGCCGCACCCGGCCGCTGGCGCGGTTTCAGCTGGTGCTCTCCCAGGCCGACGAGGCCACCTTCGAGGAGGTCGCAGCCGCCTTCGAGCAGTTGGTCCAGACGGTGCGTCAGTCGCTGACCCAGCGCCTGGTGCAGGGCCAGCCGTGGCTGGCCCTGGAGTCGTGGTTCGTCCCCGCCCAGCATCGCGGGGAGACCGGGACGGCGGCGCTGATGCTGGCCTGCGAGCCGGCGATGCGCGACAGCGCCCTGGCCGCCCTGCGCCGCGCCTACCCCGACCTCAGCCTGCGCGCCGACCCCGCCGGCGGGGGGTCCCAGCCGCTGGCCTTCGTGCAGCCGACCTTCGTGCCCGGGCACGTGCTGCGGGTGCGCAAGACGCGCTCGTGGGCGCTGCCCATCGGCAGCTCGGGGCGCGGCGGCGAGGGCTCGGACGCACGCGCGACGATGACCGGGATCATCCGCCAGCAACAGCAGGCCGCGCGCCTGTCGTGCGTGCGCTGGTGCGTGCTGCCGGCCTCCGACCAGCTCGACAGCCGCGCGGCCGACAAGCTCGAAGGGCGACGCAACGAGCGGCCCAACCCTGCGCGATCGGGCGACGTGCAGGCCGCGCTGCAGGCCGCCGGCGGCGCGATGGCCTACCTCGAGCTTCAGGCCGCGGTCGAGACCCAGGACGTCACCGACCGCCGCGGTCACGCCCGACCGGAGTCCTTCTCCCAGCTGCAGAACGCTTGTCGCCAGCTCCTGGCCCCGGCTCTGTCGCACCGCGGCGCCAACCACCTTTCCGAGCGCATGATGGTCGTTCGCCAGGGGCTGTACCGCCGGCGCTGGGCGCGCGGGGAGCCTCCGCTGCTCCCCCAGCCCAGCGGGGCCACGCTGGTCTCCCCGCGCGAGCTGGCGCTGCTGATGGAGCTGCCCTCGCTGGGCTCTGAGCACGCGCTGCCCCTGCAGCGCAACACGATCCCCAACCTGCCGCTGCCCACCGAGGTCCCCCGCGCACACCAGGTCGACCTCGCCCTGCCCGAGCCGACCGGCGCCGCCGCGGGCCCAGAGGGCCAGGAGGCCGAGGTCGTGGACGCCGAGCTGGTCGTCGACGAGGCCGCCGCGCGCTGATGGCCACCGTCACGGCCACCACCGACCTGGTCGCGCGCGGCGAGCCCACCGAACCGCGACTGGCCGTCGGCCGCGGGCAGCCCGACATCCCGTGGACGATCCTCCAGCGTGATCGCATCTACAACGTCCTGCTGGCCGGCGGCCAGGGGTCGGGCAAGAGCTCGCTGCTGCTGCGCCTGGCCATGGGCGACCTGCTGGCCGAGAACACCGCGACGGTGGTGCTGGACATGAAGGGGTCGCTGTCCGAGCGCCTGCTGCGCCTCACGCCACCGCGCATCGACAAGCGCTGGTATGACCACGAGAGCGGACAGTGGCGGCGGGGGACCAAGCGCCTGTGGTACCTCGACCTGGGGCGACCGGCGTTCGGGCTCACCCCGCTGCGCGTCGAGGCGGGCTGGACCCCGGCCGGGCTGGCCGACGAGTTCGCGCGCATCGGCGACAGCATCACCCGCGCGCTGCTGGACCTCTACCCCGGCCAGATCATGGGCTCCTCGGAGGACCTCATCGAGCGCGCCGTGGTGGGCACGATGGCCATCGCCTGGTGGGAGCACACCCAGCGCTGCGCCCGCGAGGGCGTGGAGGCGACGGCCAGGGGGTTCACCGGCAGCTTCGAGGTGCTGGCCCAGATGTTCTCGCCCACCGACCGCTTCGACGCCGAGGAGGCCCTGAACACCGGCGGGCGGCGCAGGGTGCGTCCCAACCGCTGGCACCAGGCCGCCGGGCGGGCCTGCCAGCGCCTGCCCAACCTCGACCAGGTCGCCGAGACCATGCTGTACGAGATCCCCCGCCAGGCGCGCGACAACCTCGGCGACATCGCCAAGCGCATGGAGGCCCCGGCCAACAAGATCAGGCCCCTCGTCGGGGCCGCCACGTCGGTGCGGCGCTTCGTGGGCCACCCCGAGCGCCTGTCGCTGCGCTCGGTCATCGAGGCCCACGACACGCTGATCGTCAACCCCCGCGTGGAGCTGATCGGCGAGGACCAGGCGGCGATCCTGACCAACTTCGTCGTGCACATGCTCGACCTCCAGCTCAAGCGCCAGCTGGGCCTTGGGGCCTCCACGCGCCCGCGGGTCTCGCTGATCATCGACGAGGCCCAGCGCCTGGTCACCGACACGCTGATCCGCATGGTCGAGGCCCACCGCGAGGCCGGCCTGACCACGGCCTGCGCGTTGCAGTACGTCTCCCAGCTGGGCGCCTACGAGCCCTCGGCGGCGCGGCGGGAGAAGATCCTCAAGGGCGTGGGCAACCTGCTGCAGACCAAGGTGCTGTTTCGGATGTCCGACTCAGAAGACGCCGACCGCCACACCCAGATCTTCCGCTCGGTCTACGAGACGATGGTGCGCGCCGATCCCACCTCGCGGGCCCGTATGCCCTTCGACCCCGCCCGGATGCAGACCCTGCGCGACCATCACGCGCTGGTGTCGCTGGTCTCCTCGGCCGGCGGCGACCAGACCAGCGGCCTGCTCGACGGCGGCCACGGCGCCACGCGCCTGCCCGCCTTCGTGACCGAGACCTTCCGCATGCCCGACGTCGAGGAGATCGCCGACGGCTGGCGCGACGCCCACCTGGCCCGCCAGGGCGAGGTGTTCAGTCGCTACCCCGAGAACATGACCGAGCTGGCGGTGCGCGACGTGCCCGCCGGCCTGGGCGACAACGCCGGGGCCGACAGCGACCGCGACCAGGCGAAGGCCACCGAGGCCCAGGAGGTCGCCGCCCAGACGGTCGGCGCGATGCCCGAGGGAGCGATGCGCAAGGACGCCCGCCACGAGGCTCAGCGGGCCGATCCGTCGCCCAGCCACGTCCCGCCCAGACGTCCCCGCGACGCCGCGCCCGATAGCGACCAGGCGGACGACGGCGAAGCGGCCCCCTACGACGGCGAGCTGTTCGAGACCGCGGCCCAGAAGAAGCCGGGCACCCGGCACTACGCGCCCGAGCTGCTGGCGCGCCCCGGCCAGCGCCGGCGCGGAGCGACAGGCCCCGAGAGAACTCAGGATGCGCCGCCGGCCGCGAAGGACGACCAGCCGCCCTCCTGGCAGGAGGTCGGGGGCGTGCGCATCGAGCGCTCCGAGCAGCCGGCCCCCGCGCTCAAGGTGGTGGGCGACAGCCCCGTCCTGCGCCACGCCTGCCGTCCGACCGACCGTGCGCTGCCCCACGGCGAGACGTCGCCGGCCACAGAGGCCGCCCAGCAGGCCATGCGCGCCGCGGCGACGCTGGAGTCGATCACCTCGCTGGGCCGGTGGCAGGCCGCCGGCCAGCAGGCCGCCGACCAGGCCGCCCAGGCCGCCAAGCACGCCCGCGAGGAGGCGCTGGCCGAGGCCAAGGGCGCCGGGCGCGGCGAGCAGGAGGCCCAGCGCCTGGCCGAGCGCCGCGCACGCAGCGCCGCCCAGACAGCGCTGCGACCCCACGCGGGGCAGCCGTGGCGGACCCCTGTCAAGGACCTCGAGTTCGCCGACGCCGACACCCACACGCTCGAGGTGATCGCCCGCCTGCGCCTGGCCGCCCCCCTGCTGCTGGGCCAGCTCCTCGAGGAGCCCCTCCCTGCTCGCGCCGTGCGCAAGCGCCTCGCCAAGCTGCACGACGCGGGGCTGATCGCGCAGGCCACCGTCGGCCTCGAGGGGCGCCGCGGCCGGCCCCCGCTGCTGTTCACCATCGCACCGCGCGGGTTGGAGTACCTGCGCGCCCGCCGCCAGGAGATGGCCCCCGACCAGGACATCCCGCGCTACCTCGACGCCGAGCGCAAGCCGCCCGAACCGGGCAAAGGCCGAGAGGTCCCCCACGAGCTGGCGCTCCAGGTAGCCCTGGTGGCCCTGCGCCAGTACGACGCGCGGTTGCACTGGCACACCACGCGGATGCCCGGCGGGCGCTGGGACGTCGGCATGGTCCACCACGACCAGCGCGACCGGACCCTGCGCCTGGCCGACCTGCTGCCCGCTCCCGGCTACAGCGCCCACGGCGAGCAGCTCTCCGCCCCGGCCAAGCTGGAGCCCGACCTGTCGGTCCAGATGCGCGGACCCGTCGACGGCGGGCGTGCGGTGATCGACCTGCTGCTGGAGGTCGATCGCACCGACCGCGGCGCCTACAACGCCGCCAAGTACGCGGCCTACGACCACTTCCTGGGCGGCTGGTGCCTGCGCACCCGGCGCTTCGGTCACGAGCGCGCCACCCGCCCGCTCGTGGTCTTCGTCGCCCGCCAGGCCCGCGCGGTTCCCGCCCTACTGGCCAGCGCCGACCGGGCCATGACGCTGGGCTTCGGCGCGCCGGGGCGCTACGAGCCCAGCGACTTCGAGTACCCCGGCCGCGCGCACATCGCGTTCACCTGTATGGAGTGGCTACTGGCCGGCGACGGGATCGCGCTGCGCCTGCCCGACCTGCCGCCCAAGGCGCGCGGCAGCGAGACCCAGATGCGACCCGAGCGGGTCGCGCTGGTCCCAGAGGCGTGGTGGCCGGCCCCGCGTCGGTAGTTCAAGCGACCCCGACGCACTCCTTCGAGCCAAGCGAGCTGAGCTGGTGCCAGTGGCCTATTGCCGATGTTGACCGGTGCGTGTAGGTTCCACGCCGCAGGCTGCAGGGCTTCGACAGGGAGTCGGGTCCGCGGCGGGGACAACACACGGATACGGGGACCCGGACGAATGACGCGCGAGTGGTTGACGGCAACCTGGATGGACCCAACTCCGCCGAGGGTCGCTTGATGCACCGCGGAAACGCCGGCCACGGCCAGGCAAGCGCTCGTCTCATGCGGGCGGAACTCTCCCGATACGGGCTAGCACGCAGCCGGACGAAAGGCGGTGCGTTGCTGCGCGCCGTGACGGCAAGGTCCGCGAGGGCCGCTCGAGTTGCCTTCGCGCTCCTCGTAGCCGTCGCAGGGGTCGCGATGTTCGCGACGGTCGCGAGCGCGTACTCCGTCCAATGTGAAGATGCTGGGATTGGATGCATCTCCCAGTACGGCTACGCAGGCGAGTCCACCTGGGGGTATCCGGTCGACCGCGCCGGCAACAACTGCACGAACTACGTGGCGTTCCGTTTGGCCCAGAACGGAGCGCCGAACCCCGGGAATCTTGGCAATGCTGGCTCGTGGGGAGCAAACGCCCGTGCGAAGGGCTTCGCCGTCGACTCAACGGCAGCCGTGGGGGCCGTCGCCTGGTGGGACTATGGACACCCGTACTCGCCCGAATTCGGCCATGTTGCGTACGTCGAACAGGTCGTCGGTGACCAGATCATCCTTAGCGACTCCGCCTTCGAGGGTGGGAGCAAGCGCTGGACGGTAAGTCGCGGCGAGCGCCAGTATCCGACCGGCTTCATCCACATCCGTGACGTCGCTCAGGGTGCCAGTTGGCCCCTTCTTTCTCGCGGATTTCAGATCGCTTTTCAGTCCAGCGCAGGGCAGCTGTGGAGCGTGGGGTCCGCCGAGAGCCGCAACCTCGGGTACGGCATGAGGCCCGGGACCAGCCCGTCGATCGCCGGGCTGGCTGACGGCGGGCACCAGATCGCTTTTCAGGGAAGCAACGGGGCGCTGTGGAGCGTCGGTTCGGCCGAGAGCCGCGAGCTGCCCTACGGCATGAGGCCCGGGACCAGCCCGTCGATCGCGGGGCTGGCTGGTGGCGGCTACCAGATCGCTTTCCAGTCCAGCGAGGGATCCCTTTGGACCGTGGGGTCAGCCGAGAGCCGCGACCTCCGCCTCGGCATGAAGGCGGGCACTGGCCCCTCGATCACCGGACTGGCTGGCGGCGGCTACCAGATCGCCTTCCAGGGCAGTGATGGGGCGCTGTGGAGCGTTGGCTCGGCGGGGAGCAGTCGGCTGCCCTACGGCATGAGGCCCGGGACCAGCCCGTCGATCGCCGGGCTGGCTGACGGCGGGCACCAGATCGCTTTTCAGGGAAGCAACGGGGCGCTGTGGAGCGTCGGTTCGGCCGAGAGCCGCGAGCTGCCCTACGGCATGAGGCCCGGGACCAGCCCGTCGATCGCGGGGCTGGCTGGTGGCGGCTACCAGATCGCTTTCCAGTCCAGCGAGGGATCCCTTTGGACCGTGGGGTCAGCCGAGAGCCGCGACCTCCGCCTCGGCATGAAGGCGGGCACTGGCCCCTCGATCACCGGACTGGCTGGCGACGGCTACCAGATCGCCTTCCAGTCCAGCGCCGGATCCCTTTGGACCGTGGGGTCAGCCGAGAGCCGCGACCTCCGCCTCGGCATGAGGGAAGGCACCAGCCCCGCCATCGGGTCGGGCACGGGGCAGGGCGCGGAGTTGCCGTCGCCGTCCCCGCCTCCTCCCTCGAGCCCCGCGCCCACAGCGCCACCGTCAAACCCCGCGCCGCCTCCCTCGCTAAGTTCTCCGCCAAGTCCTTCGCCAAGTTCTCCGCCGAGCCCGACCGTGCCGGCTACCGCGGACGTGTCTGCCGCGGAGAGCACACAACCATCTGCCGCCAAGCTCGAGATCGCGCGCGCGAGAGTAATGCGCTCCGACCGCAAGCTGGATGTCCTCGCGCCGATCACCGCGCTCGCCTCGGGCAATCTCGAGGTGGAATTCCGCGCCGCAAGCCGCACGGAGGCGTTTGAGGTCGAGATCGATTCCGAGAACCGCCGCTCGCGGTTCCGCAAGGGGCTCCGCAAGTCCCAGGCCGACCTCGGTACCGGGATTCTCACGCTGAGGTACCCCGGCAACGCTGAAACTCAGCCCCAAGAGGTACGCCTACGTGCGGCGTCGGGGAAGGCGCGCCTGGACGCCCAGCGCCCAGTGATCGAGGACGGGCGGCTCAAGGCAGTCGGCGACATCTCCTCGAGAGCTCGCGGAGTCGTGCGTTTGCAGCTTTTGTACGAGCCGCCCGGCCAGAGCACCCGCACGCTCGAATTCGTGACCGACATCGATAATGGCGAGTATGCGTTCGACGCGAAGCTCCCCGCCGATGTGCTTGATGGGATCGCGAACCGCCGCGGTGTCGTGCACTCCTACACCCTGTTCACCGGCCACTACGAACGGCGGATCCGCGGCGAGATGCGGTCTTACCAGGTTCTAGGACCTCGCTGAGGCGGGGGCACCGGTCGGGCCTGACGCCCAACTCGAGGCTCAGGGCGCGCGACGAACGAGTCGGGGTCTCACCAGGCGCGATCCGCGTCGTCATGTCAAACGAAGTAATCCGCGGCAGGGCAGTTGAGCGCGGACTGGTGGGCACGGAACATGGCGGTGCGCGACCGCATGCGTTGAACGCCGACCGTGCCCTTTCGGGTACCCGGAGCGCACGCCGAGACGCTAGGTGCGACGCGCGCGGGTGCGCCCGCCCAATACGGGAAGTGAAGACCATCCTGGCCACGTCTGCGCAGAGCCGACGCCGGGGGCAAGCGTCGCGATGGGCATCACGACGCCGTCAACCAATCGCAGGCTCGGCAGCGAGCGTCGCGGCGCTGGTGGCGGGTCCTGACCCGCATGCGACACGGTGCCGAGCTGCGCGAGCTCGAGCGTCGCGCCCCGAGCTGAGCCTGGGGCTGGAGAGGCACGTCGAGCACAGCATGCTCAGGGCTCGCGGGTCATCTGAAGGCCATGCCCCCCGCCCTGGCCGACCTGTCGGACGAGTGGGTCCTGTTGTTGACACCTGTTTCGCGGCTACGCGAATCGACGCGGCGCAGCTGGGGCGCCAGGTGACCGACATTGCGCGGGAGTGGAGGCGTTCCAGGGGGGAGCGGCGTGAGCGTGCGCGCCGCGGTTGTGCTGCTGCATGAGCGCGGTGAGCTCGGCTCGTGCCGGGGACCTCGAGGTAGATCTGTTCTGTGTGGGGTCGGACCCCCTGCTGGCCAGCGTGGGCGCCCAACCTCGCCAGCAGCTCGCTCCCGCGAGCCGCGATGGCGTGGCCCGGCTGGTGCGACGCGACCACGCCTTCCACGCCGGGCGGCGTGCGGTCGCGGCGAAGCGCGCGCCGGCGGCGCGGGTGAGCGGTCGACGCAACCGATTCGTTGCGCTCAGTAAACCCGCCGCGCGGGGCCGCAAATGACCCTCGGCCCCGGTTTTAGGGCCCTGGCGGGGCCAAAAGTGGGGGCCGCGGGACCGAAATTCGGCCCTCGGCGGGTGCCGCCCAAGCCCCAGGCGCCCAGCAACGGCGGGGGATCTGGCCCGCGGCCGCTGCGCAGACACGCGGTGACAGAGAAGGGTCCTGATCTTGGTGGTCTTCGCGTCGGTGTCCTGGGTGGGCTACGGTGACGCCTTCTTCTCCTTGCGCCCTTCGCGCCTCCCCCTTCTCCGGGGTTCTGCTCGTCTCACCGCCGTCTCTCGTCGTTCCCCCTGTCCGCCGTTTCGTCGTGCCTCTTCGTGGCCGTCGTGGTGTGTGGACGTTGTGAGGCTGCCCTGACGAGTTCCCTGGCCGGCGTAGGCACGAGGAGAGACCACAGCAGCACCGGGCCTGAGCACACGACGCCGCACGGAGCCTGGGAACGCCACGAGCACGCGGACGGTTTCGCGGGCGAGGGCTGCTGTCGTGGGATGCGCGGGCGGATCGGGAGCGTCGGTGGATGCGACGTGTCTGGTGCTGCCAGAATCCACGAGATGGAGGAGGTACCGATGAAGGTGAACCCTGACCGAGCCGGCGATCGCCGGTTCCTACGTCGTGCGCGAGCAGCACGACGACGGCACGCTGGTGCTGCGCCCGGAGACCAGTGATGAGCTGGTCGAGGAGTTCTCGAACCGCGCGATGAGCGGCGACGAATTCCTCGGCGCGTTGGATCGCGTGGCGGCGGCATCGCGGCGCGAAGGGCGGTAGCCCATCCCACATACGGCGAGGAGGTCGTGGCCGGCGAGGCGCAAGTGATCTGGCGACGGGTCGGAGATCACTCGGTCCTGGACCGCCCGTAGGAGAAGAGCACGGCGGGGCGCTGCGGCGCCACGTCCACAGAGCAGTGCCATGACGCGCCCGGCTGAACGCCGGGCGCTCGGCGTTGTGGCGCGCCGCCCGAACGGGGGCGGTGGGCCTTGTCCTGTCCTGGCCGCCGGCCAGGGCCTGTCGAGAGTGGAGGTTGGAGATGAACACGATGGTGCAGTTGAGGCCCGCGGAGGCGGGCGCGATGGACGTCGAGCAGCGGCGCGGCGGCGTGGCGGTCGGGCGGCTGCGTCGCCGGGTGCCGGCGTGCGTGATCGACTGGTCGCTGGCCCTGATGGTCGGTGTGTTGGTGTCGCTGCCCGGCGGCGTGGTGGCCGGGGCGACGAGCGCGGGGTCGGTGGCCTACGCGGCCGGCTACGCGGCGTGCCTGCTGGGCTTGGTGGGTGGCCTGCCGGGCTACTGGCTGGCGTGCTGGCGGTGGCTGGACCGGCGCAGCGTGGGCCAGCGGCTACTGGGGCTGCGGGTGCTGCGCAGCGGCGGGCAGCGCCCGTCGGCGGCGCGCATGGTGGGCCGCGAGATCGCGCTGAAGTGGATCGCGCACGCGCTGACCTTCGGCCTGTGGCTGGCGGTGGGCGCGGTGGTGGCGCGCTGCGACCCGGCGCGCCGGGCGCTGCACGACCGGGTGGGCGACACGGTGGTGGTGCGCGAGTGCTGTCCCGAGCGTGCGCTTCTGGGCGGCCTCGCGGTGAGCGACGGGCCGCGACGATGAGCGCGGCGGCGGGCGGCCAGGTTGTTCAGGACGACACCCCTATCGGGGTTCGAGGGAGGAGGTGGTGTGTCGATGCGCACGGTGGTGGCGCCTCTGGCGCCTGAGATCAAGGGCCAGCTCGCCGCGCTGGACGGCCAGGTGCGCGCGGTGGCCGAGGGCTACATCGCGCGGCTGCGCCTGGAGCCCTACCTGGGCCACCTGCTGGTGCGCGGGCTGCTGGGATGGGCCGAGGCGCGGGCGGTGTACTTCGACACCGACAGCAGCCCGGAGAAGCTGTTGGGCGACCATCGGGGGCGGCTGCGAGCCGCGACCGAGGATCCGTCGGCGGGGCCGCGCCATCGCGTGGTCTATCGGCTGCGCGAGGCACCGCGAGCCGGGGTCAGGGTGGCGCAGATCCTGGCGGTCGGCGTGGGCCACAGCGAGCCGGGCGGTGATGATGCCTACCAGGCGGCGACGCGGTTGTTGGACGCGCTGCTGAAGGACGAACAGAGGAGGAAGCGATGACCCTGACTGTCATCAGGGGCGGGCGCTACGATCGCCACATGGCGACGCTCCCGTCCCCGGCCCGGGCGATGACCCTGGGCCAGATCGCACAGGACCCCGAGCAGGTCGGCAGCGACCTCATGGCCGGCGGCGCGGTGCTGGTGCTGTCCGACGATCGCACCGTGTACCTGGGCGTACTGACGCGCGATCCCAGCGTGCTGGGCGACGCCGAGCTGGCCCAGCAGATAGAGGCGGGGCACATCCCCCCGCTCGCCGAGCTGCTGGCCGACCCCGGGGTCGACGAGACCCAGCCCGCCTAGCGCGGGGCTGCGCCAGCGCCCTCCGGGGCGCGGCGTGATCAACTGCCGGCCCGAGGTGCGGACCGGCCCATAGGCAGTGCGCAGGGCCCGGCGCGAGTCGGGCGTCTCGTGCTGCCCGGAGGCCAACGAGGTGGCTGCGCGAGGCTCGCGGGCCACCGCAGAGGAGGACTACGATGGGCGAGATGGCCGTGGCACCCAAGAAGCTCGACGTCCACGACGGTGACGTGGTGGAGATCGCGGGCCGGCGCTATGACGTGGTGCCCGACAGGCAGGGCGGGCTGACGCTGGAGCCCGCGATCACGGTCGGCGTCGACGAGCTGCGCCGCCGCCACGGTGGGCGGGCGCCCACCGAGCAGGAGATCGCCGAGCAGCTGCCCGGCCTGCTGGCCCCCGACGGGGAGGGCTGACCGTGGGCGACACCCGGGTCGCCGGCGAGCGCCTGGCGTTCGACGACGACGTGTGGGGCGAGGAGGTCGACCGCCTGGACCCGGGCGGTGAGCCCCATGCCAGCGCGGTCACGGCGCGACGGGCGATCGAGCGCCCCGGAGCCCTGGTCGCGCTGCGCGCCTGCGACCCCGAGGCCGAGGACGGCACGCGCCTGGCGGCCTGCGTGAAGGTCTACGTGCCGCTGGACGTCGAGGCGTCCCTGGCCCCCTACGGGTTCGTGTTCGAGCTCGAGGTCATCGGCGGCGCCCTCACGGCGTGGCTGATCGCCTACGGCGAGCGCCACCCCAAGCAGGGCCGCAGCGTCTACGAGCGCGCTCACAAGCGGCTGCACGGCCGCTACCCCGACCAGTAGCACCACCCGGCCGCCACGACGGCGGCCCTGACGAACCGCAGCAGCGGCGCCCGGCCCGACGCCGGGCGTCTCGTGCTGCCTCAACACAAGAACGGCCGCCCCACCCGGGGCGGCCGCTGACCACAAGAGCCTGCGATGTCGCCGTCCCCTGCCTTTGTCGAGGAGGGGGGACGGCGGTCGCGGGCCCAAGCCCACAGGAGGCTAATCCCATGCCGACCATGTCCGTTCGCACGATGCACGACGTCGCCTACGAGCGCGGCGAGGACTACGACCCCGCCGCGCTGGGCGACGTGCCCCGGATGGCCGCCGAGCTGACGCTGGGCGCGCAGGCCGGGCTGCCCATCGAGGCGCCCGCCCCCTACGACCGCCGTCGCCGGCGCGCGCGCGAGCGCCGTGCCGCGCAGGACGGCGTGCCCGAGTGGCTGGAGGCCAGCGACCTCGTGGAGCCGCTGCTGGCCGTCCACGGCGAGCTCGTCTAGCCCCAACCGGCAGACCGCAGGGCGCCCAGGGCGACGAACCGAGCCCCGCGCGGCGGGGCCGACGTCCCCTGGGCGCACACCACGACCGATCGACCAGACCCAGAGCGAAAGGACCGACCATGACCACCATCCCCACCACCGACACCACAGAGCGGCACCGGCAGATCCTGCTGGTCGTCGAGGACCCGCCGACGCGCGCGTTCCTGGCCGACAACCTCAGCGCCGACGGCTTCGGCGTGCACGTCACCGACGAGCTCGACGTGGCCGCCACGCTGGCCGCCGACCACCAGCCGGACGTCGCCCTGGTCGACGTCAACGGCGGCTCGGGCATCGGGTTCGCCCGGGCGGTGCGCGCCCAGCGCGCCGAGCGGGTCAACCCGACGCTGCCCATGATCCTGCTGGGCAGCCAGGGCGGCGAGCTGGAGACGCTGCGCAGCTTCGAGGCCGGCGCTGATGACTACGTGCCCAAGCCCTACTCGTACCCCGAGCTGCGGGCGCGCACCGAGGCGCTGCTGCGCCGCTGTGACCCCACCCGCGGCCACCAGGCCCTGCGCGTCGGGGCGGTGTCGATCGACGCCAAGCGGCGCATCGTGACCGTGACCGGGCGCCCCGTCGAGCTGACCTCGCGGGAGTACTGCCTGCTGCGCTTCCTGGCCCGCGAGCCCACCCGCACGTTCACCAAGGACGAGCTGCTGACCCACGTGTGGGACTGGCGCTTCGAGGGCCAGACCCGCACGCTGGACAGCCACGCCTGCCGCCTGCGCCACAAGCTGGGCGACGCCGGGGCGCCGCGGATGGTCCTCAACGTGTGGGGCGTGGGCTACCGCCTGTGCGACCCCGTCCCCGCGCCGCTGGATCCGCCCGCCGACGCGGAGCGCTCGACGGCGCGACCCGCCACGCCCAGCGCGTAGGCACCCCAACCGCCAGGCCCTGAGGGTCTGGCCATAGAGGGCAATCCACCCCGGCGATGTCGCCCTGCGCGACGTCGCCGCCCGCCCCCGCCGGCCCTGTGCCGGCGGGGGCGTTTCTGCGTTCAAGGACCGCCGGCGCCCGACGCCGGCAGGAAGGAGGGCGCCCGATGAGCGTCCAGATCTCCGTCGCGCTCGACGAGCGCGGCCCTACCACGGTGCGCGTTACCGAGCGCGACCGCCACGGCGCCGAGCAGGCGCTGGAGCGCCGCGACCCCTACCTCGAGGCCTGCGAGCAGGCCGCCTACGAGCTGCTGCTGGCTCAGGGCCGCCGGCTGCCCGCCGGCACGATCGACGTCGTCGTCCGCGAGGACGAGCGGCGCCACTACCCGCCCAGCCGCGCCGTGGGCGGCGCCATCGCCCGCGCCGCCTGAGCCCGACCCGCCACCACCCGGTAGCGGCAAACCGCCAGTTCACCGGCCCCCCGGCCCATAGGTCCCCCTACGGGGGGCCCTATGGGCGGTCGGCACATACGCCTAAAAGCGACAAAAGGACGTGGTACGACATGCACCAAGCAGTAGCCCACACAGAGAGGAGCAAGCGATGACGCTCGAGATCACACCCACCTGGGCCAGCGACCAGACGGTCAGGCTGTCCCTCTGCCACCAGCGCCGCGAGTTGACCGTTCACACCCCCGACGAGCTGTGCCGGTACGTGCTGGACGACGCGAGCCCCGACCGTCTGGGCTGGGCGGCGCACACCCTGGGCGGACAGCGCCCGGGCCGCAGGCGCGTGACCGTCGGCGAGGTGGTGTTCGCCTGCCTGCGCGAGTGGGAGGCCGAGCAGGCCGTGCTCGACCTCACCGCCCGGGCCGCCCACCAGGCCGCTCACCGGGGCGAGCCCTGGAGGCGCGCGGCCAAGCGCCTGCGCGCCCAGGCCGAGCAGGCCCGCCAGCGCCAGCGCGTCCCCACGCTGCCCTTCCAGATGCTGTGGAGCCAGGCCAGCGACCCCAGCCGCAGCGACCAGCCCCTTACCGCCAGCCTGGCCGCCGAGCGCATCGGCTACTTCCTGGACGGGCGGCCCGACACCACCCGCCTGCGCCGGCGCCTGGGCGTGGCCGACCAGGACGACAAGGCCGGGGGCCAGAGGCGCCAGCGCGCGGTGAGCTACGACACCGCGCTGACGCTGTGCACCGCGCTGGGCGTCGACCCGGTGGAGGTGGGACTGTGAGCCCCCGCCACCCCCGCCTGCTGGGCACCTACCGCCTCGACGGCCAGCGCCACCGCATCGAGCTCATCAGCCACCGCGGCGCCCCGCTGCTGATCGATCGCCCCGACGACGGCGGCCCGGTGGGCGTGATCGCCGAGCTGTACCCCGGCGAGGGCGAGCGCCAGGCCACCGCGCTGCTGCACGGCGACGGGGCCTACCTGCGGCGCGCCCAGGCCGGCGAGCGCGGCCTGTGCCCCGCCCTGGGCGCCCACGACGACGACGCCGAGGCGCCGGTGCGCCGCGCGGCATGAGCGCCGCCACGCGGCGGCCCGACGTGGCGATCGTCGACCGTCACGGCGAGCTGCGCCGACACGCCCTGGAGGCCGACCAGCAGATCGCGCTGTGGGCACGGGTCCTGCACCGCGACGCCCACGGCGTGGTGGAGGTGGTGGCCGGCCGCCGCGAGGCCGACAACGCGCTGACCATGCGCGCCCGCAACGACCCGGCGCGGTT
This sequence comes from Candidatus Siliceabacter maunaloa, assembly GCA_024330185.1. GTDB lineage: Bacteria > Actinomycetota > Thermoleophilia > Solirubrobacterales > Solirubrobacteraceae > Siliceabacter > Siliceabacter maunaloa. The sequence continues at coordinate 19,178 of JANDLV010000051.1, forward strand.
CCCCGCCGCCGGGGACATCGCCGCCCTGGTCGCGCTGGTGGCCCGCCACCGCGACGGCGGCGAGGAGGTCTTCGCCACCCCGCTGGCGCGCCGCGAGGCGCGCTCGGGCAAGGCCGGCGGCGTGCTGGACGCGCGCTGCTGCTGGGTGGACATCGACGACCGCCAGGGCCTCCAACGCCTGCGCGCCTTCGCGCGGCGCCCCCACCTGGTCGTCTACTCGGGCTCGGGCGGCGCGCACGCCTACTGGCGCCTGGCGGAGGCGCTCGACGGCGAGGCGCTGGAGGCCGCCAATCGCATCCTGGCCCACCACCTGGGCGGCGACCCGGCGTGCACCGACCGCGCGCGGATCATGCGCATCGCGGGCACCCACAACCACAAGGCCGACCGCCCCTGTCGCCTGGCCTACGTCGACCTGGCCTCGGCGCCCGTCGCGCCCGGGCGCCTGGTGGCCGGCCTCGCCGATCCCGACCCCCCGACGCCGCTGCCCAGCGCCGCCCAGCGCGCCCGCCAGGCCGCCTGGCTACGAGCCGACGACGCCGCCCAGCTGGACCCCCCGGCCTACTTCGCCGCGTTGACCGGCCGCCAGGTCTCAGAGCGCGGCAGCCACGTGCCCTGCCCGCTGCCCGACCACCGCGAGCAGATGTCCTCGTGCATGGTCTACCCCAGCACCGCCCAGGGCTGGTGGTGTTTCGGGTGCAGCCGTGGCGGCGCCATCTACGACCTCGCCTCGCTGCTGGACGGCGGGCCGTGGGGCCACGACCTGCGCGGCGAGCAGTTCACCACGGTCAAGCGCGCCGTCCAGGACCGTCTGGGCCTCAGACCGCAGCCCCAGCGACGCCGGCGCGGGCGCGGCGGCGACCAGGGCCACCGGGCGGCCGCGGAGGCCCGGCCATGAGCGCCCGCCGCGACGAGCGCAACGCCGGGCTGTGGCATGACCACGGGCCACCCCGTGGCGTCATCCACCGCGACACAACGCCCGCCCCTGCCACCCCTCATCGGCCAGCGACCCAAGGAGACGCGATGACCCGCGTGAACGTGCACCCCCTCTCGGCCAGCGAGACCGCGCTGGCCCGCGAATGGATCGCCAACTGCCAGTGGGCCGACCTCGACGAGGACCTCATCGCCGAGCTGCCCACGCCGGTCGTGTGGCGCGGCGTGGCCCGCCACTACGACGGGGGCGTGGGCCAGTTCCTCGACGACGTCCACGACGACCGGCCACCAACAGCGTGAGGACCCCGCTGACCTACTACGGCGACAAGCAGTGGCCGCCGCCGCCGCCCAGCGCCTGGGCGGGGTGGCCCTGGAGCATCGAGATGGCCTGAGGACCAACCCGTCGCGCCGCCCGCGCGGACCACGACGACCGGCGCCCCAGTCGGGCGCCCGCCACCACCAACCCATAGACCGCCACGCGAGCCCCCACCGAGGGGCTCGCGGCGCGAAAGGAGACCCATGACCGACGTCATCGTCGGCTTCGACGTGCGCGCCTGCGTGCACGTCGACGTCGAGCACGGCCACATCACCCGGGTGGCCATCGACACCGTGCCCAACGACCACCCCCACCACCTCGGGGGGCCCCGCGACCGCTACGAGGCGGCGATCGCGCTGTGCGACGACCCCGGCCTGATCTGGCCCCAGCCCGAGGCCAGGATCGTGCGTCGCGGGCGCCCGGGCAGCGGCGGCCCGATCGAGCGCTTCAGCGGCGACTACGCGTTCCTGTCGAACTTCCACCCCAGCACGGTGGCCTTCGACGAGGCGCTGTACCCCACGCTCGAGCACGCCTTCCAGGCGGCCAAGTCCACCAGCCGGCGCGAGCGCCAGGAGATCCGCGAGGCCCCCACCCCCGCCCGGGCCAAGCGCCTGGGGCGCCGCGTGGCGCTGGGCGGCGACTGGGAGGCCCGCCGTGTCGGTGTGATGCGCGCGCTGCTGGTCGACAAGTTCACCCGCCACCCAGAGCTGGCCGCGCGCCTGGCGGCCACCGCCCCGCGGCGCCTGGTCGAGGGCAACGACTGGGGCGATCGCTTCTGGGGGGTGTGCGACGGACGCGGCCTCAACCAGCTGGGGCGCCTGCTGATGGCCGTGCGCGACCAGCTGGCCGCCGGCCCGGGCGGGGCGCGGTGAGCGCCCGGACGACCGGGCTGGATGCCCGCCAGCGCGAGGCCGTCCAGGCACCCGGCGGGCCGCTGCTGATCCTGGCCGGCGCCGGGTCGGGCAAGACGCGGGTGCTCACCGAGCGCGCCGCCACCCTGGCCCGGGCCATCCAGGACACCGCGGCGGTGCTGGCGATCACGTTCACCAACGCCGCGGCCGAGGAGCTGCGCGCCCGCCTGGCGAGGCTGCTGGGCGACGGTGCCCACGAGCGGGTGACCGTGGGGACCTTCCACGCGATCTGCCACCGCATGGTGCGCGCCCACCCCGAGCAGATCGGGCGCAGCCCCCAGTTCACCATCTACGACGCCGACCAGTCGCGGCGGGTCATCGCCGCCGTCCTCAAGGAGGCCCAGCTGGGCGAGACGCTGACCGCGCGCCTGGTGGCCGACCAGATCACCCGCGCCAAGGCCCACCTCGTCGACCCCGCCGGGTACGCCGCACTGGCCGCCAGCCACCGGGCTCGCCAGGTCGCCGAGGCCTACGCCCGCTACGAGCAGACCCTGGAAGACAGCGACGCCCTGGATTTCGATGACCTGCTGGGCGCGGCGGTGGCGCTGCTGGACAACGACCCCGGGCTGGCCAGGCGCTACCGCGCCCGCTGGGCCGCGGTGCTCGTCGACGAGTACCAGGACACCAACCCTGCCCAGGAGGCCTGGCTGACGCGCCTGGGCGGCGCGGTGCCCAACCTCACCGTGGTCGGCGATCCGCTCCAGGCGATCTACCGCTTCCGCGGTGCGGACGTGGGCAACATCCTGGGCTTCAAGGCGCGGTTCCCGGGTACCCGGGTCGTCGCGCTGGGGCGCAACTACCGCTCCACCGCGGCGATCGTCGGGGCCGCAGCGCGGCTGGGGGCCCACGACGAGGGCGACCAGCGGGTGGCGATGTGGACCGACGCGCCCTCCGGGGCGGCGGTCGCCGTCAGCGCCCACGACGACGAGCACCACGAGGCCCGCCAGGCCGCGGTCTGGTGCGCCGCGCTGCTGGAGCGCGGCACCCGCTCGGGCGAGGTCGCAGTGCTGATACGCACCCGCGCCCAGGGCCGACCGATCGAGGACAGCCTGCTGCTGGCCGGCGTGGCGTACCGCCTGCTGGGCGCTCAGGGGCTGTGGGAGACCGCCGCGGTGCGCGACCTCGTCGCGTGCCTGACGCTGCTGTGCAACCCCCGCGACCAGCTCGCGCTGGGCCGCGCGCTGGCCACCCAGCCCGGCGTGGGCACGGTCGCGATCGCGCGGGTCCTGGGCGCCGCGGTCGACCACGACGGCGACCTGCTGGCCACCTGCGCCCAGGCCCACGCGGTCCCGCGCCTGGCCGGCGCCCAGCGCCTGGGCGTCGAGGCCTTCGGGCGCTCGCTGAGCGAGCTGGCCACCGGCCTGGGCCAGCGCGGGCTCGCGGCCACCGCCGCCCAGACCGTTGTGGCCACCGGCCTGGCCCAGCGCCTGGCCGCCCAGGGCACCGAGCACGCCCACGAGCAGCTCGCAGCGCTGCGACGCGTCTGTCGCGCCGCCTGCCGCTACGAGCGCGAGGCCCAGCCCGCCACCCTGACCGAGTTCCTGGCCGCCGGCGCGCTGGCCGGCGACCACGACCAGACCAACGACCAGCGAGTGACGCTGTGCACCCTGCACGCCGCCAAGGGCGCCGAGTGGGACCACGTGCGCATCGTCGGGCTCTGCGAGGGCCTGCTGCCCCATCATCGCGCGCTGGAGGACGGCCACGTCGACGAGGAGCGCCGCCTGGCCTACGTCGGCATGACCCGCGCCCGCCGGGAGCTGTGCCTGACCTGGCCCCGACGCCACCGCGGCAACCGCACCCGCGTGTCGCGCTTCGTCGGCGAGGCCGGCCTCGCACCGGCCGCCCCCGCAGCCCACGACGTCGGCGTCGACGTCGACGAGCGCCGGGCCGCCTGACCAACACCTCGCGCCCACGCGAAGCACCCGCAGCCCCCCCCCGGCCCGCCCCGCGCTGGACCGGGTCGACCCGACCCCTGCGCGCAGCCGCGCGCAGCCACCACCCACCACAAGGAGCGATCGCCCATGAGCGACACCACCACCCACGAGACCGAGATCCTCCCCCCCGCCGACGCCCCGGCGCCCAACGGCGCCCACCACGGCGAGGTCCTCGACGACGCCGCGTCGCCGCCCGCCACGCGCGGCGAGCCGGCGCGCCCCGCCCGCGCCGAGGGCACGCTGATGCCCCTGCCCGCCGAGCAGGTCGTGGCGGGCATGCGCGCCTACCAGCAGCTGCTGCGCGAGCTGCTGGACCCCAGCGACTGGCAGACCCACGACAAGAACGACCGCCCGCTGGACAAGCCGTTTCTCAAGAAGTCGGGCTGGCGCAAGATCGCCCGTGCGTTCAACCTGTCCTTCGAGTGCGTGCACAGCCGGGTCGAGCGCGACGAGCACGGCCACCCCGAGCGCGCCGAGGTGTGGATCCGCGCCGTGGCCCCCAACGGCCAGTACGGCGACGGCGACGGCTACTGCTCGGCCGACGAGGGCCGCTTCCAGAGCAACCGCGGAAAGGCCAAGATCGAGAACGACCTGCGGGCCACCGCCACCACCAGGGCCAAGAACCGCGCCGTCAGCGACCTGGTCGGCATGGGCGAGGTCTCGGCCGAGGAGATCAACCCCGACGCCGGCCAGGACCCCGAGCACCAGCAGGTGCTGGCCAACGGCGCCAAGGCCTCCGACGAGCTCAGAAAGATGGCCTTCGAGGCGCTGACGCGCATCCTGGATGACCGCGCGGCCGCCAAGGCGGTCGGCCAGCGCATCGCCGACGAGGACGGCCACCTGTGCGCCGCCGCGGCCCGCGCACTGGTCTACCTCGCCGTCCAGCAGGCCCACACCCAGCGCGGGCCCAGCGAGCCCCCGCCGGCGGCGCCCCACGGCCAGAACCCCGCCGCCCAGCAGGAGGCCGACCGCGGCCCGGTCGCGCTCGCCGACGTCGCCGTCGACGCCGAGGGCGCGCGTCGCG
>JANDLV010000052.1 GCA_024330185.1 Candidatus Siliceabacter maunaloa
GAGATCTCCCTGTGTGACTGGAGTTCTGACGGGTGCTCTTCCGTGCTGCCGGGGGGGGGGTGCGCGCGCGCTCCACGGGCGCCGCCGTGCGCTCGGCGCGCGGCGCGAGCGGCGCCGCGCGCGGCACGAGCGACCCCATCCGCTCCCCGCGCGGCGCGGGCAGCACCGACCGCTCGGCGGCGGCCACGGATCCCTTCGCGCTGCTCGGCGCGGTGCTCGACCTGCTGGCCCAGCTGCCCGCCGACCCGCCGCAGACCCTCCCGCGCTTCGCGGCGTCGCGCTGCGGCGGCGACCCGCACGCGCTCGACCGCGGCCGACCGCTGGACGCGCTCGTCCTCCGCGCCCTGGCCCATCTGGACGGTGACCTCGAGCCGGCCTCGGGCGCCGAGGCCCGTCGCGAGCGCTACGACCGCTGGGGCCTGGGCTGCGACGCGCTGTCCAGCACCGTGCTCGTGCTCGGTCTGCGACCCGACGGCGACGGTCCGCTCGCCCCCGCGCTGCGCGCGGCGGCCGACGGGGGCCAGCCCCGCGTGCTGACCCTGCGCGAGCTGTGCGACGTCGAGGTGCTGCGCGCCGGCGCGGACGCGTTCTGCTGCGAGAACCCCGACGTCGTCGCCGCCGCGGCCGACGAGCTGGGCGCGGCCTGCCCGCCCCTGATGTGCACGGCCGGCTGGCCGTCGACGGCCTGCCTGCGCCTGCTGCGCGCCCTGACCGCCGGCGGCGCGACGGTCCACCACCACGGGGACATGGACCCCGAGGGCCTGCGCATCCTCGATCGCGCGCTCGGAGTCACCGGCGGCCGTCTGTGGCGCATGAGCGCCGCCGACCACGCGGCGGCGGCGCCACGAGGCGCCGCGCTGCGCGCCGCCGACGTCACGGGCGACCTCAACGAGGAGCTGCAACCGCTCGCCGCCTCCCTGCGATCCCACCGACGCGCCGTGCGCGAGGAGCAGGTCCTCGCGGCCCTGCTGATCGACCTGCGCGCGGCGAGCTGACGGCGGCTCAGCCGTCGAGCGGGTGGCGCGAGCACCACCAGCCACGCCGGCTGGCGCCGTTACCGGGCTGCCCCGTGCGTCGGGCCGAAGCGATCGCCGGCCACGCCGCCCGGCGCGGCAGCGCCCGCGTGCGCAGCGCCGCCGGGCGGGCGGTCCGCCGTCGGCTGCAGTTGACGGCCCCGATTGTACTGCCATAGTACTTACATGGCTTCGGTCAAGGATGGGCGGCTGCAGATCCGTGTGGACCCCGATCAGAAGCGGCTGCTGGAGCGCGCCGCGGCAGCGTCGCATCAGAGCCTCTCAGCGTTCGTGGTTCACGCCGCGGCGATGTACGCTGAGGATGCGCTTGCCCAGCGCAGCGTCATCCGCCTCTCCCGCGATGCCGCCGGCGCGTTCAGTGAGGCGCTGGAACGCCCGGGCGAAGTCAACGAGCGGCTGGCCAGGGCGCTGGCGCGCAACCCCGGGTTCCGCTGGGTTGACTGAGCTCCAGCGGCCACGGCCGCTGGACACCAGGCGCCACGACCGCAGCCGGTTTGCCTGCGGTGACGCCGTACTGGACGAGTACCTGCGTCGCTACGCAGGCCAGAGCCGCCGCCGCCACACCGCCGCGACATGGGTCATCGCCGACACGGAGGATCGCGTGGTCGGGTACGCGAGCCTCGCGATGAGCGCGATCGACCGTGCGACGGCAGCTCCTGAGCTGACGAAGGGTGCCCCGGATCCCGTTGCCGCGCTCCTGCTCGGGCGGTTGGCGGTGGACCGCGAGTTCACCGGCCTGGGCGTCGGGACGGCGCTCGTCGCGCACGTGCTCGCCACGGTCTTGGAGCTCAACGTCTCTGCCGCATGTCGTGCGGTCGTCGTGACGGCGATCAACGACGAGGCTCGGCGATGGTGGGAGCGGGTGGGTTTCAGATCCTTCGATGCCGAGGATCCTGACCAGCTCGATCTCTACCTCCTCACCGCCGAGATCGAGGCAACGCTGCGCGCGCTCGGCTGACTCGTGCGGGTGTTGGTCGACGCCCAGTACTGCTGTAAAGGGGCCGACACCGTTCCGCGCCCAGGGCGCCGCCGCGTCCGGCGATCCAGCCCAGCGGGTCGCGGGTGATCACGAACACCCGCAGGCGCGCGGCCAGCCGCTCGTGGGCGTCCCCGAGCCCGGGCCAGCCCAGCTCGAGCTCGAGCGGGGCGTACTCGCCCTCGTCGTCGTCCGGGGTCTGCGCGAGCAGCTCCTCCAGCCCGTCGTCGTCGAGGGCGCGGTCCATGTCGCGTCACGCTACCTTCGCGCAGGGGGCGACGGAAGGAGCGGTGAGCGCCGGGTCGCCGCGTCCAGCGCCGAGCGAAACGCGACGTGGCGCGGGTAGCGCTGGCGGATCTCGCGCACGAGCGCGCCTGCGGAGGCGGGATCGAGCGCCAGGCCGCGGGCCTCGGCGCAGGCGACCAGCAGCCCGGCCGCCCGCTCGTAGGAGTGGCGACGCTTGGCCTCCACGATCGCGCCGACGCGCGCCGTCACGGCGGCGGTGGCCAGCTCCAGCCACGCCGCGCGCCGGGACGCGGGCGCCGTGACGCCCCGAGCGCGCTCGGTCAGCAGCACCGACAGCGCGGGCGGCTCCCCGGCGTCGGGCCTGCCGTCGTCGTCGTCGGGGTCGGCCCACAGCCACGCCCGGTCGGCCAGCCACGGGGGATCGAGGTCGAGGCGCGACAGCTGCTGCGCGACGTGTGGCGCGCGCCGCTCGAGGTCCGTCGGCGCCTCGAGCGCGAGCAGCAGGGCGAAGGCCACCGCCACCGGCCCGGGGTGCTCGCGGCCGCTCCAGCCCAGCGGCGGCGCCGTCTCGAGCAGCGCCATCACCGCGTCCGCGCGCCCGTCGAGGGCCAGCAGCGCGGCGGCCGGTCCGCCGGGCACGTCCGCGCCGGCGTCCAGGCGGTCGGCCTCGATCGCGAGGGCCCCGTCGCCGCCCGGGAGAGCTGCGGCCAGCGCGCGCAGCCGCGTCATGGTGGGCGCCGCCCGCCACGCCTCGCGGCGGCCCTCGACCTCCTCGCCGGTCGCCGCCAGCCGCTCGGCGATGCGTGCCCGAGGCTCGCCGCAGGGAGCGATCGTGTCCAGCGCCTCGCGGCAGGCGCGCGCGGCCGCCTCGCCCTCGAGCGCCCCGACCCAGGCCTCGAACAGCTCCGGTGACTGGAGCCCGTGGGCCCGGGCCAGCGTGGCGAGCCCGTCGACTCCGTCGCGGCGAAGCACGGCCTCGACGGCCAGCGCGCGACGCCGCGCGTCGGACGGTGGCGTCAGCAGCGCGACCCAGTCGTCGAGGAACGGTGCGAGGCCGTCCAGGGCGCCGGGGAGCGCGTCGATGATCTCCTTCAGCCCGACCCGCGGGCCGACATGGGCCAGGACCTCCATCTGGTCGTCCAGCAGGGCCGCGCAGTAGGGCGCCGGCGTGGTTTCGAACCGGGCACGCAGCGCGCGCGCCTTGGCCTCTCCCAGGTCGGTGGCCACCATGACCTCCGGCGTGCCCGGCCCCGAGAACGCGCCGACCTCCCCGTCGAGCGTCAGCGCCTCCAGCAGCGCGCCGTAGGCGTCGGCGGCCAGCTCGAGGTCGCCGGCCAGGAAGGCCTCCGAGGCGCGGGCGAAGAGGGCGTCCATCTCGCCGACCCATGACTCGTCGCCCCAGGCGCGCTCCTCGTGCAGGTCGTCGTCCCAGCCCCAGTCGTCGAAGTAGGCGCCGCCGCACAGCCGGTCGGTGAAGGCCTCGACGTCGGCAAGCAGGCCCGGCGCGGCCACCTCGGCCGGTCGCCCGGCGGCGAAGCGCGCCAGGAGCGGGGCGCGCTCGCGGGGCTCGAGCTGCTCGGCGTGGGCGAGGACCGCCGCGCGCAGCTCCCGCGCGTCCAGCGCGTCGAGGCGCTCGCCCAGCGCGTCGAGGAAGGGCCCGAGGCCCTGCGGGCGGCCGGCCATGGTCGCCGCACAGGATGGCCCCCGGTGCGGACGGGTCCGACCACGGGGCCTTGACGCTCTCGTCCGCGTCCGCGCTCCCGATCTGATCGGATCCGGTCGGCGGAGGGGCACGTTGCGAGGCCACCGACCTGGGCGACCCGCAACCGTCGGGATGATCAGTCAGCGAACCCGGTTGGCAGCGATGGTCTGCCGGTCGAGGTCGTCGGTGCGAACCAGCGTGCACTGCTCGACGGCGGTCGTCGCGCCGTCGTCGCAGGTGCGCTGCAACTGACCCCGCGAGGCGCGCGCCTGCCATGTTCCGTCGCCGATCCAGGCAAAACCCGACAGGTGGGGCGGCCTCTCGGCGTAGCGGTAGGCCCGTCCGGGCCGGTAGCGGTAGGCGCCGGCTGAGCTGTTGCCCAGGTTCGATGTCTCGTACCAGGCCAGGTAGCCCTCGGCGAACGACAGGCCCACGTAGAACTGTCCGTTGATGCCGGCCAGCAGTCTTCCGACCCCGCGCGAGGAGCGGTCCTCCAGGTCGACCTGGCGCACCTCATAGGTGAAGTCGCTGCATTCCTCCGACGCGCAGGTGTAACGCGCGATCTGGCCCAGCTGGCCGTTCTCGAGCTCCAGCTCGGGGACCACTCGCGCGCGGGTGGTGGCGCCGCCGCGGCTGGTCGGCCCGCCCGGCAGCCGTGTCGAGGGCCGTTCGCCGGGGGGCGACCAGTCGCTTGGTGTAGACGATCGGCTTGTCGTCGAACGGGTCCTCGCTTTCGGGGTACACCCGAGCGAAGGCGATCCGCCCCTCGTCGATGGTGGGGCTGATCTCGTCCTGGTTGGTGTTGGCGTTGCGCACCGCACGGGGCGCGCCCCCGTCCACCGCGATCACGAACAGGTCGCGCATCCCGGCCTGTCCGCCCGGCACCGGCCCGACGTCCACGGAGAAGATCACCTGTGGGTCGCCCGAGGAGTTGGTCCCGATGTCGGCGCCAAAGGGCTCCGGCGAGGGCTGGACGGGCAGCGCACGGGTGCCCTCGGCGTCGCGCACCGCCAGACGGTAGGCGTCGATCGCCGGATCGAAGGCGCTGTAGACGATGGTGTCGCCCAGCGCCCGCAGCTCGCTGGGACGCTCCAGCGTCGCGACGGTGGTGTCCTGGGCCTGGGCGGCCGTCGGCGCGAGCGCCAGCGCCGCCAGGGTGACGAGGGGATTGAGGCGTCGCATCGTGTCCCTCCTAGGGCCGCTCGAGGTCGGAGGCCAGGATCCACCCGGTCTTGTTGGCGGTGCCGTAGCCGAAGCCGTAGGCGTACTTGCCCGCGGGGCTGAGCCGGCTGACCTTGAACGTCTGGCCCGCGCTCAGCGACCCGATGAACTCCTCGTTGGGTCGCGTGTTGATGAGCAGCTGCTCGACGCCGTCCTTGACCCGCACGCGCCGGCCGACGAGGTCGTCCTCGCGGCTGGAGTCGGCCTGGGTGATGGTCACCGTGGTCGCTGCGGTCTGGTCGCCCTGCACCTGCGCGCGGACACGGCCGGTGTCGCGCAGACGCAGCTCGGCGGAGCTCAGGCCCATCGTCGGAGCTTCAGTGCTCATGGTGGGGCCCTCCTCCCCGCAACCGGAGTTGGCTGGCGGCCAGGTCGCGCCTGGATCGCTCGCCGCGTGGGCGGCCGGCGCGCCCAGCGCGGCCAGCGCGGCGACGATCAGGGTGGTCTTGCTTGTGGTGTTCATCGGTCTGTTCCCGAGGTCGTGGTCGTTGGTTGGCTTCTTTGCTTGGGCCGGTCAGCCTCGCGGGGCCGGCGACAGGGCGCGGGGCTGGCAGCTGGCGCTCAAGGAGAAGGCGGCGTCGGCGGGCTGCCCGCCGGGAGCGAAGGTCCTGACCGCGGCGATGCTGCCAGACGGGCTGGCGCTGTCGGCGGCCGCGAACGCCGGCGCGCCACGGGGCGTCACCTGGAAGAAGCAGTTCACATCGTCGCCGACGATCTCGGCGGCGGGCAGGTTCACCCTGTAGCTCCCCACGGCGGTGCGGGAGACCGTTATCCGACCCTCGCTCCGTGCTTCGACCGTGCCTTGCGGTGAGACGGCGACCTCGAAGCGGTCGAGCCCGTCGACGCGGTCGGCGTCGAGGTTGTTGACCTTGCCGGCGGCGTTGGTGCGAAAGGGAGCGGCGTTCGGGTTGATCGTGTCGATTCCGCCCGCCGCGACGATCGTGCCGACCTCGTTGCCGTTCGTCTCGAACTCGAAGGCCAGGCCGCCGCTGAGGTTGTTGCCCCGCAGGCAGGGCTCGTTCTCGGTGGGCGTGCCACCCGGACCAGAGCGGCACCCGTAGATGGCACCGCCGCCGTTGCCGGACTTGTTGGACTGGCGGGTCGCGTACCTGTTGTTGTTCGCGACGATCTGGGTCTCGTCGGTCAGGGTGCGCGACGCGTCGGCCGACGGGTTGCGCTCGCCGCCCAGGAGGGGCATGCCCTCGCCGGCTCCGATGGCTGCCGGGACCGCGCTTGCCAGAACGACGGCGCAGACGACACCCAGCGTGGCGCGTCGGCGGTGGACGAGGTCGCTGACGCGAGCGGTCAAGAGCCTCAGTGGTGTACGCATGTCGGTCTCCTTGGTTCGTTGCGATGAGAATCCCGAGCTCCCTAGCGCAGCGGGCTCGGACGAAGTGTCAGAACGGTGGTCGGTCGGGTGCTCGACGGGCGGGCCGCCGAGCACCCGAGAAGTTCGTTACGCGCTGCTCGGCGGGTACTGACCGCGGTAGTTGCTGATGCACCCCGTGTCGATGAAGGCCCAGTCCTGGGCGAAGGGGCGCGATCCTGCGTAGCGAACGGCCGTGTGCCTGCCGTCCTTGGTGATGTAGCGCCACTTGACGTATGCGCCCGCCGGGATGCGGTACGCCACTGCGCTGCGGGCGGCGTTGCTGGACCACGGCTGCACGTTGGTGTAGGCGGCGACCCCGTTGGGACAGCGTGCGGGGTCGATACGCACATCGGTCCCGTCGCAGGTACGCCGGCCATCGCGCGTGAAGCAGTTGACCCCGTCGACGTTCCCGTTGAACGAGCTCATGTAGCCGGTAGGCGCAAGGTCCTGCACACTGGAGCAGTCTCGCTGCGGCGGGGTCGACGCGCGGTTGAGCAACTCTGCCTGCAGCCAGACGCACTTGTTGACGGGGTTGTCGCTGGAGCCGTTGACATGGCCCCAGAACCAGGTGCTCGTGGTTCGGCCGTCGATGTGGGCGGCGTCGAACCCCCACTGGTTGCGCGCCAAGCCCACCATGTATCGGCTGCGCTGGCCTCGAATCGTCACATGGCCTGACTGCGTTGACACCTGGTAGCGCTGCAGGCTGTAGCTCTGAAGGCCACCGCCGGAGAAGGTGCCGAGCTTCGCGTCATCGTGGGGCGCGAAGTCCTCGAAGCTCTCGTTCGACGAGACCCAACCCTCGGGCCGATCGAAGCTGTTCGCCGCCTGCGCCGGAGCGGCGCCGATGGCGCCGATGAGCGCACTGGCCACGGCTGCGGCGAAGAAGCTCCTCGTTGCCGATGATGCGATCGTTGTATGCAAGAGACCTCCCTCGAAGTGCTCGGCCGTCCGATGGCCGAGCGGAACGAGCGGCATGGTGAGCGATGGCCGGTCGGCTGTCTGCCCGCCGAAGGGCTCGACTTTCGTAGACACCTCGTGTCCTCCCTACGGAGGACAGGCGCGTCGTCCGCAGGGCTGAGCCGAAAGTGCCCTATCGCCGGGCCAGGCCAGCGCGGAGAATCCGCGCGTGCAGGGAAGCTGGCTCATCGGCTCGGCCCACGGGGTAGACCCTGGGCGCATGGACGCCGGAGGCCAGGTGCGTGTGGTGGTCGGCGACGATCACCCGATGTATCGCCGCAGCCTGGCGGCGGCGATCACCGATCATCCTGGCCTGGAGCTGGTGGGGGAGGCGCTCGACGGGCGTCGGGCGCTGGAGCGCATCCGCGAGCTGGAGCCCGAGGTCGCGCTGCTGGATCTGCGGATGCCCGAGCTCGACGGCTTCGAGGTGCTGGCCGCGCTGGGCGATGGGAGCGCGGCTACGCGCGTGCTGTTCCTGTCGGCCTTTGGAGACAGCGCGACGGTGCACCGCGCGCTGGAGGCGGGGGCGGCGGGGTTCCTGTCCAAGGACGCGGACGAGGCCGAGATCTGCGAGGCGATCCTCGCGGTGGCTCGCGAGGGGCGCACCGTGGTCTCCGCGACGCTGCAGCAGGCGGTCTTCGATCGCATCCGCCAGCGGGGTGTCGGGCCGAGCCGCCTGTCGGCGCGCGAGCGTGAGATCCTCGCGGGGGTGGCGGCGGGCAAGCAGGTTGCGACGATCGGCCACGAGCTCTCGCTCAGCGCCGCGACGGTCAAGACCTACCTGCATCGTGCCTACGACAAGCTGGGGGTCTCCGATCGCGCCGCGGCGGTGGCCAAGGCCTACGAGGAGGGCCTGTTGTGAGCCGGCGCCTGGTGGGCTGGGAGGCGCTGGGGGTCGCGCTGCTGCGCGTGCTGCTGGTGCCGATCGCCGCGCTGATCCGCGTCAGCGATCCGCGACCGTGGTCCGAGCAGGCCGACTGGATCCTGCTCGGCGCTGTCGGGTACGCGGTCGTGGTCCTCGGGCTGGCGCTGCGCGCCTCGTCGGTGCCGCCCGGCGGCTGGCGCCCCTACGCCGTGCTCGACATGCTGTTCGTCGGCCTGCTGGCCTGGCAGTCGGGTGGGGCCTTCTCGGAGATGCGAGCGGTCCTGGCCGCGCTGCCGTTCGTGGTGGCCTTCGTGGGGCGGCCCCGCAGCACCGCGGCCTTCGCGGTGCTGTCGGTGGGGGTCTACCTCGCCGCCGCCGAGGCGCCCGCCGGGACGCCCGACAGCGCCTACGTCGCCGCCGAGGGCCTGTTGATCGCCTGGTGCGGCGGCCTCGCGATCCTGCTCAACGTCGTCATCACCCGCGCGCGTGACCAAGCGCTTGCGCTTGCCGCCGAGCGCCAGCACCTCGTCGAGGACACCCAGGGCGCGATCGAGCGCGAGCGCCAGCTCCTGGCTTATCGCCTGCACGACGACGCCATCCAGAGCCTGCAAGCCGCTCGGCTGCAGCTCGACCGCGCCGGGCGCGGCGACCCGGCGGCGCTGGATGGCGCGCGCGAGGCCATCACCGACGCCCTGGAGCAGCTGCGCGACACCGTGGCCGACCTGCGCCCCGCCGACGTCGAGCGCGTCGGGCTGAGCAACGCGCTGCACCAGACCGCGCTGCGCCTGCTCGACCAAGCGCAGGGCGTCACGCCGCAGGTCGAGATCGACGTCACCCCCGACGTCGAGGGCATCGATGACGAGCTGTGGTTCGCGCTGGCTCGCGAGCTGCTGGCCAACGCCGTGGCCCACAGCCACGCCCGCCACATCACCCTCACGCTGGCCCGCATCGACGACCACATCAGCCTCGCCGTCGACGACGACGGCCACGGCATGCAACCCGGCCGACGACGCCAAGCCCGCCGGGAGGGCCACATCGGACTGGCCTCCTGCGCAGAGCGCGCAGCCGCACACGGAGGCACGTTCGACATCTCCTCCCAGCCCGGACGCGGCACCAACGTCGCGGCGACCCTGCCCATCAGGTTGACCGCGTCGTCGGGGAACCGCTCGTAGAAGGTCATTCTTAACGAGTTGAGGCGTCGCCAGCAGAGGATCGCGCAGGCCAACGTCAGGAAGGCGATGTGGATCTCGGGGCGGCGTTCGTAGCGGGTGCGCAGGCGGCGGAAGTTGTCGTGGTCATAGCCGCGGTCGGCCAGCAGCAGGTCGGGCTTCTGGCGCGGGCGCCCGGGCTTGCCGGCTACCGGGCGGGCGTGCAGCGCGTCGAGCAGCACCAGCAGCTGGGTGACGTCGTTGCGGGTGCCCGCGCTCAACGAGATGGCCAGCGGGATGCCGCCGGCGTCGACCAAGAGGTGGTGCTTTGAGCCCGTGCGGGCGCGATCGACGGGGGAAGGCCCCCTCAGGAGCCCCCAAAAAGGGCGCGGATATGGGAGCCGTCGACCGAGGCGCGCGACCAGTCGATCGCTCCGGCCGCGTTGAGTCTGGTCAGCAGGCGCTGGTGCAGCGCCTCCCACACCCCGGCAGCCTGCCAGTCGCGCAGGCGCCGCAAGCACGTCACGCCCGAACCGTAGCCGTACTCCTGGGGCAGGTCCTCCCAGGCGATGGCGGTGTGCAGCACGTGCAGGATCCCGTTGAGCACGAGGCGATCGGCAAGCGGCTTGCGACCGCGATGGCGAAAGCGGCGCTGGCGAACCGGGATCAACGACTCGATCTCGGCCCACTGCTCGTCATCGATCTCGAAGCGAGACGGCACCTCCACGACCTCCAACCCTCGACGACACCACCCCGAGGTTCAAGCCAAGACATAACCCAGCATTTCGCAACACCTTCTAAGCCTCAAGCTGTCGCACCGCTATCCAACGCTTGATCCCGAGCTCAAGCGGGCCTTGCGCGAACGCGCCTTCTGGCAGGTCTCGTCGGCAAGGGCGAACTGTCGTCGCGCGACATCGAACTGGTCGGACTGCTCGAGCCGCTCGCTCTCGTCACGGCGAGCGTGCCGCGTGAGCACCGGGGGAGGTCAGGCGGCGGGCGCGGCGGCTCACCGACAGCGGTCCGATCGTTCGCGCCGTTCGCGTGTAGCTCGAGGTCCTCCCGGTTATCGCCTGAGGGACGCCCGCCAGCGGCCGGGTCTATCGCTCGCCGTCTATCGCCAGCTCACGCAGGACCCCATGCGGGATAGCGACCAGCAGCGCTTGCTCCCAGCGCCGCGGCGTGCCGTTGCGATACGCCCCTCACCCCTTGGTGCGCGAGGCGAAGACCAACCCGACCCCGAGGAAGACGACGGCCGCGCCACCCATTGCGATGGTGGACGCCGAGTTCCCCAGCACAGCCCCGTTGATGACCGCAGCGATGATCGCGCAGGCAGCGGCGGCGATCCACACCACCGCAGCGAGCATGCTGGTCTCGCGCTCCTTGCCTGTTGGCTCACCCATAAATCTGCTTCTCTCCGGTTCGATCGACGGACATCCCGTGAAAACAGGACGTGGCACCCCAGCCTCGAGAACGAGCCTCCGGAGTGCGATGGCGCCCTCGCCGTAGCGAGCCTTGAGCTGGTCCCACAGCAGCGTCTGGCGGCGCGGCGTGATACCAGCGTCGAAGTGTGCGACGAACATCATCCGCTGTTCAGCCGCGAGCTAGTCGATTGCATCGGCCAGGGAGCCCAGGCCGCCCGAGAACAGCGACACGGCATCGACCTGCGCCGGCACGAGGCTGTCGGGATGGACGGGAGTGGCGCCCGGGTGGTTCTCGAAGCGCAGCCGCCAGCGGTCACCTGGCAGGAAGTCCAGCGCCTGGTGCAGCGTCTCGGTCTGCGCGTCGAAGGCCGCGCGACGCCACACCGGCAGGCGCAGCTCGATCCCGCGTCCAGGCGTCGGCCCCCGGCTGACGCGCGAGTAACTTGTCGACGCAGTACGTTGCCATCGCCAGACGCAGGAAGTCAGACGCGGCGGCGCTCGGAACGAGGTCCTGAGCACATCGCCCAGGTCGGGGACTGAACGCCTACGATCTCAGGAAGGTCGTGGAACCCGCCGTGGGACCGGCGGCGGGTGCCGTGGCAGGCAACGTTTGCCTCGTGACGATGCGGCGGAGGTTGCGGTCGTGGGCGTCCGGTTTCGCTACCTGGAATGCCAAAGCGCTTGTGCCTTCGCGGGCCGCGGCAGATTGCGCAGCGCTACCTGCCCGCGGGGGTCCGTCCTCGCGACGCGCAACACTCAAGATGGTGAGATTGCCGTATCGCAGCGAGCTGGCCGCGCTCGAGGTCACTTACGACGGGGCGATGGCGGCCGACGTAGAGCCGTTGCGCAGTGCCGCTCACGCAGTCGGTGGGGGGCCCGCCGTCTTCGTGGGATCGGGCGGTTCGATGGTGCTCGCGGTGCTCGCCGCGCGGTTGCACGAGTGGGTGTGCCGCCAGCCCGCCCGCGCGTGCACCTCCCTGGAGCTCCTCGACCTCCCGCAACTCGACCGCCGCGGCGCGATGCTGTTCTCGTCGAGCGCAAATCACCCCGACGCCCAGCGCGCTCTCGCGGACTTCCAGCGTGGACGGTTCGGACCGACCGCGCTGGTCACACATCGGGCGGCCGCGGACGTGCAGGTGCTCGCCAGCCCGGACACTCACATCGTGAGGCTGCCCGAGCCCATTCAGCGCGACGGTTTCCTGGCGACGGGGAGCATCCTGCAGATCGCGACACTGCTCCTGCGCGCGTACCTCGATGAGCCGAACCTACCAGCGGTTCTCGCAGCCGACGACGGCGAAGCGGGCCTGCGCGACGAGGTGCTGGTGCTGAGCGCCCCTTCGCTGGGCTGCGTGGCTGCGGACATAGAGGTGCGCCTGGTCGAGTCCGGGCTGACGTGCGTGCAGGTCGCCGACTTCCGCAACTTCGCCCATGGCCGCCACACCGGCTTCGCGCGCCGCAGCGAGAAGACCACCGTCCTGGTGTTGAGCGACGCGGTCTCCCGACCGCTGGCCGACGCTACCGCCGCCGCGCTGCCAGCTAGCACCGATGTCCGACGCTGGCATCGCGACTCCGGGTGGGAGGCCGCAGTCGTCGCGCTACTGGCGCGGTCCATGCGCCTGGTCGCGTCCGTTGGGGAGCGCGTCGGCGTCGACGTCGCGCGTCCCGCCGTTCCTGACTTCGGCCGGCGCCTTTACCGGCTACCGTTGCGGAGACGCCTTCCAGATCGGCTCGCCGCGGGGGTGACCCGCAAGCTGCTGGCCAGCGGCAGCGGCGACCACGCCGCCGGACGGGCGATCTACCACGAGGCGGCCGGCGCCTGGACGGAGGTCCTTGCCGAGCAGCGATTCTCCGGCCTGGTTTTGGACTACGACGGAACCGTTTGCTGGACCCAGCAACGTTGGGAGCTCCCGGGCGCACGCGTGCGGGACATGCTTGGTGAGCTGCTGAGGCGCGGTCTGGTCGTCGGCTTTGCCAGCGGGCGGGGTCGCTCGTTGCACGCCGACCTGCAGCGTTGGGTGCCGCCAGCGCTCTGGCCACAGGTGGTGGTAGGCCTCTACAACGGAGCGGTGCGGCTTCGCCTTGACGACGAGCTCCCCGATCTCCGCGAGCTGAGCGCCTGGAGCCGCGCGGTGGTGGCGGCGGTCGCGGATGTCCACCAGGCCTGGCGCTTGGACGTCGAGGAGCGCGGCGCCCAGGTGAGCGTCGCGATCAGCGAGGGCATGATGCACCACGGGCAGCTCATCCCGTTGCTCAGAGATCGACTCGACGACGCCGGGATCGCCGCCCAGGTCGTCGCATCCGGGCACAGCGTCGACATCGTCGAGCCTTCCAGCACCAAGACCGCGGTCGCCGACGCAGTCGAGCAGTTCGCGGGCGGCGCCGTGCTTGCCGTTGGCGACCAGGGGCAGCTTGGGGGCAACGACCACGCACTACTAGCCCGCACGGACTGGACGTTGAGCGTGGATCGCTGCTCGGCGGACCCGGCCCGCTGCTGGTTTGCCGGCGCGGGCGATCTCGTCGGCCCGGACCTGCTCGTCAGCTACGTCAAGGCGCTACGAAAGCGGCGCGATGGTTTCGCGGTCACCGGGATAACGGTTTCGTGAGGTCCGAGCTGGCCGAGGAGCTGCTGGACCGCCTTATGGGCTGGGATTCGGGCGGCGTTCCAGGAGAAGGTACGCCGACTTGAGGCGCTGGCGACCTACAAGTTTGATGAATACGGCAACTTCCGGCCTGGCGTTAAGTTTTTCGAGAGCCTAGCCGCGTGGCTGAACCAGCTCGCCGACAGGACCGAGCGTGCTACGGCGCTGGACTTCGTCCTGGATCGGCTCATCTTCATCTCCGACGCGGAGATGACCCACCTCATCGAGCTGGTCTACGCCGATCACATCGATCTCGTTCTGCGCGAGCGGGTCGCCGTCCAACTTGAGGGCACGTCTCAGTACGAGATCGCCCGGATCGTTGGCGACAAGGCGTTCGCGTCGCTGCGCCGCCGCTGTCTGGTGCTCGGCGCGTCTGACGGCGCGCGGCTTGACCGCCTGCGCCGGTCGGCGCCGTTTCTGTCGCACGAGCAGTTCCTACAAAGCACCGACCCGCCGGTCGAGGTGATCGGTCCGATGCGCGACAAGCTCGTCGAAGCGCTCGGCCAGCACGGCCTCGAGGCGCCCGCGACGTTCGGGCACATCTTCCTCGTCGACGACTTCGCCGGATCGGGCAAGACGCTGCTGCGTGAGGAGGACGGCGAGTTCAAGGGAAAGCTCGTCAAGCTCGCGGGCGCAATCGACAAGCTCAAGGCCAACGGCCTGGTCGCGGAGAACGTCGACGTGACGATCATCCTCTATGTAGCGAGCGAGCAGGCGCGCTGGCACGTGCAGGAAACGATCGCCGTTAGCCCGCTGCCCGCCTGGGAGCTGCGGATCGCCCAGGAGCTTCCCGCCTGGGTTCGTGTCAATGAGCAGGACCAAGCACTCGCCGAGCTGGCCGAGCGCTACTACGACGAGGTGCTAACCGACGAGCACAAGGGCCGCGCAGCGCTGGGCTACGCCGACTGCGCTCTCCCTGTCGTGCTGTCGCACAACACCCCGAACAACTCGGTGTCGCTGCTGTGGGCCGACACCACTCAGGAGCCCGGTGGCCTGGATCGCCGCGCGCTGTTCCCACGCTACGAACGTCATCATCGAGATCGCCCATGAGGTCCTATGTCAACCCGTTTCGCTCCCGGACCTCCGAGCAAGTCGCTCATCAGGGACTGGACCGCTACCTGCGCACCTTCGGCGCCGACGCCTTGGACTTGCTGCCCGACGAGCTGTGGGAGCGGCCGCTGGTTATCCGCAGCGCCCCGGGCGCGGGCAAGACATCGCTGCTGCGCGCCGTCAGCGCCGACGCGCTGCGCGTGCTGGCGCTGCGGCGCTCCGGGCACGAGGAGCTCATCGGCCGCCTGCAGGCGATGGGCGCTTTGGACGACCACAGCCAGCCGTTGGTCCTCGGGTTTCGCGTGCCACTGGTCCGCGATTTCCGCGGCATCATCGACCTCGAGACCGAGCCCGCCGCAGCGCAGCGCACCTTCCTGCGCCTCCTCGACGCCCGCATCATCGGCGCGTTCTGCGACGCGATCGAGCTGCTGGTCGACGTCGACGAGGGGCCCGTCCTGGACGCCGTCACCGTCAAGCCCGAGCGAGCGGGCGAGGCGTCGCTCGGGCGCCTTGGCGGCAAGCAGACCGCCGATCTGCGCCGCTGGGCCCGCCAGACCGAGGAGGAGATCCTCGACCGCTTAGACGCGGTCCTGCCCCGAGACGACCGCCTCGACGGCCACGCCGCCCTCTACAGCCTCCGGGCGCTGAGCGGCATCGAACTGCTGGTCGACGGCAAGCCAAGTCCGTTGCGGCCGCTGCTGCTGCTCGACGACGGCCAGGAGCTGGCCGGCGCGCAGCGCACACTGCTGCTCGACGCGCTGCATGACCGCGAGCTGCGCCTGGCGCGCTGGTACACCGAGCGCTACTCGGCGTTGGAGCCGGAGGATCTCGTCGGTGACGGCGAGCCTCGACGCAACAGTGAGCCAGTGTGGCTTGAGCGCGAAGCACGACGCATGGGCGCCGGGACCCGCCGTGGGCTGCGCACCCGA
Organism: Candidatus Siliceabacter maunaloa; assembly: GCA_024330185.1. Classification (GTDB taxonomy): domain Bacteria; phylum Actinomycetota; class Thermoleophilia; order Solirubrobacterales; family Solirubrobacteraceae; genus Siliceabacter; species Siliceabacter maunaloa. The sequence continues at coordinate 15,558 of JANDLV010000052.1, forward strand.
CAGTACGAGAGGCTGCTGGCCGACATCGCCGGGCGCCGCGCGAACGCGCTGCTGCGCGAGTACGACGACGAGGACCGCGAGTTCGTGCAGATGCTCGATGTCGACGGTGGCACCGAGCTTGTGCCACGTGCCGAACGCGCCGTAGCGGCGATCCGCGGGCGCCTCCTGGCCCAGTCCTCCGGCAGCGAGCGCTACGCAACGTGGTTCGCCGACGCCGACGGGCTCGTCCCGCTGGAGTCGGCGCGGCGCTGGCGCGAGCTGGAAATCGTCATCGCACGCGACCGGGACCGTAGCGAGCTCGGCCTCTTCGAGCTGCAGCTCAGCGACGAGGAGCGCACAGCGCGATCGGACGCGGCCATCCGCGAGGCCGCAGACCTGTGGCTGCGCCGCGAGTTCGGGCTGCCATTCTATTGGGGCTCACAGCGCTTGGGGAAGCTCTCGGCCGAGAACATCGAGCAGTACCTGAACCTGTCGGCCGACATGTTCGACGAGATGCTCGCCGGCATCACACTGCGACAGGGCGCAGCGATCAGCCGGCTGCGTCAGGACGCCGCGCTGACCGCGGCGTGCGACCAATTCTGGGCCGATATTCCCGACCGGCGCATCGGCGGCCGGGCGATCCAGCAGCTGCTGCGCCACGTCGCCAAATTGTGCCGAGCCGAGACCTATCGGCCGAAGGCGCCCTACGCGCCCGGTGTGACTGGCACGGCGCTGAGCATGGACGACCGCGCGCGGCTGCTGGACCCTGACGTCAGGGCCCGGATGCCCGGCGCGCAGCAGCTCTTCGAGGCGCTGCACGGCGCGATCGGCCACAACCTTCTGCGCGCATTCAAGAACCGTTCGGTCAAGAACGATCGCTGGATGGTGCTCTACCTCAACCGTCTTACTTGCGTTCGTTACGGCCTGCCGCTCGGCTACGGGGGCTTCCGCGAGAAGCCGCTTGAGGAGATGTGCCGGTGGATGCTCGCCGACACCGAGGACGCCACCGAGCCCGCCGTGCAGGAATCGCTCGACCTCGTATGACCCACTGGTCGCACCCGCTCCTCATCAACGACAGGGCATTCGACACCGTGTGGTCGCGCCCGCGAAAGGAGCCGCTGTTGTTCGTCGCCGGCTCGGGTTTCGATCCGCGCGCGCTCGCCGTGCTCGAGCGGCTGGCGGCGACGACCAACCGGCGCATAGACGGCCTTGTACTCGAGCTCCCAGAGGACGCGACCGACCTCGCCGTGCGGCCGCTGGCACAGGCCAACCACACTCGCATCGAAAAGCTGGTGGAAGCGAGCCGGGGCCAGTTGCGCGTCCAAGCACTGCCCGACTACCACGACCCGCGCTCGCTCGGGCTGCTCATCAGCCGCAATTTGCAGCAGTCGAGGACCCTCAACGCCTACGCCGAGGTGATGCTAGAGATCTCGGCGATGCCGCGCTCAGTGTTCTTCCCGCTGATTCGCGGTGTTCTAGAGCGTGCGCACCTCCCGGCCGGCGATCCGCAGCACTGGACCGGAGACCTGCACGTTGCCGTATGCGAGAACCCCGAGGCCGACGAGAGCGTCCTAGAAGAGGGCACGACTCCGATGGCCCCGATCGGAGGCTTCGCCCAGACCCGCGGCGAGAGGCCGGCAACGACCATCTGGGTCCCCGTGCTCGGGGAGCGCGCCTCAGCCCGAGTGAAGGTGCTCCACGACGAGCTCGAACCCGACGAGACGTGCCCTGTGCTGCCGTGGCCCGCGCGCGACCCGCGGCGCGGCGACCGGCTGATGCTCGAGTACCGGCGGCTGCTGTTCGAGGAGATCCGCCTGGAGCCGCGCAACGTGATCTACGCGGCCGAGCGCAACCCGTTCGACCTGTACCGCACGCTGGGCGCGCTGCACGAGCGATACTTGCAGTCGCTAAGCCCGCTTGGGTCGGTCGGCATGGTCCTGTCCTCGCACTCGTCCAAACTGCTCTCGGTGGGAGTCCTTCTGACCGCCTACGAGCACGACCTCGTCGTCCAACACGTCAGCCCCGGGAGCTACGGCCTCCACGACGGGGCCGAGAATCTACGCGACCGCGACGAGATCTACGACCTTTGGCTGACCGGAGAACCGTACCGATGACCACGAAACCGACGATCGTCAGCGCTGGCTACATGCCCCTGGACCTGATCCACACGACCGTGGGCACCGTTGACCGCCAGGCCGGGGGCACCGCAGCGAACGTCGCCGCAATCCTGGCGTTTCTCGGCTGGGACGCGGTGCTCGCCGGCCAAGGCGGAGACGACCTGGCAGGCGAAGAGCTCGTCGCTGACCTGCGCCGCGCGGGGGTGGACACCGGCCAGGTCCGCCGCACTGCTGGCACGCTCACCCCACGAGTGGTGCACGGCGTTCGTCCGGACGGGCACTTCTTCAGCTACCGCTGCCCCGACTGCGAGTCGCGCTTTCCCCGCAGCCGTCAACTGACGCTCGAAGCCGCTGCGGCATGCGCCCAGGCGCACCCGTCGCCGACGGTGTTCTTCTTTGACCGCGCCAACCCCGGCACCCTGTGGCTGGCCGAGGAGTACGCGCGCCGTGAAGCCATCATCGTCTTCGAACCCTCCGTGCCCGCCAACGCCGAGCTGCTGGCCCGAGCGGCAACGGTGGCCCACGTCATCAAGCACAGCGACGACCGATCGGTCGGCGGCCTGGACGACCTGCAGATCAAGCCACGGCCGGGCCAGCTACGGATCGTGACCCACGGTGCCGAGGGCCTGGAGCTGCGCATCGGCGCTCGACGAGGACGACGCTTCCCCGCCCTGGCAACGCTCGCCATCGACACCGGCGGCGCCGGCGACTGGACCACGGCCGGCTTACTGGCGAGAGCAGTCCGGCGGGAAAGGCTAGATCCGGACAAACTCGACAGTGCGCTGCGGTTCGGCCAAGCGCTCGCCGCCGTCAGCTGCACCGCAGTCGGCGCACGTGGGTTGATGCGCCTTACGCGCGGATCGGTCCTGCGACGGGTGCGCAGCGTGCTGGCCGAGGGAGGCCTGACTAGCGAGCCGCGACTTCCCGATGTCCGCGAGGTGCTGCGGCCAACGGACGGTTGTCCGAGCTGCTTGATGCCGTTTCGCAGCAGCGGCATCACCGAGCGGCCCACCCACGGACTGGTCGACGGCATGCTCTGACGCGCTGGCGCACGCGTACATCGGCGTTTTCCTCGATCCTCCAGCGGAGGGGGAGGGATTCGAACCCTCGGTGCGCCAAAGACGCACAACGGTTTTCGACCGACCCGCTTCCGACGCCGAGAGTCCCGTGGCGAGACGTGGCATCTCTCGCTGGCTCCAGGAAGATGAAGACGATTGGACCGTCATTAGACCGTCGATTGTCCGGCTCGGCCCGTTACCGACCACCAAGAAAGGCCCTGTTTCCAAGGCCTTTCTGAAGTAGCGGGGGCGGGATTCGAACCCGCGACCTTCGGGTTATGAGCCCGATCGCGGCGTGGTGGCCCGTCCGCTCCCATGCCGCGACGGCCGTGATCATGCGGTATTCACAGGCCGAGCACCAAGTGATCCGGCCTGGAACCCGGCCATACGTCCCAGTTCGTTTGACTTGCGTTTGACGAAGCCGGCGGTCTTCCCCGCGAGGGCCACGATGCTCGAGCCGTGGCCCGGGACGAGCCTCGCAGCTAGCGCCGCATCACTCGGGAACAGCGCGGCACCCTGACACAGCGAAACGCAGACGGCTATGCGGACGGGAGGGCGTAGTTCGTGGGGTCCGCCACCGACCGATAGTCGGCCTCGTCGAGCCAGTGGCACCAGATCTGACCGCCAGAGATGCTGAGTCGCCGCGAGTACCCGGTGGGCGACGACCAAGCCGCAACCTCGCAACGCGGATACGGATCGCCCTGGAGCTCGCGGACGAACTCGAGCGCCGGCTTGAGGTCCGTATCGGTGGACATGAGGATTCCGACCTCGTACTCGCTCCGGACCGCCCCGGCGACGAGGTCGATGGCCAGCTGAACGTCGATGCCCTTCTCGTGCTCTCGCTCTTGCGGCCAAGCGCGCGGGTAGCGCAGCGTGCGCGTAGCCACCTTCGTCTTCGGAAGCGTGTCCCAGTGTCGGCATTGTCGATCGTTGGCGGCATAGCCCCGCGGATCCTTGGCGGAGTCGGGTTGGCCGCGGTAGACACGAACCTCGGTCAGCGCGCGATCGAACCGCGGCCGAGCCTTCGTAACGAGCAGCTCGCCGAGCCGATAAGGGTCAACCTGGCCATCCTGGGGCCGCGATCCATAGGGGTGGAACGCCTCCCGGGCGCCCATGTAGACGTTCTGGTAGTCGAGGAAGACGACGACGCGGCCAGGCATCGGCCGATCCTAGTCGGTGCCAGAGACGAATAATCCCCGCCAATCCGGGCCCGAAGGCCCCGACGGCGGGGAACAGTTCAACAAGTGTATCGGCGGCGACCCCTCGGTTGGCGGCGGCTTCGAGCGATGCTTGGAGAACCAGTCCGGGGCAGCCGAGCTACCAATGGTCCTGGACGTATTCCTCGACCTCGATCTCGGGCAGCTCGCGGGTGCTGTTGTTCATCCGCACCCAGAACACCTCGCGGCCGTCGCTCATCCGAGCGATGACGGGGACTGACGAGCCGGCTACGTCGATCCTGCAGATCTGCTCGTCGGCGACCTGATCGATCCGGGTCCGCGTTCGCATCACGGCCGGGTGCTTGAGCGCGTTGATGAGATGGGTCGTCAGCCAGTTGACAAGTCCGTCGGGGCTGGCGGGCTTCACGAGTGGCAGGTCATGGGTTAAGCCGATGGGCCGACGATCGTCGCCGACCCCGATGCACAGGGTCCCTCCGTCGGCGTTCAAGAACCCGGCGATCGTTTTCACGACCGCGTCCTCCATTCGCCTGTCCTTGCGCGCTTCGCGCAGGTTCCAACGCGCCGTCGACTTGAACTCGACTTCGTAGGTCTCATCCTTGGCGATCAGCTCCTTGCTCGGCACCGCGAAGAAGGCCTTATCGCCGCGAAGCTGCTCGGCTACCAGCTCTGCGAAGGCGCGGTCGCTCCTGATTCTGTCTACGACCGTGGCGGTCACGGTCTCGACGTCGATGCCCTCGGACAGGGTCCCCACCCCGCCTGTCGCAGACTCCACCGGTGCGACACGAGGCGCGGGCGCCTCGTAGACGCTGCCGCCATCGTCATGGAAGCTGGCGAAGATGTGGTTGAAGACGATCTCGGCCTTGCGCTCCCAGACCTCGGGGTCGTAGGCACCGGGAAGCTCGTCGAGGATGTCCTTGACAAGGCCCCGCGCCGCCTCGCGCGTCTCCGCCTTCCTACGCCAGTCAAGGACGAGGCGATCCTGAATGTGCGCCATCAGCTTGCGTGCGACCGCCTTGACCTCATCGCGCTGCTCCTCGTTCAGCACCGGATCCGGCTTGGTCAGCAGGTCGAACACGGCCAGCTCGGGCTCGGAGAGGCCCTCGCGCACGGTGCGCTGCTCGTCCTCCGACAGCTCGCGCGAGAGCGACTGCAGGCGGCGCAGCATCTCGTCCACGTTCAAGCTGCCCGCGTTGTACTCGTCGATCAGCTGCCGCAACCGGTCGACCAGGTCGACCCGGGTGGGGTTCCGCCGTGCCGCCCCTTCAATCCGCGCCCGGAGCTGGCCCGTGAGGCGCTGGGCCGACGAGCGCTTCTTTCCGGCCAACCGTGCCGCGAGTGCCTCGAAGTCGATCGCGTTCAGATCTATCAGCGGGTCGGAATCCGCACCGTCCGCCGCCGCGCGGATGACGTACTCCTCCGCCCCCACCGAGCGGTCAAGCAGGTCCTGCACCACGCCGGATATGTGCGACAGATCGGGCGCGGGGTCCAGCGAACGGATCGTCTCGGCGAGGTTGCGGGCCACTCCAACCACCCGGACGTGGGCCGTCGCGGCCGGGTCGGGCAGGATCGCCGCAAAGAGCCGCCGCACCCGGTCCGAGCGCTCCAGATAGCCCCGCCGGGTCACGTCATCGACCAGCAGGGCCTCGACTGACGCGTCGCGCAGCGCGATGAACTCAAAGCCCTCGGCGCGCGCCAGAGCGTCGAGCTCCACGTCCCAGCGCTCGGCGAACTCGATCAGCTCGCCGAGCTCCCCCTCGAGCTCGTCGACCAGCGCCGACTTGTCGCGGATGATCTCGACGCCCTGCTCGCCATCCCTGGCGGCCGCGTAGATCGCCAGGGCCGCCTCCAGGTGGCGGAACACACCGACGTAGTCGACGATCAGGCCGTTCTCCTTGTCGGGGAAGACGCGGTTCGCGCGGGCGATGGTCTGCATCAGCGAGTGGTTTCGCATCGGACGATCGAGGTAGATCGTCGAGCAGGACGGAACGTCAAAGCCCGTCATCCACATCGCGCAGACGAAGACGAGCCGGAACGGATCGTCCGGGTCCTTGAAGCGCTCGTCGAGATTTTCCTCGAGCATCCGCTTGCGGTGGGGGGCGATGTCGAGCCCGGCCTCGCGCATGTCGGCGATCTCGCTTTGGGACTGGGAGACGACGACGGCCATGTCGGTCTCCTCCATGAACGCGATCTGCTCGTCCAGACCGACCCGCTCGAGCTCCGGCAGCCGCCAGGCGCGCTCGCGTAGCTCGCCGAGATGGGTCTGCCACTCCTCAGCGACGAGGTCGTACATCCGCACCGCGGTGGCCTTGTCGATCGCCACGAACATCGCCTTGCCCAGGAAGCCCGCTCGTGCACGTACAGATCGCGCGTGGCGGGCCGGTAGGACTGCCAGCCGTCGGTGATCACCCTCGCCCCCTCGGTGACGTTGTCGCGCAAAAACGCGCGCAGCGACTCCCCGGAGGCGTCGGCCAGCGGGACCATCCGGCAGCGCCCGAAGCCCTTGGGCTCCAAGCGCTCGACGGCGACGCCCACGAGCACCTTCTTGCCCTTCGCGCGCCCGCCGGCCAGCCCTGGTTCCTCACCGCCGATGTAGGTCTCATCGACCTCCACAGCTCCCTCAAGCCGCTCGCGGCCCGGGCGCACGAGCACCGAGCGCAGGCGGTGCAACATCGCCCCGGCGGTCTGGTAGGAGCCGATCTCCAGCGAGCGCTTCAGGCTCAACGCCGAGACCCCGTCCTTCTGGCTGGCGAACAGCCAGCACGCCATGAACCACACGGTCAGCGGCGTGCGCGTCTTGTCGAAGATCGTGCCCGCCGTCACCGACGTGCGCTCGCCGCACTCAGAGCACTCATAGCGCCCGTCCGCGAGCTCCCAGGCACGCGCGTGGGCGCAACTCGGACAGACGAACCCCTCCGGCCACCGCAGCCACTCCAGGAAGTCCAGGCAGTCGGCATCCTTGGCAAACCACGCCTGGAACTCACCCATCGACCGCGGGTAGTGCACGCCGGCCCGCGCTGACTGAGACACAGCCCCATTCTACTCCGGTAAGATGGATACCCCACAGGTGCGTTTGCTGGGCTGGTCAAAGATGAGCGTTCTGCAGTGATCGTGCGGTCGACGCCGTTTACATAGCGGACGAACCACCACATGTCGGCCGAAGGGGGTGGCCCACCTATGAGTTTCCGCGGTCGGCCCCGGTCTAACGGTGTAGGTCGGAACAGTGTTCGTGTCGCCGAGCCGGAGGGCGAGGCGGGCGTGCTCGGCTCTGACGTCGACTGCGTGCGACCGTGCGACCGCATGTCGCGTTGCCGCGAGCAGGAGGGCGCCTGTGCAAGCTCCGAGCAAGTGGACTGCGCGACAGGTTGTCGCCGGGTGAGCCGCGTTAGCCCTTCCAGCCGGAGCGCTTCTTGCGCAGCGCGGGAGGCTTGCCGGGTCCGCCGGCAGTTCGTCGCGACCGGGACTTGTTGTGGTTCGTGCCGCCGGTCACGCGTGGCTTCCCCGGCGTGTTCTTTGGGTTGCGCTTCTTGGGCTCAGCCATGTGACCGACGGTGCCTGGCGATACACCCCTGTCGCGACCGGCGTGACCTCGCCTAGCGGAGTTGCCGTGAGCAGCTACTGGTTGGCGGCGAGAACCGACGATGAAAGCCAGCCCGCTCCCGGAGACCGGCGGGCGGCGGTCTCCGGGAGCGGCCCGAGAACGCAGAAGACCGCCACTGGTTTCGAGCGCTCAACCCCATCACCGCCCTACCGGGCGATCTCTGTGGGCGCTCCCCGAGGCGATTCTTGAAACGAATGCCTCATAGAGGCCCAGATAGCGGGGGCGGGATTCGAACCCGCGACCTTCGGGTTATGAGCCCGACGAGCTACC
>JANDLV010000053.1 GCA_024330185.1 Candidatus Siliceabacter maunaloa
TGCCCGACGTGCCAGCGCAGGCTGCCGCCATGACGACCTACCGAAGTCCTACTAGCGGCCGAGCCGTTGCGCCACCAGCCGGCGCTGACGCTCGGTCATCGTGCCCAGCGACTTGGTCTCGGGCAGCCCCACCTCCGCGAGGAGGTCACGCGAGCGCTTGCGCCCCCACCGGCGCTGGGCGGCCAGGAGCTCGAAGACGGTCATCGTGTGCAGTTCCCTCGGGCAGGTGAGGATCACCTCGCCCACGCCGAGCTCCCCGGCAGCGACCTCGCGGCGTGTCTGGGCGCGCGCGAGGCGCACCTCGTTGGCCCGTCGCAGGGCGTACATGTACTGCGGATCCTCCGGTTCCTTCAGATCCTTTGGGGCGATCGTCGCTGTGGCGCTCATCCAGTCCTTCCTGCCGTCCGACTCCAGGGACGGCGTTTCGTTGGGCGTCCACGCGCAGCGTTCGACCCCGGCCTGGTCCCCCCGCGGATGGGCCGGTGATCGTCCTCTCCTCAGACGGCGCCTCGCTGCGCGCTGCGACCAAGCTACGCGAGGCGTGGCGCGGCGGTCAACGAACAAGTGTCCACCTTGTGTGCACGGAGCGGGGTTTTCGTTCCGTGAACGTCAGAGTGCGGGCAACGCGCCGTGCTGCGCCTCGAAGCCTGTCCTGACGTCGGCGAACGCGGCCAGCGCGCGGTCGAGCACCTCCGGCGTGTGCGTGGCCATCACGCTTGTGCGCAGCAGCGCCCCGCCGGGCGGCACCGCGGGGTGGAGGGCCACGTTGACGTACACGCCGGCGTCGTAGAGCGCGCGCCAGAGGAGCACCGCCTTCCAGTCGTCCTCGACCAGGATCGGGATGATCGGGGTGTCGACGGTGCTTTGGTCCTCCACCACCTTGAACCCCAGCTCACGCAGGCCGCCGCGCAGGTGGCGCGCCGCCTGCGCGACGCTGGCCAACAGCGGCGGGCCGTCGTCGGAGCGCACCACGCGCAGTGCGGCCAGCGCGGCACCGATCGCGGCGGGCACCGACGCGGCGGTGAACAGGAACGCCCGGCTGGAGACGCGCAGGAAGTCGATCACCTCCTCGGGGCCGGCGACGAAGCCCCCGCAGGAGGCCAGCGACTTGGAGAAGGTGCCCATGCGCAGGTCGACACCGTCCTCGACGCCCAGCAGCTCGGCGGTGCCCGCTCCGCGGGCGCCCAGCACCCCGGCGCCGTGGGCCTCGTCGACCATGAGGCGCGCGCCGTGGCGCTCGCACAGCGTGACGATCTCGGGCAGGGGGGCGACGTCGCCCTCCATGGAGAAGACGCCGTCGACCACCACGAGCACGCCGCCGCCGTCGCCCCGGGCGCGCTCGAGCGCGCGCTCGAGCCTGTCCAGGCGGTTGTGGCGGAAGGGGCGCAGCTTGGCCCGCGAGAGCAGGCAGCCGTCCAGGATGGAGGCGTGGTCGCCCGAGTCCGCGATCACCGTGTCGCCGGGCGCCAGCAGCGTGCCCAGCGTGCCCACGTTGGCCTGGTGGCCCGTGGTGAACACCAGCGCGGCCTCGGTGCCCATCCACTGCGCCAGCTCGCGCTCGAGCTCGAGATGCAGCGGCGTGGTGCCGTTGAGCAGGCGCGAGCCGGTCAGCCCGGTGCCGTAGCGCTCCAGCGCGTCACGCGCCCCGGCCATCACGCGGGGGTCCCCGGTCAGCCCGAGGTAGTTGTTGGAGCCCAGCATGATGCGCGAGGCGCCCTCCATCTCCACCTCGGGCCCGGCGGGGCCCTCGAGCAGGCGGAAGTAGGGCAGCACGTCGGCCTCGCGGGCGGCGCGAAGCTGCTCGGCGCGCTCGTGGCCGCGGGCCTTGGCGAAGACGTCGGTGGTGGTCTGGTGCATGTAGGGTGGCCCGCCTTGCCCGTCGAGGTCAGACCGGTGGCGTCGCGGGGCGACGTGCGGGAGTTCATCGAGCTCCCCTTCCGCCTGCACTCTAACTCCGCCCAGTGGGTCCCGCCCGTGCGCCTCGAGCGCCACGCGTTCCTCAGCCGGCGCCTGAACGCGTTCTTCGGCCACGGCGACGCCCGGCTGTTCCTCGCCCGCCGCGACGGCATGGTGGTCGGGCGCATCTCCGCGCAGGTCGATCACGCCTTCAACGCCCACCACGCCAACGCCTGGGGGCACTTCGGCTTCCTGGAGCTGGAGGACGACCCCGAGGTGGCGTCGGCCCTGGTGGAGGCTGCGGCGGGCTGGCTGCGCGCCCGGGGCCGCGATCGCATGGTCGGGCCGTTCGACTTCACGATGAACGACGAGGCGGGCGTGCTCGTCGAGGGCTTCGACCTGACGCCGATGATCAAGCAGCCCTGGCATCCGCCCCAGTACGCGCCGCTGTGCGAGGGCGCGGGGCTCGAGAAGGCCGTCGACCTCTACATGTGGAACCTCGAGATCGCCGATCGCGAGGCCATGAAGCCGATCATCTTCGACCTGGCCGAGCAGGTGGGTTCCCGCCACGGGATCGTCCTGCGCAAGATGTCGCGCCGCTCGCTGCGCCGCGACCTCGACGCCTTCGCCGAGGTCTACAACGCCGCCTGGAAGGACAACTGGGGCTTCGTCCCCTACACGAAGGCCGACCTCGACGCCTACGCCCAGGAGCTGCAGCTCGTCTTCGACCCCCACTGGTTCATGGTGGCCGAGAAGGACGGCGAGACGGTCGGCGCGGCCATCACCGTGCCAGACGTCAACCAGGTCCTGCGCCGCATGAACGGGCGCCTGCTCCCGCTGGGCTGGTGGCACTTCCTGCGCAAGGGCTCGACGGTGGACCGGGTGCGGGTGGGCTTCCTGGGCGTCAAGCCCGAGTACCAGCACACCGGGGTGGCGGCCAAGCTGTACGTCGAGCACTTCGACATGGCCGCGGTGACCCCCCACAAGGGCGGGGAGATGGGCTGGATCCTGGAGACCAACCACAACATGAACAAGGCCATGGAGGCCATGGGCGGGCGGATCGTCAAGCGCTATCGGGTCTTCGAGAAGGTCCTCTGAGCACAGAGGCCGCCATCCGCGGGGCGCGGTATCGTGGCGGCCATGACCGTGGAGCCCCAGCGCCTGCCTGCCGCACCCGTCGAGGAGGTCGACGGCGAGCTGGCCGACCGGCCGGCCACGGGCGGCGCGCTGGCCCAGCCGACCGTCCAGGCCGCCGCCGCGGTGGCGGCCACCAGCTTCGTGGCCGGTCTGGCCACCATCGCGGCCTGGAAGGCCCGGCACACCCGGCGCGCGCGGCGACGGCAACGCGCCAGGGGGCTGGGGCCCATCGTCTCCTCGCGCTCCTTCCTGGTCGACGTGCACGTGCTGGGCCAGCGTCGCTGAGGGCGCAGGTCCGTACGGAGGTGCGCCCCGCGTGGGCGTTCCGGCTCCCCGGCGGGTCGATGGACGGCGTGTGGCGCCGGCGGGGCGGCGTGCTGGAGCGTCTCGTGGTGGTCGACGGGGCATCGGCTGTCGTCCGGGCCGCACAACCCGCCTCCGACCGGGTGGTGCTCGGCGCCCGGGCCGACACGCCCGCGGCGGCCGCGGAGGCGCTGGACTGGCTGCGCTGGGCGCTGGGCGTGGATGACGACCTGCGCGCCTTCCACGAGGCCTACCGGTGGGACTCCCTCATCGGCGCCTCGGTGCGCAGGCGCCCGTGGCTGCGGGTGACCCGCCGCCCGCCCTTCGAGGCGCTGGCGTGGGCGGTGTGCGAGCAGCTCATCGAGCTGGTGCGCGCGGCGGCCATCCAGCGGCGCATCGCCCGCGCGCTGGGGCCGCGGTGCCCCGCGACGGGGCTGCGCGCGGCGCCCGACGCGGCGGCGCTGGCCGCGTGCTCCCCCGCGCGCCTGGAGGGGTGGGACCTCGCCCCCGGGCGGGCGTTGACGCTGGCGCGCGTGGCCCGCGAGGTGGCGCGCGGCCGCGTCGACCTGGCCGACCCCGACCACGAGCGCGGCTGGGCGCGCCTGCGCGCGCAGCCGGGCGTGGGGAGTTGGACGGTCGCGTGCCTGGCGCTGCACGGCCAGGGCCGCTACGACGTCATCCCCGCCGGTGACCTGGGCCTTCGCAAGCTGCTGGGGCGCCTGGACAGCGGCGGGGACCCGGCCGCCCGTGTCGACGAGGCGGTCGTCCGCGAGCGCTTCGCCGCCTACGGCGCGTGGACGGGGCTGGCCGGCGCGCACGCGATGGCGCTCCAGCACCAGGGTCCCGCGGTCCGGGTCGCTGCCTAGGGGGCGCCCTCGTCGATCACGAGGCCCTCGCCGGGCAGGAACTCGTTGGTCGCCGTGACGCGGGCGTCCGGCGGCGAGCGCAGGAGGCCGTTGGCGAGCATCCAGCGCCCGAAGGCGTCCCGCTTCTCGAGGTCCTGGAAGCCGAACGGGCGCTCGCGCTCCTGGTCCTCAGGCCTTTCCTCCTGGTCGGGGAAGAACAGCGGAAGGGTCTCGCGCACGCTGGCGCGGGTGGCCGCTGCGTTGAGGTCACGGTTCGCGCGCAGCAGGGCGGCCGTGCCCTCGTCGGGGTCCTCGCGCAGCATGCGGTGCCCGCTGGCCACGGCCTGCATGAAACGCCGCAGGAGTGGCCCCCGCTCGCGGGCGTCCTGCGCGCGGACCACGAAGACCAGCTCGGCGAAGGTGGGCACCCCCAGGGGTCCGAGCCGCAGCGCCGACGGGCTGCGGTCGCCTCGCTCCAACTCGACGGCCTCGTCGTTCCAGGTCGCTCCGAAGACCGCGGCGAAGCGGTCGGAGACCGTCGCCTCGAGCAGGTCGAAGCCCACGTCCGTCGTCTCCACATCGGCCGGGCGGACCCCGGCCTCCTCCAGGACCGCGCCCAGGAGGGCCTCCTGGTAGTCCAGCCCTGCGGTGGCCACGCGCTGGCCGCGAAGCTGCTCGGGTCGGCGGACCGCATTCCTGCCGCTGGAGACGATCGCCGTGAGGGGCACCTGCACGAGGGCGCCGATGGAGACCAGGTCCTCCCCGCGGTCGCGCGCCAGCAGCAGCTCCGGCTGGTGGGTGATCGCGATGTCGACCTCGCCCTTGCGCAGCGCCTCCAGCGGCGCGGAGGGCTCGGGCGGCTCGGTCAGCTCGACGTCCAGGCGAGCGTCGACGAACGCCTCGTCCTCCTGGGCGGCGAACAGGCCGGCGTGCTCGGGGCTGGGGACGAAGTCGAGCATGACCTCCAGCCGCTGCAGCGGCACCAGGGCGCCGGCGCTGGCGCCGGTGGGCTCCTCGCGCTCGCCGCAGGATGCCAGGAGCAGGGCGCCGGCCAGGAGGGCCACGAGGGCCGGGGCGCGCCGGGTCATCGGTGGATGGGCCACTAGGGGGATCCTCCCGCGTTGTGGGTCAGGCGGCGTTCCAGCGCGCCCAGGGCGGTGAAGAGGGCGACCGCGAAGGCGGCCAGGACGACGACCGCGGCCCACGCCCGCGGGGTGTCGAGCTGGGGCACGGCCTGGAGCATGAGGTGGCCCAGGCCCTCGCTGGATCCCGCGTACTCGGCGAACACCGCCCCCACCACCGCGACGGCCACGGCGATGCGCGCGCCGCTGAGCGCGGCGGGTGCCGCCGCAGGCAGCTCGACGAAGCGCAGCAGCGCCGTGCGCGAGGCGTCCATGGTGCGCAGGAGCTTGCGCTGGTCGGGGTCGACGGCGCGCAGGCCGTCCAGGGTGGTGACCACCACGGGGAAGAAGCAGATCAGCGCGATGATGGCCAGCTTGGGCAGCACCCCGAAGCCCAGCCAGATGACCAGCAGGGGAGCCAGGATGACGATGGGGATGGCCTGGCTGGCCACCAGCAGGGGGTACAGGGCGCCGCGCAGTGGCCGCGACACGTGCAGTGCCACGGCCAGCGTGCCGCCGAGCACGAGGGCCAGCGCGACCCCGCCGGCGATCTCCGTTGCGGTGACCAGGAAGTTGGTCGCCAGCAGGCCGCGGTCGGTCCACAGCGCCGCGCCGATCGCGCTGGGGGCCGGAAGCACGAGCTCCTCGATCCCGCCCACGCGGGCGTAGAGCTCCCAGGCGCCCAGGAGCACGACGACCGCCGCGGCAGCGCTCAGCCGGCCCACAGCGCCTCCATGGCCTGCTCGCGCAGCGCGACGAGCGCCGGGTCCGTCGCCCTGCGCGGCCGCGGCGCGGGCACCTCGAGCTCGGCGACCACGCGGCCGGGGCGTGGGGAGAGCACCGCGACGCGGTCGGCCAGCAGCAGCGCCTCCTCGACGTCGTGGGTGACCAGGAGGGTCGTGCGGGGCTCCGTGGCCAGTGCGCCGGCCAGCCAGGCCTGCATCTCGGCGCGGGTCAGCGCGTCCAGGGCCCCGAAGGGCTCGTCGAGGCAGAGGACGGGCTTGCCGGCCAGCAGCGTGCGCAGAAACGCGACGCGCTGGCGCATGCCGCCGCTCAGCGCGGCCGGGCGCTGGTCCTCGAAGCCCCCGAGGCCGAAGGCCGCGAACAGCGGGCGGGCGGCGGCGCGGGCCTGCTCGCGGGAGGCACCGGACACCCGCCGGGCCAGGCCGGCGTTGTCCAGGGCGTCCATCCAGGGCAGCAGCAGGTCGCGCTGGGGCATCAGCACCGCGGGCGCGGCCGCGACAGCGCCGGCGTCGGGGGCCTGGAGGCCGCACACCAGCTCCAGCAGCGTGGTCTTGCCGCAGCCCGAGGGCCCGACCACCGCGACCACCTCGCCGGGGTGGACCCTGAGCGTCAGGCCGGCCAGCGCCTCGATCGGCTTCGCCCGGCGCCCGCGGCCGGTCGTGAACACCCGCCCGACACCGCGCAGCGCGACGTCACCGTCCTCAAGGGAGGCCCGGCTCCGTCCGTCGGTTGGCCTCACCGCACGCGTCAGCACGCCTCCACGGTAGGACGCGCCCACGCCCGGCGTCGTCTACGAGTCGGGGCTGGTCGAGGTCGGCCGCGCGAGCGCCTCGACGAAGTCCTCGAGGTGACGGGTGGTCCAGCACTCGAAGGCCTGGCAGTACTGCTCGTAGGCGCGGATGACCGAGTCGCCGTAGTTCCAGTACAGCCGCGGCTCGGGGTTGAGCCAGAACGTCCGGCCGGCTTGCGCGGCGATGGCGGCGAAGAGGTCGGCGCGCGGGTCGCGCCCGTTGGTGCGGGCGTCGCCCAGCACGATGACCGTCGCGCGGCGATGCAGATCGTCTCCCACCTGCTCGCGGAACTCGTCCCACACGCGACCGTAGTCCGTGTAGCCGGAGATGTCCGCGACGCCAGCGTCGCGCCCGATGGCCTCGCTGACGGCCTTGAAGTCGCGTTCGCGCTCGAAGACGTCGGTCACCTCGCTTATGCGCTCGATGAACACGAAGGAGCGCATCTTGCGAAACGAGTCGTGCAGCGCGTGCAGCACGCTGAGGAAGAACACCGAGGCGCTGGTCACCGACGTCGACACGTCGCACAGCACGTAGATCTCGGGGCGCCGGGGGCGCACCGGGCGCTCCTTGAGCACGACCGGCACCCCGCCGGTCTGCAGCGAGGCGCGCATGGTGCGCCGGATGTCGACGTGCGTGCGCCGCCGCGCGCCGCGGTGCTCGGAGCCCCGGGTCTTCAGCCGGCGCTTGAGCTGGGCCACCACGCGGTGCACGGCGGCGAGATCCTGGAGCGGGCCGGAGGGCAGCGCGCGGTCCAGCTCTGAGAGCGGGCGGGAGGGCGGCAGCGCCTCGGTGCGCTCGATCTGCCCGCGCTCCAGCTCACGGCGCAGCAGGGCCTCGAAGCGCCGCAGCGCCTCGCGGGGCAGGCCGGCGGCGCGCGGGTCCTCGGGGTCCAACTCGGTCTGGGGCTCGGCGCGCAGGCCGATCTGGCGGCGGATGCGCTGGACGTCCACGCCGATCACGCCCGAGCCCTCGCCCTGGCGCCCGAAGGCGGCGATGGCCAGGCGGGCCAGGTCGCGCATCGCGCCCTCGCTGCCCTGCTGCACCGCCCGGGCGATCTGTTGGCGCAGCAGCTCGAGGTCGAGCTCGCCCGAGGCGTCGTCGCCATCCTGGGCCGCGTCGTGGGTGGGCGGGGTGGGTGGGACGGACTCACGCACCCCCTCGCGCACGGCGGCCGCTTCCGTCGCCCGGAAGAAGAAGCGCTCGAAGACCAGCGCGAAGATGCGCCGGTCCTCCGGGGACTTGGCCAGCGTGGCGGCCAGCGCCTCGCGGAAGGCGTCGCGGTCGGTCCACGACACCTCGCGCAGGACGGCGACGGCGTCCAGCAGCTCGCTGGTCCCGGTCATCACGCCCTCCTCGCGCAGCTCGCGCGCGAAGTCCACCAGCCGCGCGGCCATGCCCTCCGGCGGGGCGGGAGCGGAGGGGTGGGGCGTCTCAGCCGGAGGATGCACCGGCGGCCAGCCTGACGCCGACGCGCTCGGCCACCACGTCGAGGTCGGCGCGGTGCTTGACGATGACCGACATCGTCTGGCGGAACATGTCCAGGTCGAGGTCGCGGGCGCCCAGCAGCAGCAGGGCGCGGGCCCAGTCGATCGACTCGGCGATCGACGGCGGCTTCTTGAGGTCGAGCTCGCGGACCATCTGCACGACCTCCACGAGTCGGCGCGTGATCTCATCGCCGAGCTGCGGTGTGTGCAGGCGCACGATCTCGAGCTCGTGCTCGAGCTCCGGGTAGTCGAGCCAGAGATACAGGCAGCGGCGCTTGAGCGCCTCGGTCAGCTCGCGCGTGTTGTTGGAGGTCAGCAGCACCACGGGGCGGGTGCGCGCCTCGATGCGGCCCAGCTCGGGCACGGAGATCTGGAAGTCGCTGAGCAGCTCGAGCAGCATGGCCTCGAACTCTTGGTCGGTCTTGTCGATCTCGTCGATCAGGAGCACGACCGGCTCGGGGGAGGAGATGGCGTCCATCAGCGGGCGCTCGAGGAGGAACTCCTCGCCGAAGATGTCGTCCTGCACCTCGCGCCAGCTCGCAGTATCCGATTCCGCCTGGATGCGCAGGAGCTGCTTGCGGTAGTTCCACTCGTACAGCGCCTTGGCCTCGTCCAGGCCCTCGTAGCACTGCAGGCGCACCAGTCTGCGATCCAGCACCTCCGCCAGCGCCTTGGCGAGCTGCGTCTTGCCCACGCCGGCGGGCCCCTCGACGAGCACCGGCTTGCCCAGCGCGATGGCGAGGTGGCTGACCAGCGCCGCCGACTCCCCGGGCAGGTAGCCGGTCGCGCGCAGGCGACGGGCCAGGTCGGCGGGCTGGGCGGGCGCGGCGTTCACGCGTCCATCGTGACACGAGCGCAGCGGGCGCCCGGGGGTCTCTGCCCCGGGAGGGGGTGACGCTCAGGCGCGTACGAAGCCCGGCGCCTCGGAGGGCACGTCGTCGGGGAACACGCCGACGCGCTCGCGACCGTCCAGGAAGGCGACGAGGAAGTCGACCAGCCCCCCCTCGTGGACGTGCCAGTCGGGGGCCCGCGCCTCCTGGATCACGACGATCCACAAGGCGGGATCCTCGGAGCACAGGTGCCAGAAGCAGGGGTCGCCGTTGTCGGTCGCGCCCCACGCGAGGAGCCCTCCCACCGCGATCCTCGGCTCGTAGGGCAGCGGCTCCTGCTCGGCGATCTGCTCGAGCACATCGCGCCAGCCGTGGGCCTGGTGGACCAGCTCCAGGTTGTCGTTGGGATGCTGGGGCTCGTTGATCCAGAGGAAGTCGTCGAAGCCGCCGGCTCCCCATTGGGTGACAAGCCGGCGGTAGTCGTCCGGGAGCGCCACGCCGAGGCGTGCCTCCGCGTGCTCCCAGTCCGGCACGCGCCCCGTGGGCCCGGCCGGCGGCGGAGCGATCCGGCGCAGCTCGTCGAGCGCGGCCACGCAGCTCATCCTCCCTTGTTGAGCACGGTGACGTCGAGGCGGAAGCCTCGGCTGCCGCGTGCCGACAGCGTGACCGCGCGCGGGATCGCCTCGGCGCCGCGGTAGATCGGGGTGGCCGTATAGCGCACGGTCTGGCCGGCCTCGACCGCCGTGCGCACCTGGCCCTCGAAGCCGCGCATCACCGGGCTGTTGGCGGGTCTCTGGAAGAGGGTGACGAGGTTGCGGGCATCGGTGCCCGACCCGCCGAGCTGACGGCCGATGAGGTGTCCGCGCGCCTGGTTCGCGGGGCCGCCCTGAAAGCCGGGCGGGCGGATCCGGCTCGACGCCCGTGTGCCCGTGCCGAGCGTTTGCCGGGTGATGGTCGCCGCCGCGCCCGTCGGGCGCCCGAGGGTGTCGAGCGCGCCCATGGCGGTGCCCGGGCGCGCCGGGGGCAGGGGGGCCCGGGCCGCCGTTCGTCCGGGCACGACGCCCAGGCGGGCGAGCGGACCGCGGGCGGAGGCGGGGACACGCGCCGCCGCACGCGAGGCCGCCTGGCCCAGGGAGGCCGCGCGGCCTCCGGATCCCAGCACGCGCGCGAGGCCCTTGGCGAGGCCGCTGCCCACGCTCGCCTGCTGGAGCTCCATCAGCTCGAGCTCGCCGTTCTCGTCGAGGGTGACGCCCCAGTAGGGGTCTCCCGCGAGGAAGCCCTCCAGGCCGCCCGGGTTCACCTCGTCGAGCACCGCGGACTCGAACTCCCGCCACTCGTCCTCGGTCATGCCGACGCGCTCCCACGGACGCCACGCGTTCTCCTCGGTGAGCGGCGCGACCCCCTGGGCGGGGTCGGTGCCCTGCTCGTACTCCTCGCCGTCGGGGACGTCGTCGTCGTCGCTGTCGTCGTTGTGGGGGTCGGAGCCGAGCGCGATCTCCTCTCCGTCGCTCAGCCCGTCACCGTCGATGTCGCCTTCGCCGGGCACGGGGTCCTCGGCGTCGGTGAGCCCGTCTGCGTCGGTGTCGACGAACCCCTCTGGGTCGGCGCTGGCGGGAGCGGCGTCGGGCGGGCCGCCGCTCGACGGCGGTGCAGGGCCGCCGCCCGCCGGCGGGGCGCCCACGGGGCCCGGCCCGTCGCCGCCGCCCGTGCCGCCGACCAGGGCGATCGCGCCGTCGATCTTGGCCACGACGGTCTGGCCGATGCCCGGGACCGCGGCCAGGAGCACGCCGACCAGGATCGCCACCCCGGCGATCAGCCCGAGGTACTCGACGGCGGATTGGCCGTGCTGTCGTCGCACCACCCGTCCAGTATCCGTCCGGCGGACGCGCGCCGCCATGGGCCCCGAGACCCATCTTGGGCTGTGGGCCGGCCCAGTCCGGGTTCGGACAACGGCCGTGGCGGCGGACGCTCGGCCTACGCGACGAGGCGACGGGCCAGGAGCCACGCGCCGGCGGGCGCCCCGGCGAGGAGCATCGCGACCTCGAGGATCGCCCGGGTCGGCGGGATCCCGGCGGTGCCCAGCGTGAGGGCGATGCTCAGCACCGCTGCGAGCACCGCGGTGCAGACCCCTCCGGCGACGACGACAGCCTCGCGCGAGGGCGCGCCTGCCGCCGCGGCCTGCCAGGCGCCCGCCGCGCCGCCGGCTGTCGCAGCCAACAGGGCGGCCAGGGCTCCCGAGACCGTGAGTAGGAACGGCGGAGTGTCGGGAGCCATGAGCCCGAACAGGATCCGCAGGAGGATCAGCAGCACCACCAGGACCACCACGAGACCCGCGGCCGTCCCGCGGACAAGCACGAGCGGGCCACCGGCGCGCGCGATCACCGGCCGAGCGTAGCCCACCTTCGGGGTGCCCCGTCAATCCGCACGGCGTGCGGCTCGCGCCCCCGTGGCAGCATGCGCGCGGTGCTCGCCGCCCTGCTGTTCCTCGTCCTGCTGGGCATCGGCCGGATCTTCCTGGCCTGCTTGCGCTGGCGGCGAACCTGTCGCAGCGTTGACAGCGGTTGGGGGCTGGGGTAGGACACGGGCACCCGAGTGCAGCGAAGGAGCGACCGCCATGGCCACCAGCCCCGCGATGACCTACGAGCAGGCCGTCGAGCAGCACCGCTGGGAGGTGCCCGAGCGCTACAACATCGCCCAGGACGTCTGCGACAAGCACCCGCGCGACAAGCCGGCGATGATCCACGAGGACCCCCGGGGCAACGTGCGCCGGCTGGACTGGGGCGAGCTGCAGGACATGTCCGACCGCTTCGCGCGCATCCTGCGCGAGCGGGGGGTGGAGCGCGGCGACCGCGTCGCCATGCTGCTGCCGCCGATCCCCGAGACCGCCGCCGCGTTCCTGGGCGTGTGGAAGGTCGGCGGGATCCTGCTGTCGATGTCGGTGCTCTACGGCGACGACGGGATCCGCCACCGCATCAGTGACTCGCAGGCCAAGGCGCTGGTCACCGACGAGGCCAACCGGGGCCGGGTGTCCGAGGACATGGTCGAAGAAGTCATCCTGCTGGCGCCCGGCGCGCTGGACGAGGGCTCCACCGACGTCGAGCGGGCCGACACCGCGGCCGACGACCCGGCCCAGCTCTACTACACCTCGGGCACCACCGGGATGGCCAAGGGCATCCTGCACGCCCACCGCTACATTCTGGGCCACAACGAGTTCGAGCTCTGCCACGACGTCCGCGCCGGCGAGCTGTTCCACGGCATGGGCGAGTGGGCCTGGGCGGCGGGGATCTCGCCGCTGCTGGGCCCGTGGCGCCTGGGTGCGACGCAGCTCGTCCTGCAGCGCGAGGGCGGCTTCGACCCCGTCAAGCAGCTCGCCTTCCTCTCGCGCCACCGGCCCACCAACGTCTTCGGCACGCCCACGGCCATCCGCTCGATGATGGGCATTGCCGACGCGGGCACGCGGTACCCGCAGGACTTCCGCGTCGTCTGTTCGGCGGGCGAGCCGCTTAATCCCGAGGCCATCAAGTGGTTCCGCGACCAGTTCGGGGTCACGGTGCTGGACTACTACGGGCTCAGCGAGTCCTATCCGCTGGTGGCCAACTACCCGTTCATGGAGGTCCGCGAAGGCTCCATGGGGCGCGTGATGCCCGGCTGGGACGTGCAGATCCTCGACGAGGACGAGCGGCCCGTCGCGCAGGGCGAGCGGGGCGAGATCTGCCTGCGCGCGCGCTCCAACCCCCACTATCCGCTGGGCTACTGGCGCAACGAGAAGGCGTCGCAGGAGGACTTCGGCGGCCACTGGTTCCACACCAGGGACGCCGCCTCCATGGACGCCGACGGCTACGTCTGGTACGAGGGCCGCGCCGACGACGTGATCATCGCCGCCGGTTACCGCATCGGCCCCTTCGAGGTCGAGTCGGCCTGCTTGGAGCACCCCGCCGTGGCCGAGGCGGCCGCCGTGGCCTCGCCTGACGAGCGCCGGGGCCACGTGGTCAAGGCGTTCATAGTCTTGGCCGCGGGCCACGAGCCCTCCGAGGAGTGCGCCCAGTCGATCAAGGACCATGTGCGTGGACAGCTCTCGGCCTACGCCTACCCACGTAAGGTCGAGTTCGTCGACTCCCTGCCCAAGACGCTGACGGGCAAGATCCGGCGCATCGAGCTGCGTGAGCAGGAGGAGGGGGCCGGGTAGCCCGAGCGCTGTTCGAGGACTGAGAGGGTTCACTACGATGAACGCGATGACCGTCGCCCAGCGCATGACCGCGGACCAGTACATGGCCCGGGACGGGCCACGAGGCACGAACCTGGTCGGCGGTGAGGTGATCATGCCTCAGCCGCGACAGATGCACCAGAACGTCTTGGCCGACCTCTACTACGCGTTGCGTATCTGGAGCGACGCCGGAGAGGGCCGCGCCAAGAAGGCCGCCTACGAGCGCTATGGCCTGCCGGAGCTGTGGCTGGTCGACACCGCCGCGAGCGAGATCCTGGTCTTCCGCCGCTCGACCCCGCGGGCCGCGGTCTTCGAGGTGAGCCTGGAGCTCGCGGCCGGGGACACGCTGACCTCCCCGCTGCTGCCCGGCTTCGCCCTGCCCGTCGCCGACGTCTTCGCCACGCGGTGACCGAGCACCACGACGAGTGGCGCGTCGAGGTCGAGCTCGACGATCCCGAGCACGGCTACGCGGTGGGCGAGCGGCTGCGCGAGCTGGCCGTCGACGACCTCAGCCGCGGGCGCCTGGGCCGTGACGTGGCGGTCACGCGCGCCGGCGAGTTCCTCTCGCTCTACGCCGACAGCCCCGCGGGCGCCCGCGAGGCCGAGCGCGTCGTCCGCCAGATCGTGGCCGACGAGCACCTGCCGGCCGCCGTGTCGCTGACCCGCTGGCATCCGGTCGAGCAGGCGTGGCGCCCGGCTGACGAGCCGCTGCCCGAGGGGCCCGAGGAGGAGGCGCTGGAGCGCGCGCGCCTGCTCGAGCACGAGCGCGAGGAGACCCGCCGTCGTGGCGCCTACGACTGGGAGGTCCGCGTCGAGGCGGCCGGGCGCGACGAGGCCGCCGAGCTGGCGCACCGCCTCGAGGGCGAGGGCCTGGACGTGCGCCGCCGCGGCCACTGGGTCCTCGTCGGCGCGCTGGACTCCGACCGCGCCAACGCCCTCGCCGACCAGATCCGCCGCGAGGACGCCCACGACGCGCAGGTCACCGTCGAGGCCACCGATCTCCCGTCACCCCTCTTCGTCATGCTCGGCGCCGCGTGGGACCGCCTGCGCGGCGCGGACCGGTGAGCGGGCGCTAGGGCGCCCGGAGGACCTGGAACGACTGCGCCTCGCCGCGGATGCGCTTCTCGAAGTCGCCGGTGAAGGCGGTGGTGGAGTGCACGGTGCCGGTGCGGGCGGCGATGCGGGCGCGGTCGGCCTCGGGGAGGGGCGCGTCGAGCGACCAGCGACCGTCGTCGATGCGGGCCTTGCGCTCGACGGTGAAGGCCTCGCCGGCGTGGACGTAGCTGATCGACACGCGCACGACGCCCGAGGCGCGGCTGGTGACCGTGCCGTTCGCGCGCAGGCGACCGTCCTGCAGGGTCGGACGGTCGAGCTCGAGCCGGGCGCGGCCGTTGGCGGCGCGCAGGCGCAGATCCTGCGGTCGGGTGTCGCCGTTACCCGGGTAGGTGATCGTGATGATGCCGGTGCCCAAGCGGGCCTGCGAGGCGGGGATGCCCTCGCGGAAGCGGATGCGGCGGTTCTCGCCGTCGACCGAGGCGTCGAAGCGCTCGCGCCGTCCGGCGGCGTGGAGCTCCACGGACACGTTCCCCGAGGCGCGCGCGGTGATCGGTGCGAGCACGTCGAGGACGCGGTCGGACCGTTCTATGTCGGCGCGCTGGATCCCCAGCTTGGACGGTCGGCGCTCCCCTGCGCCGTCACCCGCGCCGGCCGGAACGTCCGCCGGAGCGCCGCCGGCCGGAGCGCCGCCCGCCGGCGTGACCAACGGCACGCGCGCGGCGATCCAGCCGTATAGCGGGGTGTCGGCCACGCGGCCGTAGACGCCCGGCGAGGCCGGGAGGCCGCAGCCGAACCCGAAGGACACCACGCCGACCTGGGCCAGGCGACCAGAGGCGTCGGGCACCATGAGCGGGCCACCCGAGTCGCCCTGGCAGGAGTCCTGCCCCGTCTGGCCCGCGCAGACCATGGTCTGCGCGTCGAAGCTGCCGCCGTAGGAGGCGCGGCAGCCCTCGTCGGAGACCATCGGCACCTGGGTCTCCTGGAGCCGGTCGGTGCCCAGGCCGATGACGGGGAACCGGGCGCCCCAGCCGATCACGGTGGCCTGGCGGCCCGCCGACCAGCGTTCCTGCTGGCCGGGGGGCAGCAGCGCCATCGGCGGCTGCGCCGATGGGCGGGCCAGGCGCACGACCGCGATGTCGTTGCTGTCGGGCGCCGGCGCGCCGTAGCTCTCGTGCACCGTGATCTGCCCCGCGGGGATCACCTCGCCCGAGGAGGCGTCGCTCAGGTTCTGGCGCCCGATGGCGAGCTCGAGCCGGTCGGGCTGGACGCCCTCCACGCAGTGCGCGGCGGTCAGGACGAACTCGGGCGCGATCAGCGTCGCGCCGCAGCGGAAGCTACCGTCGACGTAGAGGGCGGCCATGGCCGGGTACGGGCCGGCGTCGCGTCCGCCGACCACCGCCGAGGCGGCGGACGGTGCAGCCAGCGCGGCGGCGAACGCCGCGACGAGCAGTGCTCTCAGGCGCCTCACGCCAGGCAGGCTAGGGGAAACGACACCGCGTCAGCGCCGATCGCGGGCGGGGGGCACCTCCCCGGGGCGCATCGGCGCGGTCGGCGGCTCGCCGCGCGCGTCGCGCACCACGGGCGGCTGGTGCTCGCCCTGCTCGGCCACGCGCATGCGAAAGCCCACCGCGCCCAGCACGATCGCCGCCAGGAAGGCCAGGAAGATCCCCCAGTTGACCCCCACCGAGGCCGAGGCCTGCGCGCCGGCCAGCGGCTCGGGCCGGTCGAGCTGGCGGTAGAAGATGAGCAGGCAGATCCACGCCCCGGCGGCGCAGACCAGCGTCCCGTCGCGCGCGGGCAGATGGAAGTCGCGCTGCTCGGCACGGGCGAAGAACAGCGCGAGCAGCGCCACGATCACCAGCAAGGTGGCCGCCTCCACGAAGGTGAAGGCCTGGAAGGCGTTGAGGTTCTGACTCGCGCTCACGGGCCGGCCGTCGACGAACGCCGTGGTGTCGCGCTGGTACCAGGGCAGGAACATCGTCGCCAGCACCGCGATCGCGGCCAGGGTCGCCACGCGCCGGTCACGATCCAGCGCGCGCCACGCGCACACGGTGCGCCGCGCGCCGTTGCCCGTCGCCCGGGCCACCCGCGTGGGGAGCGAGCGCTGCTCGGAGCCCCCGCGCGTCCTCACGACAGCGGGATGTCCTCGACGCGCACCGGCTCCGGCGGGGCGACGTCCTCGCCGCTCTCCAGCCGGGCGACCCACCAGTCGATGACCGCCCGTAGCAGCAGCAGGATCTGGCGCACCACCTGGGCCAGCTCGTCGCGCAGCTCGGCGGGCAGCAGGTCGCGTAGCAGCTCCACCAGCGAGACCAGCGCGCGCAGCTCCTG
The DNA here is from genome assembly GCA_024330185.1 of Candidatus Siliceabacter maunaloa. Lineage (GTDB taxonomy): Bacteria > Actinomycetota > Thermoleophilia > Solirubrobacterales > Solirubrobacteraceae > Siliceabacter > Siliceabacter maunaloa. The sequence goes on from JANDLV010000053.1 coordinate 16,743, forward strand.
GTTGGCCTCGTCGGCCGCGCGTGGCACGTCGGCGCCCGCGCCCCCCGTGCCCTGCGCCGCGGCCTCGTCGACCAGCCGCTCGGCCGCCGCCGCGGTCGCGCGCAGGCGCTCGCGCAGCTCGGCGAGCCCGTCCCGGGCGGCGGCCTCAGACACGGGCGGCCTCCTGGGGGGCCCGTGCCGCCGCCGTGAAGCGCACGGTCAGCCCCCCGTCGCACAGGGACGCCCCGACGGGGCGGAAGTCGGCCAGCCCGGGCGGGAGGAGCATCGTGCGCTTCTGGCCGTCCACGCGCACGATGAGCTCCAGGCCGATCTGCTTCAGCGCGACATCACCGCGCTGCACGAAGGGCAGGTCGAGGTGCAGCGTGGCCTCGTGCTCGCCGACCTCCAGGCGCTCGGACACCCGGTCGTGCAGCAGGGCCTCCGCCCGCCCGGTCGAGAACACGGCATCACCCAGGCGGTCGAGCATCGCCGCGCCGCGCACCTCGGTCTCGAAGTAGGGCGCGCGCAGCACGGGCACGGGGGCGAAGGCCTCCTCGACCTCGCGCAGGTGGGTCTGCTGGCGCTCGCGCCAGGCGCCGAAGTAGGCGCCCACCTCGGCGGGGAAGATCCGGTTGACCACCACGGCGTCGGTCAGGTACCCGTAGAGGTTGAGGTAGGTGAACGTCCGCCGCGCCTCGTCGATGACGACCCGGTCGGGGTTCATGACCAGGCGGATGGAGACCCGGCTCGTGTCGCGCAGGATCTCGTGCATGGCGATCAGGTTGCGCACGAGGCGGTTGACCTCGTCGAGCACGGCCTCGCCGGGAAGCTGCACGTCCAGCAGCGCACGGGCGAAGGGCCGGGCGGCGTCCAGCAGGCGGTTGCGCTGGGGGAAGACCTTCTCCAGCCACCAGCGCGCGACCTCGGGAAAGGACAGCAGGCGCAACGTCTCCCCGGTGGGCGCGCAGTCGACGACGACGACGTCCCACTCGCCGGCCTCTTGGTGGGCCTTGAGCTGGAGCAGGCTGAACAGCTCGTCCATGCCCGGCGGCACCGTGAGCTCCTCGGCGCTGATGCGGTTGACCCCGCGCTCCATGAGCATCCCGCCCAGCCACTCCTGGACCGCCGCCCAGTTGCGCTCCATCTCCTCCTGGGCGCTGACCTGCTGGGCCCACAGGTGCTCTGCGACCGGCGTCGGCTCGGCGCCCAGCGAAGCCTCGAGCACGTCGCCCAGGGAGTGGGCCGGGTCGGTGGACAGGACCACGGTGCGCAGGCCGGCAGCCGCGCAGCGCCGCGCGGTGGCGGCGGCAACCGATGTCTTGCCCACGCCGCCCTTGCCGGTGTAGAGAATGGTCCTCGGGATCATGCGGGCGACCGATCCTACGTAGCCTTCCGTCGGGATGTCCGTCGCCGTCGACGACCCTGTCCACCGCGACCAGCGCTCGGCGGTGGTGCGGGCGTGCGCCCGGTTGGCGGAATCCAAGCGCTTCGACCTCGCGATCTTCGCGGTGATCCTCGCCAACGCCGTCGTGCTGGGGGTGGAGACCTACGACGGCGTGGAGCGCGACCTCGGCGCGGTGCTCGGGGTGGTCGACACCGTGTTCCTCTCGATCTTCGTGCTCGAGCTGGCCATCCGGATCGTCGCCTACGGACGGCGGCCGCAGGACTTCTTCCGCGGCGGCTGGAACGTGTTCGACTTCGTGGTGGTCACCGCCGCGTTCCTGCCCGGCCTGCGCGAGAACGCGACGCTGCTGCGCCTCGTCCGCCTGGCCCGCATCGTGCGCGTCGTGCGCCTGCTGCCCGACCTGCGCATCCTCACCGTCGCGGTCGGTCGTTCGCTGCCCGGCGTGGCCAGCCTCGGGGTCCTGGCCGTGCTGATGCTCTACGTCTACGGCATGGTCGGCTGGGTCATCTTCGACGACCACAACCCCGGGGCCTACGGAACGCTGGGCGACGCGATGCTCACCCTCTTCGTGCTGCTGTCGCTCGAGGGCCTGCCCGACATGGTCGCCGACGGCCTGGCCCTCTCGGCCTGGACGACGATCTACTACATCTCGCTCGTCCTGATCGCTGCGTTCCTGTTGCTCAACATCCTCATCGGCGTGGTCATCAACTCCATGGAGGAGGCCCGCGGCATCGAGGCGGCGCGCGAGATGAGCGAGCGGCGCGCCGCGGCCGCCGCGTCGCCGGAGACAGCCGACGACCTCGAGGTGGCGGTCATCGACCGCCTCGCCGCCCTGCGCACCGCCGTGGAGGAGCTGGAGACCGAGGTCAAGGCGGGAACGCTGCGCGTGGAGTTGGAGCGCCGGCCGCCGGAATGAGAGGAGAAGGGCTTTCGCCTTCGGTCCTCTCAAGTTCGGCCCTCCGAGAACCGCTTTCGCCTTCGGGCCTCTCAAGTTCGGCCCTCCGGCGACGTTACCTGACCTGGATCTCCCCGCTCTCCGTCGCGCGGTTGCCCGCAGGGTCGGTGGCGGCCAGCGTGGCCGTGTAGGTCCCCGAGCGCCGGGGCTCGTCCCACGTGATCTGCGGGCGGCCGGCGCGCACCGAGCGGGTGACGCGCTCCACGACGTCGTCACCGCGAGCGACGGTCATGGTCACTGTGAGGGGCTTGTCGGCGGTGAAGGTGATCGTCTTGGGCCGCCCGCCTGTCGCGGCGCGCGAGCGCAGGTCGATCACAGGAGGCCGGGTGAGGTCGACCGTGAAGCGCTCGGCCAGCGCGCAGTAGGGGGCCGGGTCGGCGGCCACGCGGCCCTCGCCCAAGCGCTCGCACAGCCCACGCAGGAAGTCGCCCAGCACCCGGTGGTAGTGCAGCGAGCTGTCGCGGCGGTTGGAGTAGCGCGACCAGCCGCCGGTGTCGAGGTCCCCGCGCTCCAGCGCCCGGCGCAACTGCGCCTCGCCACGGGCGAACAGCGCCCGCGCGGGGTCGTCGTTGGCGAACTTGGCGAAGTCGTGGATGCCGTTGAGCGTCTGCACGAAGCCGTTGTAGATGCGCAGGTCGCCATCGTATGAGTACTGGAGGTAGTGGGCGTGGGTGCTCGTGCCGCCCCACACGCCCGCGGGCGCCCGCCGGCTGAACACCCCCAGCGCCTCGCGGCCGACGGTCATCAACGCGCCGTCCTGCAGACGCAGGGCCCCACGCGCGTAGGCCTGTGCCGCCGCGCCCTGGGTCAGCCCGCTCACCCACGGCGGCTCGCCGTCGCCGAACGCGAACAGCGACTCCCAGCCCAGTCCGCCGGCGCGGCTGGTGGCCAGCGGCGCCGCCTCCCCCAGCAGCGCGCGGAGCTGCGGATCGTGCTCGCGGGTGGAGAAGAGCTGATTGGCCCGCCCGAAGGTGCCCAGCCACTGGATCTGGAGGCCCTCGCCGCCGTAGTGCTGCCAGACCAGCTCGCTGCCCGCGAAGCTCAGGCGTCGGCCGGAGGGGATCAGCGTTCCCTCGGTCCACCACTGACGGTTGCGCTCGAGCGTCTCGAAGAGCACGGGCGCGCGCGAGGAGGCCAGCCGCCCGCGGGCGGTGAGGTCCTCGAGCGTGTCGATCACCGCGCCGAGGTTCGCCCGCCGCGCGCCCTCCAGGCGCCGGACGGTCTCCTTGGCGCGGTCGTACTGCCCGCGGTAGCGGTCGTGCTGCGCGCTGCTCAGCTTCCGCGAGGATTCCAGCCTGCGCAGCTCGCGGCGCACGGTGCGCTGCGTCTCCGCCGCCCGCCCGCGCGGCTGCGCGTCAGGCTCGGGTCGGGAGGCGCGCGCCTGGGGCTCGGGCTGCGCGGCGGGCAGGAACGGGTCATCGCGCACGGTGACCTGCCCGTCACGCTCGAGGACGAGCAGCTCGGCAGCGCCCGCGGGAGCGGGAGCAGCGAGGATGGCGGCGCCCAGCACGGCAAGAAGAACGGGTTTCGCCTTCGGTCCTCTCAAGTTCGGACCTTCGGCAAGAACGGGTTTCGCCTTCGGTCCTCTCAAGTTCGGACCTTCGGCAAGAACGGGTTTCGCCTTCGGTCCTCTCAAGTTCGGACCTTCGGCGACGTCAGGGGGGCGCACGGCGCGGATGGTACGGCGGCCTCGGCGCCGCCGCTGCAGCGCTCCGCCCAGCCGCCCTCGAGCTCCTCGCCCGTATGCCGAGCGCACCCCGCCTTCTGATCCTGAGCTCTGAGCGCTCCCTAGACTCCTCGCCGATGCTGAGCTTCGCCCCGCCGGCGTTCGTCTCCGGGGTCCCCGGCGTCGTGCCCTGGGCCGTGCTGGTCGTGGTGCTGCTCGGGTTGCTGTGGCTGGACCTTCACTTCTTCGCCAGTGGCCGCGAGGCCACGTTCCGCGAGAGCGTGGCGTGGAGCGTCGGCTGGCTGCTGCTCGGCCTGGCGGTGACGGGCCTGGTCCTCGCGGTGGGCACGTCGGAGGACGCGGTCAACTACGTCACCGTCTACCTCATCGAGCGCTCGCTGTCGCTCGACAACCTCTTCGTCTTCATCCTGCTGTTCGCGTACTTCGGCGTGCCCCACGCCTACCGCGCGCGGCTGCTGTTCTTCGGCATCGTCGCCGCGCTGGTCCTGCGGGGCCTGGCCATCCTCGGCGGCGTGGCGCTCATCGAGCAGTTCGAGATCGTCATCTACCTGCTGGGCATCCTGCTGCTCGTCCTGGCCTACCGCATCCTGCGCGGAGTCGACGAGAACGTCGATCCCGACCGCAACCTGATCGTCCGCGGGGTGCGCAAGCTGTTCCCGGTGACCGGCGGGTTCCGCGGGAGCCGGTGGTTCGTGGAGGAGGGCGGCACCCGGTATGCGACCCCGCTCTTCCTGTGCCTGGCCGCGATCGTGGCCGCCGACATCGCCTTCGCGGTGGACTCCATCCCCGCCGCCTTCGCGATCACCCGCGACAGCTTCATCATCTGGATGGGCAACGTCTTCGCGCTCGTCGGCCTGCGCGCGCTGTTCGTTCTCGTCGAGGGGCTCATCAGCCGCTTCCGCTACCTCGACGAGACCATCGCCATCGTGCTCGCGCTGGTCGCGGTCAAGCTCCTGATCGAGGACTTCGTGAAGATCTCGCCCCAGGCCTCGCTGGCCGGCGTCGCCGTCGCCTTCGCCGTCGGCATGATCGCCTCCCTGATCGCCGACCGCCTCGATCCCGAGGGCGCGCGGCGGCGCCGCGAGGAGGCCCGGGAGCGCGCCGAGGAGCAGCGCCGCCAGGCCGAGGAGCAGGAGCCGGCCGGCGCCTCGGTCTAACGGCTACCCTCTATCGCTGTTGACTGACCAGTCAATCGCCCGGTCCACCACAAGGAGATTCGCGTCCCGATGGTCGATTTCACGCTGACCGACGAACAGAAGAGCCTGCGCGAGCTGGCCCACGACTTCGCCGAGAAGGAGATCCGCTCGGTCGCGTGGGAGTTCGACAAGGACGGCACCTGGCCCCAGGGCATCATCGACAAGGCCCACGAGGTGGGCCTGATGAACACCCACGTGCCCGAGGAGTACGGCGGCGCGGGCCTGGGCTTCCTCGACGGGTGCATCATCGAGGAGGAGCTCTCCTGGGGCTGCTCGGGCATCCAGACCTCGCTGGGCGCCAACGGCCTGGCCGCCGCGCCGGTGGGCATCGGCGCCTCCGAGGAGGTCAAGCGCGAGTACTTCGGCGAACTGGTCGAGTCGCCCAGGCTGGCCGCCTTCTGCCTCACCGAGCCCGACGCCGGCTCCGACGTGTCGGGCATGCGCACCAGGGCCGTGAGACGGCCCACCGCACCCGACAAGTACGTCCTCAACGGCTCGAAGTGCTTCATCACCAACGGCGGCTATGCCGACTGGTTCACGGTCTACGCCAAGACGGACCCCGACGCCGGCCACCGCGGCATCACGGCCTTCCTGGTCCGCAAGGACGACACGATCATCGTGGACAAGAAGGAGGACAAGATGGGCCAGCGGGCGTCCAACACCGCGACCATCACCTTCAACGACACCGAGGTCGACGCGAGGTACATGCTCGGCGAGGAGAACAAGGGCTTCAAGCTGGCGATGATGACCCTCGACCGCACGCGCCCCGGCGTGGCGGCCATGGCCGTCGGCATCGCCCGTGCCGCCTTCGAGTTCGCCACCGAGTACTCCAAGGAGCGCGTCCAGTTCGGTGTGCCGATCGCCATGCACCAGGCGATCCAGTTCATGATCGCCGACATGGCCACCAAGGTCCATCTCTCGCGCCTGGCCACCTGGAACAGCGCCGTGCTGCTCGACCAGGGCAGGCGCAACACGCTGGAGTCCTCGCACGCCAAGCGCTTCGCCGCGGACTCCGCGATGGAGGTCACCACCGACGCCGTGCAGGTCTACGGCGGCTACGGCTTCATCAAGGAGTACCCGGTCGAGAAGCTGATGCGCGACGC
>JANDLV010000054.1 GCA_024330185.1 Candidatus Siliceabacter maunaloa
CAGCTCGCCCTGGCGCAGCCCCGTCATCGCAGCAGTGAGGTAGACCGCTCACTCGGTCGGACCGCACGCGTCGTCCGGGACCGCTGCGACCAGCGCGTCGAGCTCGGTGGTGTCGAGGAAACGCACGTCCTCCGTCGCGCCGGGCCGCTCGGGCTTGTCGACCTGCTTGCACGGGTTGGAGGCGGCGAGGCCCCGTCGCTGGGCGAACTCGAAGATCGAGTGCAGCAACCCGAGGTAGTTGAGGATGCTCTTGGTCGACAGCCCGGCCCGACGCTCGGCCGCGATGAAGGCCTCGATGCGCGCGGGCATCACCTTGTCCAACTCGGTGGCGGCGAAGAACGGGCCAGGTGCACCCGCAGGTAGGAGCGGTACTCCCCCACCGTCGAGCGCTTGCGCCCCAATGACTCGAGATGGTCGATCAGCAGCTCGCCGGCCTCCCCCACCGTCATCCTTACGTCGGCGACCGCGCGCAGCTCGACGTCGATCACGCGCTGCAGCTGGCGCTCGGCCTGGCTGCGGGTCAGCCCCTCGCGGCTGCCGGTGACGCGCTTGAGGCCCAGCTTGCGGTTGACCCGCCGGCGCCCCATGCGCCAGCGCCCGTACCAGCTCTCGCGGCCCCGCGTGTCGCGCTTGACCATGAGCTGTCCGGTGCCGTAGGAGCGCTTGGCCATCGCGACAGTGTCGCGCGTCGGCGCCTCGGTGCGCGTGAGGCGCTCGCGGGCAGCCCGCAAACTGCGCGCGATCCTCTCGCGCTCGAGCGCTCGCTCAGACCGCTTGTCGCCCGCCTCTCGCAAGGGCCCCCTTGTCCTCCAGCTCCTCCAGCCACGCCTCGATCGCTTCGCGCCGATAGCGGCGGTAGCGCCCGAGCGTGACCATCGGGATGCGCCCGGCTCGGGAGGCCTCGTAGACCCACGAGGGTCGGCACCCCCAGCAGCTCCGCGACGTCGGCGGCGGTGAGCAGCGAGCCGGTCATGCCGTCCCACCTTGCCGCAGTGGGGGGACGTTTCTCGGGGTGCGAAGCGCGGCTACCCGCCAGTTCGCGTAGGGGCCAGGCCTCCTCGCGATCAACCGCTGGCGCGATCACGAGACTCCCCCTCTCCATCGTCGCCGGGCAAGTCCCATCGGCCAAGCGTGTCGGGGCGCTCCCAGGCAAGTTCGACCGCAATGGAGGGGCATCCACCTGCGACCAGTGGTCGCGCTGCCGTCAGCTAACCCAGTGGGGTCAACATACGCCGCCCCGACTCGGCCGCTGATCTTCGCCGCCAGCCGGCGACAGCTCGAGCCGTCCGCTGCTGATCGGCGAGGACCGGTGGCGCGAACGCCGCCCGCCCGAGACGAGCACAACGATGCCGGTCCTAGGCCTCGACCTCGACCTCCACGGGCACCTCCAGCCGCGCGCGCAGCTCGGCGTGCAAGTCGATCCTAAGCCTCTCGTGCCCCAGGGCCAAGGCCACCCCGAAGGCGTCCGTGGTCTCGGCAGGCGACCAGCGCGCGGTGCTGCGGATAGCCAGATGAAAGACTGCTGGTTCCGCGGGCCGCAGCCGCTGCGATAGCCGTCTGCGCTGAAGGATGTTGGCGCTGTCCGAACTCATCGCGGTACTGGGGCGCAGGTCCACGCGGCGAAGATGCTTCAGATGCTTCAGGGCCGTCGGACGCTGCGCCCCCTGCTCCTCGTCGGATGGGGCCTCATCGGCCGACAGCTCCTCCTCGTCGGCTTCGGCGAGTACGCGGACGATGTCCTCCCGCTCGTGCCCGATGACGAGGTAGGGAAACAGGCGGGAGCCCAGATAGTCCTTGCGGCGGTACCGCGTCAACGGGTCGAAGCACACCGCCAGATCGATCGTCCGCGTTCCGCCGGTCTCGAAGAACGAAGCGGGAATCGGCACTTCGTACAGCACGACCCGGTCGACCTCGAGCTCAGCTTGATCGAAGAGGACCACCCGAGTGGGTCGCGAGAACCGCGCGGCGTCGAGGCTCGGCTGCCCGTGGCCGACCAGATGGACTCGATGACGCTCGCTGCCGCTCTTCGTGGCATCGGGAAGAAGGGCCTCGGGAAGCGTCGTCGGGGAGGCAGCCTGCAGGACGAGTGCGCGGATCAGCGTGGACGAGGCACCCGGGTAGGCCGCCTGTACTGCTGTAGCGACACGGGTGACAAGTGGCGCAGCCAGGCTCGTGCCCTTCTCCCACGCGAACAAGGCATCGGGTTCGTGCGACAGCACGATGCGCTTCAGATGGCGGCGGTCGGCGAATCCGACGGTGTCGTTGAGCGCCATTGTGCCTCCGGCGACGGCCACCTCAGGCTTCAGGCCGCGCGCCACGCCAGGTCCTCGACGCGTGATGACGCTCGGTGCGCCGGGGCCTCCGATCGCCGTCTCGCCCAGATTCAACGCGCTCTCCGCGCCCAGTGCGCCGACGGTGAGCGCGAGCGCTGAGGGCGCAGGGTCGAGCAAGGTGGTTTCCTCGGACGCCAGCATCGCGCGGACGAACTCCTGATGCGCTTCGGCGTGCGGCTCGAGGTAGTCCCGCGGGTCCACGTTGCCGGTCGGGACGACCAGCACCAGCCCGTGACGCCGCGCCAACTCGTCCAGGAGCGCAGCGACCCGTGTGGCCCGGCGGTCGGCCATCGACGCCGTGCTATCACCGATCGAGAGGTTGACCACGCGGCAGCCCAGGCGTGCGGCGTGCTCGACTGCTTCGACCACCGCCTTCGGCCATAGCGGCTGGGCGGGGAACTCGTTGCCCTCGTCGAGGACCCGAATCGAGAGCAGCCGGCCGATGGGAGCGAGCGTTCCCGTGAGGAGCCAGTCCTCGGCGGCGCCATGGAGCGCCAAGCCGGCCACGGCTGTTCCGTGCCCATGTGCGTCGGCGCCGTCCTCGAGTTCCGGGAGCAGCGTGGTCGCCTCGTAGAGCGCGGGTCCGATCAGGGGGTGCGCTCCGCTGACGCCCGAGTCGATCACGGCGAAGAGCGGAGCGTCTGCACCGGGCGGCGCCATGTGGGGAAGGTCCTCAGCGGTCTTGTCGTCCAGATCGCTTAGAACCGCGGAGACCGTGGGCTTGACGTCCATGGACGCGATCTCGTCGAGCTCCGCAAGCCGGTCTACGACCGGCGCTGCGACCCGGATGCGCAGCAGCTGAACGCCGGCTTCGTGGCTGGTGAACCAGTCGAGCACGGCCCCATCGGCCCCATTCACGGCGTCCTCGACGATCCTGACCCAGGCTCGCGCCTCCTCGGCCTTGGTCTCTCCGCCGGGATGCCAGATCTCGACATCCACGTCGATCGCCTCGGACCCGGTCTCATCCACACGCTGACGAAGCCGCGAGGTGACCCGGTCCCGCGGACCGTAGAAGCGGACGTCGTCGATGGCGTCGAACAGATCGGCGCCGAGCAGGCTTCCCTTCGCGGAGGGCGAGGCGGCCCGGTACTTGGCCAGCCGCTCCAGGAAGCTCGTGAGCTCGACGCGCTTGGAGAAGGCAACGGTCGACTCGAGGCTGCGGCCATCGAACTCGAGCATGTCGACGCCCTCCCACAGGTCGTCGGTGACCGGTCGATTCAGAGTCACGACGAGAACTGCGCGAGGATCCACTTCAAAGGGGCGCTTCTCAGGTCGTTCGGTCAGACCCTGCTCGATCGATTCCAGCAGGTCGTCCGCGTGAGCCTGATGGTCCTCATGCCGTCGCGCCCTGGGGCCACCGCCGCCCTTGGGTTTCTTGCGTGTCACCACGCCCCGCGCGCGGATCTGCAGGTGCTCGAGGCCCTCGGGCTCGGGGGTTAGCCCCGGGAGTTGCGGATGGTCGCTCGTCGCTCCTCCAGCCTCTTGATCGCGGCGTCGAGATCAGCGAGCGACACCGAGTCGCCGTCACGCAGCACCGATCGCTTCATGGCAGCCCGGCAGACGAGTTCGACGTCGGCCTGCGGCCAACGCCGCAGCCGCTGTGCCACTTCACGAGGCGGTGCGCCGAGCTGTACGCGGCGAAACAACCTCCGTACGAGCTTCTCGGTCTCACGCATCGTCGGCAGTTTGAAGCCGATGACGTCGTCGAAGCGCCGCCAGACCGCGTCGTCGAGCATCGCCGGATGATTGGTCGCGGCGATCACGACGGCCGGGCCAGCGTAATGGTCGAGGAGCTGCAGGAACGTTGTCACAACACGCTTCAGCTCTCCGTGCTCTGTCGCATCGCTGCGCTCCCGGCCGAGGGCATCGAACTCGTCGAACAACAGCACCCAGGGTTCAGATCGGCTGCTGTCGAAGATCGCGGCCAGATTGCGCGAGGTCTCGCCCAGCAGCGAGGAGACCACGGCTGGAAGATTGACCCGCGCAAGCGGCACTCCCAGCTCGGAGGCGAGCGACTCCGCCGTGGAGCTCTTGCCGGTGCCCGGCGGACCGACGAACAGCAATGTCCGTACGGGCGACAATCCATGTGCGTGGAGCACGCTGGCGCGTCGTCGTTCTTCGAGGACCTCGTTCAGCCGGTCGCGGACGTCGGGGCGGAGGATCTGGCCCTGCAGTGTGCGCCGCGGGTTGACCAGTTCGACGAGGTTGGCCTCGTCCTTGGCCTTGGGAAGTGGCTTGAGGCTCGAAAAGGCAACCGGGGTGCCGGCTGCTCGCTCTGGCGTGTGCATGATCTCTTGAAGCTCCTGGGCCAGGAGCCCGTGATGCCTTCGCCGCTCGTCGGCGATGACCTCCGAGGCGGCCTCGCGGAACGCTTCCTCGTCGCCGCGCTGATGGCTGGAGAGCATCTGCTTGATCAACTCACCACGAGCCACGCCGGGGAGCCTAGACACTCACTCGGAGGGCTGGCGGCGCCGCCCGGCGCAGGATTCGCGAGCGGGCAGGCATCAACGGATACTGGGCTGTCAGATGCCCTCCCGCAGGTCCGACCCTGCCCCGTAGCGGACGCTCTCGCCACCCCAGTGCTGCAACATGCGCCCCTCGTGCCGCTCTCTTCGACCCCCGCCGCCGCACACTCCCTCCTCGCACCGGGCGCCCGCGTCGAGGTCCGCGACGAGGACTGGCTGATCACGCGGGTGCAGCAGACCAAGGCCGACGGCCTGCTCGTCCGGGCCACCGGGCTCTCCGAGCTCGTGCGCGACCAGGAGGCCACGTTCTTCACCACGCTCGACGACGTCCGCCCGCAGCTCCCGCAGGACACCAAGCTCGTCCACGACGACTCGCCCGGCTTCCGTCGTGGCCGGCTGTACCTCGAGGCGCTGCTGCGGCGCACACCGCTGCCGATCACCGAGACGCGCCCGGCGATCGGCCACCGCCAGCTCCTGGACCCGCTGGAGTTCCAGAAACGCGCCGTCGCCCACGCGCTCCAGCAGCCGCGGCCCCGGCTGCTGATCGCCGACGCCGTCGGGCTGGGCAAGACGCTCGAGGTCGGGATGATCCTGGCCGAGCTCATCGCGCGGGGCCGGGGTGAGCGGATCCTCGTCGTCACGCCGCGCCACATCCTCGAGCAGTTCCAGCACGAGCTGTGGACCCGCTTCTGCCTGCCGCTGGTGCGCCTGGACTCCGAGGGCGTGCAGCGCGTGCGCCAGAAGATCCCGCCGACCCGCAACCCGTTCAGCTACTACAAGCGAGTCATCGTCTCGATCGACACGCTCAAGAACCCCGGCCGCTACGGGCACCTCCTCGAGCGCATCCACTGGGACGCTGTGGTCATCGACGAGTGTCACAACATCGCCAACCAGTCGGCGCTGCGTAACCGCCTCGCGCGCATCCTGGCTCCGCGCACAGACGCGCTCCTGCTCACCAGCGCCACGCCGCACAACGGCCGCCGCGAGTCCTTCGCCGAGCTGATCCGGATGCTCGACCCCACCGCGATCGCCGACCCACAGACCTACGAGCGCCAGGACATCGAGCACCTCTACATCCGGCGCTTCAAGAAGGACGTCGTCGCCGAGGTCGGCCACGAGTTCCCCGACCGCCTCCCGCCGGTGCCCATCGCCGTCCCGGCAGGCGCCGCCGAGAACGCGGTCATCGCCGAGCTGGCCGAGACCTGGCTGCATCCCGAAGCCGGGGCCTCGCCGGTCAGCGGGAAGGGCAGCCGGCTCTTCCCATGGACGCTCCTGAAGGCGTTCCTGTCCTCACACGTCGCGCTGCGCGACACGATCAGGGAGCGCCAGAAGAAGCTCGCCCCGCCGACCGGGGCGACCGCGCAGCAGCAGCGCGAGGCCGAGGCACTCGAGCGCCTGGCCGAGCTCAACGACCGCATCGACGACGGCGCCAGCACCAAGCTCGAGCGCCTGATCGCCGAGCTGCGGACCATCGGCACCGGCCCGCGCTCGACGACCCGCGTGGTCGTGTTCTCCGAGCGCGTCGCGACGCTGCACTGGCTGGCGGACGCCGTCCGCACGGCGCTCAGGCTCCCGGCGAGCGCCGTCGAAGTGATGCACGGCGGGCTCCCGGACACCGAGCAGATGCGCATCGTCGAGGAGTTCGGCCGCGACGCCACACCGGTGCGCCTGCTGTTCACCGGCGACGTCGCCTCGGAGGGCGTCAACCTCCACAAGGCCTGCCACCAGCTCATCCACTTCGACTTGCCGTGGAGCGTCATCCGCATCGACCAGCGCAACGGCCGCATCGACCGCTACGGCCAGCGCAGCGCGCCGGAGATCCGCGCGCTGCTGCTCGAGCCCGACCACGACCGGGTCCGCGGCGACCTCGCCGTCCTCAAGCGCCTGCTCGAGAAGGAGCACGAGATCCACCAGACGCTCGGCGAGTCCGCCGCGCTGATGGGCCTGCACGACGTCGAGCTCGAGGAGGAAGCGATCGCCCGCGCGCTCGCCGACGACCGGGGCGCCGACGGCGTCCCCGACGAGCCCAGCGCCGAGGGCTTCGACCTGCTCGCGCTGATGGCCGGCGCCACGCAGGACGGTCCCGTGGAGGCCACCGCGCCCATGACCCTGCTGGACGATCACGCCACCTTCGTCCACGAGGCGCTGCACGAGGCGTTCGCCGACCCGCAGGCCGAGCTCGACCTGGCCGTCGAGCCGGAGTCGTCGTTCCTGGCCTTCAACCCGCCCAGCGACCTCAAGCGCCGCCTCGCCGTCCTGCCCCAGAGCTACCTGGCCGAGCGCCGGATCACGCAACGGCTGAAGCTCACGACCGACCGGGAGGTCGCCGCGGACCAGCTCGCCAAGGCGCAGGCGGCCGAGAACACGCTGTGGCCCGCGACCGGCTACCTCGGCGAGCAGCACCCCGTCGTCGACTGGCTGGTCGACAAGGTCCTGGCCGGCTACGCCCGCGGCGAAGCCCCCGCGTTCGTGGCCGGCGTCGCCCGCCCCGTGCTGCTGCTGCTGGCCATGTGCTCCAACCAGCGCGGGCAGGCAACGGTCGTCGAATGGCTGGCCGCCGAGCAGACTGCATCAGGTGCCGTGCACATCGAGCCGATGCGCGCCGTGCTCCAGGCGGCCGGCGTCGGCCCGACGATGGTCAACCCCGCCACGCAGCCCGATCTCGCCGCCGCCCAGGCGCTGCTGCCCGAGGCCGTCGCCCAGGCCACCACGTACATCGCGGCGCGAAGGGCCGAGCAGGAGCAGCGCCTGCAAACCGAGCTGGCGGCCATGCGTGCCCGTGCCCAGGACTGGGAGCAGCTCACGCTCGATCTGGCCACGAAGGCCACCGAGCGCAAGCGGGCCGCGAAGGTGCGCACCGACGCCGAGATCCTCGCCGACCGCCTCTCCAGCCACGGCCAGCCGCTGCTGCGCGTCGTCGGCGCGCTGCTCCCCGCATGAGCTTCCCGTCGATTACCAACCACCAGGAGTTCTTCTCCGACCATTACCTCGACGCGGTCATCGCCAACGACCTCAAGGGCCTGCGCGGCGACTGGGACACGCGCGAGCAGCGCGACGAGCCCACTCCCCGCCGGGGCGTGCGCGCGCTGCGCGGGCCGTTCGACCGGCTCAAGCAGGCCGCCGAGGAGGGCGCCACCGACCGCGGAGGCGAGGCGCTCGCCGCCCTGCACGACGCCACGCTGACCGCGCTGGGCCACCCCCCGGGCCGGGAGACGATCGAAACCACTCGCGGTGAGACGGTCGGCGTCACCATCCCCGTCGCCCACGCAACCACGCTGCCCACCGGCCTGCGGCTGCTCGCCCTCGAGGCGCACTACGCGGCGTCGCCCGAGGAGGCACGCGGGCCCGACCACCGCCTCGTGGCGCCGCTGGTCCTCGACGGCGAGGAGATCGGCGAGCCGACCAAGGCCATCAGCCTGGCCTTCACGGTCGACGACCCACCCCGCCACGTCCTCTTGCTGGCGGGCGCCGTCGTGATCCTCGCCGCGCGCGAGTCCTGGGCCGAGGGGCGCTACCTCGCCGTCGACCTCGACCTCGCCCTGGGCCGCAACGACACCAAGGCCAAGGGCGAGCTGGACACCATCGCGGCGCTGTTCTCCCGCGACGCCCTCGTCCCCGGCGCCGCCGGCGAGGCGGTCATCGACGAGCTGGCCACCAGCTCGCACAAGCAGGCCGTCGGCGTCTCGGCCGACCTGCGCGAGGGCGTGCGTCGATCGGTGGAGGACATCGCCGACGAGATCGTCGCCCAGCGGCTGGCCCGCAACCTCGCCGTCTACAGCGAGCCCGACATCGCGCGGCGGCTCGCGCGTGAGTCGCTGCGCTTCCTCTACCGGATCCTGTTCCTGCTCTACGCCGAGGCGCGGCCCGAGCTGGGCATCGTCCCGAGCCTGGCCGAGGGCTACCGCGACGGCTATGGCCTGGACCGCCTGCGCGAGCTGGCCCTCGCCGAGCTGACCACCTCCCACGCCCTAGAGGGAACCCACCTGCACGCCTCGCTGGACATGCTCTTCGCGCTGGTCAACGACGGCTACCACCATGAGTTCGCCGCTTTGGAACTGGTCGAGGACGACGACGTACCCGACGACACCGGCCTGCGGTTCGAGCCGCTGCACTCCGAGCTGTTCGGCCCCAGGGCGACCCCGCTGCTGGACTCCATCCGGCTGCGCAACCACGTGGTCCAGCGCGTGCTGGCCCGCCTGCTGCTCACCCGGGAGAAGCGGGGAAGCGAGCGGCGCTTCGTCTCCTACGCCACGCTCGGCATCAACCAGCTCGGCGCGGTCTACGAGGGCCTGATGGCGTACACGGGCTTCCTGGCCGACGAGGACCTCCACGAGGTGCGCAAGCCCGGCTCCGAGGAGAAGCACGGGACGTGGGTGGTGCCGGTCGCGCGCGCGGACGAGTACCCCGACGAGGTGTTCGTCACCGAGGTCGGCGACGACGGCGTGGCGCGCCGCGTGCGGCATGCAAAGGGCTCGTTCGTCTACCGGCTCTCCGGCCGCGACCGCCAGCGCTCGGCCTCCTACTACACGCCCGAGGTCCTGACCCGCTGCGTGGTCAAGCACGCGCTCGAGGAGCTGCTCGACCAGGACGGCCACACCACGAGCGCCGACGAGCTGCTGGAGCTGACGATCTGCGAGCCCGCGCTGGGCTCGGGCGCGTTCCTCAACGAGGCGATCAACCAGCTCTCGGCCGAGTACCTCGCGCGCCGCCAGAACGAGCTCGGGGAGACCATCGACCCCGACGCCTACGCCGCCGCGCTGCAGAAGGTCAAGACGCACTTCGCGCTGCACCAGAGCTACGGCGTCGACCTCAACGCCACCGCCGTCGAGCTCGCGGAGGTCTCGCTGTGGCTCAACGCGATGCACCCCGGCCTGCGCGCGCCGTGGTTCGGTCTGCACCTGCGGCGAGGCAACTCGCTGATCGGCGCGCGCCGGGCCGTCTATCCCCGAGCGCAGTTGGCGGGCCGCAAGTGGCTCAAGGCGGTCCCGGAGGACCGCGCGCTGGCCACCGACACCCTCGGCCCCGACGAGGTCCATCACTTCCTGCTGCCCGCCGACGGCTGGGGCGCCGTGAAGGGCGCCAAGGAGGCCAAGGAGCTGCGTCCGGAGGCGGTGCAGCAGCTCAAGGCCTGGCACAAGGCGGTGACGGCAGCAATCTCGTCAGCCGACGCCGCGCGCTACGCCGCGCTGGCCCGACGGGTCGAGGCGCTATGGGAGCTCGCCGGCGCGCGGCTCGCGCTGGCCGAGCGCGACCTGCGCCGCCCGCTGAAGCTCTACGGCGCGCCTGCTGCGACGCAGAAGGGCGGCGTCGCGACGACCCGGGCGGAGATCGAGGCGTCGCTGGGGGGCGAGGACACCCCGCTCGCCCGGCTGCGCCTGGTGATGGACGCCTGGTGCGCGCTGTGGTTCTGGCCCCTCGAGCCGTCCGGCGACGTCACGCCGCCGACGGCCGCCGACTGGCTGTCGGCGCTTGAGGGCCTGCTCGGGATCGACCCCGCCGACAGCCGCGACACCGAGCCCGCGCAGATCGACCTCTTCGCCGACCTCGACGCGCTCGAGGCGCGCGAGGAGGAGCTCGCCGCCGGGCTGCTGATGCCCAGCGTCGAGCAGGTCCGCGAGCAGCACCCGTGGCTGGACGTCGTGCGGGAGATCGCCGACCGCGAGGGGTTCTTCCACTGGGAGCTGACGTTTACCACGGTGTTCCGGCGCGGCGGCTTCGACCTGCAGGTTGGGAACCCGCCGTGGGTGCGCCCGCGCTGGCTCGACGACGTTGTGCTCGCTGAGCTCGAGCCCTGGTTCGGCCTCGCCGGCGGCTCGGACCGTGCCTTCGCGTCCCGGCGCACGGAGGTGCTCGACGATCCCGAGGCCGCCGGCGGCTACCTGCGCGAGCTGTCGCTCGCGACGGGAGCCGGCGCGCTGCTCGGAGCGACCGAGCTTCGCCCCGAGCTCGCAGGGTCGCAGCTCAACCTCTACATGGTGTTCATGGGCGAAAGTTGGCGACGCCGCTCGCCCGACGGGATCGTAGGGCTGCTGCACCCCGAGGGGCACTTTCTGGACCCGAAGTCCGTGCCCCTGCGCGCCGCCGTCTACCCGCGCCTGCGCCGCCACTGGCACTTCGTCAACGAGGCACGGCTCTTCGATGAGGTGCATCACATGACGGACTTCGGCGTGCACGTCTACGGCGCGCCGCGCCCGATCGCGTTCAGGATGCTGACCGGCGCGCAGATCCCGGCGACCGTCGACGGATCGCTCGCGCACGACGGTGAAGGACCGGTGCCCGGAGCCAAGACGGTCGACGGTGAGTGGGATCGCCGCCCCCATGCCGACCGCGTCATCGTCGTCGACGAGGCTGCGCTGGCAGGGTTCTCGTCGTTGTACGACCCCGCCGGTACCCAGGCGGGCGACGCGCGACTGGTGCGGCCGTACACACGCGCCGACGTCCGGGCATTGGGCTCGCTCGCGCGGCAGCGCACCAGAGTGGGGTCGACGTCGTACCGCTGGACCGACGGGTGGCACGAGAAGCAGGCCAAGACCGACGGCATCATCGAGTGGCGCACCGAGGTGCCCGACTCGTGGGGGGAAGCGATCCTCCAAGGGCCACACTTCACACTCTGTGCTCCCTTCGCCAAGCAGCCCAACGAGGGCTGCAAGAACAACCTCGACTGGTCGGCCTGGGACCTCGAGACGCTGCCCGATCGTGTTGTCCCGCGCACGAACTACCAGCGCGCTTCGAGCGTTGACCGGTACCGCGGCGAGGCCCCACACTGGGATGGTCGGCCGGCTGCCGGGCGGTTCCGGTTGATCCATCGGAGCTTCGTTCCGTCGACGGGCGTGCGGACGGTGCAGGCGGTGATCATCCCTCCCGGTCCACTTCACATCCATGGCTGCCACACACGGTGGATCGCGTCGACCCGAGAGACGGCGCTGACCGTTGGCCTGTGGTCGTCAGTACCGGTGGACTTCCTGTTCAAGACGTCGGGCGTCGCGAACTTCCAGGACGAGATGGTCCAGCGGTTCCCCTTCCCCCACCCCTCCCCCTACGACGACGCCCTGCTCCTGCGCACCCTGCGTCTCAACTGCCTCACGCGCGACTACGAGCCGCTCTGGGACGAGCTCCTCGAGCCCGGCGCGTTCGCGGCGGAGTCGTGGACCGTCGACGACGCCCGGCTGCCGCCGCTCGGCGCGTCCGCCCCGGGCTGGGCCCGCGACCTCCCGCTGCGCACCGCCCTCGCCCGGCGCCACGCGCTCGTCGAGCTCGACGCCCTCGGAGCGCTGGCGCTCGGCATGAGCGCCGACGAGCTGTGTGGCATCTACCGCACGACCTTCGGCGTGCTGCGCAAGTACGAGCACGCCATGCGCCACGACCGCAACGGCCGCGAGGTGCCCAAGGACGTCTGGACGGCCTACGAGCAGGACCCGCACGGCGCCGACCTCGGGCGCTATGTGCCGCCGTTCACCAAGCCCGACCGCGAGGCCGAGATGCGCCAGGCCTACGCGGTGTTCGCGGAGCGCTACGGGGGCGGTGTCGCGTGATCCCGAGCCTTGCCGCCGCGGAGCTGCGCGAGGCGATCGTCGAGTACCTGTCGACGACCTTCGCGATCGGTGACGAGGAAACCCGGGAGGCCCTCACCGCCTTCCTGACCGACGAGGCCGACGGGATCTTCCGCGGGCCGTTCCTGCGGGTCCGCACGCCCTACAAGCGCGTCGACGCGGCGTGGGCGCAGAGCTCGCCGCTGGACTGGATGGCCCACGGCTTCGAGCCGTTCGCCCACCAGGCGCGGGCCTTCGAGCGCCTCGGCGCCCGCGATCGGGAGCCTCTGCCGACGATCGTCACCACCGGGACGGGCTCGGGCAAGACGGAGTGCTTCCTCACGCCGATTCTCGACCACTGCGCGCGCGCCGTGCACGCGGGCCAGCCGGGGATCAAGGCGCTGATCCTCTACCCCATGAACGCGCTGGCCTCCGACCAGGCCGGGCGCATCGCGCGGACCATCCACGACGATCCGCGCCTGGCCGGCGTCACCGCCGGGATCTACGTCGGCGGCGAGAGCAGCGAGACGGCGGTCATGACGCAGTCGCGCCTGATCGACCATCACCCGACGCTGCGCGACACGCCGCCCGACATCCTGCTGACCAACTACAAGATGCTCGACCTCCTGCTGCTGCGCGCCGACGACGCCAGGCTGTGGGCCGACACCGGCCCGGACGTGCTGCGCTACGTGGTCCTCGACGAGTTCCACACCTACGACGGCGCGCAGGGCACCGACGTGGCGATGCTCCTGCGCCGCCTGGGCGCCAGGCTGGGCCTGGCCGACGGCTCCGGGCGCCCGCTGGGCGCGGTCGCGCCGGTGGCGACCTCGGCCACGCTCGGCGAGGGGCCGGGGGCGACCGGCGCGCTGCGGGACTTCGCCGGCCGTGTGTTCGGCTGCGCGTTCGACGAGGACGCGGTCATCGGCGAGCAGCGCCAGAGCGTCAACGAGTGCTGCAACGCGGTGGACTGGGAGCTGCCCGTCCCGGACGTCGACGACCTGCGCGACCTCGACGGGCTCGACCCCGAGGCGCTGGCCGTCGCGTTCGTCGGCCGGCCACCCGCCGACCCGGTCGACCTCGGCGAGGCGCTGCTCTCCCACCGGGTCACGCGCGCGGTCCTCGGGGCGGTCGGGGCGCGGCCCACGCCGGCGGGCGACGCGGTGGAGGAGATCGCGCTGCGCGTCGCCGAGTGGGGGCCCCACCTCGCGCGCGACCGGGCGGGCGTGGAGCATGCGGTGGCGCTGTACCTCGGGCTGCTGTCGATGGCGCGCCGGCCGCCTCCCGGCGGCGGCGAGCCGGCGCCGCTGTTCGCGGTCGAGGTGCAGCTCTGGATCCGCGAGGTCTCGCGGGTCACGCGGCTGGTGCAGGCCGTGCCGGAGTTCCGCTGGCTGGACGGCGCCACCCCCGAGCCCGAGGAGCTGCCGGAGGCCGAGCCGCCGCCGACCGCGCCCGCGGTCTACTGCCGCATCTGCGGTCGCACGGGCTGGATGGCGCACGCCTCGGAGATGAACGGCGACCTGACCTTCGTGGAGACCGGGATCTACGAGGAGAGCGTGCGCGCCAGCCCGCGCCTGCGGGCGCTGATCCGCGCCTCGCCGCAGGAGGCGGCGGTCGGCCATCTCGATCCGCAGGGGCCCGTCGTGCACCCCGAGGCCCGGGCCGGGCGCATCGCCGTTCTGGTCACCCCCGACGACGACGCGGCGCGGCGCAGCGAGTGCCCGTCGTGTGGCGCGGCGGAGGGCATCCGCTTCCTGGGCAGCCGCGTCGCGAGCCTGGCCTCGGTCTCGATCTCCCAGCTCTTCGGCTCCGACCTGGTCGCCGACGGCGAGCGCAAGCTGCTGGCCTTCACCGACTCGGTGCAGGACTCCGCCCAC
This sequence comes from Candidatus Siliceabacter maunaloa, assembly GCA_024330185.1. Taxonomy (GTDB): domain Bacteria; phylum Actinomycetota; class Thermoleophilia; order Solirubrobacterales; family Solirubrobacteraceae; genus Siliceabacter; species Siliceabacter maunaloa. The sequence continues at coordinate 14,202 of JANDLV010000054.1, forward strand.
CGCGCCGCGTTCTTCAACGGGCGCACGCACCGCTTCAATCAGCGCATTGCGCTCACCTCGATCGTGACCGCGAGCGAGGACGGCCGTACGACGCTGGCGCAGCTCGGCTCCGAGCTCCTGCGCGCCGCCGAGGGCTCCGCCGCGCCGCGCGAGGACCTCCACGGCCTGACTCCGCCGGACCTGCTGCGCCACCAGGCCGTCAGCACGCTGTGGGACGGAGCGCGGCGGGCCCCCGGAGTCCGCCGGCTGCTCGAGCAGCGCCTGGCCTTCGAGGCCCATCTGGAGTTCGGCCTCCGTGCCCGCCTGGGGCGCACGATCGAGCTGACCGGTGCGCTGGCCGCCGAGGTCGCGGTCGACGATCGCGCGCGCCTCGGCGCGCTGGTGGTCGAGGCCCGCGACGACCTCATCACCCAGCCCGAGCTGATCCCCCACGACGAGGCCTTCGAGGACCCTGAGCTCTATCTGCGCGGACTGCTGGAGCGGATGCGCCTCCAGGGCGCGCTGCTGCACCCCTGGCTGGAGAGCTACGTCAAGGAGGAGGGCAGGCGCTACCTCATCTGGGGTGGCCGGCACGACGGCCTGCCCGCGTTCCCCAGCGGGCAGAGCGCCCCGACGTTCCTGATCGACGCGCAGGGCACCCCGTTCAGCGCGCTGGAGAGCAGCGGCGGCGCGCCGGTCTGGACCGCCGACTGGGCCGCCCGCACCCTGCGCGTGCCGCCGGCCCACGCGCGGGAGCTCACGCGCCGGGCGCTGAGCCTGCTGGTCGGCGAGGACGTCGTCGCGACGCGTCAGTCGGCGAAGGGTCACACGGTCTATGGGCTGGAGCCCGGCCGCGTCGTCGTCCACGACGTCCCCGACGACGACGCGAGCTCGGTCGTGCGCTGCGCCACCTGCGCGCACCGCCACGCCGCGCCGCCGCAGAGCATCGGGGCGTGGGATGGCGCGCCGTGCCTGCGCTACCGCTGCCCGGGGCGCTACGAGCCGCTGGGCCGCGAGACGACCGCGTACTACCGCGGCCTGTACCGCAGCGCCAGCCCGCGGCGCACGGTGGCCGCCGAGCACACCGGCGGCCTGGAGCGCCCGGTGCGCGAGAAGCTCGAGGAGGCCTTCAAGCACGGCACGGCGCCGGGGACACCGAACGTCCTGGCCTGTACGCCCACGCTGGAGATGGGCGTCGACATCGGCGACCTCTCGGCGGTGATGCTGACGTCGGTGCCGCGCTCGTCGGCGGCCTACGTGCAGCGCGTCGGCCGCGCCGGACGCGCGAGCGGCAACGCGCTGGTGACGACCTTCGTGCGCACCGAGCCGCGCAGCCTCTACTACCTGACCGACCCCCGGCACATGCTGGCGGGCACCGTCCGTCCGCCGAGCTGCTGGCTGGACGCGATCGAGATCCTGCGCCGCCAGTACACGGCCTTCGTCCTGGACCGAGCCGCCGACGGCACGATCGCCGCGCCGGCGCTCCCCCGCCTGATCGGGCAGCTCGTCAGCAGCGCGCAGACCCAGGGCGGCGCGCTGCGGGTCATCCTCGACGCCCACGACGCCGACCCCGAGGCGCACGTCGGCGCCTTCCTGGCCGGCTTCGGCGACCACGTCTCGGCGGACACCGCGGCCCGCCTGCGCGACTTCGCCCGCGACGAGCTGCGTGGGCGCGTGCTGTCGCGCCTGGGCGACTGGGACGAGCAGTACAAGGATCTCCTGCGCCGCCGCGACCGCTTGGCCGCGCGGATCAAGGAGCTCGAGGACCGGGCGTCGCGCACCGAGGACGAGGAGCTCGAGCTGCGCTCGCTGCGGGGCGAGCGCCGGGCCACGGTGCGCCGCTTCCAGCGCCTGCGCGAGGAGTACGCACCCACCGGCCTGGAGCGCCTTGGCCTGCTGCCCAACTACACGCTCTTCGACGAGGGCGTCACGTTGAACGCCGCGCTGTGGTCGCCGACCGCCGACGGCGACTACGCGACCGAGCTGTACGAGTACACCCGCCCGGCGACGCTGGCGCTGCGCGAGCTGGCGCCGGGCGCGCGCTTCTACGCCGGGGGCCACCGGGTCACCGTCGACGGACTGGATCTCGGGCCGGCCAGCGAGCCCGCCTACGAGTGGTGGCGGCTGTGCCCAGCCTGTGGCTACGGCACGCGCGACGAGGTGCCGGTGGCGAGCTGCCCGCGCTGCTCCAGCCCGGGGATCGCCGACGCCCAGTCCAGCCACCTCGTGCTCCCCTTCACCGCCTGCTCGGCGCAGGGCAGCGAGGAGGGCGCGCGGATCTACGACGACACCGAGGACCGCGAGCGCGTCCCGTTCACCATCGTGACCACCGTCGACGTCGATCCGACCGACGTGCGCCCCGAGCGGGCCTGGCGGTCCACCAGCGAGGAGCAGCCCTTCGGTTTCGAGTACGCGTCGGCGACCATCCGCTGGCTGAACCTGGGGCCCCGCGAGCGCCCGGGCGCCTCGGTGGCGATCGCCGGGCACGACGACGTGCGCGCCACGCGCTTCGACACCTGCCGGCACTGCGGGGTGGTGCAGGGCGTGCAGGACACCTTCGGGCGCACCCCGCCGGCGGGCGGGTTCCACCGCGGCTGGTGCCTCACCCGGGGCGGCAGCCGGACCGCGAGGTACGACGAGCCGATCCTCGCCCACGAGCTGCACACCGACGTCGTGCGGATCGCCCTGCCGCTGGCCGACTTCGAGGTGCACGAGCGGCTGGCTAGCTTCCGCGCGGCGCTGCTGCTGGGCCTGGCGCTGCACTTCGGCGGCACGCCGGACCATCTGCGCATCGTCCTCAGCGACGCCCCAGGAGGTGAGGACGGCGGGCGGCGGCGGTTCCTGGTCGTCCACGACGTCGTGCCCGGCGGCACGGGGTACCTCGAGCGCCTCGCCGACCCCGACGCGCTGAAGGGCATCCTGGAGGCCGCGCGCGCGGAGATCGCGCGGTGCCCGTGCAAGGACGAGGGGCGCGCCGCGTGCCATCGCTGCCTGCTGGGCCACGCCGACCACGGCGACGCCGACGTCGTCGCGCGCCGCCTGGCCATCGAGCTGCTCGACGCGCTGCTGGGCGCCTGGGAGCTCGAGGCGGTGCCGACGATCGGCAACCTGCCGATCGGCGCGGTCGAGGAGAGCGAGCTCGAGCGCCGCCTGCGCGCCGCGCTGGTCGCCTGGGGGGAGCGCACCGACGGCGCGTCGGTGACCAAGCAGCCCGGGAAGGGCGCGCACGCCGAGCTCGAGCTGCGGGTCCCGTCGCGCGACGGCCGGCACCTGCGCCGCTGGCGCATCCGCGAGCAGGAGCCGCTGGACACCGCGCCCGCGACCCGGCCGGACTTCCTCGTCGAGCGCCTCGACGGTCCCGCGCGCGCGGTCGCGCTCTACTCCGACGGCTTCGCCTACCACGCCTCTGCGGCGCACCGCGACACGCTGGCCGACGACGCGCGCAAGCGCCACGGCGTGCGCGCGAGCGGCCGGCTGGTGTGGGGCATGGACTGGCACGACGTCGAGTCCTTCCGCGCGGCGGTGGCGGGCCAGGCCGCCAAGCAGGTGCCGGGCCGTGCCCTGCTGTCGGCGGCCCAGGACCAGGTCTTCAAGTCCGTCCACCACGCCCGTGGCGGCGCGTTGGCGCCCGACACGCTGGCGTGCAACCCGCTGCGGGGCCTCATGCGCTACCTCGCCGATCCCGACGACGCGGATTGGCGGCGCCTGGCGCGCAGCGCGGTGGCGGGGGCGATGACCGCCGTGGAGCGCGCCGAGGCGGAGGGCGGGCTCGCGTTCGCGGGGGAGACCCTGCACGGGACCCGCCTCCACGCGACGCTCGACACGGCCGCCCCGGGCGGCGCCAACGCCGAGCGCTGGACGGTGCGCCTGGTGCTCGCCGACGACGAGGCGGCCGTCGACCACACCGAGCACCGCGAGCGCTGGCGGGACTGGCTGCACTGGGGCAACGTGCTGCAGTTCCTCGACGCCGACGGGTGCCAGGCGCTGATCACGACCACCAGCGTCGAGAGCGAGGTCGAGGTCGACCTCCACGCCGTCCCGGCGGCCACCCCGGCGCCGGCCGACGGCGACGGGCTTCTTCCCGCCGACGTCGAGGCGGAGATCGGGCTCGCCGACCCGGCCGTGCACGAGCTCTTGCGCACACTGGCGGCCCGCCCCGACTGCCGCGGCTTCGTCGTCGGGGAGGAGACGGAGGAGGGCGCGGTCGTCGAGGTGGCCTGGCCCCAGACCCGGGTGGCGATCCTCGTCGACGGGCAGGTCGCGCCCGGCGGCTGGACGGCGCGCCACGTCGCCGCGTGGGATGCTCCCGCCCTGCTCGATGCGGTGACGAACGGAGGCCCCTGATGGTGCGGATCTCGCTGGCCAAGACGTTCTTCGACGATCTGTCCAGGCTGGACCGCGGGCTCCAGCGCAAGGTCGATGAGATGATCGCCAAGCTCAAGCGCGATCACACGCGGGCGGGGCTGAACCTCGAGAGCTATCACGCCTCCGCCGATCCGCGCTCGCGGACGGCCCGCGTCGATCAGGCCACCCGCGCCATCCTCGCCGCCGGCGAGGAGGCCGACCACTACATCCTGGTCAAGGTCCTGCCCCACGACCAGGCCGATCGCTGGATGGCCGCCAACCGGTTCAACGTCAACCAGCTCACGGGCGCGCTGGAGGTCATCGACGTCACCGCCGTGGAGACCCTGTCGCCCGCGACGGCGACCGCGCCAGCGCGGCCCGCCGGTGTCCTGGACGGCGTGGCCGACAAGGCCTTCAAGCAGCTCGGGATCACCGACGAGCGCGTGGTCGCCGTGGCCCGCCGCATGGAGACGGCCGAGGAGGTCGAGATCCTCGCCGGCGCGCTGCCCGACGACCAGGCCGAGGCGCTGACCAGCCTCGCCCTGGGCATGTCGGTCGACGAGATCTACCGCGGCATGGTCGCGCGCCTGGACGCCACCGGCGACCGGACGGCCGACGAGGCAGCCCCCGATCCCGACGACCTGATCGCCGCCGTGCAGCGACCGGCGTCGCGCAGCGCGTTCCTGGTGCTCGACGACGAGGACGCTCTCCTGGACGTCCTCACCCGCGACTTCGAGGCCTGGCAGATCTTCCTGCACCCCAGCCAGCGCGCGGTCGTCGAGCGCCGCAACAACGGGCCCGCGCGCGTCACCGGAGGCGCAGGCACCGGGAAGACCGTCGCCCTGCTGCACCGCGCCCGCCGCCTGGCCGACGAGTCGGCACCCGGGGCGTCGCGGGTGCTGGTCACCACCTTCACCACCAAGCTGCGCGACGACCTCGTCGACCGGCTGCGCGCGCTCGGCGGCCCGGAGCTGCTGGAGCGCATCGACGTGACGACCGTCGACGCGCTCGCGCGGCGTACCGTCGCCGACGCCGAGGGCGCCCCGGCCGTGCACGTGATCTACGGCCGCCCGCTGGGCGACCTGTGGCAGACGGTCGTCGACGAGCACGGGTTCGGTTTCGGCGTGGAGTTCCTGGCCCAGGAGTGGGAGCAGGTGGTCCTGGCCAGGGGGATTCGCTCGCGCGACGACTACTTCGCCACCCCGCGGCCCGGGCGCGGCGTCCGGCTGCCCCGCCGTGATCGCGCCGAGGTCTGGCGCGCCGTGGAGGCCTTCGCGGCTGCGTTGCAGCGCGCCGGCAAGCGGACGTTCCTCCAGCTCGCGGCGGGCGCGGCGGGCTACCTCGACGCCGCGGCGATCAAGCCCTACGACCACGTGCTGGTCGACGAGGCCCAAGACCTCCATCCCGCGCAGTGGCGCGTGCTGCGCGCCGCGGTGGCCAAGGGCCCGGACGACCTTTTCATCGCCGGCGACGCCCACCAGCGCATCTACGACCACCGCGTCTCGCTCAGCGCGCTGGGCATCGAGACGCGCGGGCGGTCCTCGCGCCTGCGGGTCAACTACCGCACCACCCACGAGATCCTGCGCTGGTCGCTCGAGCTCCTCGCGGGCGAGCCGTTCGACGACCTAGACGAGGGCGAGGACACCCTCGTCGGTTACCGCTCGGTGACCCATGGCGGCGGTCCTGTTGTGGTCGGGTACGCGAATCGCAGAGCCGAGCTGAATGCCCTGGCCGAGCTGGTGGGGGCGTGGCAACGCGACGGCATCGAACTCGACGAGATCGGGATCTGCGCTCGCACCCGCCAGACCGCTGATGTCGCGGAGCAACACCTTCGCAGCGTCGGGTTCGCGCCCGCCGACGCGAACGGTCCGATCAAGGGCCCCTTCTTCGGAACCATGCACGCGATGAAAGGTCTCGAGTTCCGGGCCGTCGCAATGGTCGATGTCGGCGCGAGCGTCGTCCCTCCGTCGGTCGCGGTCACGCCGCGGGAGGAAGATCCCATCCGCCACGCTCACGACCTTCAGCGGGAGCGATGTCTTCTCTACGTCGCGGCGACCCGGGCGCGGGAGGCGCTAGCGGTGTCGTGGACGAGCGAACCCTCAAGCCTCCTGGTCGGGGAAACCCGCGCGTGAGCCCCTCCGACGAGCCGTCCCCGTCAGATCCTCACCGGCTGGTCGACGAGGCGACGTGACCGTTCTTGCCCGGAGCCCGACAGGCGGAGGCCACGAAAACCGAGCGCGCGTTTGCTCCTGCGCGACGTTGCGACCGTGAGCCTGGGAAAGCTCACCGATCGGCAAACCGCTGTGCTCGCTGCCGTCGAGCGGTACGGCCAGCCGATCATGGCCGACTTCCGCGAGGCGTTTCCTCAGCTCGCACCGAGCGCTGTCAAACGGGTTCTCGACGGGCTCGAGAAGAAGGGGCTCGTCGCGCACAGCGGAGACGAGAGCCTCGTCTACGCCGACGGGGTGCGCTGGTGGTCGACAGCGCTCAGCCCGACCCGGCTCGGTGACGAACTGGAAGCGCTCGCTTCGGAACTCGGGAGAGCAGCCCCGTCCTTGCGCAGCACGGTTGACCCTCACGACGGCGTGATCACGGTGTTCTTGCCCCTGGTCGAACTCGAGGCCGACCTCCGTGGCCTTCCGAGCGCGCCCACAGACCAGCTCCGTCGGTTCCTCGCCGATCTCGAAGCCGACGGACAGTGGGCGACCGTCGAGGTGGACACCAAGATCGGCGCTTCACCGGAGGCCTACCTGTCGATCCGCGTCAGGGCTCTCAGCGTGCGTCCAGCCCCACCGCACGGTACGTAGTGAGCCTCGTCACGGAAGGACGCGCTCGACGACCAGCCGAGCGACTTCGCATGCGATGCGCTGGCGACAGCGGTCGGCGTTCTTGTGGACGGGGAACGACGCCAGCTCCTCCGGTACGCGGCCGGGCCGGATGAGTTGGACGAAGGGCCTCGCGTTCTGCGGGTGTTCGAGGTGGATCAGCAGGTCTGTCGGACGGGACCGGGGAGCCTTAAGCTGGATGCACATCGAGGCATTCCTGGCCCGCTTCCGGACGACCAGCTGGCTCTGGGGCCCCCACGGCAGGGCACGGATCCTCAGGGCGCCGTTCGAGGCCTCGCACGCAGCCGCCACGATCCGCACCACGCTGCTGTCGAGCGCGCTCGCCGGCGGGAGGTTGACCCCACGTCTGGTCCCGAATCCGCGGTCGTGCCGGTAGCGCTCGAGGAGCTTGGCCCACCGAAGCGAGCGATCGCCATCCTCGAACGGGATCTCCACCAGAGCGTCGACAACCTCCTGCCATGTCGCGCAGCCCAGCCAGTTCGCTCGCGCTCGACTGGTCGAAACGGCGAGCGACCGAGCAGCGAGCACGGCCACTTCGAGCTCGGCATCGGGGCGTAGGCCAAGCTCGGCGGGACGCAGACGCAGATAGTCGGGGAGCTGCTTGGCGCTGAGCACGGCGCCGAGTTTCGCCTCGATCATCAGCCCGTAGGTGCCGTCCGCGTTGCGGAACAGAAAGTCGGCTCGGCGCCCGCGCTGACGCAGCGCACCGCCTCGGAACCCCTCCTCCTGGGGGCTGGACTGCAGGCGTTCGGGCGGAGCCGTCATCCGTACCGGCTCCAAGGTCTGCACGACGAGGCCCGCAAAGCAGCCCGCGGCGCGCTCGTCGGCCGCGAGGGCGTACCTCATGGCCGCGGTCAGCCAGGTCTCGCTGTAGCGACCACGGCGGCGGGCCTGCTCGAAGGCGTCGTGCTCCTTGGCCAGCGCGGTCAGCGTCATCTCGAGCGTTCGCTCGTCGGGGCGGTGGCCCGTACTCCCAGTTCATCTTCGATCGCCGGCTCGTGGCCCGAGGGCTCGCCTCCGAGATTTTCGCGACTTGGCGCTACGAATGGATCGGGTCCACGCGGGTCGACTTGACCGGAGATACGCTCCTTGCGGTGACCTCGGGGCCCGATATTGGCGCGTGGTTCGCCAACCGAGTGGGTGAGGTCGTCGAGACGCCCAGCCGCGGGCAGCGGATTCGTGTCGTTGCGGTGCGCGGAGGGGACGTGGTCGTGCAGCGCCTCGACGCGGAGAGCCTCCGGTTCGACCGTGTACCGGTCCGCGTCCTGCGGGATGTTGTGTCCAGGGTTCACGCGGGCGAGCGCGTCGAGACCAGCGGGATCATCAATGGGAGGGCTGGCCCGGTCGCTGCGCTTCTGGGTGACCTCCCTTCCGTCGTTGTGAGCGGCAGGCCTCAGGTAGCCAGCCTTTCGCCGGGGTGGGAGGAGTTGTCCGAGCGTGAGGCCGAACATGACGAGCCGCTCCCTACTGGATGGGAGGGCGATCCCAAGCTCGTCCTTCATTTTCGCCGGGAGCGTAACGGGGCCCTTCGGCAACGCAAGCTGGCGGCGGTGCTGGAGGCGACTGGTGCGCTCGCCTGTGAGGTTTGTGGATTCGATTTGGGTGCGGCTCTTCTGAAGGGACGTGTCTCGGCGTGAATGTCCTTGCCGGGGGGT
>JANDLV010000055.1 GCA_024330185.1 Candidatus Siliceabacter maunaloa
GCGGAGCGTCAGTGGACGCGCTCGCCTCGCCGGGGTCCGGCGCGGGAGCAGGCCCCGGCCCCGGCTCCGGCCCCCGCCCCGGCCCCGGCCCGCCCTGCGCCCAAGCCCGCGCCGAGGCCTGCTCCCGCGCCGGACCCCGGCGAGGCGAGCGCGTCCACTGACGCTCCGCTGGAGAGCTATCCGGCGAAGTTCCAGGTGCTGCGCGCCAGCGTCGACCGCGGGCAACTCGACATGCTGGTGAAGACCACGGCCCGTGCGGACGGTGATCCCGTCGACGTCGAGTTCCATGCCAACGGCGTTCGTCACCGTTTCACCGAGCGGATCGAGGACGGGCAGGTGCGGTTCCGCTATCGCCTCCCTGCCGCGCAGCGACGGGTCCGCAGCGGCATCGTCACGCTGACCTACGCGGGTAACGATCGCGTTCGCCCGACCGAGGTGCGCCTGCGAGCGGCGGCCGGCAAGGCGCGGCTCGACTACGATCGCGAGGTGCTCTCCATCGGGGACGGCGTCCTGCGCGCCGGGGGCGAGATCGCCGATCGTGCGCGGGGCACCGTCCGCCTTCGCTTGAGCTACCAGCGGCCCGACGGCACGAGCGCCCTGTGGACCACCGGCGCCGACATCCATGAGGGCAGGTGGAGCGTGGAAGGGCAGCTGCCCGCCGAGGCCCGCGGTGGCGGCTACCTCACCATGCAGTTCACCGGGTACCTCGGGGCCGGCATGCGAGGAGAGCAGCGCGCCAAGCAGGTACTCGCGTCCGGCTGATCAGCGTCGCCCGCGGGCGTCAGCCCGGATCTCGCCCAGGCCTTCGATCAGTCCTCGCACACCCCTCCAGTCCGCGTTCAGCAGCCGGTGGACGAGGAACACCGCCAGCATCATCGCGAAGTGGGCACGGGCCGGTCGCGTAGGGACGAAGCTCTTGCGGAAGAGGTAGGCGCGATTGAGGACCATGGCACGATTGAAGGCGCGCTGGTCGGCGCTGGCGAAGCCCATGTTGCGGTGCTCGAGGCGGGCCGCGGCGACGAAGCGCACACGCCCCAGACGGGAGACGCGATAGCCGAAGTCCTCGTCCTCGGCGAGCGCGTAGCCGCCGGTCTCCTCGAGCGCCTCGTCGAAGCCCAGGCGCCTCGCCACGTCGGTGCGTACGGCCATCCAGCATCCGTTCATGAACTCGACGTCGTGGTCGCGGTGCACGTCGCGCAGGCGGTTGGGGTAGCCCGACGGGGTCATCCGTCCCTCGTGCCTGCCGCCGGGCAGCAGGCGACGCAACCTCGAGTGCTTGAGCGATACCCGCCGCGGGGAAGGCTCGATGGTGTGGCCGGTCGCGCCGAGCACGCCGGGGTCCGCGAAGGCCGCGGTGAGGCGCTCGATGCCTGGGGCCTCCACCCAGACGTCGTCGTCGAGGAAGACGATGATCTCGCCGACAGCCTCGAGGACCGCGAGGTTGCGCTGACGGCAGAGCCCGCGCGCGCTGCGCAGGTGGCGCACGTTGAGGCCGGGATAGGCGATAGCGGCGTGCTCGACGACGGCCAGCGAAGAGCTCTCGGCATCCCCGTCGACCACGATCACCTCTCCGACGCGCGCGCCGCTCTCGTGCAGTGAGCGCAACGTGTCCTCGAGGAGACCGGATCGACCGACGGTGGGGATGATGACCGTGACCCTCTGGGCGTCTCTGGGCACCCCGGGGCTCACCGCACCTTGCGCAGCAGCGTGTACGCCCGCCTGGACACGCTATCCGGAGGCCTGACGCCGTGCAGCTTGAGGCCGAGCCTCATGGCGCCGTGGCGTGGTGGAGCGGGAAGTCGGGGCGCGGCAAGCGGGCGCCACGTACCCTCGGGGCCCCAAGCGAGCGCGAGCTCGTAGCCGGCTCGGGCCACGGCGGACTCGACCCGGTCGTCGAAGAGGCCGAACGGGTAGGCAAACGTCTTGCAACGCCGCCCGGTGATGTCCTCGACCGCCGCCTTCGCGGCCTCCAGCTCCCACCGCAGGTCGTCGTCGTCCAGTCCACGCAGGTCGCGATGGGACATGGTGTGCGAGCCCAGCTCCATGCCGGCCGCGTGCACCGCCTCGGCCTCTGACCGCGAGAGGAGCCTCCCCGCCGGGCCCCGGACGTCCTCGTGCTGGCCCTTCCATCGTCCGGGGGTCACGTAAAAGGTCGCGCGCACGCCGAGGGCGCCCAGGAGCGGCGTCACCACGTGAAGAGCGTCGGCCCAGCCGTCGTCGAAGGTGAGGACGGCGGTGCCCGCCGTCGGCGCCCGGCCGCTCCGTTCGTCGAGGAGCTCCTCGGCGCTCACGAACCGATAGTCCCTGCGCTGCAGCCACCGGACCTGGGACTCGAGCAGCTGTGGCGAAAGCACGAGTCGAGCCGGGTCCTCGCCGGGCTCCACGTGGTTGACCCCGTGGTAGGCCAGGAGAGCCGGAGGTCGCGGCAGCACGCTGCCAATCATGACGGCTCGGGCACACGCCATGGTCCACGCGGACGCGGTCCGTAGACTGCCGCGGCGTGACGACCGGTCAGGAGCCCGATGCCCCGCCCGGCAACGGCATCACGGCGGTCATCCTGAGCTTCAACCGCAGCTCGATCCTCTCTCGCACGCTCGACGAGGTCGAGCGTCTGCCGTTCGACGAGATCCTCGTCGTCGACGCGGCGTCCACCGACGGCAGCGCTGAGATGGCGCGCGGACGAGGCGGCAGGGTTCAGGTGATGGCTCTGGACCACGACCCCGGCATCGCTTCGCTCAACATCGCCATTCGTGCGACGCGCACCGAGCACGTCGTCATCCTGGACGACGACTCATATCCCACGCCTGGGGCGGTCGAGCGCCTGCGGGCCGTGTTCGATCGGCTGCCGCGTGTGGGCGTCGTGGGTGGTTACATCCGCGACACGCTGCCCGACGGCCGCGAGCACCGGGGCATGACCCACACCTTCGACTGGTACCTCGGAGGGGGCCGGATCAGTGACGACCCTCACGGCGTGCCCACCTTCTTCTTCCCCCAGGGTGGCTGCATGATCCGTCGCAGCGCCTTTCTCGAGGCGGGCGGCTTCTTCGAGCCGCAGCGCTTCGTCGTCGTCGAGCTCGACGTGTCGACGCGCATGATCGCCGCGGGGTGGGACGTGCGCTATCTCCGTGACGCCGTCTTCATCCACTTGAGGCCGGCCGTCGCCCGTCCACAGAACCCCAACGTGCTGCGCATCAAGGTGCGCAACGACATCTGGTACTTCTGGTTGCGCTTTCCGCTCAGCATGGCGGTGCGACGCGTTCCCGCCTACGCCGTGCACAACCTCGTCCAGTGTGCCTACCGCGGCGCGACCGAGGCGTGGTCGCAGGGTGTCGCGGACGCCTGGCGGGATCGCGAGGAGATCCGTGGCATGCGACAGCCCCTGTCCCGTGAAGTGCTGCGTCGGGCCGAGATGAATCGCGGGCGCCTGCACGCCGCCCTCATGCTCAAGGTGCTCAGGACCTGGCTGGGCCGCAAGGTTCGGGCCGGGGTCGGTTGAGGCGCCGCCGGCCCTGACCTTGCGCAACAGGCTGCCAAGGCGGCGGTAGGCTGAGTCCGTGGAGAGTGGCGATCGCCCCAGGTCCCGTGCCCCCGTGGCGGGCCAGGACCCGGTGCTGCGCGAGGCCGGCACCCTGCGCCGGCGTGCCTTTGCTCGGACCGACTCCTGGCGGCGCAGCCTTCGCCGCCGCAGCGCCCGTCGGCGGCGCGCGGTCCGTCTGGCGGGGGTCGATGGCCTCCTCCTCACACTCGCTGCCGCGGCGAGCTGGTGGGGCGCCTCGCTGGCGGGGGTGGCGACCGAGCCGTTGGGCTGGACGGTCCTGTACGGGGCTCTGACCCTAGTCGGTGTCGCGCTGCGCGGGGGGTATCGCTTTCGCCTCGAGGTGTCGCCGTTCGAGTACGTAGGGCAGATCGTCGCGGGTACCGCTACTGCGGCGATCCTGGTCATCGCCGCCCGTGTCCTGCTGGACCCCTCCGGAGACATCGCCGGCCAGGGGGTGCGCATGTGGGCCTTTGCGTCGATCAACCTTTTCGCCGCACGCATGGGGATGGCGGTCGGGGCGCGCCGGCGACCCCATGGTGGTCTGCGGACGTTGATCATCGGCGCCGGTGACATCGGACGCACGGTCGCCCGCCGACTCGAAGAGCGACCCGAGCTGGGGCTGCGGCCGGTGGGCTTCCTCGACAAGGAGCCTCGCACCGCTGGCGAAGGAGCAACGGCGCCGCCGCTTCTCGGCGCGAGCTGGGACCTCGAGGACATCGTCGAGCGCCATCAGGTGGACCACGCCATCGTCGCTTTCTCGACCGCGCCCCACCATGTGCTCCTCGGCCTCGTGCGGCGGTGCAGGGCCCTGGAGCTCGAGGTGTCCGTCGTGCCCAGGCTCTTCGAGGAGATCTCCCGCCAGGTGCGCGTCGAGCACCTGGGTGGCATCGCCCTGCTCCGCGTCGACCAGAGCGACCCACGAGGCTGGCAGTTCGAGGTCAAGTATGCGATCGATCGCATCGTCGCCGCTGTGGCCCTGCTCTTCCTGACGCCTCTGCTCGCGCTTCTCGCGGCGCTCGTGCGCTTCAGCTCCCCGGGGCCGATCTTCTTCCGCCAGACTCGGGTGGGGCTCGACGGGCGGCAGTTCGAGGTCCTGAAGTTCCGCACCATGCGAGTGGCGCCGCCGGATGACCAGCACAACGCCGGATGGGCGCGTCGCCAGCTCGGGGAGGAACCGGAATCGCAACAGGGCTCTGACCGGCGCACGCCGGTCGGAAGGTTGCTGCGCCGTGTCTCGTTCGACGAGCTCCCGCAGTTGCTCAACGTCCTCCGCGGCGAGATGTCGTTGATCGGGCCCCGCCCGGAGATGCCTGGTTATGTGCGCGCGTTCGAGCAGCACGTCCATCGCTACGGCGACCGTCACCGCGTGAAGTCAGGGTTGACGGGCTGGGCGCAGGTGCACGGCCTGCGAGGCGACACCTCGCTGGTCGATCGCGTCGAATGGGACAACTACTACATCGAGAACTGGACGCTGATGCTCGACCTCAAGATTCTGCTGCTGACTCCTTCGGCGCTCCTCTCGGGGGAGTGATGACCGGCCGCTCCTCCCGGAAGTAGGCGGCGATCTCCTCGGCGGTGTGGCCCAGACGCGCCAGGTCGGCGACGATGCCCGAGAGCTCTTGCGTGTCGGGAGGCTGGCTCCCTGGAAGCTGCGGCGGGTCAGAAGGTCCGATGGTGATCCACGCAAGGCTCGCATGTTCGACCACCTCGGCCAAGCGGGAGAGATCGGGGCACGAAGGGCCCATCAGGAGTTCTGCTGCCCGGCGCGCAGCCCACGGGGTAGGCGAGGCGTGCGCCGTCGCGCGCGCCCGTAGGGCCTGCGCGGAAGCTCGTCGCCCGCCAGGATGGCCGCAGGAGCCTCCGTGACCATCCATTCGGCCTGGCTCCCCACGATCCCCTTGGCCGCGTCGCGGGCGGCGGCCAGGCGCGGGGGGCGGCGCGGACCGGCCGTGTGGGCGTCCGAGGCGATGACGTGTGCGAGGTCGGCTTCGAGCATCGTGCGGGCGAGCGCGTGACGCCGCGAGCCCCGCCGCCGGGTGAGCAGCGAGTCCGCCTCGATCTGAAGGAGCGTGCCGCGCCTGGCCAGATCGGCGAGCCGGCCGGGTTCGCGCTGGAAGGTCGGGCTGCGCTCCGGATGGGCGAGGAGCAGCCGCGGTCCGCGCGCCGCGATCCGGAACAGCGCCTCCTCGAACCCCGGAGGGAGCTCGCCGGCCGGCGTCTCCACGAGCAGGTCGTGCCCGCGACCGCCGTACGTGGCGCGCACGAGCGTTTCGTCATCGGCTGCGAGGGCCCAGGTCACCGAGCACTCGGCTGCGGGGACGACCGTCGGGGATGGCACCCCGCGGCGCGCCGCGCTCGCGATGAGCACCCGACAGCGCCCCGCGATCTCCCCGACCCGCACGTCTGGGAAGTCCTCACGGGCGTGTGGAGTCGCCGCGATGGTGATGACCCCGTCGGCCCTCACCGCCTCCAGGAGGGCGAGCGCGTCCTGCGCTGCCGCCGGTCCGTCGTCGACCCCCGGGAGGACGTGGGCGTGGAGATCGATCATCCTCTGGTCGCTCGGGACGCTCGCATGAAACGGGTATCGGTCAGCGGCCGGGCGTACCTGAGGCAGCCGGCCACTCCGCGCTCGCGCGCTCGTAGTCGTCCGGCCGCCCGATGTCCAGCCAGTAGCCGTCGTACAGGTAAGTACCGACAGGCTCGCCGGCCGCGAGAAGGGCCTGAGCGAGATCGGGGATGTCCAAGCGCTCGTTCTGGACGATGCGATCGAGCACCTCGGGCTCGGCGACGTAGATGCCCATCGAGACGGTGTAGGTGTGCTCAGGCTTCTCCTCGTAGCCGACGAGGCGCTGCATGGTCGCACCCGAGCCGTCGGTGTGCAGGACGCCGAAGTCGGTCCGCTGTACGCGCCGGTGGGAGGCGATGGTCAACCAGTTGCCCGCGTCGCTGTGGGCGGCGCACAGCGCCCCGTAGTCCAGCGTCGTGAGGATGTCTCCGTTCATCACAAGGAAGGTGTCGTCCAGGGCGTCGATGGTCGCCAGCGCGCCCGCCGTGCCAAGCGGCTCGGTCTCGCGGTGGTAGTCGATGCGCAGACCGTGGCGCTCGCCGCCGCCGACGACCGCCTCGATGAGATGGGCCAGATGGCCCACCGCGAGGGTGAGGTGCTCGACGCCGCTGGCCGCGAGCTGCTCGATGACGATCTCGAGGATGGCCCGGTCGCCGACCGGCATCAGCGGCTTGGGCAGCACCGTGGTGTAGGGGGCCAGCCGTGTGCCCCGCCCGCCGGCGAGGATCACTGCGCGTGATGCCATCGCGCCGGATTCAACCAGACGGATAGCCTCCTCGGGCGAATGGTCGTCCTGGTCACCGGAGGCGCCGGCTATATCGGGCGGCTGGTCGTGCGCGACCTGCGAACCGCCGGCCACGAGGTCCGCGTCCTCGACAGCCTGCTGCACGGCCAGGAGGACATCGGCCGGTCGCTGGCCGACGACGGGGTGGACCTGATCCGTGGCGACGTGCGAGACCCGGCCGCGCGAGAGCGGGCGCTGAGCGGTGCCGACGCGGTCGTCCATCTCGCCGCGATCGTCGGCGACCCTGCGTGCGGCCGCGATCCCGAGCTGTCGCAGGCCGTCAACGTGGGCGGGACGCGGGGGCTGCTCGACGACGCCGCCCGGCTGGGCGCGCAGCGGTTCGTGTTCGCGTCGACGTGCTCCAACTACGGGCGGATGGCCGACCCCACGGTGCCCATCGACGAGGATGGGGAGTTGGCTGCGGTGTCGCTGTACGCCGAGCAGAAGGTCGCCATGGAGCGACTGCTGCTGGGCGACGCCACCCAGCGGCCCGATCTGGTCCCCACCTGCCTGCGCTTCGCCACCATCTACGGCGTCGCGCCGCGCATGCGCTTCGACCTCACCGTCAACGAGTTCACCCGCGATCTGTGGGCGGCACGGCCGCTCGAGGTCTTCGGCGAGCAGTTCTGGCGGCCCTACGTGCACGTCGCCGACGCGGCCCGGGCCGTCGCGCTGGTGCTCGCGAGCCCGCCGCAGCGGGTGGCCGGGCGCGTGTTCAACGTCGGCCACAGCGACGAGAACCACCGCAAGCTCGACCTCGTGCGGATCGTCACCGGGCACCTGGGCCGCGGCGAGGTCTCCTACGTGGCCCGCGACGAGGACCCGCGCGACTACAAGGTGGAGTTCGGGCGCATCCGCGATGAGCTGGGCTTCGTGCCTGAGCACCGGGTGCCCGACGGCGTGGCCGAGATCGTGGCCGCCCTGGAGCAGGAGCGCTTCGGTGATCCGTTCTCAGCGCGGTTCTCCAACATCGGATGAGCGGCCCGCGGGTCCCCCTGTTCGACCTGCGCCTCGCGCCCGAGGACCTCGCCGCCGTCGAGGGGGTGCTGCGCTCGGGCTGGCTGAGCATGGGGCCGCGCACCCAGGCCTTCGAGGAGGCCTTCGCCGACCACCTCGGGGTGCGCCACGCGCTGGCCACCTCGAGCTGCACGGCGGCCCTGCACCTCGCCTACCTCGCGGCGGGCGTCGGCCCCGGCGACGAGGTGATCGTCCCGGCCATCACGTTCGTGGCCACCGCCGCCGCGGCGCGCTACTGCGGCGCCGAGCCGGTGCTGGCCGACGTTCTGGGCCCCCACGACCTCGGGGTGGATCCCGCCGACGTCGAGGCGCGGATCACCCCACGGACCCGAGCGGTCTGCGTCGTGCACTTCGGCGGCTACACAGCCGCCGTGGAGCCCCTACGTGAGCTGTGCGCCGCCCGCGGGCTCGCCCTGGTCGAGGACGCCGCCCACGCTCCGCAGACGGCGCCGGCCGGTCTCGCGGGCACGTTCAGCTTCTTTGCCAACAAGGTCCTGTCCTGCGGCGAGGGCGGCCTGCTGGCCACGCAGGACGACGAGGTGGCCGCCCTGGTGCGCAGCCGCCGCTCCCACGCCATGACCTCGGGCACCTGGGATCGCCACCGCGGACACGCCGCCGGCTACGACGTCACCGCTCTTGGCTTCAACTACCGCATGGACGAGGTACGGGCCGCGCTGCTCGCCTCACGCCTGCCGCGCCTGCAGGAGGACATCGCGGCGCGGCGACGGCTCGTGCGCCGCTACCGGACGCTGCTCGCAGGGATCGACGGCCTGACGGTGCCCTACCGCGACGACGAGGTCGAGTGCAGCGCGTGCTACGTCATGCCGGTGCTCGTCGACGAGCCCGCCTGGCGCGACCCGCTGCGCGAGGCGCTGAGTGCGCGCGGCGTGCAGACCAGCGTGCTCTACCCGGCCGTCCACGAGTTCACCGCCTACGCCGGGAGCGCCCCCGGCGGGCTGCCGCGCAGCGAGCGCATCGCGCGCACCGAGCTGACGCTGCCGCTCTATCCGCACCTCGCCGCCGGTGACCTGGAGCTCGTGGTCCAGGCGCTGGACGACGGGCTGCGCGCCCTGCGGCCCTGAGCCGCCTCTCAGAGGCTCAGGCGCGACCGGCGGTGGGTCAGGAGCGAGAGCCCGAGGCCCAGCAGGAAGAGCGCGACGCCCATGGCGGCGACAAGGGTGATGTCAGCGCCGGTGAAGGGCAGGCTGTCGACGGGGCGCGCGGCTGCGGGCTCGGCCGAGGGAGGATCGACGGGGTCGCCCGTGTCGGCGCTGGCCGTCTGGCCGGCGACAGCGCTGTCGCCGGGGTCAGCCGGATCGGCGGGGTCCGAGCCAGGGTCGTTGACCGGCGTGTTGCCGCCGTCGCCGCCGTCGCCGCCCTCGCCGCCCTCGCCGGTGTCGCCCAGGACGTCACCGCAGTCGAGGCTCGAGCCTCCGCTCGGGTCGACGCCCGCCGGCGTGTCGCTGATTCCGCCGATGTCGCCGACCGGGCTCGTGCCCTCAGGGCACACCTCGTTGGTGTTGTTGCCGCCGCCGCCGTAGCCCTCCGAAAGCGGGTCCTGCGCGAGGGCCGGGGCCACCGCGAGGGAGAAGACCGCGACGGTGGCGGTGAGCAGCTTGGCAAAGTCGTTCTTGGTCATCGTTTGGTCCCCTCGGTCGGATCGAGCCTTCCCGGCCCGTTCATGACAGCAATATTGGTCCCTGACGCCCCTGAAGCCCACCACGCCATCGACGGAACCCGGGGAGGACTTCGTCGTCCCCCCGATCGTTGGTCGGGCCTCCACCAATCGGTGGACAGAACCATTCTTCCGAGCCGCAGCAGCGGTCACACGGTAGCGTCACCGCGCAGCATGCGGCGACTGGGCTCGTTCGTGGCGGGATCGCCGGCCAGCGTGCCGGCGTGTCTCGGCGTGGGCGTCCTCCTGGCGTGGGCCGTGCTCGACGGCGGCTACGCCGTGCCCTCCTGGGTGCCCGGCGGGCTCGGGCTGTTGGCGCTCCTCGGCGTGGGGCTCGTCGCCGCACCGGTGCGGCTGGGCAAGCTCCCACGAGCGCTCGCCGTCGCACTCGTCGCCCTGGCGGGCTTCACCCTGTGGAGCTACGCGTCGATGTTGTGGGCGGACGACCCCGCGGTCGCCTGGGAGGGCGCCAACCGCACGCTCGTCCTCCTCGTCGTCTACGCGCTCTTCGCCCTGTGGCCGCTGCGCCCGACCGCGGCTCTCGCGCTGATCGCGCTGTGGTGCCTGGGCATCGGCGCGGTCGCGCTGTGGACGGTGCTGAGCTTTCAGACCGCCGGCGCGGCCCTCTTCTACGACGCCCGCCTCATCGACCCGGTCGGCTACATCAACGCCAACGCCGCCCTCTGGCTCTCGGCCACATGGCCTGCGCTGGTGCTGGCCGGCCGAGCGCAGACGCCCCCGTGGCTGCGCGCCGCGCTCGCCGCGACCGCCGTGCTCTGCGCCGCCCTCGTCGTGCTGACGCTCAGTCGCGGCGCGCTGATCGCCGCGACCCTGACGCTGATCGTCCTCTTCGCGCTCGTGCCGGGCCGGGCGCGGACGCTGGGCGTGCTCGCGGTGGTCGTGTGCGCCGTGGCGGCCGTGACGCCCTCGCTGCTGGATCTGGGGGACGAGCTCGGCGGGGACTTCGCGATCTTCGCCGATCCGGGCGTCGTGGTACTGCCGGTGATCACGGCGGCGCTGGCCGGCGCGTTGGTCGTGGCCCTGTGGGCGGTCGGCGAGGGGCTGGCGCCGCCGACCCCGCGTGTAGCGCTGGCCGCGCGTCGGGCGGTCGGGACGGTGGGCGCCGTCGCCGTCCTGGCCGGGGCCATCGGCCTCGTCGCCGCGGTCGGCGAGCCGGTGGCGCGCGCGCAGACGGCGTGGCAGCAGTTCAAGGAAGGCGGTTACGAGGAGGTCGGCAGCGGCCAGAGCAGGCTCACGAGCCTCGGCAGCAACCGCTACGACTTCTGGCGCGTCGGCATCCTGCAGTTCCGGCGCAGCCCACTGCTCGGCGCGGGCGCCGACAACTTCGCCCGCGACTACCTCGCGGAGCGGCGCAGTGACGAGACGCCGCGCTTCGTCCACTCCGCGGTCCTCCGCACCCTCGGCCAGACCGGGCTGATCGGCACCGCACTGCTGCTGACCTTCCTCGTAGCCGCCCTGCTGGCCGCGGTGCGCGGCGTACGTGCGGGGCGGCCGCGGACGCGGACGCTGGCCGGCGCCGCCCTGGCCGGCTTCGTGTTCGTGGCCGCACACGCCGCGGTGGACTGGCTCTGGGCCTTCCCTGCCGTCGCCGGCGCGGCCTACGCCCTGCTGGGCGTCGCGGGCGCCGTCGGCCGGCCCGCTCCGCGGCCGCAGGCGCCGCGCCGCCCGCGACCCGCGGGCGCGCTCGTGGGCGCGGGATTCGCCCTGGTGGTCGCTGGGGCACTCGTCCCGCCCTGGCTCTCCGAGCGCGAGGTCCGCGTCGCGCTCGAGGTCTGGCGGCTCAACCCACCGGTCGCCTTCGCGACCCTGGACCGGGCCGCGGGGTTCAACCCGCTCGCTGCGCGCCCCTACCTCCTGGGCGGGACGATCGCCCTGCAGCTCGACGACCGCGACCAGGCGCGCCGGCAGTTCGCCGCGGCGCTGGAGCGCGAGCCCGACAGCGCGTACGCGGCGCTCCAACTCGGGGCGCTGCTGGCCGAGGCGGGTGACCGGTGGCGGGCCGAGGACCTCCTCGCCCGTGCCGTCGCCCTCGACCCGCGCAACGAGGTCATGCTCGGGGCCCTGGAGCGTCTACGGGCGGGCGAGGCCGTCGACCTGGCGCAGATCAACCGTGACATCGCCGACCGGGGCGCGAGGTTCGCCCGCTGAGGCACGCGCGAAGGCGCTACTCCAGCAGCCCACGGCGCATGGCCTCGGCCACCGCGGCGGCGCGCTCGGAGACCCCGAGCTTCTCGTAGAGGCTCTGCAGGTGGGTCTTCACCGTCGCGGGGCTCACGTGCAGCCTGCGCCCGATCTCGGGCGCCGAGAGGCCCTGGGAGATGTGGCCGAGCACCTCCCGCTCGCGCGGGGTGAGCAATGGACGGTCCTCGTTGCGCCGGATGCGCAGCTCGCCGACCAGCGCGGCCTGCACCTGCGGCGCGAGCACGGTGCCGCCCCGGGCGACCTTGACGATGGCCTCGGTGATCTCGCGGCGGCTGGCGTCCTTGCTCAGGTAGGCGCCGGCTCCCGTGCGAACGGCCTCGAAGACCGCCTCGCTGTCGGTCTCGGCCGAGAGCATCACTACCCGCGTGGGCAGCTCGTCGCGGATGATGGCGTTCAGCACCTCGGTGCCGCTGAGCTCGGGCAGGCGCATGTCCAGCACCGCGACATCGGGCGCGAGCTCGCGGGTGCACTCGAGCGCCTCCCTGCCGTCGACGGCGGTGCCCACCAGCTCGAGCTCGGGTTGGTCCTTGATCGCGCGGGTCAGCCCCTCGAGGTAGATGGGGTGATCCTCCGCCACGATCACCCGGATGCGCCGATCGGTCGCCACGGACGAGGGACCCTACTGAGGGGTCGGCGAAAAGGGGGCCAGAAAACGGTGTCTACGGGGGGGTACCTTCTCCCCCCAGGGGGTCAAGCGTAGCTGCAAAGCGGCTTCAGAGCGTGGCGTGGCTCGGTCGCGCCAGGCGGGCGCCAACCGTGATCAGGGCGAGCAGCAGGCCGGCCCCTACGGCGAGGTCGAGCGGGCTGAGTCCCTGCGCACCGGCCAGGGGTCCCGTCCAGGCGGGCTCGCTGGGGGGAATGGCCGGGAGGGTCCCCCCCGACGGTCCCTCGTCGCCGTTCAGGACGTCGCCCAGCACCTGCGTCGGGCCGCCGGGCCCGGAGGGATCGGCGCCGGGCGGCCCGCCGCCCCCCGGCCCGCCGCCGGGCGTGCCCCCGCCGATCTCCCCATCGCTGCCCTGCGGCCCGCCGCCAACGGGGCCTCCCGGAGTCGAGGCCAGAGGCGGAAGCCTCGCGCCTGCGGGTGCACCGCCACGGTCGCCCGGAGGGCACGTCGGCGCCGGCAGCAATGGACCGAGGCCGTAGCCGTCCCGCGTGGGCTCGGGGATACGCTCCCCAGCGGGCAGGCAGCCGGGGGCCTGGGCGGCTGCCGGCGCGGGAGCCAGCGCGACGGCCAGTGCGACGGCGCCCGCGGCGATCAGCGGGCGGCTAGACCGCACCGTCGACAACGATCGCGTCGCGCACGCAGTTGCGTCCAGCGTCCTTGGCCGCGTACAGGGCCAGGTCGGCCACGCGCAGCAGGCTCGCGGCGTCGCGGGCGTCGTGGGGCAGGACCGCCACGCCGATGCTCGCGGTCACCGGACGGTTGACGTCGGTAAGCCGGGTGGAC
Source organism: Candidatus Siliceabacter maunaloa (assembly GCA_024330185.1). Lineage (GTDB taxonomy): Bacteria > Actinomycetota > Thermoleophilia > Solirubrobacterales > Solirubrobacteraceae > Siliceabacter > Siliceabacter maunaloa. The sequence goes on from JANDLV010000055.1 coordinate 13,251, forward strand.
TCGATGCGCTCGCGCAGGTGCTCGGCCACGTCGAGGGAGTTCTCCCGGTCGGTGTCGGGCAGGAGCACCACGAACTCCTCGCCGCCCAGGCGCCCGACGAAGTCGCTGGCGCGCAGGCTGTCGCGCAGCACCCCCCCCACGCCCGCCAGCGCCTCGTCGCCCACGCGGTGGCCGAACTCGTCGTTGAGCGCCTTGAAGTGGTCGAGGTCGAGCACCATGGCCGTGAGCGTGCGCTGCCCACGCTCCGCGACGGCGGCCATGCGGCGCAGGTTCTCCCACACCGCGCGGTTGTTGGGCAGGCCGGTCAGCGCGTCGGTGGCGGCGCGGTGCTCGGCGAGCGTCAGGCTGCGCAGGCGGGCGAGCGCGGGCGCCGCCAGCGCGATGGTCTCGAGCACCTCGGCGCGCTCGTCGGCGGTGATCTGGCGCTCGCCGACCACGAGCACCGAGCCTGCGGTCGTGCCCTCGAGGACCACGGGCGCGCAGAGGGAGTGGCCGCTGAGCTGGCCGCAGCGCTGGCACAGCGGGCCGTCGTCGTCGCCCTCGGCCGCGCCCCGCTCGTGCGGGCGGCCCAGGCGCAGGGCCAGGCAGGTGGTGGACGGTGTGTCGACCAGCGCCTGCGCGAGGCCCTCGAGCGGTTGGGCCTGCGTGGATTCGTGGCGCGAGTCGTTGAGCTGCGGGCCGCGGTCGTCGGCCGGCGAGCGCACGACGGCCACCCGCGCGCCTTGGACGCGCGCCTCCAGGTGGTCCTTGAGCAGCGCGAAGCCGTCGTCCTCGTTGATCGCGAGTTGGAGGCGCTCGCGCAGCGACGTGCGTGCCCGGTCGCGGCGCTCGACCTCGTCCTGGCGGCGGCGCAGGCGCCGGCCCCAGCGGTCGACGGTGACGTAGGCGAGGATCGCGAAGCCCATGCCCAGGACGACCGCGACGATGACCAGGGACGTCGTGAACCGGGAGGTCTCACCCGCCAGGCGGCCCTCGAGCAAGGCCTGGTAGCCGCCGAGGGCGGCGCGAAAGCCCCCCAGCGCCTCGTCGTAGGCCCCCACGGTCGGGGGCGGGTCGTCGCCGCCGGCCTCCTGGCGCTCGACGACCAGGGAGGAGCCGATATCGCGCAGCGCCTCCTCTGCCTCGACGGCGCCGGCCAGGGAGCGCAGGGCATCGCCGTCGCCCGCGTTGACGGCCGTCAAGGCGACCTGTCGGGCGCTCTCGTAGCGGTTGCCGGCGGCTACGTAGGGCTGCACGGACTGCTCGCCGCCGCTGCGCAGGTAGGCGTCCAGCGCGTCCCGGCGGTCGAGCACGGCCTCGAGCATCTGGCGCGCCGCGCGGTCCTGGAGGCGCAGCTCCGAGGCATCGTCGCGCTGCACGGCGGAAGCGGCCCAGACGGCGAGGGCGATGATGAGCGCCTGGCCGACGAGCAGGAGCTTGACGCGGACGCCGATGACTGTGGCCTTGGGCCGCTTTCCCCGCACGTCAACAGGTTCCACCAGTGGTGGGGCCACCACAGTCCGAGAATCGGAGCGACCTGACGGGGACCGGCTCCCCTCCGATCGGAGGAGACATGTTCCACCCGATCGGCCAGTGGCCTCGCTTGGGGCCGGGGTCCGATCCGCGGTTCGAGGCGGGCCTCCCCGGAATCGATCGCTCGCTCATGACCTCAGAAGGCGGTGAGCCGAGCGCGCCCGAACGCCTCGCGCGTGGACTCCCACGCGCCCAGCAGGGCCTCCATCGCCCCATCGATGGAGTCGGTCCGCTCCGGGGCCTGCGCGGCCAGGTGCTCGACCGCGCTGGCCGCCTCGTTCAGGGCCCGGGCGCCGACCGCGAGGCAACCGCTGCGCAGGCGATGGGCCGCCTCGCGGATCCCTGGCGCATCGTGCGCGGCGTGCGCCACGCGCATGGACTCCACGTCGTCCGCCGCCACCTCCAGGAAGCGCGCGGCAAGCTCCCGGGCGACCTCGGCCGAGAAGTCATCGGCGAGCACCGAGAGGTCGACGGCGCCGGCCGAACCGAGCTGACCGGCCCCCACGGCCGCGGGCTGCCTCTGCTCCAGCCAATGCGCCAGCACGCTGCCGAGCTTCTCCGCGGGCAACGGCTTGGTCAGGAAGCCGTCCATGCCGGCCTGCAGGCACTTGTCGCGCTCGCCGACCATCGCGTGGGCGGTCACCGCGACGATCGGGACCCGCCCACCGTCGCCCTCCCGCCTTCGCCAGCGCCTCGCCGTCTCGTAGCCGTCGAGCCCCGGCATCTGGCAGTCCATGAACACCAGGTCGATGCCGCCATCGCCCAGGCGCGCCAGCGCCTCCTCCCCGCTGGCGGCCGCCGCGACGACGTGACCGTGGCGCTCGACGAGCAGCACGAGCATGCGGCGGTTGACCGGGTTGTCCTCGACCACCAGCACGGTGCGCCCGCTGGTCGGAGGCAGCTCCCGCGGGCGCCTGGCACGCACGGGCTCGGCCTGCGGAGCGCGCGCCGTCGCTGTCGGCGCGCCGAGCGCCTCGCCCAGGCGCGTGCGGCGGACCGGCTTGGGGACCACCCCTGCAACGCCGGCACGCCGCGCGGCGCGCGCATCGTCGTGGCTGCCGGTCAGGGCAAGCAGCCGCGTGGGCTGCTCGACTCCCAGGCGTTGCAGCTCGATCACCAGGCGCGCCCAGTCCGCCCCGGGCGTGCGCCAGTCGACCAGGGCGGCGTCGAAGGGCTCGCCCCCTTCGACGGCCTCGAACAGCGTCGTCACGCCGACGTCGAAGTCCTCCACCACAGTGGCGTCGACGCCCAGCTCCGTCAGTCCGGCGGCCAGCAGCCGGCGCTCCTCCTCGCACGGTGCGACGGCGAGGACCCGCCGGCCGGCGACGTCAGTCGAGACGGGGGCCGCGCTCCCTTGCTCGGCGCGGGCGAAGAGCACCGTGAACCAGAACCGGCTCCCCGGCCCGGAGCGGCTCTCGACGCCGATGGTCCCGCCCATGACCTCGACGAGGTGGCGACAGATGGCCAGGCCCAGCCCGGTGCCTCCGGGCCGGTGGGTGGTGGGGAGCCCGCGTTGCACGAAGGGCGCGAACAGGCGCTGCTCGTCGCCGGGCTCGATCCCGATGCCGGTGTCCATGACCTCGAAGCGCACGAGGTCCCCCCCGGCCGTGCGCTCCGACGGGGTGACGCGCAGGCGCACCTCGCCCGCGGACGTGAACTTGACGGCGTTGCCGATCAGGTTGCGCAGCACCTGGCCCAGGCGGTACCCGTCACCGCGCACGTCGCAGGGCACGTCGGGGTCGACGCTGACCAGCAGCTCCAGGCCCCGCTCGTAGGCTCCGGCGGACACCAGGTCGAACGCGGCGTCGATCACGGTGCGCAGGTCGAAGTCCTCGACCTCGAGGTGGAGGTTGCTGGCCTCGATGCGCGAGAGATCGAGGATGTCGTCGACGAGGCGCAAGAGGGTCTGCCCCGAGGAGCGCGCCGTCTGCACGTAGTCCTCCTGCTCGGCGTCCAACGGAGTGTCGGACAGAAGCTCGAGCATGCCGATCACCCCGTTGAGGGGCGTGCGGATCTCGTGGCTCATGTTGGCCAGGAACGCCGACTTCTGGCGCGAGGCCTCGCGAGCCTCGGCAACCGCCCGCTCGCGCTCGGTGACGTCGGTGGCCAGGCCGGCCGTGGCGAAGGGACGGCGCTCCTCGTCGAGGAGCGGAAAGCGGGCGAGCAGGTACACCCGCCGCTCGCCGTTCTCCTCGACGAGCAGCTCACGGTCGTCGAGCTGCCTCCCGACCAGGGCGGCGCGCGCCGCATCGGCGTCCTGGATGGCCGCGGCAGGCGGCAGCACGTCGATCGCCTCCCGGCCCACGGCGGCGCCGTTGTCGACCCCCCACACCCGCTCGAAGGCGCTGTTGACGAGCACGTAGCGTCCGTCGAGGTCCTGGATGTCGATCAGCGCCGCGGCGTGCTGGAGAATGCCCTGGAACTGGCGCTCGCCGGTCTTGAGCTGCGCGGTGCGGGCCTGCAGGACCGTCGACATGTCGTTGAAGGCCCGCGCCAGCCCTGCGACCTCGCCCTCGCCCCGCTCGGGGACGCGCGTGTCCGTATCACCGGCGCTCAGCGCCCGGGCGCCGGCGGCGACCTTGCGGACCGGGGCGATGATGCGCCGCACCAGGTAGGCCGCCACGGCGACGAGGAGTGCGAGGAGCGCGACCAGGCCGGCGATCGCCACGGCGACGATGGCGCGCTGGGTCGACTCCGCGTCGGCGCTGCGTTCGTCGGCCCTCCGGGAGGCGGCGACCGTGTAGGCGACGATCTGGGCTCGCAGCGCCTGGAGCCGTTCGATGTCCTCGAGGCTGATCTCCCAGCCTTCCTGTGGCGGGTCCTCGAGCCGGGCGATCTGGTCGCCGACGTAGGCGTCGACCGTGGTGCGCAGCTGCGCGAGCGGCGCGCGTGGAGCCGCGTCGGCGGGAAGCCCGGCAAGCTCGTCGAGCGCCCCGTCGAGCCGGACCGTCGAGATGAGCACCTGCTCGTCGAGACCGTCGTCGCCGGTGAGCGCCCGGCCTGCGAACGCGATCTGCACGTCGACGGCGTAGCGCGCCATGTCGGAGGTCAACAGGAGCGCGCGCCGGGCGGCGGCCGAGCTCTGCTGGTCCTTGTCGCTCTGGTCGTCGAGCCGTACCAGCGAGACCAGGACGATGACCAGTAGAAGCGCCAGGACGGCGAACGCTCCCGCTATCGGTGCGACGAGGCTTCCTCGGACCTTCATCAGGTAGGCACGCTACCGGGCGCGGAGACCACGGCCGGCCGGTGGCGTTCAGGTCAGCCCTCCGGTAGCGCCGTCGCGCCAGTTGAACGGGCGAGCTGTGCTCAGAGGTTGCCCCGGCGGTCCTGCTCGCGCTCGAGGGCCTCGAACAGCGCCTTGAAGTTGCCCGCGCCGAAGCCGCGCGCGCCGCGGCGCTGGATGATCTCGAAGAAGACCGTCGGCCGGTCCCCCAGGGGGCGGGTGAAGACCTGCAGCAGGTAGCCCTCGTCGTCGCGGTCGACGAGGATTCCCAGCCGATGCAGGTCCTCCAGCGACTCGTCGATCGGGCCGACGCGCGCGGGAAGGTCGTCGTAGTAGGCGTCCGGGGTGGGGAGGAAGGTCACGCCGCGAACGCGCAGGTGCTCGACCGTCGCGACGATGTCCCGGGTGGTAAGCGCGATGTGCTGGGCGCCCGGGCCCTCGTTGAACTCCAGGAACTCGTCGACCTGGGAGCGCCGGCGTCCCGGCGCGGGCTCGTTGACCGGGAGCTTTATGCGCCCCGTGCCGTCGGCCATGACCTTGGACATCAGCGCCGAGTGCTCGGTGGCGATGGCCTCGTCGGAGAAGTGGCGCATCTGCGCCATGCCCAGCACGTCGGCGTAAAAGCCCACCCAGTGGTCCATGCGCCCTGCCTCGACGTTGGCCACCACGTGGTCGAGGTCCTCGAACACCGGCCCCCCCGCCGCGCCCCGAGGGCCGGCGGGCTCGACCGCCGCGTAGCCGGGCAGGAATGCGCCCGCGTAGCCATCGCGCTCGACGAAGGTGTGCACCGTCTCCCCGTAGGCGGCGATCGTGGCCGTGCGCACCGTGCCGTCCTCGTCGGCGGCCCGCGCGGGCTCGGCGATCCCGGTGGCCCCGCGGGCCAGCGCGTCCGCGTACGCGCGGGCGGCGTCGGGGACCGCGAGCGCGATGACCTTGACGCCGTCACCGTGACGGGCGTGGTGGGCGGCCACCGGCGTGTCGCCGCGCAGCGTGCCGGTCACGACCAGGCGCACCGTGCCCTGGACGAGCACGTGCGAGGCGCGGTCGCGCAGTCCCGTCTCCAGGCCCGCGTAGGCGACGTGGTGGAAGCCGAAGGCATGCTCGAGGAAGAATGCGGCCTGGGCGGCGTTGCCCACCCACAGCTCGAGGTGGTCGATCCCGAGCAGGGGGAAGGGGTCGCCCTGGGGGGCGGCAGCCTCGGCCGGTGCGAATGACGCCATCCTCGCGATGGCTACCCGGGAGGAGGAACGGGTACCAGCCCGGGCATGATCGGATTCATCTTCTTCGGCCTCGTCGTCGGAGCCCTCGCCAGGCTCCTCCTCCCCGGCCGCCAGAGCATCGGCCTGATCATGACGCTCGTGCTGGGCCTCGCCGGCTCGGTCATCGGCGGCGTCATCGCCAACTCGATCGGCAGCGGCGACATCTTCGAGCTCAACATCGTCGGCTCGATCGTCGCGATCATCTCGGCGGTCGTGCTGCTGGCCATCGCCGAGGCTGCGACGGCCAAGCGTCGATAGAGGCTCGCTCAGGGCCCACGCGCCGACGCGGAGGCCGAGCTCGAGCCTGCGCTTCTACGCGCGCTTCGCGCCGGGGCGACCGTCCTCGACCACGAACGTGGCCAGGGTGCTCACCGGCGACGTCGGGGCCTGCGTGGTCTCGATCACGCGGAAGTCGGCCCGCCACTCCGCCTGGTTCAGGGTGCACCGGACGTAGCCGCGGTGGAAGTCGACGAATCGCTGGTGCTCGTTGACGCCCGTGTTGTCACCGTAGACGGTCTCCCACGTGCCGCCGTTGCGCTCCTTGGGAGCGTCGCCGCTCGTGGAGATCGACGTGCCCACGAACTCCGTGCCCACCGTCCTCGAGGAGGGCTCCGAGAAGTCCTCCTTGAGGTCGAAGATGCGGTTGTTGTGGATGTCGCCGGTGATCACCACGGGGTTGGAGGGCGCACCGTCGTTGGCGCCGGCGAAGAGGTCCACGAGCGCACGACGATCGGCCACGTACCCGTCCCACGAGTCACCTCCGCCGGCCACCCCGTTGGATTCCATCCGCTCGGCGAAGACGACCTGGTTGGCGAGCACGTTCCACTTGGTCCGCGAGCCCGTCAGGCCGTCCCTCAGCCAGCGCTCCTGCTCGTCGCCGAGGATCGTCCGGCCCGGGTCGAGGGCCGCGGCGCAGTAGCCGTCCGTGGAGTTCTCCGGCCTGCAGGAGACCTGATCGCTGCGGTACTGGCGGGTGTCGAGCACGTTGAACGTCACGAGGTTCCCGAAGGCCGCCCTGCGGTAGAGGAGCAGGTCCGGTCCCATGGGCCTCTGGGGCGCCCTGAGCGGCAGGTGCTCGTAGTAGGCCTGGAAGGCCGCCGCCCGGCGCGCCAGGAACTCCTCCCGCGAAGCCGCGTCGGGGTCCTGATCGTCGTCGGCCCAGTTGTTGTCCACCTCGTGGTCATCCCAGGTGACGATCCAGGGGAACGCCGCGTGCGCCGCCTGCAGGTTCTCGTCGCCCCTGTACTGGGCGTGGCGGGTGCGGTACTGGGCCAGGGTCCTGGGCTCGGGCCCGACGTGCGCTCGTCGGCGCGGCGAACACCGGGGCCGTCTTCGTCCGCCCCACCGGGCTGATCTCCGAGCCGGTCTTGAAGCGATAGAAGTACTCGCTCCCCGGCCTGAGGCCCTCGACCTCGACGTGCACGGAGTGGGCGAGCTCGGGCGTGGCGTGCGTGTTGCCCTTGCGCACGACCTTGCTGAAGCGCTCGTCGGTCGCGACCTCCCACCGCACGGGAGCCTTGCGCGTGGGCATGCCGCCGTCGACCTCCAGGGGGTCGGGAGCCAGGCGCGTCCACAGCACCACGCCGTCGGGCAGCGGATCGCCCGAGGCGACGCCGAGGCTGAAGGGATCGCGCTGGAAGAAGGGCTTCGCCCAGGCCTTCTGCTCGGAGAAGCCACTCGCCGCCAGAGCGAGCGCGCCCGCGCCCATCCCCGCCCGCCCGAGCAATGCTCGCCGGCTCAGCTCCCTGCGGTCCCAGTTGCCATGGATACTCATCAGCGCTGCCTCCGTCCTCGAAAGATCCCGACTTGCTTGCTGCCCGTGTGTCGCTGCCTGGAGATCGAACCGGTCGTCAGGTCGCTCGCGAACCGGTCATCCAGGCCTCTGGGGCAGGAGCCGTACACAGCCTTCCCTGCCTGGCGAAGGTGGTTGTGACCGTGCGGTGAAGGGAGCCGTGGCGATACTGGGCTGATGGACCCGACCTCCTCGGACGCGGACGACCTCGCGGCGCGCCTGCGTCTGGTGCGCCGGGCCTTCGACGCGTTCTCGCGGCGCGAGAACGCCGCGCCGAGCGGCCTGGTGTGCGAGGACGGCGACGTTCCACCCGCGCGGCGATGCGATCGCTGGTCGGCCGGATCTACGCCTGGGGCGGGGGCCGGGTCATCGACGCTCCCGCGTCGTGGGCCTTCCGCCTGCGTGACGGGCGGATCGCGGCGTCGCGTGCCTTTGACACCCGCGACGGCGGTCCGCTCGCCGTCGGGGTGCAATGCGCCGAAGAGGACTCGAACCTCCACGGGCCGTGAGGCCCACAAGGCCCTCAACCTTGCGCGTCTACCAATTCCGCCATCGGCGCTCGAGGGGGGAACGAGTATAGGCGTTGCATCCGTCCGCGGACCGCGCTACCTTCCCGAACACATGTTCGTTGCAGAGCAGTCCGCGGCCCCGAGGAGGCGCAGCCCACGATGGATCTGACGAAGCGCCAGCAGGAGATCTTCGACTTCATCAAACGCTACTCGGCCAAGTACGGCTACCCGCCGACGGTGCGGGACATCGGCAAGGCGGTGGGACTGGCGTCGTCCTCGACGGTCCACGCCCATCTGGGGAATCTGGAGAAGCTCGGGCTCCTGCGTCGCGACCCTTCCAAGCCGCGGGCGATCGAGCTGCTGGACCGTGCGGTGGATCAGGTGCGCCAGCTCGTCTCGCCCAGCGGCCTCCCGCTGATCGGCTCGGTGGCCGCCGGCCAGCCCGTCCTGGCCGAGGAGAACATCGAGGACTACATCGAGGTGCCTCCGATGGCCGGAGGCGAGCAGGGCGAGTTCATCCTGCGTGTGCGCGGCGAGTCGATGAAGGACGCGGGCATCCTGCCTGACGACTTCGTGGTCGTCCGCCCGCAGGAGACGGCCACCGACGGGGACGTGGTCGTCGCCCTCGTGGGCGAGGAGGCGACGGTCAAGCGCTTCTTCCGCGAGAGCGATCACGTCCGCCTGCAGCCCGAGAACGTGGACATGGAGCCCATCCGCTCCAAGGAGGTTCGCGTGCTGGGTCGCGTCGTCGGCCTGTTCCGGAGCATGCCGTGAGCCCGACGACCGTGCTCGAACGTCCGCCGTCGCTCTTCGACCGCGAGGAGCCGCCTCGTGTCCCCGCCGGTCGCGGCGACGACGGGTCGACGCTCGAGGATCTCGTCCTCGGCGCCTGGGAGGACCTGTCGTCACCCCGCCCCGCCGCGTGCCCGGTCTGCCGGGGCGACATGGTCGCCCGCTACGGCGGCGCCGGGCCCGCGGCGGGGCGGCAAGCAGCGGCACAGGCAGTGGGCGGCCGCTGCCCGGACTGCGGCAGCGAGCTCGCTTAGCTCCCTTTCCGCGCTTCTCCTGGGGCAGTATCTCTCCCCCATGTGCGGATCGA
>JANDLV010000056.1 GCA_024330185.1 Candidatus Siliceabacter maunaloa
CGCCGCCCGCCCAGCAGCCTGACCGCCAACGCGACGCCGAGCACCCCCGCCAGCGCGACCGGCGGCCGGGCGACGTCGGTCACGAAGGCCACGAACGAGCCGGGTACCTCCGCCAGCCCGCGCGGGCGGCCCAGCTCGTCGGCCAGCTCGCTGGTGGCGTTGAGCGAGTGCAGCGGGTTGCCGGTGACAGCGAGGTCCACCGCGGCCCACAGCAGCGGCGGCGCCGCTGCGAGGCCGAGGAAGACCGCGCGGCGCGACCACGACCGCCCCGGCAGCGACCACAGCGCATAGAGCCCCGCGAGCACCCAGCCCTCGGGGCGCAGGAGGCCGGCGGCCACGAGGAGGAGCATCGGGCCCGGGCGCCCGCCGCCGCGGGCAGTCGCGGTGGCGGGCGCGTCCGCCCCGTCGCGCCCGCGCTCCAGCTCCCACGCCGCCGCCCCCAGCACCAGCGCCAGGAAGGGCACGTCGACGTACGCCCGCACGGCGTAGAGCAGGAAGGCGAACGAGGAGCCCACGAACAGCGCGGCCAGGGCGCCTGACCAGGGGCCGAACAGCGCCCGCGCGGTCCGCCAGGTCGCCCACGTCAGCGCGACGAGCGCGAGCAGGGTGACCGCCACCAGCGCCCGGTCCGCGCCCGTGCCCAGCAGCCCGACGACCGCGGCGACGGCGATGTAGAGCGGGTGCTGGGTCGGCGCTGCGTAGGCCTCGAAGCTGGGCATGCGCCCGTCCAGCAGCTCGCGCCCCCAGACCAGGTGGTAGTAGGCGTCGTAGTTGGGGAACGTCGGTACGGCCAGCCACAGAGCCACGACGGCCAGGACGCCCACCGCGGCCACGGCGGTCTCCACCCGCCCCAGCGGTGCCACTAGTCGTCGTCCCCGGCAATACGTGCCGTCGCCGGTGATCGGCGGCCGCCGGAACGGTGCGACTTTGCGGGGACGGCCACTAGACCGGCTCGGGCGCCGGGGCGGACGAGGGGCGCGTGCTGCTCGCCGAGCCCGCCGCGCCGGCAGGCTTCTCCGCGGCCTCCCCAGCCACTGCGTGGGGCCGTGCCAGCGCCACGCCCACGCCCAGCAGCGCCCAGGTCAACGGGTCCTCCAGGAACGCGGCGTAGAGCATCGTGTGGGCGATGAGCGCGACGAACGCCGCGGCAACCGCGGCCCGCGCCGGGCTGCGCCCCGCGCCGCGCAGCAGCCGACTGAGGGCGGCGACCAGCAGCGCCAGGTAGACGGCCAGCCCCGCCAGGCCCTGCTCGGCGGCCACGGTGACCGGGATGGTGTGCGAGGCGGCCACGGCGCGGTCGCTCGAGGCGTCCAGCTCCGCGCGGTACTCGCGCTCGAAGGCGCCCGAGCCCAGGCCGGTGAGCGGCTCGCGCACCGCCAGCTCCACCCCGCCGCTCACGAGGTCGTAGCGCCCGCTGGTGGCGTTGTCGAGCGCCGCGGTGGAGCCGAGGTCCAGCCGCAGGACCTGTGGCGCGAGCACCACGAACCCGACGCCGGCCACCACGAAGGCCAGCGCCACGGGGAGCGCGCGCCGCCAGCCCCAGCGCAGCGCGGCCAGCACCGCCAGCCCGACGAGCAGGCCGACGAAGGACGACTGCGACAGCGTCAGGACGAGACCACCCCACAGCACCGCCAGCACCGCCACCCCGGCCAGCGCGATGCGCCGACGCGTCGTCCACAGCACCGCGGCGGCGACACCGAGCATGACGACGGCCAGGAAGCGCCCGAAGATGTTGGGGTCGAAGAACAGCGAGTTGATGCGGAAGTACTCCTCGACCTGGTTGGAGGCGATGACCTTGGGGTTGAGCAGCAGCGTCCGCGTCACGTACTCGTAGAAGCCGATCCCCACCAGCACGAGAGCCAGCACGGTCACCACGCCCAGGCAGCGCAGGGCCAGGCCGCGCGTCCACTCCAGCCGCGCCAGCAGGACGAACAGCAGCGCGAAGGGCACGTAGAAGAAGACGACCTGCTCCGCCGCCGTCCCGAGGTCGCTGGAATAGGCTGCCTGCACGGCGAAGAGGACGATCAGAGCGGTCAGCAGCCACTCCAGCGCACCGGGCCGCCCCAGGCCGTCGTCGCGCTCGGACTCGTGCTCGTCGACGGCCTCCCAGCCACCGCGGCGCTCGCGGCGCAGGACGGGGACAGCCCAGGCCAGCACCCCGGCGCCGATGACCAGGTAGAGGGACACGAGCAGGCTCGCGCTGGCGCCCCCGGCCTCGATCGGGATGCGCAGGGGCAGCACGGCCAGGGCGACGAGGGGCAGCGCGGTCGGGCGGCGGCGCAGACCCCACGTCGCGACGGCCACCGCGACCAGGCCGCCGAGCGCCGCGCCGGCGGCCACCAGCGGCTGCTCGCGTAGCACGCCGAGCTGGTCGCTGGACCACACCTGCGCGATGAGCAGCACGGGCGTGAGCACCAGCGCGCCGAGCGCGCAGGCGGCCCGTCCGCGCTGGCCCGGGGCCAGCAGCGCCCCGCCGGCCAGCAGCGTGGCGACGACGATCCCCGCGACCTGGAGGGCGCTCATCTAGACACCGTCAGCGGCCCAGCAGCGTCCACATGCGCCGCAGCAGGGTGGTCAGCTCGGGGTCGTCGCCCGCCCGCACGGGCAGCTCGGGCAGTCCGGTGCGCAGCACCAGGCCCTCCCCCAGGCGCGCGCCGACGATCACGCTGCGCGGGCCCTCCCGGGTAACCGTCACCGCCGTGGCCGCGGGCTGTGCGCCGCCGGCGAGGTCGAGCGTCTCCTCGAAGGCTCCGAAGCCCGCGAAGGTGCCCCCGGTGTCGGCGAAGAGCTCGAGCTCGTCCTGCGTCGCGGTCACCGTGGTGGGCACACGGCGCACCGGCGCCAGCCGCGCGCCGAAGAGGGTGCGCGGAGCGGCGGGGCGCGGCTCGAGCAGGCGGTTGGGCGTCACACGCGCCGAGCGACGCAGCGAGTCGGGGCCCGTGACGAGCGCCCCGCCGCCGCGCTGGACAAACGTGCGCAGCTGGCGCTGGGCCCCATCGGGCAGCCAGCGCACCTCCCCGGCCAGCGCCACGCCCTCGCGGCCCTCCAGGCCCGGACCGGTGCCGCGGGCCAGGGCGATGTCGGTCGTGACGTCGTAGCGCAGCCCCTCGCGGTCGAGCGCGATCAGCAGCGGAGCGCCCAGCTCGCGCAGGTCGCGCGGCAGCTCGCCGCCGGCGTAGGGCCGCCGGGTGTCGGCCGGGAGGCCCTGCGCGAGGGTGTCGGGCCAGCCGTCGCCGTCGTCGTCGATACGGTTGCGCCCCTGCCAGGTGATCGCGGGCAGGACGACGAGGACGGGTCGGGCCTGCTCGCCCTGTACGTAGAACGGCGTCCGCGCGAGATCGCCGGCAGGGGTGCGGGCCTCGAAGACGTAGAGGCCCGACCTGCCGCCGGGCGCCCGGAAGCGCACCAGCCTGGACCGCGAGCCGCTGCCCTCGCTGCGCACCTCGCTCTGGCCCGCGCGGCGCACCGTCCAGTTGAAGTCGCCGCCGGGCGACGCCACGGCGACCTGCATCGGCTCCTCCGCGGCCACGGGGGCGTGGGGCGCCTGGGCGGTCAGGTAGCGCACGCGGATGCCGCCGCGGCCCTCCAGGCCCTCTCCGTACCCGGGCGCGGGCGGGAGCTGGGCGACCGACTCGCCGATGTTGCCCGCCGCGTCGCGCGAGCGCGCCACCACGAGGTAGGTGCCCGCCGGGACGGGCTCGCCCTCGTCGTCGGTGGCGTCCCATTCCCAGCGCTGGACCGGGGCGCCGTCGGGCAGCGCGCGCGGCTCGATCACGCGCCGCGCGGGACGCACGTCGGTGCGCCAGACCTCCACCTCCCGGTTGTCGCCCGGGACCCCAACGCGCACCTTGGCCGGGTCGCCGTCCGCGCGCGGCAGGACCTCGGGCCCGGAATCGTCCTCGGGGCCGATGGAGAGGACGCGCGGGCTCGGGGGCACCGTGTCCTTCTCGGCGGCGCCGGTGATGGTGATCGAGCGCCCCTGGCGGCGCAGGGACAGGCGCAGGCGGTACGTGCCGTCGGGCGCCATCTCGCCCTCGTCGGTGATGCCGTCCCAGTCGAAGGCCTGGCGGTCGTATGCCGCGGTCTGCCGGTCGTCGGCCAGCGTGCGCACCGCCTCGCCCTCCTCGTCGACCACCCGGACGCCCATCTGGTCGTCGCGCTTGAGCATGAAGCTCCAGCGGGCGCGGTCCTTGCGCCCGTCCTGGTTGGGGGAGAAGAGCGGGCGGGCCGTGACATCGAGCACCAGCGACGGGGTCGCCTTGAGGCGCTGGGCGGCGAAGAAGGCGCCGAAGGTGGCGACGACCAGCAGCGCGAAGGCGACCTTGGCGACGGCGGTCACTCCCGATCGCCTCCGGCGACGGGCGCACCCGGTCGCCTTCGGCTACTGGCACACCCAGTCGCCTCCGGCGACGGGCGCAGGCAGGCAGGCAGGCGGTGGACCGAGCCGTTGGACGGGCGGAGGGCCAGCGCATCCGCGCCCAGGAAGCTGAGCAGCGCGGCGCGGATCGTGCCGCCGTGGCAGACGAGCAGCGCGGGTCCCTCGACGGCCGCGCGGATGTCGGCCACGGCCGCGTCCACACGCACGCGCTGCTCGCCGATCGCCTCGCCGCCGGGGAAGCGGAAGGACTCGTCGGCGTCGATCCAGGCCTGGTGGGCCCGGGGCTCGGCGGTCGCGACCTCGGCGTGCAGACGCCCGGCCCAGTCGCCCACGTCGACCTCGACGAGCCGCCCGTCGGCCAGGGGCTCGAGGCCCAGGACCGCGCCGGCGATCGTCGCGGTCTCCCAGGCGCGCAGCAGCGGACTGGCGTACAGCGCGACGATGTGCTCGTCGCGCACCTCGGTGGCCAGCGCACGAGCCTGCGCGCGACCCGTGTCGTTGAGCGGCGGATCCCGGCGACCCTGGAAGCGCCGCGCGCGGTTGTCGTCGGTCTCCCCGTGGCGGGCGAGGAGGATCATGGGTGTGGTCAGGGGGTGACGGCGCCACCGGTGCCGTCGGTGGCGCCGCCCGTGCCGTCAGTCGCGCCGCCTGTCCCGCCCGTGCCGTCGGTCGCGCCGCCGGTTCCGCCCGTGCCATCGGTGGCGCCCGTGCCCTCTGTGCCGCCGCCGGCGCCCCCGGGGTTGCCCACGCCGTCGTTGCCCACGAGCACGACCACCGCGGCCTCCTCATTGGTGGCGACTCGTGTATTGCGCTCGAGCTGCTCGACGGCCCCCTCGCCGAGGCCGAGCACCTCCGCCACCTCGAGCGCCGACTCGCGGCTGCCCTCGGCAAATTGGACGGTGGTGGACGACAGCGTCTGGTCGGCGGTGTTCGTCGCCGTCTGGCCGCGCTGGAACCCGCTCTCCTCGAGCTCGTCCGCGACCGTCTCGGCCAGCCCGTTGATGGTGGTGCCGTTGAGGACGGCAACGTTGACCTCGCCGCGCGGCGGCGGACCCTCGTCCTCGGGCGGCGCCTGGGCCGGGGTGGCCGAGTTGGACGGCGACGCCGCCTGCTGGGCGTCGTCCCCGCCGAATACCTGGGTGATCAGGAGCACCCCGACGGCCAGCGCCACGAGGCCTCCCGCGACGATGAGACCGATCGTGCGGCCGCCGCGGCCCTCGCCGTCGCCGGCCACGGGGGGCGGCGGGGGCGCCTTCGGGCGTGGGCCGCGAGGGGGCACGGACCTGCTCGACGCGTCGGTGCGTCGCAGGGCGGCCTCGGGCGAGGGCGACCTGGCGGCGGCAGTCGCAGGCGAGGGCACGGCGGTGGGCGGCTGGTCGGGGCGTGTGCCCTGGCCCGGCCGCTGACCGGTCGAGCTCTCGGCGGGGTGCTGGCCGGGCTGCGCCGCGGGCGATGACTGGCCCGGGTGGGGCGCGGGGCGGGGCGGTTGGGCGGCCGGGGGATTGCCAGGCTGCTGGGGCGAACCGGCAGACGACGCCTGCCCCGCCTGCTGGGGCCGGCCCGCGGGGCCAACGGCCTGCTGACCGCCCCCGGCGGGCGCGCCGGGGGGGGTCGCCGGCACGGCGGGGACTCCAGGCGGTTGCACGGGCCGGGCCGCCTGCCAGCCGTTGTCGGCGGGGCGCCGGCCGCCGGGCGCCGCGGGTGCGCCGGACGTGCGCTGGCGTATTGCCTCCGAGCGCACGCGGGCGGCGAGCTCGGCGTCTCGGTCGGGCGCGCGGCCCGCCCATTCGCGCAGGCGCTTGACCTCGCGCGCCTGGGTGAAGTAGAGGAGCGAGAGGACGGCGAGCCCGACGATCGCGGCGATCCCGGCGTAGGCTCCGACGTCGTCGATCAGCTCCGCCACGAAGGCAGGGGGGATGGCGGCCGTGGCCATGAGGGGCGGCAGTCTAGACCGTCCGTTCACGCGCCCCGACGCTTCGCGGGGCCTCCGCCGGCTCCTGCACGGAACGGTGCAGCGTGGACAGCTCGCTGACCTTCCTGGCCAGCGCGGCGGCGTCGCCCTCCAGCACCAGCAGCCCGATCTCGTCGAACATCGCGTCCACGCTGCGCGGGTCCAGCGTCGCGCGGCCCGCCTGCTGGATCTTGTCGGCCTCGGTGGTCAGCGGGAGCTCGTAGGGGTTGAACAGGTCCTCCTGGAGCTTCTCGCCCGGCCGCCGGCCCGTGACCTCGATGGCCACGTCGTCGTCGGGCACCAGGCCCGACAGCTCGATCATCGCCCGGGCGAGCTCCATGATGGCCACTGGCTCGCCCATCTCCAGGACGAAGATCTCCCCGCCCTGGCCCAGCGCGCCCGAGCGGATGATGAGTTGCACCGCCTCGGGGATGGTCATGAAGTAGCGCGTCATGCGCGCGTCGGTGACGGTCACCGGCCCGCCCCGCGCGATCTGGCGGCGGAAGATCGGCACCACCGAGCCCGAGGAGCCCAGCACGTTGCCGAAGCGCACGGCGTTGAAGCGCGTGGCCGGAAAGCGCGCCTGCTCAGCCTCGACGGCGAACTCGGCCAGCGCCTTGGAGGCCCCCATGACCGTGGCCGGCGCGACCGCCTTGTCGGTGGAGACCAGGACGAAGGCCTTCACGCTCGCGTCGCCGGCCACCCGTGCCACCACGCGCGTGGCGATCGCGTTGTTGCGCACGGCCTCGACGGGGTTGGCCTCCATGAGGCCGACGTGCTTGTAGGCGGCGGCGTGGAAGACGACGGTCGGGCGGTGCTCGGCGAAGACCTCGCGCATGCGCTCCTCCTCCTTGCAATCCCCGAGCACCGCGGCCAGCAGCGCCGGGTGCACGTGGCGGTCGTCGGCCAGCTCGGACTGGATCGCGAAGAGGTTGTCCTCGGCGTGGTCGAGCAGGATGAGCCGCCGCGGCCCCACGCGCGCGATCTGGCGACAGAGCTCCGACCCGATCGAGCCGCCCGCGCCGGTGACCAGCACGACCTCGCCGGTCAGGTAGGCACCGACGCGGTCCAGCTCCATGCGCACGGGCTCGCGCCCCAGCACGTCCTCCACCCGCACCTCGCGCGCCTGGCGCACGAGCTGGCCCTGGGTCTGCAGCAGCTCGAAGACCGTGGGCAGCGTGCGCACCGGGATCCCGCGCTCGCGGCACGGGCGCACCACGCGCGCGCGCAGGATGCCGGGGGCCGAGGGGATGGCGATCGTCACCTCGTCGGGCTCGGCCTCGTCGAGGATGCGCGCGAGGTCGTCGGTCGTGCCCAGCACCCGCACACCCTCGACGCGGTTGCGCCGCTTGCGCGGATCGTCGTCGACGAAGCCCACCGGGCGCAGCCCCAGCCCCGGGTTGCGCAGGATCTCGCGCAGCACGAGCCGCCCGCCGTCGCCGGCGCCCACGATGAGCACCCCGCGCGCGCCGCGCCGCGCGTGGAAGCCCCGCGGCGGGCGCTCGTAGAACCGGCGCACGGCGAAGCGCACGCCGCCGACGAGCAGGAGGGACAGCAGCCCGTGCAGGACGATGATGCTCGTCGGGAGGCCCACCACGGTGGAGCCGATGGCCAGGTCGAGCACCACGGGCTGGAAGATCGCGTTGAAGGCGGGCAGGACCAGCGTGGCCACCGCGGCCGCGTAGCCCACCTGCACGTAGTCGCTTCCGGTCAGGTAGCGCCACGACTTCCCGTACAGCCCGAACAGCGCGAAGACGATCAGCGCCCCGCCCACCAGCGGGAGCAGCGTCGCGTCGCGCAGCTCCTCGTAGCGCGGCGGCACCCCCCCGAGCGCGTCGTCGAAGCGCAGGCGATAGGCGAGCACGTAGGCAAGAGCGACCAACAGCCCGTCCACCGCGAGCTGCACCAGCGCAAAACGATGGACCGAGGGGGCCGCGGACCGGATCCGGCGGCGCATCCGCGAAAGTGTACGGAGGCGGTCGGTCGGAGGGACGGAGCCACCAGCCGGCCGCCACGGCCGGCGGCTACCCTCACGCCCGTGATCACGGACTTCATCCGCGACATCGTGGACACGCTCGGCCCGTTCGGGCTCACGCTGGCCCTGATCGGCGAGACGTTCATCCCGCCCATGCCCTCGGAGGTGATCCTCCCCCTGGGTGGGTTCTTCGTGAGCGAGGGGCGGTTGAGCTATCCGGGCGCGGTGCTCGGGGCTACGGCGGGCTCGTTGCTGGGAGCGCTGGTCCTCTACTGGCTCGGACGTGGTGGGCGGCCACTGGTGCTCAAGGACCGGCGGTGGCTGAAGGTCAAGCAGCGCGACCTGGAACGGGCGGAGCGCTGGTTCGAGCGCTACGGGCCGGCGATCGTGCTCGGCGCCCGCGTCGTGCCTCTCGCGCGCAGCTACATCTCGCTGCCCGCCGGGACCATGCGCATGGGCCTCTTGCAGTTCAGCGTCCTGACCTTCCTGGGCTCGATGATCTGGAACGCCGCGCTCATCGGCGCCGGCTGGGCGCTGGGCTCGCGCTGGGAGGAGGTCGAGGCCTTCATGGGCACCGCCTCCCCGATCATCGTGGCCGTCGTCGGCCTGGCCACCCTGGCCGTCGGCGTGTGGTGGTGGCGCACCCGCCGCCCCGCGGCGCGACGCGACCGCGCGCCCCAGCCCACGGCCGAGTGAGGCCAGTGTCGGTGTTCGCAAGTACGTGCCGTCGCCGGTGGCCGCCGGCGCCGGCTGGGGCCGCACGGCGATCCGGGAGTGTGCCCCTGGCACATGACCGGTCGCCGGGTGGCGTCAGGCGGTGATCGGCGACCACCGGAACGGTGCGTGGTTGCGGATGCCGGCACTTGTTCGCGCCGCACTGGTCGGCGCGCTGCACGGCCCGACCGAGTTGCTGCCGGTCTCGTCGTCGGCGCACGTAGCGCTGCTGCACGACGAGCCCGACCCCGAGCTGCGCAAGGCGTTCGAGGTCGCGCTGCACGCCGGCACCGCGGCGGCGCTGCTGCTCGCGCTGCGCGGCGAGGTCGCGCAGGCGGCCACCGGGCTGGACGCGCGCCGTCTGGTGCTGCTGGCCGGGTCGTTCGCGCCGCCGGCCGTGGTGGGGCTGGCGCTCGAGCGGCCGATCGAGCGGCGGCTGGGCACGCCCGGAACGACGGCGGCCGGCCTCGCCGCTGGAGCTCTTGCCCTGTGGTGGGCCGACGCACGCGCGGAGCGGCGGGGCGGCGGGGCCCCGAGCGCGACGCGCGAACGACTGGGCCCCGCCGAGCGCCGCCGCGACGACGCGGGCCTCACTGACGCCCTCCTGCTCGGGGCCGCCCAGGCCACCGCGCTGTGGCCCGGGATCTCGCGCAACGGCGCCACCCTCACCGTGCTGCGCGCGCGCGGCTACGCCCGCCGGGACGCCGGCGTGCTCTCCCGCCATGTCGCGCTGCCCATCATCGCCGGGGCGAGCGTGCTCAAGGGCGTGCGCCTGGCACGCCGCGGCGTCCCGCGCTCCGAGCTGCCGGCCTTCGCCGCCGGCGTCGGCGCCTCGTTCGCGACCACGCTGGCCGCGGTGCCCCTCGTGCACCGCACCGAGCGGGGGGCGCCCCTGTGGCCCTACGCGGTCTACCGCCTCGGGCTGGCCGCCGTCCTGCTGCGCCGCGGCATGCGCGAGGATCACGGGCGATGAGCGACGCCTACGCCGCCGCCGGAGTGGATACATCGCAGGCTGACGGCGCCCTCGCCGGCCTAGTCGGCGTGCTGCGCACCATCGACACCGGCCGCCCGTCGCTGGTGGTCGACCTGCCCGGCCACTTCGCCAGCGTGCTGCGGCTCACCGACACGCTGGGCCTGGTGCTGGCCACCGACGGGGTGGGCTCCAAGCTGGTGGTTGCCGAGCAGACCGGCCGGCTGGACACCGTGGGCATCGACTGCGTGGCCATGAACGTCAACGACCTCGTCTGCGTGGGCGCCGAGCCGATCGCGCTGCTGGACTACCTGGCCGTCGAGCAGGCCGACCCGGCCGCGCTGGAGGCAATCGGGCGCGGGCTCAAGGCGGGCGCCGAGGCGGCCGGCGTGGAGATCCCGGGCGGCGAGCTGGCCGTGCTGCCCGAGCTCATCCGCGGCCACCCCTCGCCCCACGGCTTCGACCTCTGCGCGACCGCCGTGGGCACCGTCGCGCTGGACGCCATCCTCACCGGGGAGGCGCTGCGCCCCGGCGACGCGCTGGTCGGCGTCCCTTCCAGCGGCCTGCACTCCAACGGCTACACGCTGGCCCGGCGCTTCCTCGAGCCACTGGGCCTCGACTCGAGACCGCCCGAGCTGGAGGGCGCGAGCGTCGCCGACGCTCTGATGGAGCCCACCGTCATCTACGTGCGCGCGGCGCTGGACCTCCTGCGCGGCGACACGCCGGTCCACGGGCTGGCGCACATCACCGGCGGCGGACTGGGCAACCTCCTGCGCCTCAACGCGAATGTCGGCTTCGCCATCACCGACCCGCTCTCCGTCCCGCCCGTCATCTCGCTCGCCGTGCACGAGAGCGCCATCGGCCCCGCCGAGGCGTGGGAGGTCTTCAACATGGGCGTAGGCCTGGTAGCCGCCGTTCCGGCGCAGCACGCAGAGCAGGCCACCGCCACCCTCGCCGCCCACCACCCGGGCGCCCGCGTCATCGGCGAGGTCACCGACCGCGCAGGCGAGGCGACCGTGCCTGATCAGGGCGTGCGCATCACCTGACGGACGAGTGGGCCATCCACTTCCGTCCACCTTGGGGGGCGTAGCGTGGCGGCATGCCTGCAGGCGTCCCTCGGGCGGGCATCGGCACGCTGATCCCCGCGAGCACGCGCAACCGTCCTGTCCTGCTGTTCCATACCAACAGCCAGGCAGGACGGTGGTGTTATCGCGTGCCGATCGACCGATCATCGCCGCTAGGCGGCCGACCAGAGCGCGCCGCCGCCCGCGACGGGCTCGGCGCGGGCGCGCCACTCCGCTGCCGCGCGCCACAGCTCGGCGGGTGCGCGGGGGCCCGGGAGGTCGCAGACCGCTGCGACCTCGGGGGCCGTCAGGGGGCCGAGCCTCGCCAGCGCCTCGTCGAGCGCCGGCGGCGGGTCGGGCTCCCCCGCCCCCGCGCGTCGGGCGGCGTCCAGCAGCGGTGCGACCTGCCACTCGTCGAAGACGCCGACCTCCTCGCCGCCGTCCCCCCTGAGCTGGAAGGAGGGGAAGGGCAGCCGCCCGCTGTCGCCGTGGTGCTCGGGCGCGGCGCTGCGCACGTACTCCACGTCGGCGCCGAAGGTCTCCACGGTGGCGTTGGAGGCCAGGTCGACGGCGAAGCGCTCGACGTCCATCCCGGCCACGTCGCGGGCCACGTCGACCAGCCCGTCGGACGTGTCGCAGGATCGCCGGCGGCACATCAGCGCCACCCGCAGGGCCCGCAGCATGGGCCCGTCGAGGCGCTGCTCGGTCGCCGCCTTGACGGCCAGGCAGGCGGGGTGGGAGCTGCGCGGCGGGCGCTGGAGCCACAGGCGGCCGTCGACCGGCTGGCCGCTCGCGGCGCCCGCGTCGAGCACGTGGGCCAGGGTCTCGACGGGCGCCCTGAACTCGCGGGCCAGGCCGCCCATGACGTAGGTGAACGCCACCCGCCCGGTGAATCTTGCCTCCAGAGCACGCACCGCGGGCTCGGCGGCCCATGACCACGGGCACGTCGGATCGGTGGAACAGGTCACGAAGAGCACGCGCATCGCCACAATAGACCTCATGACGGCGCCCGTCGGGACCCTGCTCGCCAGCCGCTACCGCCTCGACGCCCGGATCGGGACGGGCGGCATGTCCACGGTCTTCCGCGCCTTCGACACCGTCCTGGAGCGCCAGGTGGCCGTCAAGCTGATGCACCGCGACATCGCCGGCGACAGCGACCAGCTCGAGCGCTTCCGCCGCGAGGCCCGGGCCGTGGCCCGCCTCAACCACCCCCACATCGTCGGGGTCATCGACGCCGGCGAGGAGGGCGACCCCAACCGTCCGCAGGACGGGTGGGCGCCGTTCATCGTCTTCGAGTACGTCGAGGGTGAGACGCTCAAGGACCGCATCCGCCGCCTGGGCCGTCTGCCCGTGGACGAGGCGGTCGCCTACGCGATCGAGATCGCCCGGGCGCTGGGCGTCGCGCACGACCGGGGGATCGTCCACCGCGACGTCAAGCCCCAGAACGTCCTCATCGACGAGGAGGGCACGGCCAAGGTCACCGACTTCGGCATCGCCCGCACCCTGGAGGAGGAGGGCCTGACCGCCGACGGGCGCGTGCTGGGCACCACCGACTACGTCAGCCCCGAGCAGGCCGTGGGCAACCCGGTCACCGGCCAGTCCGATCTCTACTCGCTGGGCGTGGTGCTCTTCGAGATGCTCACCGGCGACGTCCCCTTCAAGGGCCCCAACCAGATCGCCGTCGCCATGAAGCACGTGCGCGACGACCTCCCCGACGTCGCGGTGCGCCGGCCGGAGATCTCCGCCGCGCTGGGCGCCGTGGTCGACCGCGCGACGACCAAGGACCTGGACCGCCGCTACGCCGACGACGTGACGCTGATCAGCGACCTCGAGGACGTGCTGGCCATCGAGGCCGCGCGCAGCGGTCACTCCACCGGCGAGGCCACCACCGTGCTGCGCACCCTGCCGGGCCGCGCGCGGCGACGCCTGCCCCTGCGCCTGCGCACCTCGGTGGCCGTGCTGGCCGCCATCACGCTGGGCGGCGCGATCGTGGCCGGCGGCCTCATCGCGCTGGCCGCCGATCGCACCGAGCGTGGCACGAGCCAGGAGGCCGTCGCGCCACAGCCCGCGGGCCTGGACGAAGTCTCGCTGACCCAGGGTGGCGCGACCGACTACGACCCCATCGGCGGCGACGGCGAGAGCCCGAACGACGCTCCGCGGGTGGTCGATGACGACCCGAACACCTTCTGGGACACCGAGACTTACGAGGACTTCGACAGCCAGAAGGACGGCGTGGGCATCTACGTCGACGCCGCACCCGGCGTCGAGGCCGTGCGGATGGAGATCCTCAGCAACACCACGGGATGGAGCGGGCGGATTCTCGCCGCCCGCGAGGGGCCGCCCGAGGAGATCGACGATCCGGCCTGGGTCGAGCTCGCGCGGATCGACGGTGCGCAGGAGGCGCAGCAGGTCGACCTGGCCACGAGCGGACGGGCCTTCAGCTACTACCTGGTGTGGATCGAGAGCTTCCCCGAGGGTGCGAGCTCGGTGGAGATCGCCGAGGTCGTCCTGCTCAAGCGCGCCGGTCAGGACGCCGGCGCGCGCTCGGCGCCGAAGCGCTCGACGGCCAGCGCCACCAGGCGGTCGCAGAGGGCCGGGTAGGCCAGGCCGCCGGCCGCCCACAGCTTCGCGTAGACGCTGGTGGGCGTGAAGCCGGGCATGGTGTTGACCTCGTTGAGCAGCACCCTGCCGTCCTCCTCGACGAAGAAGTCCACCCGCGCGAGACCGGCGCACCCCGCCCGAGCGAAGCCCTGCACGGCCAGCGCGCGCACGCGATCGGCCACCCGGTCGGCGATGCCCGCGGGCACGCGCAGCTCCATCCCGCCCGCCGTGTACTTGGCCTCGAAGTCATACCAGCGCCCATCCTCGCGGCCGGGCAGGACGATCTCCCCCGGTGGCGAAGCCGTCGCGTCGTGGGCGTGGCCCAGGACGGAGCACTCGACCTCCAGCCCGTCGCTGGCCGCCTCTACCACCACGAGGTGGTCGTGGGCGAAGGCGCCCTGCAGCGCGCCGGCCAGCTCCCCGGCGCCGTCGACGCGGGCGATGCCCACCGAGGAGCCCATGCGGGCGGGCTTGACGAACACGGGCAGGCCCAGGCCGCCGACCTGCGCGAGGACGCCGTCCGGGTCGGCCGACCAGCCTGCGGCGGTCACCGGCTCGTGGGCCACCTGGGGCAGGCCCGCCCGGGCGAAGACCTCCTTGGAGACCGCCTTGTCCAGGCAAAGCGCCGAGGCCAGCACCCCCGACCCCACGTAGGGGACGTCGAGCAGCTCGAGCAGGCCCTGGACGGTGCCGTCCTCGCCGAAGGGGCCGTGGAGCACCGGGAAGGCGACGTCCGCTCCCAGTAGCCCGCGCCCCGCGTACAGCTCGACCTCGGCGCCGTCCCACCACCAGGTGCCGTCGCGGGCCAGCCCGACCTCCAGCGCCTCGTGGCCCGCCTCCTTCAGGCCGGCGCGCACGGCGGCGCCCGAGGCAAGCGACACGTCGTGCTCGGACGACCGCCCGCCCGCCAGGACGGCGACCTTCACCGCCGGGCCCCCGAGCCGCCCTCGCCACCGCCCGAGCCGCCCTCGCCACCGCCCGAGCCGCCCGAGCCGCCCCCGCCACCGCCCGAGCCGCCCTCGCCGCCACCACCACCGCCGCCGTCCTCGCCACCCGGCTCGTCGGGGACGATCTCGGAGTCGTCGAAGCGCCCCACCAGGATGGCCACCGTGGCCCCGCGGTCGGCCTGCTGGCCGCCGTCGGGCGTCTGACTCAGGACCGTCCCGTCGCTGGAGGAGCTGTCCACGTCCTCCTCCTGGATGTCGACCTCGAAGCCGCTGGCCGACAGGCGCTCGGAGGCCTGCGACTCGCTCAGGCCCTCCACGTCGGGCACGCTGACCTGCTCGGCCTCGGTGACCACGGTGATGGTCACCGTGGAGCCAGCCGGCGCATCGGTGTTGCCCGCGGGATCCTGGGCCACCACGGTGCCCGCCGGACCGCCGGACTCCGTCTCGGCCACCTCGACGCCGAAGCCCGCCGAGCGCAACTGTGCTGCCGCGGCGGACTGCTGCTCGCCGATCACCGGGGGTACCACGTCGGTCTGCTCGCCGCGGGACACGACGAGCCTCACCTCCGACCCGCGCTCGAGCTGGAAGCCCGGCACCGGCCGGGTCTCGATGACCCGGCCTGCCGCCACTTCGGCCGAGAAGGCCTCCTCCTCCCGGGTCTCGAACCCGGCGTCCTCCAGCTCCTCGACCGCCTCGTCGCGCGGCTCGCCGATGACGTCGGGCACCGCGACGTCGCCGGGGCCCGCGGACACCGTGAGGTTGATCGTGGACCCCTCCGGCGCCTGGGCGTCGGCCTCGGGGTCCTGGCCGATGACCTCCCCGGCCAGCTCGGGGTTGCGCGCCTGGGTGACCTCGACCTCGAAGCCCTCGCTGCGCAGGCGCTGCTGGGCCACCTCGATGTCCGCCCCCACCACGTCGGGCACGACCACGTCGTCGGGTCCGCCCGCCAGCAACAGCGCAGCGATGACCGCGCCCGCCACCAGCAGCCCGGCCAGCACGGCCCACAACCAGCGTCGGCGGCGCGGACGCTCCGGCTCGGCGACCTGCTCCCACTTCTCGGAGACCACCGCGGGCGGCGGCAGGAAGCTCGAGGTGTCGCCGCCCGGGGCGCCGGTGAGCTGGGCGCGCACCGCCTCGAGCGCGCCGATGAACTCGTCGGCATCCTGGAAGCGATGGGCCGGATCCTTCTCCAGCGCGCGCATCGTCACCGCGTCGAGATCGGGCGGTATGTCGGGGCGGAGCTCCGTCAGCGGCGGGGGCGCCTCGCTGACCTGCTTGAGCGCGATGGTCACCGCGCTCTCGGCGTCGAAGGGCAGCTCGCCTGCGAGCATCTCGTAGAGGACGATGCCGATCCCGTAGAGGTCGGACTGGGCGCTGACCGCGTGGCCCTGGGCCTGCTCGGGCGACAGGTACTGCGCCGTTCCCATGATCGAGCCCGTCTCGGTCATGTCCGACGCGCCAGCGCGGGCGATGCCGAAGTCGGTCACCTTCGCGCGGTCCTCGTCGTCGAGGATCACGTTGTGGGGCTTGAGATCGCGGTGGATGATCCCGCGGCGGTGCGCGAAGCGCGCGGCGCGCAGGATCTGGATGGCGATGTCCACGCAGCGCAGCGCCTGGAGCGGGGCCTCCTCGCGGATGACGTCCTTCAACGAGCGCCCCTCGAGGTACTCCATGGCGATGTAGTAGGTGCCGTCCCATTCCCCGCGATCGTAGACCGAGACCACGTGCTGGTGCTGCAGGCCGGCGGCGCTCTGGGCCTCGCGGCGAAAGCGCTCGACGAACTCCTCGTCCTCGGTGAAGCGCCGGTGCAGAACCTTGACCGCCACCTTGCGCCCGAGCTGGAGGTCCTCGGCGCCGTAGACCTCGGCCATGCCGCCCGAGCCCACCTTGCCGATGACCTGGTAGCGCCCGTCGATGACCGTGTCGGCGGTGATGTCGCGCATCAGCGGTTCCTGGGACTCGCCGGAGGGACCACTAGTCGAGCAGGCTTTCCAACACGGCGCGGGCGATCGGGGCGGCGACCTGGCCGCCCTGGCCGCCCACCGCGCGCTCCACGGTGACCGCGATGGCCACCTCCGGGTCGTCGGAGGGGGCGAAGGCGATGAACCAGAGCTGGTTGATGTTGTTCTGGACGTCGATCTCGGCGGTGCCAGTCTTGCCGGCCACCCCTGTGCCCTCCAGCGCGGCCGCGGCGCCCGAGCCCGAGTCGACGACGTTGCGCATCATGTCGGTGACCTGCTGCGCGGTCTTTTCGGACATGACCCTGCGCACCCGCTCGGGCTCGATCTCGTCAACGGTGCGCCCGTCGCGGTCGGTGATCTCGCGCGCGATGCGCGGCTCCATGAGCACGCCGTCGTTGCCCACCGCGGAAGCGATCATGGCCATCTGCAGCGGTGTGGTGAGCAGGCCGGCCTGTCCGATGGCGATGCGCCCCAGGTCGAGCCCGGCGCCGGTCGGCTTGACCGGCTCGCCGTCCTCGTCGTAGGCGCCCGACACGTCGACCTGGCCGGCGGGGTAGTCGATCGGTGGCTCCTCGTAGAGCCCGAAGCGCTCCATGTACTCGGTCATGGTCTCGTCGCCGAGCCGCACGCCGACCTCGGCCCACACGGTGTTGACCGAGTCGGTGAGCGCCTGGGTCAGCGTGACCGGGCCGAAGCTCTGGCCGCCGAAGTTGCTCAACGGCGTGGCCGAGACGGTCTGGGGCGAGCTGCCGTCCAGGACGCTGTCTGGCGTGAACTCCCCCGAGTCGATCGCCGCCACCGCGGTGAGCACCTTGAAGGTCGAGCCGGGCGGGTAGAGCGACTGCGTCGCGCGGTTGACCAGCGGCGAGTTCTCGTCGTCGGTGGCCAGGTCGCTGTAGACGTCGTCGTCCTCCAGCGCCGCCGGGTCGTAGCCCGGCACGCTGGCCATGACCCGCACGCGGCCCGTATCGGGCTCCAGGGCCACGACCGCGCCCTTGCGCCCGCCGAGCTGCTGGATGGCCACGCGCTGGGCGTCGAGGTCGACGTTGGTGCGCACGTCGTCGCCCACGTCGGGGCGCCCGCCGGCGATCTGCTCGAAGAGGGTGTCCAGCCCGTCCGACACGCCGCTCAGGGCGTCGGCACGGAAGCGCTCGGTGCCCGCGTCGCCGATGCCCAGTGGGTAGGAGTAGCCCAGGAGGTGGGAGACCGACTCGGCCTCGGGCGCGTACTCGCGCGCAAAGGTGTCGCCGGGGCCCTCGACCGAGCGCGCCAGCTCCGTGCCACCGGCCGACGTGATCGCGCCGCGGCGCACCTCCAGGCTCCTGAGCAGGTCGCGCTGGTTCTTGGGGTTGTCCTGAGCGGAGTCGGCGGCCAGCACCGTCCACCACGACGTCGCGCCGACCAGGCCGGCGAACAGAACCATGAACACCACGAACAGCCGGATGATCGGAGCGTTCACCTTGCCTCCTTCGCCTCGGCGCGAGCGCGCTCGGAGATCAGCAGCAACAGCGCGAGCAGGATGAAGTTGGCGACGATCGACGAGCCGCCGTAGGAGATGAAGGGAAGCGTCACGCCGGTCAGCGGGATGAGCTTGGTCACGCCGCCCACGATCACGAAGACCTGCAGCGCGAAGACCGCGGTCAGCCCGGTGGCCAGCAGCTTGGAGAACGAGTCGGTGGCCAGCAGCGCCGTCTTGAAGCCCCGTTCCACCACGAGCAGGTAGATGCACAGCAGCGCGACGGCGCCGAAGAGACCGAGCTCGTTGGTGATGACCGCGTAGATGAGATCGGTGTCCGCGGCGGGGAGCAACGGCGGGCCCTCGGGCGGATTCAGCACCGACTGGGCGAAGCCCTCGCCGAACAGGCCGCCGTCAGCCTGGGCGAAGATCGCCTGGGCGATCTGGTACGACCCGCCGGCCTGGTCGTAGAGGCGGTCGTCGAAGGGGTCGCGCCAGGTGGCGACGCGATCCTGCACGTGACCGACGGTGCTGGCGAAGAACCAGGTGCCTCCGGCGAACAGCGCCAGGCCGATGGCTGCGAACGAAAGACGGTTGGTGGCCACGTAGATCAGGGCCAGGAAGCCGCCGAAGAACATCAGCGAGGAGCCCAGGTCACGGATGAAGACCAGCAGGAGCATGGCCAGGCCCCACACTGCCAGCAGCGGGCCGAGGTGCTTGATCGGCGGCAGCGTGACCCCGCCGACGCGCCGCGCCCCCTGCACGAGCATCTGGCGCGTGTCGCGCAGGTAGGAGGCCAGGAAGACGACGATGGCGATCTTGGCCAGCTCGGAGGGCTGGAAGGAGACCGGCCCGAGGTTGACGCTCAGGTAGGCGCCGTTGACCTGCTGGCCGATGCCCGGCACCCGGGGCAGCAGCAGGAGCACGATGCCGGTGAGGGCGATCACGTAGCGGTAGCGCTCGAGCTTGCGGTGGTCGCCCAGGCCGATCACGGTGGCGGCGAAGGCCACCAGGCCGACGACGAACCACTGCGCCTGCTCGCGGGCCAGCGTGTCGTCGATGCGGTAGATCATCACGAGGCCGAAGCAGGCCAGCACCGCGACGAGCGGAAACAGGTACGGGTCGGCGTTGGGCAGCTTGAGGCGCAGCACGATGTGCACCGCGACGCACAGGGCGAGGAAGACCGCCCCGTAGGTCAGCGAGACGTCGGAGACCGCGTCGTCGCGCTGGATGAACACGGCGGCGAAGCCGGCGGTGACCAGCAGCGACGCGGGGATGAGGGCGAACAGCTCGCGGTTGCGCTCGGTCATGATCCCGCGAGCTCCCCGATCTCCAGCCGGCGCACGAGGTCGGCGGCGTCCTCGCGCGAGCGCAGCGTGTGGTCCAGCAGCTGCTCGCGGCGCTGCTCCTCCACGCCGCCCAGCGGGACCCCGGAGACGTAGGCGCTGGTGTAGAGGTCCACGCCCAGGGGCAGCTCGTAGGGCAGGCCGCGATAGACGGCCACGAAGCCCTGGGGGCCCGAGCCGATGAAGTAGACCGAGCCGATGGCCAACCAGGCGGCGATGCCCACGGGGAGGACGATGGCGGCGGTGACCCCCAGGGCGATGAGCACCCGGCGCAGCCGCGAGCGGCGCGGCCCGCCCTCCTGATCCGACCCCTCCCCCCCCGGACGCGGCGCGATGCGCCGCGCCTCGGCGGCCTCGCGGCGGGCGCGCTCCTCCTCCTGCTCGGCCATGGCGGTGCGTACCCGCGAGGTGGTGAGGCCGTCGCCGGGGCGCCCGGCGCGCGTGGGCTGGTCCTCGGGCGCCGCCTCGGGCGGCAGGGCGTGCTCGGCGGTCGGCGGGTCGGCCGCGGCGCCGGCGGCGGCGCCGGTGACCTCCTCGAGGCGGAAGAGGACCACGGTGATGTTGTCGCGGCCGCCCGCCTCGTTGGCCGCGGCGACCAGCGACCGCGCGGCCTGCTCCATGGAGGGCGCCTCGCGCACCACGGCGGCGACCTGGTGATCCTCGATCATGGACGTCAGCCCGTCGCTGCACAGCAGGAACACGTCGCCTGGCTCGGCCGGCCACGTGGCCGAGTCGACCTCCACGGAGGGCTCGGGGCCCAGGGCTCGGGTGATGATGGACCGCTGCGGGTGGTGCGTGGCCTCCTGCGCGGTGAGCTTGCCCTGGCGCTGGAGCTCCTCGACCAGGGAATGGTCGTCGGTGAGACGCTCGAGGGCGCCGTCGCGCAGCCGATAGGCGCGTGAATCGCCCACGTGGGCCACGGCGACGTCGTGCTCGCCGACCACCGCGGCGGTGATCGTCGTGCCCATGCCCTGGCGGGCGCGGTCGGACTGGGCCAGGTCGTGGATGCGCTCGTTGGCCAGGCGGATGCGCGCGCTCAGCGCGGCCTCGGCGCTCTTGTCGCCGTCGTCCAGGCCAGGCTCGAAGGACTCCACGGCCAGCCGTGAGGCGACCTCGCCGGCCTGGGCGCCGCCCATCCCGTCGGCGACCACGAACAGGGGAGCGCGGGCGAAGCACGCGTCCTCGTTGGCGCGGCGCTGGCGGCCGGTGTCCGAGAGGGCGTGCTTGTCGGCGACGCGCAGCATCTCGATCAGGTCTCGAACGTGAAGCGGGTGTCGCCGATGCGGATGGTGTCGCCCGCATGCAGCGGGGACGGCCCCGTGAGCAGATCCTCGTTGAGGTAGGTGCCGTTGGTGGAGCCCAGGTCCTCCAGGACCACGGTGTTGCCCTGGCGGGTGATCTGCGCGTGGCGGCCGGAGGCGAAGGGGTCCTCGAGATGGATCTCCACCTCGCCGCGACCCAGGACCGCCTCGTCGACCAGGTCGTACTCCATGCCCGGGGCCACGCCGGACATGGCCTCCACGATCAGGCGCGGCGCGGCGCCGTCGGACAGCGGGGGACCCGACGCGGTGTGCATCCCGGTCGCGTCCGGCGAGCGGAAGGCCACCGGGGGGGCGCCGGCGCCAGTGGCAGCGGTGCCGCGCGCCGTGCGACCCAGGTCGCGCAGGACCGAGCGCGCGACCCACAGCAGGAAGAGGTAGAGGACGCCGAGGAAGGCGAACTTGAGCGCGATGGAGACGGGGTCCAGCACGGCGGTCGGCGCCTACTCCAGCTCGAAGGTCAGGTCGGCGGTACCAAGCTCGATGCGGTCGCCGTGGCGGAGAGGGTGCGCCCCGTCCGCGCTGCGCCCGTTGATGCGCACGCCGTTGGTCGAGCCCAGATCCTCGACCGTCCACGTCGCCTCCCTGGTGCGCCCCGGGCGCACCTCGGCGTGGCGACGCGAGACGTTGGCGTCGCCCAGCACGATGTCGCACTCGCGGCTGCGCCCGATGCTCGCGCCGGCGGGGTCCACAGCGAAGCGCTTGCCCTCTGCCAGCACGATCGCGCGCTGCGCGCGGCGGCCGCCGGCCTCCTCGACGGGCTGGCGCACGCGCTCGGCGGTCGAGTAGATCATCGTGTGGCCGTGATCGCCCTGTGCGGGCGGCTGCTCGGTCCCGGCGTCGTCCGGCTCGGAGCGCACGAGGCGGGCCTGGATGCCGAACTCGCCGAGGCTGAGGCGGTCGTCGGTCTGGAACTCGATGCGCGGCCGGGAGACCAGCGTGAGGCGCTCCTTGCGGGCGTGCTCGAGCAGGTAGCCCGCCAACTCCCCGATGATCTCCTGCTCGGCGCCCTCGTAGCGCGCGCGATCCTCGGTCGACAGCCACACGGCGTACTCGTTGGGCACGTACGTGCGCGAGACCGACACCGTGCGGTGCTCGTCCATCTCCTTGACCAACTTGCGCGAGATCTCGATCGGGCGCACCTCGGAGCGGAACACCCGTCCGAAGGTGCCCTCGACCAGGTCGGTCAGCTTGCTCTCGAGATTGCGCAGCACGCTCATTATGGTGACATCGCCGAAGGACCGAACTTGAGAGGGCCGGAGGCGAAAGCCGATCTCCCGAACTTGAGAGGACCGTAGGCGAAACCCGATCTCCCAGGCCGCAACCCACGCCCTTCGGCCAGAGGTTACGTCAACGCCGACCCGCCACCGCCCGGGCCGCGACGGCGAACGCCGCGCCCAGCACCGCGCCGGCCACCCAGCCCGTCCGGCCAGAGGTTACGTCAACGCCGACCCGCCACCGCCCGGGCCGCGACGGCGAGCACCGCGCCCAGCACCGCGCCGGCCACCAGGCCGGGCGGGGAGGCC
>JANDLV010000057.1 GCA_024330185.1 Candidatus Siliceabacter maunaloa
CGGCCTACATACCCCGGCGGTCAACCAATGCAGGCGACCGGCCATAGGGTCTAGCACCGGACAAGAACCGCGCATAGGGCCGGGATGTTCAGCTGAGGAAGCGCTACGTCGACCAGCGGCTCTGGCCTGCCAGCGTCTGCAGCGCCGCCTTCGTTCCGGGATCGCAAATCGCGCCAGCAAGAGCATTGTTGAACAGCGCCCTGCGTCCGATCCGCCAAGTACTGGTAACCAAGTCTAGCTCGTCGCTCAGGTTGCAGGCGAAGATCGCCGGATCGTCGGTCGACACCGAGCAACGGACACCTGCGTCGAGGAGCATGCCCAGCGGGTACTCGGCGACCGACGAGAATCCCAGGCGGAAGTTTGACGTGGGGCAGAGGTCCAAACCTACGCCTGTGGCCGCAAGGTGCTCGACGAGCCTCGGGTCCTCCGCTGCTCGGAACCCATGGCGGAGCCTGGCAGGGCTCAGAGCGTCTAGCGTCTCCCAGACTGCCGGGGCTCCTGTCATCTCTCCGGCGTGAGGCAGAACAGCGAGCCCAGCGGATCGCGCCCTTGCCAACGGGACAGCGAA
This sequence comes from Candidatus Siliceabacter maunaloa, assembly GCA_024330185.1. GTDB lineage: Bacteria > Actinomycetota > Thermoleophilia > Solirubrobacterales > Solirubrobacteraceae > Siliceabacter > Siliceabacter maunaloa. Next base: position 569 of record JANDLV010000057.1, read on the forward strand.
AGAACGAGGGCCGTGGCGCTCGTCGCCCCCGAGCCCGATCCCGACCACTCCGCGAGAGGCGTGCGCGATGGCATGATCGACGATCAGCTCGGCCTCGTCAACCGATAGGCGCCTGTTGACGTCGGGGGTGAGCCTGAGCTCGATGGAGAATTCCGACGACGCTCGCTTGGCACCGTCACAATACCCGCCGAAGATCGTATCGAGTGACGCGCCCATTCGAAGAGAGCTCGAGGGCGTGAAGATCGCCTCCGCGTACACGATGCCCTGCTGTGCCGCCCGGCTCGCATAGTCGACCACGACATCCGCGAAGTCCTGCCGAGTACGCATCACCCCAACGGCGGCGGCGTACTGTAGGTTGAATGCGTCGACTTCGCGCGCTGGACGCGCGAGCAGCGCCGCCGGTGGATCCGCAAGGCCGTTACGGGCCGCGAGGTGTTGCACGACTTCCGTAGATGCCGCGCCCTCGAGATGCACATGCAACTCGATGCTGGGATCGTTCACAGCCATGTCGCCCGAACTTGATATCGCGTCGTTCTACGACGCTCTGGCGCCTTGGTATGCGACGCTGTTCGCGGACTTCACGGGCGAGGCGGACCGCCAAGGCGACGTGCTGCGCGCACTTATCGACACCTCGCACGAGGTGGTCGATCTGGCAGCCGGTGTCGGCACGCAGGCCGTCCCTCTGGCCAAGCGCGGTTTTGCCGTGAGGGCCTTCGACCTTTCAGTCCGAGCCATAGCCGAGCTCCGCGCGCGAGCAGCCGCGGAGTCGGTCACCGTCGAAGCTCGCCAGCATGATCTCGAAGAAGGACTCCCCGACCTCGTTGGGCAGGCCCACTTGGCCTTCCTGTTGGTGGGCAACTCGGCCGCATTCCTGAGCGACACGGTACTGAAGGGGCTCCTACGCCGCATCGCAGAATACCCGAGGACCAGCGTGCTCATCGGGTCGTGTCGCGAGTACGACATGGCGGTGTTCGCCGCCGCAGATCGCGGGACCTGTGTCTTCGAGGACAGCCAGTCCGGCTCCGGCATCGGACACTTGGTCACGCACCGCTGGTACGCCCGTGGAGGCGACGAGTATGACGTCGAGGTGGAGATTCGTAGCAGCGTCAAGGCCTCGTCGACCGCGGGCGATGTGCGACTTCGAACGAGCGCGCACGCGCGAGACCGTGACAGGATGACGGCATTGCTCGAGACCCCGGGACTTTCCGTGCGGTGGCTGGAGCCAGCGGACACGGGCTTCTATCAGCCCATCTACCTCGCGTCGCCGAAGTGACCGACGCTTCGCAACGACTCGACCAAAGTCGCGACCGCCGGATCGCCCTGCTTGAGCTCGAGCTCGCGACTGGCTTCCGTAGCCGCCAACTCGCTATTCTGTCCGAGAAGGCTGCGCACGAGCAGGTTGAAGAGCAGCGCGTACCGTTGCTCGTCGAACGCGAGCCGTTCCACTTCGCATCGAACGTTACCCGCCAACGCGGCAAGCGCCCCACGGACGTTCGGCACCCGCAATTCGTCGGGGGATACCGGACGCGCGTCGCGCGCGCGGGGGATGGCGCCGATGGCTGGCTCAGCTAGCGCTCGCGAGATGGCGACGGTCGCCGCCATGGCCCGCCGCAGTTCGACCAGCGAGAGCTTCTCAGCCGTGTCGGCTGAGGAGTGGTTATGCGGATCGCTGCCGTGACAGAGCGCGATCGCCGGACACAACGTCGCGAACAGCGCGTGATCCGACGTGCCGGTCGGCGCGCGCCGTGTCCACCGGCCCGGAGCATCGCTCGTCTGTTCGAACACTTCGGCTAGGGCGGCGTCGGCCAAGGCGGCCAAGGGCTCGGAGGTCCCCGCCGGGTTGACCTCGACGCACAGAGGGGAGTCGCGCGTCGCTTGATCCTGACCGACCATATCCAGATTCACGGCGAACGCGACGCCGGGCGATACCGTTCCGTGCAGCGCCGCGGCGGTGCCACAGAATTCTGGCGCCCAGACGAATCGCAAGGCTAGCTCCCTCATCTCGCGTCGTTGGCGTGCAAGGATGTCGGCGGTGCCGATGAGCGCCGCGACGCCCGAAGCGTTGTCGTTTGCGCTGGGGCGAGGGTGGCAGAGGTGGGCGATGAGCCAGACCTCCGGGGCACCGCTGACCTTGGCCGGCAGCATCGCCGTGACGATCGGCATACGGCTCCGGCGGTCGACCTGCACGTCGACGTGGACGCTACCGCCGACGTCGTGCAGCGAGAGAAGCGTTGACATGGTCTGGGGGGAGACGCTGAAGCCGAAGAGGCTGCTCTCAGGTGCGAGCTCGATCCTTCCCGTTGCCCCTTGGCGTGAGTTGCCGTCGGTCGCGAAGCCCGCTGCGCCCAGCGATTCGAGCTCTACCGGGGCCGTCCTCCTCCAGTCGCGCGACGGGACGAGGACCAGCGCGTCATGCAGCGCATCGTCCGTCCTGAGTGTCGATTCCGTCACAAGCCGAAGGGTCCGCCCCCCGCGAGCTGTCGAGGCCGAATGGGTCGCGAGCAGGAATGGGCTGACGGCGTGGTCGAGTTCGAACCCGCACGATGCGGTTTGTAGCCGCGCCACGGTCGGGGTCCAGGCGACCGGAGCCGCGAAATCCCACCAGTGCGCCTGTCCGTCCGCCTCAAAGGTCGTCAGAGAGACATCGTGCAGCCCAACGCTGCGGGCGCGGTCGGCGACATGAAGCGCGGCCCGATTGATGCCCACCGACGCTTGGTAGCGGTCCAGCGCGGCGAGCTCGATGATGTCGGCGAGCGCTGCCTCGGCGTCGACCTGGGTAAGGGCCTCACCGACGAGCGGCGCCAAACGGTGGCGAGCCGTCTGAAGTCCCTTCCGCATGTTGACCACGCGAGACACGCCTGGGATCATCTCGATTTCCGTCTACCGAAGGAGATTCGTCGTGCCGCTCGAAGGCCTCAACGTCGTGCAGATCAACAACTTCGGCCTTAAGAATCACGACGCCGCGCTTCTGCGCGCCAACACGGCGTCGTCGATTGAGGTGACGCTCACCGATCTCGAGGCGCTGCGTGTGACCCGGCAGCCGCTGCCCGCCTCGAAGTACGGGTTGGAGTCGATCTGCGGCGCGAGTTGCGAGACGAGCGCGCTCTAGGTCGAGGTCGCTCCCGGAGCCACCCCGTTCCGACTCCGACGGCATGACCCGCGGTCGGGGAGCGGCCGCGGTTTCGGTCGTCACCGCTCATGGTCGTCAGCTCTTGGAAGGGCGTCGAGATGAGCGTCTCCTTGACCTCCTGCACCGGCACCGGATCCCTTGGTCGGCGGTCGCGGTGTACGTCCGCGTGGCGCCCGGTGAGCCGCTCGTGCTTGCGCCTCGGCTCGATGCTCGCCTTGGCGAGATCGGCGCCGAGGCCGAGGTGTTCCTCTACTTCAACCGGAACATCAACCCGTTCGTGTTCTCGGTCGCCGGCTACGAGGCGGTGCCTACGCGGGACGGTAGCCCCGAAGCGACGGAGTACTTCTACCAGCGTCTCGACAACGAGCGAGGTGACGCGTCGACCTACCTCAAGCGGCTCTCGGCCGACGAGGCAAAGGAGATCGTCGCGGCGCGGGTCGCCGACACCGTCAACGAGTTCCTTCCGGGCGGGGGAGAACTCGTCGTCGGCGTCAGCGGAGGCGGAGACAGCAACGCGCTGCTCTACGGTCTATCGCTGCTACACGAACGCGACGTCACCGTCCATCCGGTGATGCTCACGGGCATCCCGGACTGGGACAGTGGCGTCCCTCGGGCGCAGCGGCTCTGCGATAGTTACGGACTGAAGTTGCGCGTCGTCGAGGAGCGAGAGGTGCAGGAAGTTCTCGGGATGTACGACAGCGACGCAGCACTGCTCGATCGTTTCGAGCGCTACTTCCCCGGCGACGACTTCGAGTTCTTGGGGACGTTGTTGATTCGTCTCGTCCTGACCGCGGAAGCACGCTCACGCGGGGCACAGAGCATCTGCACTGGACTGAACCTCGAGGATGTCGTTTGCGAGGCCATGTTCCGCGTCGCAAACGGACTCAAGCCCGCCGGCATTCCGCAGCGCCAAGTCGGCGACGTAGGGTTACTCTTTCCACTCTGGTTGTGTCCGAAGCGGATCATTGACGGCTGTTTCCCGACTTTGTCGTTAGACAACTACGAAGCGCGCTATCCCGGCTTCTCGCTCGGACGCAACCTTTACTACAGCGTTGTCTACAACATGCAGTCGAGCTTTCCTGGCTTCGTGGAGACCTTTGCTCAAGGGCTTTCCCAGGCCAGTCGTCAAGATCCGGTCGATTACCACTTCGACGACCAGCTCGGCTTTCATGTCGAGCGTTTCGTCCCCTTCCCATTGCGGCGCCGGTTCGAGGCGATGCTAGGACGCTCGTCGACGCGATGACCCTCGCCGAGTTGCTTGGCCTCGCCTAATCGTGACCGCTCTCCGCCGCGTCCTCACGCACGCAAGCGCGTGCCGTTGTGAGCGTGAGCGGACTTGTTTTCGCCCGCATTGTGCACGCATGCTTCAGGCACGAACTGGACGGAATTGGTGTAGCGCGCTTCTCCGGTTGGTATGGATTCCCGCTTCGCCGGACAGCGTGATCTGACCCCGGAAAAGCCGGGGAACTCCACGAAGCCTCGAAAGACTCGGCTTGAAACGCTCGCATTACTCGCGAAACTTGCACTTCGGGTGTCAGCCGTTTAGCGCAAACGCCCGAAGACCCTGAAAGAGCCCTCTATTGAACGTGTCAGCTTCGTGATGGGACGCGCTCGACGCACCGGCGAACGCCTCTACCGCTGCGTACGTGATGTCTATCGGACCTGAGTGTCAGCTCTTGGCTCCGTCCTCCTCATCGATGACGCCGACGGCGAGGAGCGTCTTGTATGCACCGAGGGCGGCCTCATGGACCGCTAGGGCGACGCGCGCCAGCTGGGAGCCGGTGATGGCCTCGGCGAAGACGGAGTGCTCGACGGAGAGGGTGTTCTCCTCGACGCGCTCGAAGCGGCCGAAGATCAGCTCTGCGTGCTCGCGCATCAGGAAGTCCGCGAGCCCGGGACGCTCGAAGTCCACGCCTCGGGCCACGGCCTTGCGGACCGTCAGGGTCTCCGGAGAGCTCAGCAGCACGACGACGGCGAACTCGCCACCGGGTAGGTGGAGAAGCTGTACGGAGTCGTCATGCGCGAGGGGCGGCGCGAGGCGGCCGAACTCCTGCACTGCGAGCTCGTGCACGCATTCCATGGTGGTGGCGAGGGTGGTAGCCATCTAGGCCTCCTTGGGATCGGCGTTGGCGGGTTTGGGGGCGCCGTCGGGGCCCGCAGTGGAGTGGACGGCGAGCTCGAGTGCCAGGATCGTCGGCGCTTGGTCGGCCAAGCGGCGGCAGGCGGCGGCGAGCTCCTCGCTGACGATGCGGTGATACGCGGGGAAGTTGATGTGCAGCCACGCATAAGCGATGCGCCGCGGGCCGTCGCGGAGCGCTTCGAACTCCTCAAGCTGCTCCTCGGTCATGTCGCCTGCGATCCGGGTGCCGACGTTGAACTGAAGCTCCTCACGGACGCGGCGCAGGTAGGCGGGCTTCACGGCTTCGGGCAGATCGCCCAGGCCCACCCTCTTCAGGAAGTCATCGTTCAGCTGCATGCCGGGGATCTTGCACCCTGGAGAAGCGATCTTCCGAAACGATTCGGGTGCTGTTCGCCTGAGGGCCGCGTTCTCTCAGGCGGCATAGGGGTTCTTGGCGTTGGCGTAGCGTGATCGGTCGGCGCGATCGTGTTCTTGGGTGAGGTGGTAGCGCCAATATGCCAAAGTCGCCGTTGCTGCTGATCGCGCGGAGTTTGAGGATCGCTTCGGCGCCGGGTAGGCTCCAGCGGGAGCCGGTGATGTCTAGAGAGAGACGAGTGGCTGGTCGGCTGGCGCTACCTCTCCGCCGAGTGCATCGCCCTCGTGCTCTCGCAGACAGGGCAGACCGGAAGAAGTCTCTCTCTCCAGAGATCAACAAGGAGGACAGCCAGCTCCCCGCAACAGTCTGAGCCGCTGACCGTCAGAGCCCAGACGAATAGCAGCTACACCACAGATCGCTACTTGACTGGCGGTCGGGCCGCCGGTGTACTTTGTAGCCATGAGAGAACAACAAGAGTGGCTCGCACATCTACGGTCGCAGGCTCTGGCGCGCGAAATTCAGCACGAGCACGAGAAGTGGGCGGCGTCGACCGCGCCCCCGGTGGCCTTCACGGAACCGACCACTCACGGGCCGGAGCGTCAGGCGGAACTTGAAGCCGTCTGGCTCAAGCACCAGCGCGCCGCTTGGCAGATCATATGTGCGACGCCGCGGACGGTACCCGCGGCGGCCGAGCAAGCCGTCTCGCGGCCTGCCGCGCCCGCCGAGGAGTACGTGGGCGACGAACCGCCGGCGCCCGCTCAGCCATGGTGGCGTTGCCTACATCGGTTGAGGTTTCACGCGCGGGCGAGAGCGGCGGCTGATGCAGGTGCGTCGAGGCCGGAATGATCCGACTGAGCCGGACCGAGTTCGACGGAGACCGAGTTAGTTGGTTGACAGGACGATAGTTGGGGTGTCGGACGGCGGCTGGGACGCCGGCGCCCGAAGGGCGACGGTGGCCCTGCCGCCGTCCGCGCGCGCCAGCGCGGAGGGGGCTGCGAGGGCGTGCTCGAGCTCTGCCTCGACCGGTGGGACGTCTCCGAGGGCCTCGTGCAGGCGCCGGTGGTTGAACCAGCCGACCCACTCCACGATGGCAAGCTCGAGCTGGGCGCGGGTGCGCCACACGCGGTCGGCGATCAGCTCGGTCTTGAACGTGTCGACGAAGCTCTCGGCCAGCGCGTTGTCATACGCGTCGCCGGTGGAGCCCACCGAGGCCAGCACGCCGGCGTCATCAAGGGTCTGGGTGTAGTCGTGACTGAGGTACTGCCCTGGCTGCCGCGGTCGCTATGGGCCACCAGCGCCTCGTCAGCACCCGGGCGCCGCTGCCCCAGCGCCATCCGCAGCGCGTCGAGGACCAGGTCGGTGCGCATGTGGGCAGCCAGCTGCCAGCCCACGATCCGCCGCGAGTAGACGTCGATGACAAACGCGAAGAACACCAGGCCCTCCCAGCAGCGCAGGTAGGTGAAATCGCACACCCACAGGCGGTCAGGCGCCTGGGCGCTGAAGTCGCGGCACACCAGGTCGGCGGCCCGTTCGTCAGGCACACCGGGCGTGGTGGTCCGCCACGGCCGCCCACGACGCTTGGCGCCCTGCAGGCCCTCTCGGGCCATCAGGCGCGCCACCCGACAGCGCGCGACCGGCTCGCCCTCCCGCCCCAGCGCCTTCCACATCCGCCGGTAGCCGTAGGCCTCGTAGTTGGCCTCGTAAATCTCGCGGATCACCCCGACCAGCCGCTCGTCCTCCACCGCGCGCACCGAGCGCCGGCCCGTGGCGCGCTCGTAGTAGGCCGAGGCCGACGCCCCGATCGTCCGACAGACGAGCTCAACCCCGAAGCGCTCACGGTGCGCGTCGATGAACGCGCTCACTTCGATCGGGTCGGGTCGAGCTCCTTGGCGAAAAACACCGAGGCCGACTTGAGGATCTCGTTGGCCTTCCGCAGCTCGCGGTTCTCGCGCTCCAGCGCCTTCATGCGCTCGCGCTCATCGCTGGTCAGCCGATCGCGGCGCGAGCCCGCGTCGGCCTCGGCCTGGCGCACCCACAGCCGCAGCGTCTCGCGATGGACGCCCAGATCCTGGGCGACATGCGCGATCGGGCGCTGGGACTCCAGCGCCAGGCGAACCGCGCGCTCACGCAGATCGTCGTCGTACTTCTTCGGGGCAGGCATCGATGAAGCCTCTGGCTTCCCCCAGGACAGAACCTGGTTTCGGCGCCGGGTGAAAACTGGGCCACCTGCGCCGGGTGAAAAGTGGGCCAGGTCGGGCGGCGTCCGGGTGGCCACGGAGCCTGGGCTCGTTTGCGCAGAGCGAGCTTGGGAGGACCGAGGTGGTCGGGGTGGAGCAGTGGGCCGAGATCCGACGGCTGTACTTCGTCAAGGGGCTGTCGCAGCGCGAGATTCACCGGCGGACGGGGTTGCACCGCGACACGATCCGCAGGGCGATCACTAGCAGCGAGCCGCCGATCTATCGCCGGGCGCCGTCGGGGTCAAAGCTCGAGCCGTTTAAGGAAGAGATCCACCGGCTGCTGCGCGAGGAGCCGAAGCTGCCGGGCGTGCGGATCCGCGAGCTGCTCGAGCCGCTGGGCTGCACCGCCTCCAAGACCGTCGTCGACGACTACCTGCGAGAGGTCCGGCCGCTGTTCGCGCCGGCGCCGCGCACGTTTCAGCGCACGGTCTACCGGCCGGGCGAGATTTGCCAGTTCGACGTCTGGCAGCCGCGCGAGGAGATCGCGGTCGGCCACGGCCAAGCCCGTCGCGGCTGGGTCATCGTCGCGTGCCTGGGCTACAGCCGAGCCGGTGCCGGCGTCTTGATCTTCAGCACGCAGACCGAGGATCTGCTCGCCGGGATCGCCGGTTGCTTGGAGCGCCTGGGCGGCCTTCCCCGGACGCTGGTCTGGGACCGACAGGCCGGCATCCATGGCCACGACGGCAGGCCGTCGGAGGCGTTTGCCGCGTTCTGCGGTCGGCTCAGGGTCGACTGGCGCTTCTGCGAGCCGGCCGATCCGCAGGCCAAGGGCGCTGTCGAGCGCCTGCAGGGCTACGCCGAGACGAACTTCGAGCCGGGCCGGCGGTTCGCCAACGAGCTTGATTTCCAGGACCAGCTCGACGCGTGGTTTGATCGGGTCAACGAGCGCACGCACAAGACGCTTCGCGCGCGGCCCGTCGATCGCCTCGCCCACGAGCTCAAGGCCATGGCGTCGCTGCCGGCGAAGCTGCCCGACTGCGACCGGCGCTGGACGATGCGCGTTCCGCCGGACCCGCACCTGCGTGTCGACACCAACGCCTACAGCCTCGAGCCGGCGCTCGTCGGGCGGCGCGTCGAGGTCTGCGTCGCACAGCGATCGGTGACGGCCGTCGCGTTGGACACCGGCGAGGTCGCCTGCCGGCACGCGCGCGTGTTCGCCCGGCATCGGACGATCACCGCCCTCGAGCACGCCCGCGCTCTGCGCGACGGTCGCAGCGCGCCGGGCGAGACGGCGGTCGAGTTGCGGCCGCTGGCCCGCTACGACGCGCTGATCGCATGACCCGCCCGGCGACCGAGCTCGCGCACCTGTTCCGCCAGCTCAAAGCCCCGGCGGCCGCGCGGGCGCTGCCCAAGCTCGCCGATCGCGCCCGCACCGAGGAGTGGTCCTACGAGCAGTTCGCCGCGGCTCTGCTGAAGACCGAGACGACAGCCGCGACAGCCACGGCGGCCAAAGCCGGATCAAGGCCGCTCGGTTTCCCGCCCGCAAGACGCTGGAGGAGTTCGACTTCGCCTTTCAGGCCTCGCTGCGCCGCGAGACGGTCCTGCATCTCGGCCAGCTCGACTTCCTGGCCGGCAAGGAGAACATCGTCCTGCTCGGCCCGCCCGGCACCGGCAAGACCCACCTGGCGATCGCGCTGGGCATCCGCGCGTGCCTGGCCGGCCACCGCGTCGCGTTCAAGACCGCCACCGAATGGGTCGCCCTGCTGACCGACGCCCAACGCCAAGGGCGCCTCGACACCGAGCTTGACCGCCTCCAACGCGTCCCGCTGCTGATCGTCGACGAGGTCGGCTACATCCCCTTCGACCCCCAGGCCGCGAACCTGATGTTCATGCTCGTGTCTCGCCGCTACGAGCGCGCCAGCCTGATCGTCACCTCCAACAAGCCGTTCAGTGCCTGGGGCGAGATCTTCGGCGATGAGGTCACCGCCGCCGCCATGATCGACCGCCTCGTCCACCACGCCGAGATCCTCGCCCTCAAAGGCGACAGCTACCGCCTCAAAGACCGCGACCTCGCCCGACCACCGGTCGAAAACTGACCCCCCCCGGCGATCGCGCGCCGCTGCTGCTCCGCCTTCGGCCTACGGCCTCAGGCTCCACAGCACCGGCCACCAGTGGCCCACGATTCGCCCGGCGAAACTGGCCCACTTTTCGACCGGCCTTGACACCTGGTTTCGAGGTCTCCGTCAATCCCGGCCTGGCTCAGACCGCACAGGACCCAGAGGACGGCCGGCGAAAGCTGCTGTCTTGGTCAGCAGGAACGCGGACGCAAGAGTATGAGCGGCCGCACGACTGGGCGCCACGGCCGCGGCCGGGACCGCCTTAGGTCCTCCTGAAAGTCGAAACGGTTGCGCAGCTACGGGACGGCCGTGGGCAACCCAAGGGTCGCCCCAGCCAGGAACAGCTCAGCAATTGGTATGGGTGCGGCTCGGCTGAGGGCCGCGTTCTCTCAGGCGGCATAGGGTTCTTGGCGTTGGCGTAGCGTGATCGGTGGGCGCGATCGTGTTCTTGGATGAGGGTGGTAGTGCCAATATGCCTCGAAGTCGCCGTTGCTGGTGATCGCGCGAGTTGAGCGCCAGACAGTCGACCCGCGGTCGGACGAGGTTGGGGCCAGATCAAGCGTCCACAGCAGGGCCAACTCCGGCGTCCGTTCTCACACCACAACCAGCCCGCCGCGCCCACGGCGCAAGCCTGCTCGCCCACCGCCCGATCGCGGTTACCCAGAGTGGCTCCACGCCAGCGCGTCAACGCCGCCGCCCGCCTTCACCGAGCACTCACCTCACCCCAACGCACACGACTGACCTCACTCCACTTCGGTGCACGATCCGGGCTAGAACAGGGCCCCCAGCCGGAACGAGCGGCCGGCCGATCGTCTCGTCGCCGCTCGCCAACTGCTGCGCCGATGCCGGCTCGCCCGTACCGGCGCTTCCCAGGATCAAATCTTGTACGCCCCAGGGAAGAGGACGATCCGCACAGCGTCCTGGTCCTCGATCATATCGCCGTCGTGGTCCTCGATGGCTCCTCGCAGGCGTTCTCTGGGCGTTCCCTCAATGCGTGGGGTCGCTGTGATCGAGCAGTCCACGGCGCCGTCGGACGCAAAGCCGTCCAGTCGGAGGTTCAACTCGACGTCCTCAGTGCCGCGTCGGCCAAGCCGGTCGGGGGGGCGGCTCTCGAACACCGCCTCCCCCACCGCTCGAGCGATCGCCAGCGCGTCGCGACGGAAGGCAACCGCCATGATCGCCTCGGTGGGAAACGTGCGAAACGTGTCGCCGTTCACTGAGTATGCGACGGAGGCGGGCCAGATCTGCTCGGCGAGTGTCTTCGCCATCTCCTCGGCCAACCCGAGGTAACCGCCGGACGCGTCGGCCAAGCGGGTTCCTGCATCTTGGCTCTCCTTGATCAGCGCAGCGAGCCGGCGTGTCGATGGCCTGTCGCCCACGACGCGCATCGCTCGTTCCGCAGGGTCCTTCCAGCCGTGCCGTGTCTCAAATGCCAGCGCGAGTCGGTGGAGCTGCTCACCATCGCTCCAAGCGTCCTCAAGGGCCCATTCGCGGGCTTGTAGCGGGACGGCTTCCGCTCGGACACGTTCAGCCACAACGATGGGTCCCATCGCGATGACGCCCGCTTGGTGACCAAGCATCTTCACGAACGCCGGAACCGGTCCTCTGAACCCCGGGAAGATGGAGAGCACGTTGAGCGCGGTCAGAGCCCGGGTCACGCGCGTATCCGCCACCAAGGCGTGGCGCGCGATCGCAGCTCCAACCCAGCCCGAGAGCACCGTGTGCTCTCCGTGTGCGCCGCCGGAGGTCACAAGTGCTGCCAGTCCCAACAGCGCCGTGACCGCCCCGCGGTGGTAACGCCGCTGGTCGAGGAGAGGTCGGTAGCTCGGCAGACCCGCCTGCTCCAAGGCCTCGTAGCCGACAGCCACAGCGCTGTTGAGGACGCCCCATAGACGGCGGTGCTCGCCCACCAACGTCTCGTCGCCCGTGCTCATGGCCAAGACCATGGCGCCGCAGAGTCGGATGCTCCACTGCAGCGGACGATCAGCCATTGAGAACAGCTCATCGGTCATGGTCTGGCGGCCCGCGGCAGCCTCCCGCCTGGGAAGGACCAGCCGCACGACGAAGCCGTTGGGTGACGGCTCCGTCTTCAGATCTCCGCCGAGTTGCCTCGCGCGATCTCGCAACGTCATCAGGCCCGCGCCGTGCTCGACCACGGTGGCTCTGCTCGGAGCGTCGTCGGCCACAAAGACCTCGATCCCATCCTCAGTCGTGGCGATGGTGATCATAATCTCGGAGGCATCGCGTGCGTACCGTCCGGCATTGGCGAGCGTGCCCGTCACGAAGGTCGCGAGCAGCAGCAACGCGGCCCGTTCGAGCGACGGGTCGGTGAACTGCTTGGTCATGACGGAAACCGGTAGCTGGGTCAGCGACTCGCCCTCGCGAACGCGTCGCCGCACGACCTCTTGGACCGATCGTGGACGCTCGCGCAGCTCGTCCAAGATCGCTGATCGCTCTGCCAGCCGGGCGGAGGCACGATCGACGTCTTGGAGTGCCTCGGGACGCTGTTCGTCGTCTTCTTGGAGTGCCCGCACGTCTTCACGTAGGGCTTGGAGCGCCTCGCCGAGGGGACGCAGGGCTGCTGCCATCTCATCACGAGCGCCATCGAGCGACGACAGGTCCTGCTCGGTCCGTTCAAGCGCCCGTGCCAGGCCTCGCGAACGATGGGCGACCTCGAGCACGCTCCGACCGGTCACCGCGCCAGCCAGAAGCGCGAGCGGAATGACTACGAAGGTGACCCGGGTCTTCTCCGATTCGGCGACCTCTGACCAGCCGGTCACCGCGCCGCCTTGAACGGTCCAGTAGATCGCGGCCCAAACCGCGTAGCGCTGACCGCGCGATCCACCCACGACGGTCGCCGAGAGGCTGGTACCCACGATCGCGAGCATCCAGAGGGGATTTCGGGCTCCGCCCATCAGAGGGCTGACAACGAGTGGCGTCAGTCCGCCGATGGTCGCGGCCTTCGGCCGCTCATGGACCAGTCGTGCGGCGAGGCGACCATCTCGGGCACCGCGAGCGCTCGCAGTTGCGGCGAGCGATGCCGCGACCAGCGCGGCGAGACGCCGCCGGCGACCGAGCGAGCGTTCGCCGATGGCGCCGACCATCCCGGCCAGTGCGCAGAAGCCGACGACGCCTGCTGCAAGCCGATACAAGCCGACGATGTCTGTCTCGCCGGGCGAGGCCGCGGTGACCTTCGCTGACTGTGTGGGATCCATACAGCTCAGTGCAGCAGGCGATGGGTTAGGGCACGGAATCGATCTGCGGCTCGGTGCGAATGACATCGGACAGCGTCCATACCGCGTACTGAGCGACCTCGCTGTTGGCGTTGAAGGGAGGCTGGGCGAGCACCCTGCGTAAGGCACTATGGCGGATGATTCCGGAGTTCCGGCGGGCCCTCTGCTGTCGTTCCAAGGCGACCTGCTCGACCTCGGCCGGAAATCTGCTGATCAGATCGTCAGCCGTGAGCAGATCATCCTCGGTGAGCCTGTGTCTGCGTGCGGGCTCTTTGTCGAACCGCACCACCCTGTCCAGCGCTATGTGGGCGCGCTCGACTGCCTCTGGGGTGAGCGGCTCGTGAATCGTTTTCCCTCGCAGGCGCGCCTTGAGCTGCGCCACGCGCTCGTGCGCGACCGTGACCGTGGGTTCTCCCGTGGTCGCCATGACCCTTTTCAGGAACTCATTGACATTGCGGCGGCTCGTGGCTTGGCCCCGACTCTCCTCACGCTCCCGCTCGAGCTCATCGTCGATGACATTGGAAGGGACGCCTTTGATGAGGCTCTGCACAATGAACTCGTCGCCACGCATAGCCTCAACTCCTACGAGCTCCTCGACCAAGGCCCTGAGAGTTTCGTCCCAGTCCACTCTGTCTTGAGTAGCGGGATGCTGAGTGATCGCCACGGTAGAACCCAACGGGTTGCCCGTAGCGGCTCGGACCGCTTCGGTGAGCAATCGCTGGGTGTCGACGTTCGTGTCCCTGACGATTGAGTGGGCGAGGCCCTGCAGTTCGTCAGCGATCTCCACCGTCGCGTACTTCGATAGAGCGACGCGCCAGCATCGCTGGGCTAGCCGGTTGTCCTCCGCCACCGCACGGAGGATGCGGGCACCCACAAAGTTCAACTCCTTGATGTCGCTCGAGAGATCGATGACGACCAAAGACGGTTCTTCGTCCGCGTCGAGCCACTCGAAGAACTCACGCCGGCTGCTGGTCGCTCGGACCTCCGGGTTGACGATGTTCGGGACGCCGTCGGCAACCATCTCGCCCACCAACTCCGCGCGCATGCGATGTAGGAGCACCTCGCGACCGTTGCGTTCGAGCTCATTGTCATCGAAGAGATAGATCCGGGCTGGCAGCATGGCGCGACAGTGTGCCTCATCGGGATCGGCTGTGCTCGGTCGCTCTTGTGAGCGGATCGGGTCGCAGTGGCGCCCCCGCGCGCACCGAGTCACGAGCGGGCGCGCGTCGCCGGCCCCAGTGAGGTCGGAGGCCTCAGGCGCGTCCGCGGCTGCTCGTTCGCGAACCGTGGCGAGGCGAGCGCGGCGAAACGATTTCGGACCTTTGGAGCGCGAGCCGCATGCTTACGCCACAGCAGCCGTCGACCGACCGACCACCGGAGACCACCATGGGCAACCGCGCCAACTCGTCGAACCGTACTCGTTCTGTGAAAGCGCCCGCCGGCGCCCCTCTCTGGGCTGGGGTGTGCAGCGCAGTACTGCTGGCCCTCGGCTTCGCAGGGCCGGTGCTGGCCGCGTCGGAACCCTCGCCTCAGCGGGCAGTGGAGATGCTCAACGAGTGGCGCGGGCGCGTCGGGCTCGGCGCTGTGACGCTCGACCCCGCGAACACCGAGGGCTGCCGCCAGCACGCGGAGTACTACCGCCTCAACGGCACCACCGGCCACAGCGAGGATCCCAGCCGCCCGGGATACACGGTCGAAGGCGACCGCGCCGCCGGCTCGAGCGTGCTCGCCTACGACGCATCAATCAGCGAGGGTCCCTACGCGTGGGAGGAGGCCCCTTACCACCGAACGAGCCTGCTCGCCCCCCGCTTGGCGGCCGCGGGCTTCTGGGCCGAGCACGGCTTGGGGTGCATGGGTGTCTTCAACAGGAACGACGCGATCCGCACCGCTGGCGTCGCGGCGTACCCCTACCCCCATCATGGCCAGACGGGAGTCGAGGCGTCCTTCGACTGCTTCGAGACCCCCAACCCGTGTACCCGGGTGCCGGGCAACGACGGTGAGACGCCAATCGGGTTCGTACCCACCGTCAACCTCAACGGCCCGTGGAGCCACATCTCCGGTCCGGAGATCACCAGCGCGAGCCTTCGTCCCGACCGCGGTTCGCCCGTCGCGATCACGATCGAGGACCGTAGCGACCCCCGCGGGGCCTTCCTTGACGGCGGATTCTCCATGCTGCCGCATGAGCCGCTGCGCGGAGGCACCTGGTACACCGCCTCCGCAAGGGGGGTCCTCCACGGCAGCGGAGCCGACGAGCAGATGCCCTTCGACGTCAGCTGGCGCTTCCAGACCCAGCCCCGCTTCCCCGCCAAGCTCAAGGTCGAGCGCGCTTCGATCCGCGGCGGCGTGCTGGACGCTCTGCTCTCTGTCACCGGCCGCGCCACTGGAGAGATCACCGTCGACTATCAGGCGGCCGGGCGGTTCACCCGTTACACCGTCGATGTTGGGCCGGCTCAAGTCGGCGAGAAGCAGGTGCGCCTGGTGCGCGAGCTGGAAGGCGCCCAGCGCCGCCGCTCCACCGGCATCCTCAACATCGGGTACGACGGCAACGGCGAGACCAAGCCCGACGTGGTCCGCGTGCGCGCGGCCAACGGCCGCAGCCGTCTGACGCGCGAGACGCTCACCTTCGCCGACGGCCGCCTCCGCGTCACCGGTGCGATCGATGACGACGTCGCCGGCATCGTGCGCCTGCGCGCGACCTACCTGGCGGCCGACGGCTCCGCGGGCGTCTGGGAGGGGCGCGCACCCGTTCTGGGCGGCCGTTGGAGCGTCGATTCCCAGCTCCCTGCCGCGGTCGCCGCCGATCCCAACGCCTACCTGACGATCCAGTTCACCGGTGACCTCAATGCGCCAGGGGGTCCATACCGTGGCGAGCAGGACGGCAAGGGCCTCGGCAATCTCTAGGGCCTCTGTCGTGCGGGCAGATCAGGGACAGAACGAACACGGGCGGCCGATTCCCGCGCCCGTCGAGCGCGAGGGCTATCGGCTCGCCAAACGGGTGAATCACGCGCGACCGAAGCGTCGCGCAGGCGGAGCGCCAAGAGCTTGGGTGGGCGTTCGCGTCGGAGGTGGCGGCCACCGTCATGGCACTTCCGTGTCCGGTCCGTCGGGCCGAACGCCGGCTCGCCTTCGAACGGCTGACTCTCCTCTGAATCGCGAAGGCGGCAGACTGCCGGGAGTCCCGGTGATCCTGGTCGCCGGCAACCACGAGGCCTTCAGGTGGATCGAGACGGTGCTCCAGGGGTCGCCGAGCGACCGCCGGAGGAGTCGCGGGACCCGCGCGCACTGCCGGCGGTCGACGGGCCTGGCCGCATTCGCCTTCTGCCGTCGGGCTGGCGGGTTCGGACACCTGGGCGGCGCGGCCGCATTGTCGCCGGCGTCGGCGGCATCCAACCCGGCCTACGGGCACTGCCGTCAGCACCGCGAGCCGATGGCTATCGGTGCGACGCCTGTGCACCCGCTCGGTGATGCCACGTCCGACAGATCGGGAGTGAACTGGCACGTTGTCCGCGACGCGCGGGCGACTGTCATCGGTTCCTCCGGGCAGGTCAGCGCCACGACGCGGGCGCCACAGCGCCTCAACGAGCTTCGGCGAGAGGCTTGGGCGCCGACGCCGGACCCTCACCTGGTCGCTCCCCAACTCGCTGCTTGGATACGAGCCGGCCGGTGAACGTCGACATCACCAGCAGTGGTCGTTATCCAGCCAACGTCCTCCCGAACTTCGCTGCGCATCTCTTCTGCTTCCGCGGTTGGCGGATTGCCTCGATGGAGGGCCTGCTGCCGGGTCTGAAGTCTCGCTCGCTCGAGACTCAGGCACTGACGGCCGGGCGGCGAAGAAGGCAGGCGCCCAGCACGACTGGAAGACGGCCCAGATCCTCTTATGGCGAGGAACGCCGCTCGATCGCCACGGAGCGGACTATCAGGTGCTCCTCGACGAGGCCTATCGGGCCATGTTCGCTCAGAACCATCGGGCCCGACGCGCCGTGCTGGACACCGGCGACGCGGCGCTCCCCCACTCGATCGGCGGCAGCGACCCGTGCGAGACCGTGCTCACGGAGGGAGAGCTGTGCGACCGACTGATCAGGATCCGTCAGGGTCTTCGCGTACCCACGGCGCGACATCGCCGACGAGCATGATCCGCCACAAGGCGCACCCATCCGCCGAATCGCAAACCCGGTCCGGCTGCCCGCGAATGGACATTCGTAGAGCCCTCGGCGCCGGCCTCGACTCGATGTACGCCCCAGCGACCTCAGAGCCGGTAAGCGATCGCGAGCAGCGTGAGCGATATGAACGCCCCACCCAGCGCGATCCGCCGCACCGCGTGCCGCTCACGCTCCGCTATGTGCGCCGCATGGCGATCACCGAGTAGCGCCGCGGGAATCATCGCCGTGAGCAGCCATGGGTTCCACAGGGCCGCGGGTGCGCCAACGGCCCAGCCGACAGCCGGATGCAGACCGGCGAGCCGAGCCAAGCGGCCGCCGTCGAGCGCTCCGACGGGAAGCAGGTTCAGGACGTTCACCCACAGCGAGACGTGGACAAACGTCTCGGACCACGTGGAGTTCGACGCCCAAGCCACGCTGACGGCGGCCAGCGCCCCGGCCAGCGGGCCGGCGGTCACCACGCTCGCCTCGGCTCGCGGGTTGCGATCGAGACGCGCACCATCCACCACGACATAGCCACCGAGCGGTACTACCACGATGGGCGAGGACACGGCCACTCCGCCGACACGGGCCAACGCGTAGTGCCCCATCTCGTGAGCGAGCACGGCTGCGGCGACGACGGTCGCCAGCGCCCAGCCGAAGACGAGAGCGCAGACGACGGTCGACCCGACAAGCGAGAGCGACGTCACCGCCGAGGCGCGAACACGGCCATGAGAACGCAGCTCGGTCACGCGTCAAGGGTGAGTGACACCCGCGCGTCGAAGGAATCGATTCAGGTGCTCGGCGATCGATCGGCGATCCTGCTCGCACGCCACGAGGGGCTCAAAGCCCAGGGGCGAAGGCTCAAGAAGTCAAGTACGAGGAGGCGGGAGAATGCGGTTTCGCAGGAGGAACGCGACGACTGTCAGCACGCTTGTCGGGGCGGCGTTCAAGCCCCGCGGGCCAGACCGCTCCACCCGTCCCCGCGCGCTGCGTCGGTCGGACCGGAAGGCCGGCCGCCAGGTGGGAAGTGCAGACGCCCACGGGGTCGACTACACGGCCGGGACGGAGGTCCTGCACCACGAGGACGTCATCGAGCGGCAGGAGGAGCGCCGGGTCGCCGAGGCCACCGAGCGCTACCACCCGCCGCTGGCCAACGCGGAGCAGCACCGCACCGATCACGCCGAGCAGGCCGAGGACCACGGCCGGGACCTCTTCGTGCTCGCCGAAGAGGCGGCGGACGTCGATGAGGCACTGGCGGCAGAGACCGGCCGCCGGGGGCCGCACCCGGTCATCTACGCGCTCGTCGTCCTCGCGCTCGGCTTGGTCACGTGGCCAACGGACGCCACGGTCGCGGCCGTCCTGCCGCTTCCGCCGCTCGCCCAACTCGTCGTGGCGCTCGGTGTCGGCATCGTCTTGATCTTCGCCGCCCACAAGGGCGGCCACTTCCTGTTCGAGGTCACCGAGGGATGGGCGGTGCGGAAGGAGCGCCCGGCCCAGTTCCGTCGCGACGTCGCGATGCTCGTGCTCTACGTGATCGGCCCGCTCGGGCTGATGCTCACCTTCGGCGCCGTCCGTGGTGATGGGCTGGACGAGCTCGCGGCGCTGACCGGAGGGCTCGCTCTCGACAACACGACTGTCAACGTGGCGCTGACCTGCCTGCAGGTACTGGTCTTCATCATCGCGGTGGCATTCGCCCTGGCATGGGCTGAGGGCACTCCCCGTCGACAGCTCAGGGGAGACCTGCGGAAGCTGCGGCGCAGGATGAAGCGTGAGCAGAAGAAGGTCGACCTCCACGAGAAGGCGGTCGCGAACGCCGAGGTGACCCTCGGCCTCCTTCGCGAAGAGCTCGACAAGGAGATCGCCGCCGTCCACGCCGTCCACGCCGAGCGCCTCGAGCACTTTCGGGAGGCCCGGCGTCGGCGCTCCGCCCAGGTCCAGCTGCGCCAGCGCCGGATCGCGAAGCTCGCGCGCCGCTCCGAGCCGCCGCCCCCGAGCGAGATGGTCTACCCCGGGAGGCCGATCGCGCCCCCGGCGGACATCGAGACCGAGGCCGGTACCAACGGCAGGGCGCGGTAGAGCACGATGACGCTCGAGCACACCCCCCGGCGCGTCGCGACTCTGGTCGTTGTAGGGGCGGCGCTCCTCGCCGGCACGGGCTGCAACGCCATCAACGAGCTGACCGGCACGGCTCGCCAGCAGCCGACCGGACCGGTCGTCACCCTGATCGCCGACCCGTCAGGTTCCACCAAGCGCTGGCGCCCCCAGTTCCAGCAGGACGCACGCGCGGTGCTCGAGGCCACCGCCGAGTCCAACGGCACCCTCTGGGCCCTGGCCGCCTCCGGGAACACCCTGGGCGAAGCCGGCTGGCAGATCAGGGACGTCGAGTTCACGGCCACCGGCGCCGGCGGCAACGAGACGCTGGCCCGGGCCGCTCGCGTCGAGGAGGCTCGGCGCGAGGTCGCGCCGACGCTGCAGACGCTCGTCGGTCGGGACACCACCGGCGGCAGCGACCTGCTGGGTGGCCTGGCGCAAGCCCGCGGCGTGCTGTGTGACGCTGCGCCCGACCGCGAGCGCGTACTCGTCATGCTCTCCGACGGAGCGATCCGCATCGAGGACGGTGTCGATCTCTACGCCCGGCCGCCGCTGTCCGACCGGGCCAGGACCCGTCTGATCGCTCGGCTGCGCGACAGCGGCGAGATCCCCGACCTGAGCTGTGGCGACGAGCGCGTGCGGGTATATCTGGGAGGAATCGGCCGCGTCTCGAACCGGCAGACGGCGAAGGCGGTGCTCGACCTGTGGCGAGACATCATCGCCGCGACGGGCGCCGAACTCGTGACCATGGGCAGCCGGCTGCGCTTGGCCGGCTTCCCCGGTCCGTAGGCCCACGAGCGTGGGGAAGAGTGGCGTGGGCCGGAGTATCTCGCACCGCGTTACGTGAGGGCCGGCGCCTCGCGCTTGGCGACACGGTCATCCTGAGCGCCGCGGCTGCCGCTGCCACGGGTACATGAGTCGTTGGGCAGTGGCTGGGCGATTCCCCCCGAGATATACCCAGATGTTGTGGATGGGCTTGAGAACGAAGGCGGCGTACCTTC
>JANDLV010000058.1 GCA_024330185.1 Candidatus Siliceabacter maunaloa
CCACGGCGAGTGGAACTACATCATCAAGCCTCAGGGTTATTGATTGACGCTTCCTAAAGTCACCACCAAGCAACGAGGAGCCCCCAGATTCACTGGGGGAAGTCCCTCGTCCGTGCTGCTCATCCTCATCGCCCAGCCTCGCTCCGCTACCGCCAGTGTCGAGCGCCGGGATAGGCGTTTCGGCCAATCGCGCTCGTGGCGTGGGCGCATTTATTCGGGGCTCCCGGCATGGATGTGGCTCGGTTGAGGCGCGGACGCCCGGTTTGAGCGGGTCTTTCTCGGCTTGAGGAAGTGCGCGCGGGTTGCGCGCTGGCAGCGACGCGCCGTCGCCCTCACCTACAGGCTGCCTGGTTGTCGATATCAGCCAGCTTGCAAGGAGGACGACGTGCGCATCACCAGCGCATTCTCGCGGCTTGTGCGCCTGCCCGGCGTGTGGGTCAAGAAGGTACGGTTTCGGGAGGATCGGGTGGAGGTCGAGGTGGCGCTGCGCCGCCGCCGGCTGCAGTGCCCGCGCTGTGAGTTCTCGACGCCGGCGCGCCGCGACACGCGCCCGGTGGACTCGATCTGGCGCCACCTCGATCTGGGCGTCTGGCGGCTGGAGATCTGCTGTCGGCGCCGGCGGCTGCGCTGCCCGCGCCACGGGGTGCTCGCCGAGGGCGTCCCGTTCGCGCGCCACAAGGCGCTTCACGCGCGACTTCGAATGCCTGGTCGCGTGGCTGGCCGCCCGCACCGACAAGTCCGCGATCTGCCGGCTGCTGCGCATCGACTGGGACACGGTCGGGCGGATCATCGCCCGCGTGTGCGCCGACGAACTCGATCCCGACCGCCTCAGCGAGCTGTTCGATCTCGGCATCGACGAGGTGTCCTGGAAGAAGCAGCACAACTACCTCACGCTGGTCGCCGATCACCGCGCCGCCAAGATCGTGTGGGGCTGTCCCGGCGCGGGCGAGAAGGCCGCCGATGCGTTCTTCGCCGACCTGGATCCCGGCTCGCCGCGGGCCGCCCCGCCAACGCCACCAGGCGACACGGCGCGGTCGTCGCTCTCGGCCCGCGCTCACCATGGCGCTGACCAGCCCGAGCCGCCGGTCGCCCAGCGCGCCGCCAAGCTTGAGGCGATCTCGCTCGACATGGGCCCCGGCTACGCCGCCGCGGCGCGCTGGCACGCACCCCAGGCCGTCGTCTGCATCGACCCATACCACGTTGTGCAGAGCGCCAACAAGGCGCTCGACGAGGTCCGCCGCGCGTACTGGAACGAGCTGCGCCAGTCCGGCGACCAGCAGGCCGCCAAGCGCTTCAAGGACGCCCGCTGGTCGCTGCTCAAGGCGCCCACCAACCTCACCGACAAGCAGGCCCTCACGCTCCGCCGCCTCAAAGCCGCCGGCGGCGAGGTCTGGCGCGCCTACACGCTCAAGGAAGCCACCCGCGCCATCTTCGCGCCCGGCCTCACCGTCAAGGACGTCGCGGTCCTCATCGACCGGCTCCTCAGCCGCCTGGCCCGCAGCCGTCTCGACCCGCTCATCCGCCTCGCCAAGACCATCCGCAAGCACCGCGACGGCATCCTCGCCGCCGTGCGCCTGAACATCAACAAGGCCGCACCGAAGCGCTCAACAACAAGGTCCGACTCATCATCCGCCGCGCCTACGGCGTCCACACCGCCCAGGCCGCCCTCGCCCTCGTCATGCTCACCTGCGGCCCGATCACCCTTCACCTGCCCCACCAGCCGCAGACGGCCACTTCACCACGACACTGACCACATCGATGCCGAGAGATCCCATTATTCTTCCGCGCGCGGAGCCACGTAAAGGCCCCGAGGACAAAACGAAACGTTTGGGGGACGCGAGTGTGAGCGCAGATGACGCGCCGATCGATCAGGTGGGGAAGCGCTGGTGTCGCATTGGTCGCGGCGAGCATGACTCTTCCGCGGTGCCGGCGCCAACGGCGGTCGCTCCGCTAACCCCGGAGTTTGCGATGCAGTGGCGTGATGCTCAGGCGTCGCTCCGGCACGGCAAATTCGCCGAGGCTCACACGCAGCTCACGGCGCTCGCGCCGACGGGCGTGGCGCTTGATGACGCGCGTCACCGCGTGGTGTTCAGCGTGGAGGCGGCCTGTATGGCGGGCCGTCCCAACATGGTGCCGGAGTACCGGCGCCACTACCTCGCAGCCTTTCCGGCGGCCCGAGAGGGCATCGACGACAACGTACGTATCGATCTGATCGAGCGGGCCTACGCCGATGAGGACGCTTATGTCTTCCAGACGCACAGCGACTACCGCCGCGGCGGATACGGCGAGCCTTTCGACTCAACGACAACGGACGTCTCGACGACTACAGCTACATCGATATCGACGGGCGGCGGGTCGAAACCGACTCCACCAACCCGAGCTTCTTCAGCCCCTTTGCCGCCAACGTGCTCGGGTGGGGGCCGGGCGACGACCGCTGTGGGGTCGGACTCTCGGCGTGGGAGGTCGACGAAACGACGGTGGTGCGGGAAAGCGGTCCCACGCCGCTGACCATGCAGTGCACTTGGGTGGTGGCTTGCGAGGGGCGTCTCCGGATAGCAGCGATGCCTTCCCGGGGAAGCCTGGGACGCACCATCCTGACGGGGCGTTACTCCATCGAAGCGGGAGAGCGAGAGCGAGTGGACATGCGCCTCACCGACTTCGGACGCACCAAGCTGCGTCGGGGAGACTCGGTGCGCCTCGGCGGGCTGATCGTCAGCGTGCCAGGCGAGCGCTTCGACCCAGTGAAGCGGTTGCGACTGCGGGTGACTTGGGCACGGAACAAGGTCGATCGTTGTCGCGGGCTCGAGGTCGGCTTCTCCTTCATCTCGTTGATCGATGCAAGGGGACCAGCTGCCGTAATGCCGTCGATGTCGGTGAGCGGTGGTTGGAAAGCAGTGGCTACACACCTGGGGTCGACGCCCGGCCGCGCGACGGATCGTCAGCGAGGGTCGGCGGCTACCGCTGCGTATACCGCGACGCAAGCTCGGGCGGCAGAACGACGTGCACCTCGGAGGGGGCAAGGTCATCCGCATCCGCGTCTCTCCTGAACGACCGGGCCCCGCGACAGCCCTCGAGTCGGCCGCACGGTCTCGCGGCCGGCTCGAGACCGCTCAGCCCGGGACCACCACGGCCGCGGTCGAGTCGATCTCGAAGATCGCCGGGACGCATGGGCACACCTCCCCGTCGACGTTGAAGCTGGCGTCCGGCGGCGCGTGGACCTCGATGCGCCGGGCGCGCAGGTCGATCACGGCACGCTGGGCCGAGAGCCGCCCCGTGCGCATGCCGACCGCTCGGCGCACCAGGCGGGCACGAGAGCCCGCGGGCATGACGGCCGCGTCGAGGTAGCCGTCGCCGTGATCGATGCCGCCGATCTCACTGCCGCCGCCGAAGGCGCCCGTCGCGCCGACGATGACCTGCCACGCGGCGCCGGTGAAGGCCTCCTCGCCGTCGGCGCGCACGGTGACCTCCAGCGGCCGGCCCCGGGCCGCCGCCCGGGCCGCGCCGACGGCGTAGGCCAGCGCCCCCAGACGCGACTTGAGCTCGTGCGCCTCGTGCGCGGCCAGGACCGACAGCCCGACCGACGCCGCGTTGACCCACGGCCGGTCGCCCACGCGGGCGAGGTCGATCTCCTCGAGCCGCTCGTCCACCGCGCCCGCGGCCAGGGCGAGCGCCTCGTCGCGGCCCAGCGGGACGCCGAGCGCGCGGGCGAAGTCGTTGGCCGTGCCCGTGGGCACCACGGCGAAGGGGACCCCCAGCCCGACCGCCGCGCGGGCGGCCGGCCCGAGGGAGCCGTCGCCCCCGGCCACCACCACACGATCGAAGCGCCCGCCGCTCGCCAGCCGCCCGGCGTCCTCGATGGCGAAGGTCTCGACCTCGAGCCCGTGCCCGGCCAGCCCGCGCTCCAGCGTCGCCGCGTCGGTGCCCGACCCCGAGCGGTGGTTGGTGATCAGGGCGACGCGCACGCAGCGGGTCTCCCCATAGCCTGCCCTTCGTGAACCCCCCGGCCCCCCCCAAATTCGGCCAGATCCCCCCGACGGCGCCCGATCACGGCGCGCGACGCTCGTTGCGCGCCCGGCTGGCCGGGGGCCCGATCGCCAGGGCCATCGCACGGGTGGACGTGGGCGTCTACCGCCTCGTGCGCCGGCGGTCGCCCCACAGCCATGTGGCGCCGGTGATCACCGCCTACAGCGCCACCGGCTCCCACGGCGCGATCTGGCTGGCCATCGGGGCGGCGGGCGCCGCGCTGGACCCCCCGCGACGCTTGCGCTGGGCCCGTGGGGTGGCCGCCGTCGCCCTGGCCTACCTGTTCAACACGGCGCTGAAGAACATCCTGCGCCGCCGCCGTCCCGCCTTCGAGGACCTGCCCCACCTGATCAAGACCCCCACACAGCTCTCGTTCCCCAGCGCCCACGCGACCGCCTCGTTCGCGGGAGCGCGTGCCTACAACGGCCTGCTGCCCGGCCGCGCGCTGTATCCCGCCGCAGCGGCCATGGCCGCCTCCCGCGTCTACCTGGGCGTGCACTACCCGTCCGACATCCTGGTCGGGGGCGCGCTGGGCTACGTGCTGGGTCGGACGGCCCGGCCCTCCGCGATGTATAAGGTATGATGTATGCGTCGCAAACAGCTGTACCTGGACGACGAAGCGGAGCGCGGGCTCAAGCGGCTTGCCGCCCGGACCGGCCGGTCTGAGGCCGCGCACGTCCGCGCGGCTCTGCACGAGTACCTCAGCCGCCACCTGCCCGTCACGGCCGAGGACGATCCGCTCGAGGACATGGTCGGGCTCGTCGACGACGAGGAGGGACCCGACGACGTCGCCGCCCACCACGACCACTACCTGTACGGCGCTCCGCGCGCGCGGGCGTGCGGCAGGTCTACGTCGACTCCGGGGCCTTCATAGCGCTCCTGTGGCGCCGTGATCGCGACCACGAGCGGATGAGCGCCCACCTGCGCCGGCTGCGCGAAACGGGCGACCGGCTCCTCACCAGCAACCTCGTCGTCGCGGAGACTGCGACACGTCTGCGCTACGACGCCGGTCTGCAGCACGCGCTCGCGTTTCGGGATCTGCTGGCCGACGCAGAGGTGACCGGCCGCATGGCCGTCCACCACGCCGACGCGGAGGTCAGCCGCCTCGCGTGGGACGAGATGCGGCGCTTCGACACGCTCGCCCTCTCGTTCGCGGACTGCGTCGGCGCCGTCACCGCGCGGCGCGCCCGCGCCGAGGCGGTCTTCGGACTAGATCGCGACTTCGCCGCCCTGGGGTTCGCGCTCGAGCCATGAGGGTCGGCATCGTCGGCATGCCCAACGCGGGCAAGTCATCGCTGTTCAACGCGCTGACCCGCGCGGGCGCCGAGGCGGCCAACTATCCGTTCACGACCATCGAGCCCAACGTGGCGGTGGTCCCGGTGGGCGACGAGCGCCTGGATCGCGTCGCGCAGGTCATCGGCGCCTCACAGATCGTGCCCGACACCGTTGACTTCCACGACATCGCGGGGCTGGTGGCCGGCGCCCATCAGGGGGAGGGGCTGGGCAACCGGTTCCTGGCCAACATCCGCGAGACCGACGCGGTCTGTCACGTCGTGCGCGCCCACCGCGACCCCAACGTCGTGCACAGCGAGGGCTCGGTCGACCCGCTGCGCGACGTCGAGATCATCGAGACCGAGCTGGTCTACGCCGACCTCGAGCAGGCCGAGCGCCGCCATGGGCGCGTGATCCGCGAGGCCCGCGGCGGCGACCGGGCGGCCGTGGCCGAGGAGGCCTGGCTGCGCGAGGTGATCGCCGCGCTGCAGGCGGGTCGCGCCGCGCGGACGGTGCCGCCCCCGGACGCGGCGCCCCACGCGCTGCGCGACCTGGGTTCGCTGACGGCCAAGCCCGTGCTCTTCGTGGCCAACGTGGACGAGGGTGAGGACGAGGTCCCGCCGGGGATCGCCGCGCACGCCCGTGCCCAGGGCGCCGGGGCGGTCGCGGTCTCCAGCCGCCTGGAGGCCGAGCTGGCCGAGCTGGACGAGGAGGACGCCACGGCCATGCGCGGCGACCTCGGCGTGGCCGAGTCGGGCCTGCGCAAGGTCGTCGACGGTGCTTTCGCGCTGCTGGAGCAGATCGCCTTCTTCACCGCCGGGGAGGACAAGCCGGCCCAGTCGTGGCACCTGCGCCGCGGCCTGAGCGCCTGGCACGCGGCCGGCGCGATCCACACCGACATCCAGCGCGGCTTCGTGCGCGCCGAGGTGATCGCCTGGGACGCCCTCGTAGAGGCGGGCGGCTACGCCGGCGGCCGCGACCGCGGCGTCCTGCGCCTCGAGGGCCGCCACTACGTGATGCGCGACGGCGACGTCATCACGGTCAAGTTCACCCCGTGAACCGGCTGGCCGCCGCCGGCCCCGCCGGTGCCGCGACGCGAACGCCAGATGTCGCGCATGCACCACAGGTCTAGGGCGATCAGGGCGAGGATCAGGCCCACGGCGCCCAGGGCCAGGGCCAGCCCGCGCCAGGCCGGCGGGCCGCCGCCCACGGGGCCGATGAGGACGGCTTCGCGCGACGCCCCGCCGCGGTAGAGGGGGGTGGAGGCGAACATGGCCTGCGTGACGTCCCACGCAGGCTTGGGCTGCCCGTCGTAGGTGATCAGCGCCTTGCGGTGGATGCCGTCGCGCTCCACCCCCTCGCGCTCGGCCCCGCCATCCCAGTCGGGCTTGACCGCGAACTCACGCAGCGTCCAATAGATCGCGCCGTTCATGAACGGGAGCCGGTCGACGATCTCCAGGTTGTCGCGGATGTACTGCACCTGGAACTCGTAGGTCTCCTTGTCCTGCGGCGAGCCGCTGTAGGTCGACTCCGCCCCGAACTCGGTGAGCACGAGCGCGTGCTCGGGGTACTTCTCGTTCATCGCGCGCAGGTAGGGCTCGAGGTCGGCCAGGTCGGCCGTGGAGCGGTCCGGCTTGCCCGCGTACCACCCGTAGTAGCTGTTGATGCCCAGCAGATCGAAGCGGTCGTAGAGCTCCTGCTTTTCGATGTCGGGGTAGGACAGGATGTCCACCGACAACGGCAGGGTGGGGTCGAGGTCGTCGGTCAGGTCGGCCGCACGGCGCAGGAAATCGCCGGTGGTCTCGAGGTCGTCGGGCCAGGAGTTCAGCTCGTTGGCTACCGAGTGGGTGATGACCGAGGGATGCTTGCGCGCGGCCAGCACCGTCCCGCGCACCGACTGCAGCTCGAAATCGCGGCGTTCCGGGTCCACGAGCAGGTCGTCGCGGTGGTAGACCGGCGCCTGGCTCCAGACGAGGATGCCCTCCTCGTCGAAGCGGTCGAGCAGACGCTGGTCCAGGAGGTAGTGGGCACGGGTGACGTTGGCGTTGAGGGCCTTGAGGCGGGAGACCGTCCGCTCGATGTCCTCGTCGGTCAGCGCCGGCCCGCGGCCCGGCACGTCCTCCTGGATGGAGGCCCCCCTCAGCTCGGCCACCCGCCCGTTGAGGTGCAGCAGCCCGTCGCGGACATCGGCCTGGCGCAGCCCGACGCGCTGGGTGTGGACGTCCTGCACCTCGTCGCCCAGGCTCGTCTCCACGGTCGCGCCGTAGAGGTCTGGCGTCTCGGGGGCCCACAGGTCCAGGGGGCCCGCCACGGGCACCTCGAAGCGCACCCGCGCCCGCTCGCCGGGGGCGATGGTCGGTGCCCGTGCGCCACCCCGGGCGGCGATCTCGTCCTCCTCCTCGGGGCGGCGCAGCTCGACGTCGACCTGCGGGGTCTGGGGGCGGTCGGTGCGGTTGCGCACCCAGCCGTCGACCAGTACTCGGGCGTCGCAGAGCTCTCCGCCCTCGTTGCAGCTCACGTCGCTCATCACCGCCGCGCCCTCGTACTCCACGCGCCCCAGCGGCTCGAGGGCGACGGGACGCACGATGCCGCCCCAGTTCCACCAGCCCTCGCGCGGCTCGGGACCCTTGCGCCCGTCGACGCGGACCACGAGCGTGTTGTCCTCGCCCTGGCGCAGGCCGTCCAGAGGGACGGTGAAGGGCGTGTAGGGATCGCGGTTGGTCGCGATCTCGCGTCCGTTGAGCCACACCGTGGCCTCCCGGCGCACGCTGCCGAAGCGCACCGCCCACCCGCGGCCGTCCTCGCTCTCGGGGCCCTCGAAGGTCGTGCGGTACCAGCCGACGGTGCCGGGCATGTTCTCCTCGACCGGTTCGGGAAGCATGACGTGGGGCACCGAGACCTCCTGCCAGCCCTCGCCGCCGCCGGTGGCCCGGCCGGCGCCGACGCCCTCGTCGCCGGGATCCTCGACGAAGCTCCAGCCGTCGTCCAGCGCGATGGGCTCGTCGGCCTCGGCCAGAACCGTTGGGGCAACCGCGATCAGCACGGCGAGAGCCGCGAGCAGCGCGAGCAGAGGACGACCGACCCGGGGGCGCACGGAAGACGTCATCTTGCCCGATGCCACGCCTCTACGACACGATGGGTCGCGGATCGGTGCGCAGAGGGGCCTTCATCGTCCGTCGAGCCGGGCGGCCAGACGCTCCATTCCGCGCTCGCGCGCGGCGGCGGCCGCGCCGGTGGCGTCCAGCGGTGCATCGACGGGGTGGGGGGCCTCCACCGGCTGCAGCGTGGCGATAGCGCGGAAGGCCCGCAGCTCCTGCGCCGCGTCGCCCAGCGTCGCACGGACGCGCGGCCTCAGCGTCCCGGCCCGCGTCGCCGCGGCCAGAACGCCCTCCAGGTCCCCGTGCTCGCGCAGGAGGTCGCGGGCGGTCTTCGCGCCGATGCCCTTCGCGCCGGGCAGGCCGTCGGACGGATCGCCGCGCAGGGCGATGAAGTCGGGCACCTGCGCCGGGTCCACCCCGTAGCGCTCGCGCACCCCGGCGGCGTCGACCTCCTGGGGACCGTCCTTGGCCCCGGTGCGCGGGTAGAGGACGGTGACGCCGTCGCCCGCGCACTGGAACATGTCGCGGTCGCCGGTGAAGAGCAGGCTGCGTCCTCCGGCCTCGGTCTCCACGCGCGCGAGGCTGCCCAGCAGGTCGTCGGCCTCCAGGTCGCCGGCGTCCAGGGACGGCCAGCCGAAGGCGGCGAAGAACGCGCGCGCGTCCTCCCACTGCGCGACCAGCTCGTCGGGCATGGGCGGGCGGTCGGCGTGGTAAGGGGCGAACAGATCGACCCGGTAGCGCGCCGCCTCGGCGCCGAAGCACAGGACGACCGCGCGCGGCGCGTGGCGCTCGACGGCGAACAGGATGAGGTTGGCGGTGCCCAGCAGGGCGTTGACGGGCCTCCCGTCGGGGCCGGTGATGGACGAGGGCAGCGCGAAGAACGCCCGGTAGAGGAGGGAGGGCGCGTCGACGGCGAGCAGCGGTGCGGGGGCCCCGGGCACGGCGGCTGAGCTTAGGGAGGCTTACGATCCCCGCTTCGAACCCGCAGAACCCGAGGCGAGGAGCCCCCATGGCCGGCGTCACCCTGAACGGCATCGACGAGATCAAGGCGAAGGTCGGCGAGGAGATCGGCGTCAGCGACTGGCACGAGGTCACCCAGGCCGACATCGACCGCTTCGCGCAGCTCACCGGCGACGACCAGTGGATCCACGTCGACACCGAGCGCGCCAAGGACACCCCCTTCGGCGGCACCATCGCCCACGGCTACTACACGCTCTCGCTGGGCCCGAGGTTCATGTACGAGCTGCTCGACGTCCAGGGCTTCGCCTTCGCCGTCAACTACGGCGCCGAGAAGGTCCGCTTTCCGGCCCCGCTGCCCGTGGGCCAGAAGGTGCGCATGCGCCTGGCCATCGCGAGCGTGGACGACATCCCCGGTGGCATCCAGATGGCCACGACCTACACCTTCGAGACCGAGGGCGGCGAGAAGCCCGTGTGCGTCGCCCAGGCGCTGTCGCGGATGTACACCGGCGGCTGAGCGCCGATCCTGCGCCACTCTGCCGCTCCCCGAGCTCCACGAGGCGGCGCTCACCGGTCTGCCCGCGGTCATCGTCTGGGAGGCCGAGCGGGAGCGGTGATGCACCGCGGGGCACGGTTCTACACTGCAACAACGATGCCGACGACGAGGCCGCGACACACGATCACCGAAACGGACGAGGTCGCCCGAGCACTGGATGAGGCGGCGCAGCGCTGGCCGCACGAACCTCGTGGTCGCCTG
This sequence comes from Candidatus Siliceabacter maunaloa, assembly GCA_024330185.1. Lineage (GTDB taxonomy): Bacteria > Actinomycetota > Thermoleophilia > Solirubrobacterales > Solirubrobacteraceae > Siliceabacter > Siliceabacter maunaloa. The sequence continues at coordinate 10,108 of JANDLV010000058.1, forward strand.
CTCGTGCGGCTCGTCGAGGAGGGACGCGCGGCGATCAACGGTAAGCGAGAGCGCGCCGCCGCCGATCGCCACCGGGCCGTGCGTGAGACGGCGGGGAACCTCACCGGTGTCTACCGGCGCGACGAGTTGCAGCGGTTGCGTGAGGATTGGCCCGACTGACGATCCTCGACGCGAGCGTCCTGATCGCCCACTTCGACCGCGAGGACCTTCATCACGATCGGGCCGGCCGGATCCTTGAAGCGGCGGGCGATCTTCGGACGAGCGTGATCACGCTGGCCGAGGCACTCGTGACGCCCACGCGACGCGGCGCCCTGGGGGCTGCCCGCGCAGGCCTTGCAAGGCTGGGCGTCGATGAGGTGACGCTCGGCGAGGACGCAGCCGTGCGGCTCGCGGAGCTCCGTGCGCAGACCCGCCTCAAGCTCCCGGACTGCTGTGTCCTGCTGGCCGCCCGGGACGCCGGGGCCGACATGGTCGCCACCTTCGACGAGCGGCTCGGCGCAGCCGCGGAGGGCCTGGGCCTCAGCGTGGCCTGAGCGGCTTGCGTGACAGGCCCTCGAGAGCGCCTCGCAACGCCTCCGCCGAGCGCTGGGGGGTGAACGCCGCGGCCCGGGCGTACCCGCGCTCGCGCAGCTCGGCGCGCAGCTCCCGGTCGCCCACCGCCAACGCCAGCAGCTCGGCGACCACGGCGAGGTCGTCGTCGGCGACAAGCAGCGCGGCGTCGCCCGCCACCTCGGGCACCGCGCCCGCCGGCCGGGCGATCACGGGCACGCCGAAGCGCAGCGCCTCGAGCACCGGGACGCAGAAGCCCTCGTGCTCGGACAGGCACAGGAAGGCGTGGGCGGCCCGGAAGCGGTCGCCCAGGTCGTCCGCGGGCAGCGACTGCTCGAAGGTCACGGCGCCGGGGGCGACCGCGTCGGCGAGCGCGCGGAGCTGCTCGCCGTAGCGGGGCGTGACCGGCTCGCCGACCAGCGCCAGCCGCGCCTCGGGCGCGTGCTCGCGCGCGTAGAGGGCGAAGGCACGGATGACCGCGTCCTGGCGCTTGTGGGGCATGAGCCGGCCAACGAAGAGGACGGTGGTAGGACCAGGGGGGTCGGGTGGTCCGGGCGGACCCAGGCGGCCGAGAGGGCTGAGGACCGGCACCACCGTGACCTCCCCCGCCCCCGCGGCGTGCAGCTCGGCGGCGTTGAAGGCGGAGTCGGCTGCCGCGGCGTCGCTGGCGCGCACGAACTCGGGGAGCTGCGCGCGGCCCACGGCGCACTGCACCGCGATGGCCGGCTCGTGCTCCCACAGCCAGTGCGCCGGGGTGACGTTGTGGTTGAGCAGCAGCGTGCGGTTGGGAAGCTGGAGCACGCGCGCGACCTTGGGCGCGTAGGCCGAGTAGTGCACGAGCAGCAGGTCGTCGGGCGCGGGGGCCAGCGTGTCCAGTCCGCCGACCAGGCGCCCCATGCGCGGGTCTATGGACGCCGCGACATCGCTTCCGCCCCAGCCCCAGCCGGTGAAGCAGCGGCGGAACTCGAGCGCCTCGGCGGTGACGGCGTCGTAGGGACCCGCGCCGGAGAGGACCTGGTGGACGATCACCGCGCAGCGTGGTCCGCCCCATGCGGATCTCCGCTGCGCTCCTCGAGGCGCGTGACCCGGTCAGACAGCTCGGCGACGTGCATGGCCACCATGAGGTTGAAGCGCGTCTGCTGGGCGAGCACCTGGCCGTTGTACTGGCGCAGCGCCCGGTACAGCGTCTGCTTGGCCAGCGTGATCGGCGCGCCGAGGCGGCGGGTGGAGCGAAGCTGATCCACGTCGGGCTCGATGACCGCCCACTCCAGGAGCGCCTCCACCCCGGGGCGCTGCGCGGGCTGGACCCGGAAGCGCTCCAGGTCGTCCGCGTGGGCCCCGCGCTCGCGGGCCGTCGCCGCGCGCGCGCGGGCAGCGCCGAGGGCCTCCCCGGCCCTCACGGCGCGACCGGCTGGGGGTCCGGGGTGCCCATGAGGCGATGGTAGAAGGGCAGCGCCTGCGCGGTCGGCCCGTCGAAGGCCACCCGGCCGCCGTCCAGCACGACGGTGCGCGCGCACGAGCGCTCCACCAGCGCCGCGTCGTGGGACACGAGGACCAGCGTCGCGCCGGCGGCGATCTGGCGGGCGATGCGCTCCTCGCACTTGCGCTGGAAGGCCTCGTCGCCCACGGCCAGCACCTCGTCGATGAGCAGGATGTCGGCGTCCAGGTGCGCGGCGATGGCGAAGGCCAGGCGCAGGTACATGCCCGAGGAGTAGGTCGCCACGGGGGCGTCGACGAAGTCGCCCAGCTCGCTGAAGGCCAGGATGTCGTCCAGGCGCGCCTCGATCTCCGCGCGCCCCAGGCCGTGCAGCGCGCCGTTGAGGAACACGTTCTCCCGGCCGGTGAAGTCGCGCCCGAAGCCGGCGCCCAGCTCCAGCAGGGTGACGACCTGGCCGCCGGTGCGCACGCTGCCGGCGTCCAGCGGCACGATCCCCGCCAGCACCCGCAGGGTGGAGGACTTGCCCGCGCCGTTGCGCCCCACCATGCCGACGGTCTCGCCGGGGCGGATGTGCAGCGACACGCCGTCCAGGGCCTGCACGGGCGGCGGCCCGGGCGGGCGGGTTGCCTTCACGCGGCCGATGATCAGCTCCTTGAGGGTGCGCCCGCGGTCGGCGCGCACGCTGAAGGCCCGCGATGCGTGCTCGAGCACCAGCTCCCCCGCGGCGGGCGTCACACCAGCACCGCGAGCTCGGCCGCCAGGCGGCGAAACAGGGCGAGGCCGAACAGGAGCGACACTGCGGCGCCGGCCAGCACGTAGGCCAGCACGTCCGGGCCCGGGGCTGCGCCTCCGTAGAGGATCGCGCGCACCGCCTCGATGTAGGGCGCCACCGGGTTCCCCCACTCCAGGGCCGCCCGCGCGAGCGCCTGCCCGGTGATGTCCTCGGGACGAAAGAAGATCGGCGACAGGAAGAACCACGGCAGCAGGGCGGCGGAGAGGATGGGCGCAACGTCACGGAAGTGGGCGTGCAGCACGGCCACGGCGAGGCTCAGCCCCAGCACGAAGCCCAGCAGCGCGAGCAGGACCACCGGCAGCAGGAGCAACGCGACGTCCAGCGTGCCGCGCAGGACGACGGTCACCACGCCCAGCGCCACGAGCAGCACGACGAAGGTGATCGCCTGCACGGCGACCACCGAGGCCGGGATGGTCTCGCGCGGGAAGCGCGCCTTGCGGATCAGCGCGCCGTGGTCGAGCAGGCTGGGTGCGGCGCTGAGCAGCGACTGGCTGAAGAAGATCCACACCACCAGCCCCACCATGAGGAACAGCGGGAAGTCCGGGATGCGCTGCAGCTCGAAGATGACCCCGAACAGCAGGTAGTAGGCACCCATGAGCACCAGGGGGTTGACGAGGTACCACGCGATGCCCAGCGCCGAGCCCTTGTACTTCTGGCGTAGCTCGCGGCGCACCATCTGCTCGAAGAGGTATCGGTGGGGGTGGGCCACCCCGGGGATCATGGCAGCGCCGCCGGGGCGCCCGTGCGCGCTCAGTACGCGCCGCGGCGGGAGACCACCGCGGGGACCGTCTTGAGCAGGATGACCAGGTCGAGGAAGACCGACCAGCGCTCGAGATAGAGGAAGTCCAGGCGCACGAGGTCGTCGAAGTCCAGCTCCGAGCGCCCCGAGACCTGCCACAGGCCGGTCATGCCGGGCATCACCAGGTAGCGCTTCTTGTGCCAGTTCTCCAAGCGCTCGAAGTCGCGCAGCGGCAGCGGGCGCGGACCGACGAGCGACATCTCCGCCCGCAGGACGTTGATGAGCTGGGGCAGCTCGTCCAGCGAGAAACGGCGCAGCAGCCGCCCCACACCGGTCAGGCGCGGGTCACGGCGCAGCTTGAACAGCGCTCCCGACGCCTCGTTGACGGACTCGAGGTCGGCCTGGCGCTGGTCGGCGTGGCGGTGCATCGTGCGGAACTTGAAGCAGTGGAAGGTCACGCCGCCGATGCCCGGGCGGGGGCAGCGGTAGATGGCCGGCCCGCGGGAGGTGGCGCGCACGGCGAGGGCCGTCACGGCGAGGAACGGGCTGAGGACCACGAGCAGCAGCGAGGCGACGACGAGGTCGAACGTGCGCTTGACCAGGTAGTCGAGCCCCTCGAAGACGGGCGGCTTGAGCTCGAAGAGCGGCAGGGCCTCCCCGGGCACGAACTCGGCGCGCTGGATGAGCAACTCCATGGTGGACGGCGCGATGCGCACGCGCACGCCCTCTCCGTGGCAGATGTCGACGAGCTCCACCGCGCGCTCCTGGGGGAAGTCGGGGTCGGCGATGATCACCTCCTGGACGCGGTGCGCGGCGATGATCGCGCGCAGATCCGCGAGCTGCCCGAGGGAGACCAGGCCGTTGTCGGGGCGGGGCGAGAGCGAGATGAACCCGACGAGGTTGACCGGCCGGTGGGCGCCGTCGGCCAGGGCGTGACCCACGGCCTCGATGTGCGCGCCGCTGCCCACCACGATCGCGCGGCGGCGGTAGCCGGCCATGCGCAGCACCGTGCCAGTGGTGCGCTCGTAGCCCCCGCGCAGCACCGACACGGTGACGACGGCGAAGCCCAGCGCGCCGTAGAAGATGTAGTAGCTGGAGAACTGCTCGCCCGAGGCCAGCGCGTATATCAGCGCGACGACGGTGACCTGGAAGAGCGAGGAGATGATCTTGGTCAGCCCGGGGCGCGTGCTGCGCTCGCCGTAGAGGCCCGAGCGGGCGAACAGCAGGACAGTGAGCAGGTAGGCGAAGGGCGCGATCTCCTGGGTGCCGTCGAGCTGCGCCGTGATCGGAGTGCCCGGCGTGAGGATGGCCGCCTTGAGGCTCAGCGCGAGCAGGATCGCGCTGAAGATGCCGACGTAGTCGAGCACCAGCAGCGACACCACGCGGCCCGCGCGCCGCAGCGTGTCCAGGCGCAGGATGAACGACAGCGCCGGCGGGCGCTTGCGGCGCACGTCGCGCTCGGGCAGTGTGAGCGGGAGCTCCTCGCGCGCGCCGTCGTCGCCCTCGCCGGCCGCGTGCGGCGTGTGGCGCTCTTCCGTCGTCTCGTAGGAGATGGGCATCTGCCTAGGTGTGAACGTCTGGGAGGGCCGGTTGTCGCGGTGTCACCGCTGCCCCGCTCCCACGAGGGCCTCCACGCCGGCCTGCTCGATCGTCTGTCGCAGCCCGTCGTGCAGCTCCACCTCGGGCTCCCAGCCCAGCAGGTCGCGGGCCAGCGTGATGTCGGGCTGGCGCACCTGCGGGTCGTCGGTGGGCAGCGCCTCGAAGATGAGCTCTGACTTCGAGGCGGTGACCTCGATCACCGTCTCGGCAAGCTCCAGCAGCGTGTGCTCCCTGGGGTTGCCGATGTTGACGGGCAGGTTGTGGCCCGACTCGGCCAGGGCGATCATCCCGCGGATCAGGTCGTCCACGTAGCAGAACGACCGGGTCTGGCTGCCGTCGCCGAAGACCGTGATCGGGCGGTCCTGCAGCGCCTGGCGCAGGAAGGTGGGGATCGCGCGGCCGTCGTGGGCCCTCATCCTCGCGCCGTAGGTATTGAAGATGCGCATGATCGCCGTGTCCACGCCCTGCTGGCGGTGGTAGGCCATGGTCAGCGCCTCGGCGTAGCGCTTGGCCTCGTCGTAGACGCCGCGCGGGCCGATGGGGTTGACGTGGCCCCAGTAGGTCTCCTTCTGGGGGTGCTCCTGCGGGTCGCCGTAGACCTCGGAGGTCGAGGCGATGAGGAAGCGCGCGCGGTGCTGCTTGGCCAGGCCCAGCGTGTGATGGGTGCCGTGAGAGCCGACCTTGAGCGTGTGCAACGGCAGACGCAGGTAGTCGATCGGCGAGGCCGGCGAGGCCAGGTGATAGACGAAGTCGACCTGCTCGTCGTCGACGAAGTAGGGCTTGATGATGTCCAGGTTGAGATGACGGAAGCGCGCATCGCGGATATGGGCGATGTTGCGCAGCGACCCGGTCTCGAGATTGTCCACGCAGACCACGCGCAGGCCGCGACGCAACAGCTCGTCGCACAGATGAGACCCGAGGAAGCCGGCGCCGCCGGTCACGAGTGCGGTGGCCATAGGTGTACAAGCGTAACGAGGCGCCCGGGGCGGCCGGGCTCTCAGCGCTTGCGGGCGGCCCTGAGCTGCTTCTTGCCCAGGTCGGGCAACAGCTCGTACCGGCGCTTGTCCAGCCGGATGGCTAGGCCCTCGTCGGCCAGGCGCTTGAGCACGACGGGGCACTTCCTGCAGCGCGGACGGTCCTTGCAGCAGACCTTCTTGACCTTGATCGGCGTGGCGGTGGCCGGCACTGACGGGACGGTAGCACGATCGAGTTAGGTCACCCGAAAGCCACCGGGCGATGCCCCCCGTAGACTCAGGAGATGCTCTCCGACCGCTTCCTCGCCGCCCTCAACGCGCAGATCGGCCACGAGTTCGCCGCCTCCCAGCAGTACGTGGCCATCGCCGTGCACTACGACAACGAGACCCTTCCCCGCCTGGCCACGCACTTCTACGCACAGGCCGTCGAGGAGCGCAACCACGCGATGATGATGGTCCAGTACCTGATGGACGCGGGACTGGACGCCGTCGTGCCCGGCTGCGCGGCGCCGAGCACCACCTTCCGGGACGTAGTGGCCCCCGTCCAGCTCGCGCTCGACCAGGAGCGCACGGTCACCGACCAGATCAGCGCGCTCGTGGGTCTCGCGCGCGAGGACGGCGACTTCGCCAGCGAGCAGTTCCTGCAGTGGTTTCTCAAGGAGCAGGTCGAGGAGGTCGCCTCCATGTCCGACCTGCTGGCCGTCGTGGGCCGGGCGCGTGAGAACCCGCTGCTGGCCGAGGAGTACCTCTCCCGCGAGAGCCCCGGCGAGGAGGGCGAGGACCCTACCGCCCCGCGTGCTGCGGGCGGCGCGCTCTGAGCGCCGTCGAGCTCCGTGATCTCCTCGCACCGCTTCTCCCGCCCGCTGTAGCGCCGTACACTCGCGGCATGGCCGTCGCCCCCGCTAACGACCTGCGACTGCACCCCCTCAGCGTCGAGGACTACCACCGCATGATCGAGGCAGAGATCCTCACCGAGGACGACAAGGTCGAGCTGCTGGATGGGATGCTGGTCGAGAAGGTGACCGAGAACCCTCCACACCGCGCCGTGGTCGACCGGCTGACCTGGCACTTCGCCCGCGGCCTCTCAGAGGACTACAGGGTGCGCGTCGGCGGCCCGATCACGCTGCCCCCCCGCTCGGAGCCCGAGCCCGACATCGCTGTCATCGACGCGGCCGACGTCAACTTCGAGGCCCACCCGAGTACCGCGCACCTCCTCATCGAGGTGTCGGACTCGCGGCGCATCGACCGGGGGCGCAAGCTGGCGATCTACGCGCGCGCCGGCCTGCCCGAGTACTGGGTCGTCGACCTGGTCGAGCGCTGCATCGAGGTGCACCGCGTGCCGGAGGGAGAGTCCTACGCGGAGGTACTGCGGGTCTCGCCGGGCGAGACGTTGGTTCCCTCGGGGCTGGACGTCTCCCCACTGGACGTCGGAGCCCTGCTCTCCGCCGATTCCTGAGGCGGGTCACCCGGCGGCTCGTCCCCGTTCTCCCGGGGGCGCACGGCGGCGTAGACGGCGGCGACCACCGGGACGGCGGCGACCGTGCCGCCGATGCCGGCCACCACGGTGCCGGTGGAGATGGCCAGCGCGACGGCCACCGGATGCAGGTTGATCGTCCGGCTGAGGATGAGCGGCTGGAGGAGGTCGCTGTCCAGCCACTGCACGGCCAAGACGACGCCGAGCAGGATCAGCGCCGTGACGGGGCCCTGGATGACCAGGGCGACGAGCACCGCCGCGCCGCCGGCCAGCGTCGCGCCCACGATCGGGATGAACGCTCCGAGGAAGATCAGCACGGCCAGGGGAAGGATCAGCGGCACGCCCAGGATGAGCAGGCCGATGGCGATGAGCGTGGCGTCGGCCAGCGCGACCAGGACGATGCCACGCATGTAGGCCACCAACGCCTTCCACGCCCGCTCGCCGGCCGGGCCGACAGCCGCCCGGTGGTCGCGCGGGAAGACCCCGACGAGCCAGTTCCACATGTTCCGGCCGTCGAAGAGCACGAAGAAGGTGATGAACAGCGCGAGCACCAGACCGCCGAAGAACTCGCCGACGGTGCCCGCCGCGGTCCCGAGCCCGCCCAGCGCCGCGCCCGAGCCCTCCTGCGCGGCCGCCGTGGCCTGCTCGACCCAGCGGTCGATCTGCTCGTTGCTCACCGGGAAGGTCGCGGTCACGAACCCGCGCAGGTCGGCGAGGCCGGCCTCCAGGCTCATGCCCAGCGCGCCGAACTGATCGGCGAGCTGGCGGCCGATGAGCCACAGCCCGCCGGTCAGCGCAGCGAGGAAGCCGACGAAGACCACGGCGGCCGCGGCGAGCCGCGGGAGACCGACGCGGCGCAGGCGCGCGGCCAGCGGCTCGAG
>JANDLV010000059.1 GCA_024330185.1 Candidatus Siliceabacter maunaloa
AGGAGGCCGCCGAGGGCCAGGAGCCCGAGGACGGGCAGGAGGAGACCGAGGCCGCGGACGAGCGCGACTCCTTCGGCGCCGAGACCTCGCAGCGCGCGCGGGAGCAGGGCACGGCCTCGCCCGAGGAGCGCCGCCAGTTCGGCCGGGACACCGCCGAGCGCGCCCGCGACCGCGGCGCCAACCCCGATCGCCAGACCAGCCCGGGTTCGTCCGAGCAGGCGCCTCGCAGCCAGGGTCGCCCCGATTCCGCCGGCCCGCCCGCGGGCATTAGCCCCGGTCGCCCCGATTCCGCCGGCCCGCCCGCGGGCATTAGCCCCGGTCGCCCCGACTCCGCCGGCCCGCCCGCTGGGAGTGGCAGCGGCCGCCCCGAGAGCGCCGGGCGCCCGGAGGGCGTCGGCCGCCCCGAGGGCGCCGGGCGCCCCTAGCCCGCCTCGACTCACCCCCCAGCGCAGGGCACGGCCACGACCCAGTCGTGGCCGTGCTCGTTCAGGCGTACGACGTCGGCGCGAGCGAGGCGCAGCGGCTCGTCGTGGGGCATCGTCCCGATGTAGCCGCGCGCGAGCAGCGCCGAGATCGGGCCGTCGGCCGCGTAGATGGCCTCCAGCACCAGCCGCCGGGCGGCCGACACCCCCAGCCCCCGCGCCCGCAGCGCCCCGGTAGCGTCCTCCAGTGCTGGTGCTTCGAGCCGCGGCCCGGCGTGGGAGACCGGCATGCGGTGAGATATCGCCCTGTTGCGAACACTTGCAACTACGACCGTCGCGACACCCGCGACCGGCCCAAACCCGACGGGACGCTAGAGTGATGGGTGTACGGCCGGAAATCACTCCGGCGTCAGCAGTGTCAGCGCCCGCAGTCGTCGCCTCACAGCACCTCCGCGATCGCAGCACGCAATTTCTGGAGGTAGTACGCATGGCAACCGGAACCGTCAAGTGGTTCAGCGACGACAAGGGCTTTGGCTTCATCACGCCCGACGACTCGGGCAAGGACCTGTTCGTCCATCACACCGGCATCGCCGGCGATGGCTTTCGCTCCCTCGCCGAAGGTGCGCGCGTGACGTTCGACGCCGAGGCCGGCGACAAGGGCCCCAAGGCCGTCAACGTCACCCTGGCCTGATCGCGATGGCCGCCCCGACGACGCGTGAACGCGCCGAGGCCAAGCGCCTGGCCAAGCTCGAGGAACTCGACGAGCAGGTACGCAGCGGCTCCCTCGTCGTGCGTCAGATGACGCCCGAGGAGATGGCCCGGTTCGGGCCGCGCCGTCCGCAGGCCCCGCGCCGCCGGCGCTTCTAACGTCGCGCACTGCGACGCCCCGCCGCGGCGGGGCGTCGCCGGCACGGATCCACGCACCCGCCGGCGCGGCGGATGCGGGAAGGATCGCGCAGGAGACGGCCAAGCGGCGGACCTTCGCGATCATCTCCCACCCAGACGCCGGGAAGACCACGCTCACCGAGAAGCTGTTGCTCTACGGCGGTCAACTCGCCCGTGCCGGCGCCGTGGACGCCAGGCGCAGCCGGCGCGCGGCTACGTCGGACTGGATGGCGATCGAGCGCGAACGCGGAATCTCGGTCACCTCGACGGTCCTGCGCTTCGAGCACGGCGGCGTGATGTTCAACCTCCTGGACACGCCGGGCCACCGCGACTTCTCCGAGGACACCCTGCGCGTGCTGGCGGCCGCCGACGCGGCCGTGATGCTCCTCGACGCCGCCCGCGGGGTGGAGCCCCAGACGTTGCGCCTGTTCGAGGTCGCTCGCGCGCGGGGGATCCCGCTGCTGACCTTCGTCAACAAGTACGACCGGCCGGGCATGGAGCCGCTGGCCATGCTCGACCACATCGAGTCGGTGCTGGGCATCCCGCCCACCGCCGCGACATGGCCGGTCGGGGCCCCGGGCGACTTCCGCGGTGTGGTGGACCGCAGCAGTTCCTCGGGCACCTTCCATCGCTTCACCCGCACGGCGGGCGGCGCCACCGAGGCGCCCGAGGAGCTGCTGAGCGCAGAGCAGGCCGGCGAGCGCGAGGGCGATGCCTGGGCCGTGGCCCGCGAGGAGCTCGACCTGCTCGCGGGCGCCGGGGCGGACTTCGATGCCGACGCGTTCGCGACCGGGGCGTGCACCCCCGTCTTGTTCGGCTCGGCGGTCTCGAACTTCGGCGTGGGCCTGCTGCTCGAGGCGCTGGAGCGCGTCGCGCCTTCGCCGCGCGAGCGTCCGGCGGTCGGCGGCGATTGCAGGCGACTCGACGCCCCGTTCTCGGCCCTGGTCTTCAAGGTGCAGGCCAACATGGACCCGCGCCATCGCGACCGCGTGGCCTTCCTGCGCGTCTGCTCGGGTCGCTTCGAGCGCGGGATGCGCGCCATCAACGCGCGCACCGCCAAGCCGTTTGCCATGGCCCACGCCCACGAGGTCTTCGGCGACGAGCGCGCGGTGCTCGCGGAGGCCTTCCCGGGCGACGTGGTCGGGGTGGTCAACGCGGCCGACCTGCGCGTCGGCGACACCCTCTACGTCGACGAGCCGGTCGAGTTCCCGCCCATCCCGACGCTCGCGCCCGAGCACTTCGTCACGGTGCGCAACCGCTACACCTCGCGCTACAAGCAGTTTCACCGCGGCATCGAGCAGTTGGGCGAGGAGGGCGTCGTGCACGTCCTGCGTCGCGACCCGGTCGCCGACCCCACCCCTGTGCTGGCCGGCGTCGGGCCGCTGCAGTTCGACGTCGCGGTCGACCGCCTGGAGCGCGAGTTCGGTGCGACCGTCGGCCTGGACCCGACGCCGTGGAAGGTGGCACGACGCACCGACGCGACCGGCGTCCAGACGCTGCGCCGAACCGGCCGCGGCGACGTGCTGTTTCGCACGGACGGCACGCCTCTGGCCCTGTTCGCCAGCCAGTGGCTGCTCGACCGCTTCGAGCGCGAGCACCCGGAGGTCGCGCTGGACCGCATGCTGACACGGTGATCAGCGCAGGTCGCGCTCGAACCAGATACACGCTCGACCGTGTCGAGCGGTGCCCCAGCGGTCGGCCAGGCTGTCGAGAAGGAAGATGCCCCGCCCGGACTCGGCCTCGGGCGCGGCCTCGTGCCGGCGGGCGATGAACACAGGCGCGGGGTCCGCGACGGCGAAGCGAAGACAGCCGGGCTGTCGTTGGGTGACGGTCAGCTCGAACCATTGCTCGGTGCGCCGGGGCGTGCCGTGAACGATGCTGTTGGTGACCAGCTCGCCGACCACCAGCCTCAGCGCGTCCCAGTCAAGGCGCGGGAAACGGTCGACGAGCTCGTCGAGGGCGTGGCGCGCGAGGACGACGGACTCCGCGACGGCGGGGAGACGTCGCCGCATCAGCGGCTCCTCGGGCACGCGGAGAACGAGAAGCGCGACATCGTCGTCCGGCCTGCCGCCCTGATGAGCGATGGCCGCCTCCTGGATGCCGCAGGCGATCTGCTCGGCATCCCAGCCACGGCAGCCGGCCAGGTAGCTTGGGAGGTCGAACAGCCTGTCGGTGCTGTCTCGCGCCTCGGGGACCCCATCGGTGTAGAACACCAGCGCATCGCCGCGGCCCAGGGTGACGTCGATGTTCTGCGCGACGACCCGGTCATTCACTACACCGAGCAGCGTCCCGGGTGCCCCGACGGGCTCCAGTCGGCCGTCGGCGCGCAGCAACAACGGGCACGGGTGTCCTCCCAGCGCGAGGCTCAGGGCGACCGTGTCGGCGTTCAGGCGCAGGCGCGCGAGCGCGGCGGTCGCGAACCGACCGTCGGCGCAGTGGCGCAAAAGCACCTCGTTGAGCTCGCCGAGCAATGCGGCTGGGTCGTCGTGATGCAGTGACAGCGCCCGGATGCTGTACCGACACAACGAGGTGACCGCGGCGGCCTCGGCGCCCTTGCCGCGCACGTCCCCGACCGTGACCAGCCAGCACTCGTCATCCAGGCCGAAGGCGTCGTAATAGTCCCCGCCTACGTCGTGGTACTCGCCGCCGCGCGGCGTGAAGGCGACCGACATCTCCACGCCGGGGATGGCCGGTAGGTCCCGGGGAAGGACGGCCGCCTGCAGCGTGTCGGCGACGTGACGCAGGTTGTGCTCCTCGCGCTTGCGTGCGGTGATGTCCCGGGCCACCGTCAGCGCCATGAGCAGGCGGCCCCCGTCGTCGCGGATGGCGCGCGACCGGGCCGACATCCAGGTCTCGCCCCTGTCCGGGTGGCGGTATCCGATGACGGCCTCGGCCTCATCCTCGCCGGCGAGCACGCGCAGGTAGGGCGACTGGCCGGGCGGGAGTGGGACTCCGTCCTCATCGACGACCTCCAAGTCGGCGAGCAGCTCCTCGGGCGGCATGGCTCGCAACTCCTCGAGGCTGCTCTTGCCCGCGGCGGCCAGCGCGGCGGGATTTGCGTACATGAGGTCGCCGTCCGGGCCGCGGGCGGTGACGCTGTCGGCGACCGCTTCGAGGATCGCCTCGAGCTCGTCGCGGGAGCGGCGCAGCTCGCTCTCCATCTCCCTGGGGCCCGTGAGGTCGCGCAGATAGCCGGTGAAGCGCGGCTGGGCGTCGAAGTCCTGGCGGGTGATGGACAGCTCGACGGGAAACTCGGTGCCATCCCGCCGCACGGCGGTGATCTCGATCCGGCGGTTGATCAGGCGCGTCTCGCCCGTGGCCAGGTGGTGCGCGAGCCCACGCCGATGGGGCTCGCGCAGCGTGGGCGGGATGATGAGGTCGGCCATCACCCGTCCGAGGGCCTCGTCGCGCACAAAGCCGAAAGTGCGCTCGGCGGCCGGGTTCCACTCGAGAACGCGTCCGTCGCCGTCCATGCCGACGATGGCATCCAAGGCCGTGCGCACGATGGCGTCCTTCACCGTCTCAGAGACGCGCATGGCCTCGTCGACGCGGCGGCGCTCGATGTACTGCCCGACCTGGCGGCCGAGCGTCACCACGAGGTCCAGCAGGTCGGTCTGGGACGGTGTGCTCCCCTCGGACAGGAACTCCATGACGCCGAGCGGCTCATCGCTGCCGACGATGGGAAACGCGAGCCCGCTGCGCAGGCCGCTCTCCGCGGCGGCCTGCCCGCGCAGAAAGCGCGGATCATGGGCGAGGTCGTACATCCAGACCGGCTCGCCGGCGGCCAGTGTCGCGCCGGGAAGGCCGGTGCCCTCGGGCAGGGCCGCGTCGAGGCTGGCGCGAGCGAGTGGGGCGGTTCGCTGCGCGTCGGCCTGCCACATGCCCTCGCAGCGAAGGAGCCCTTCCCCGTCGAGCGTCCACAGCGTCCCGAACTGCCATCCGCCGTGGGTGCCGATGGCCACCAGGATGTCGTTGGTGGCGGCCCTCAGGGTCTCCGCGCCGGCGAGGATGCGGACCATCTCCCGCAGCAGGTCGGTGGAACGCGAGGACGAGGCGAGCACGGGCCGACGCTAGCACTGGCGTCCGCGTTCGGCGATGGCGTGGTCGCGCGTCAAGGGCGCGAGGAGCTCGCCGCTCGCCTGTTCTGTGACCTCCCCGCCGCCCGGCTACGCGGCTTCCTCGACGGCATCGTCTCGTGACGGGGCGCCTGCGCGGGGCGCTGGGAGGATGTCGAGACGGTCCGTGCCGCCCGCGGCAGCGTGCCGACCAACGGGCTCGTCCAGCTGGGCGGCGGCGAGTCCGACGTCACCGAGAAGCGGATGTTCGGTGGCCCGAGGGCCGCCCGGGCTGAGCCCCGCGCACGACTGGGGTCGCGGTTCACCAGCCGGCGCTGCGCCACCGGCTGCGCAGCGCCGGCATCACCAGTCGCTCGATGATCGGCTCACCCCATGAAGGGCGCGAACGTGCCGGTGGTCTTGCCGTTGCCGCTGGGCTTGCCGTTGCTGACGCTGGGCCAGTGGAAGTTCGGGTTGCTGGTGCGGCGGTCCCAGCGCAGCGTCTCGGACACGAGGTCGCGTCGTGACTTCACGCACTTGTTCCTCGCGTCGGGGGGCTTTGCGGGGTTCGTCTCCCTGAGGTTGGCGTGGGCGAAGAGCCTCCAGGTGCCGTCGGGGTTCTTCCTGACGTCTTGGTGGCCGACGCCGCAGAAGTCCCCGGTCCCCCGGCCGCTGTAGATCGGGTTCTCGCGGTACTTGATGAACTTCCCGCCCGTCGGCCTGTTGGCGTCGCGGCGCGAGACCGCCACGCTGACGGCGTAGGAGTCGTTGGAGAAGAGCCCGACGCTGTAGAAGAGGAAGTAGCGCCCGTCGTGCCTGACCATCGTCGGCGCCTCCACGCTGCCGACCTCCCCCTTGCCGTTGCCCACGACCAGCCGCGTGCTGCTGCCCAGGCCGCGCCTGACGTCCGTGTTGATCGGGCGGATCACGATGTCGCTGGGTCGCCGCATCTCCTTCTTGCGATGATCCTTGAGCTGGCGCTTGTACAGCAGGTAGTGCTTCCCGCCGCGCGTGTGGTCCACGAACAGCGCCGGATCGATGAGACCGAAGTCGCCGTTGTCCTTGCACTCCAACGGCCCCGCCTTGGACTTGCGCCCCGCGTTGCGAAAGCTGTGGGGCGTGTTCGAGACGGCGCGCCCGATGCAGCCCTTGCCCTTGTCCTTGTGCGGCGCGCTGAACAGCAGGACGTACTGGCGGCCGGGCCCGTCGGCCCGGTCGGACAGCTCGTAGATCTTCGGTGAGCCCGCACGGCGGGCACCCGTCCTGGGGTCAGGCCTGACCCATTGCGGCTCGCCGCCGGGCGCGAAGAGGGGCTGCTCCTCCTTCCAGTTGACCAGGTCCGGCGAGGTGCGCACCCGCGGCCCCGCGGTCGAGGTGACGCGATACTGCCCCTCCAAAAAGCTGACCCCCGGATCGGCCGATCCGTTTGAAGGGGGATCCGGCATGAACAGCGGGTTGGAGAACTGCGCCTGCGCGGCACCCGGGGCGAGCGCCAGCCCCAGGGCTCCCAGCAGCCCCGCCCCCGCGAGCCGGATGACCGGCCGCCCAGCCCCCCACGTCACGTCTCCGCTTCCAGCTCGCATGCGTCTCTCCCTCGTCAGGTTGTGCTGCGGCTGGAACGGTACGGGGCGCCGGAAGTGGCGCGCCGACGCGAAGATCCCTCGGGATACGGTGTGGAAGGCCGTCCGGTGGGCCGTCCGGTGGGCCGGCACGCGGCATGGTCGGCTCATGCGACCCCTTCCCCTCACCCTCGCCGCTGCCCTCGCCGCGGCCGGCGTGGCGTCCGGCGCCGCGCCCGCGACGACCACTGGTTCAAGACCGCGACCAACAGCCAAACGTCGCCCTGCAGAGCCTGCTCAAGCAGGGCGTACTCGCCACGGTCCCCGGCCAGACCCAGATCACGCTTGCCCCCGACGCGATCTACGGCCTGGAACCCGAGCGGACCCAGATCCCTGCGGTCGGAGACGTCAGTCCGGTCCCGCGCCCGCCGGAGGAGCATCCCGCCCCTCCGACGACTCTGAACTTCTCAGGTCACGAGCCTGAACAGACCGCGACATCTGCGCTGAACGACTCGCGACACTTAACACTCAGCCGCAGCCCGTGTTGTTGCCGCAGCTCGAGCACGTGTAGCACGAGCCGGTGCGCTGCATCATGCCGCCGCACTGGTTGCACGCCGGGCCGAGCTCGAGGCCTCGCAGGCCATGGGAGACGCCCGCGGGACGGACGGGCGGGGTGTCGGTGAAGGCCTGCGTGGGCGGCACCGGGGTGCCGCCGCCGGTGGTCGCGGCCGGGTCGGTGGCCGGGTCGGTGTCGCGACCCACGGGCGCCTCAGGCGTCCTCGGGGCGGCCGGCTGCGGCTGGACGCGGGCCGGCCGGGACGGCTCGTGGCTGTGGCCCCCGTTGCCGTTGCCCCTGCGCGGGCCGGCGGTGTCGGAGCCGTGGGAGGTGGCGGCCTCCTGGGCCGAGCGGCGGGCGCGGACCTCGGGCGTGAGGATGCCCAACTCCTCCTGGGCGTCGGTGTCGAGGAAGCGCGAGGCCAGCCAGCGCATGATGTAGTCGGGCATCGACTTGGCGAAGGGGATCTCCGGGTTCTGGGTGATTCCCTCGGGGTCGAAGCGCATGTAGCTGAACTTCTGCACGAGCGTCTCGAGCGGCACGCCGTACTGCAGGGCGATCGAGATCGCGGTCGCGTAGGAGTTGAGCAGCCCGCGCAGCGTTGAGCCCTCCTTGCCGATGTCGGTGAGGAAGATCTCGCCCAGCGAGCCGTCTTCGTACATGCCGGCGGTGATATAGCCCTCGTGGCCGGCGATCGAGAACTTGTGGGTGATCGACTGGCGCTCGCGGGGCATGCGCTTGCGGGCCGGGCCGGCGGCGCGCAGCGCCTCCGAGCGGCCCTCCTCGCGGGCCTCGACGGCCGTCTCGGCCACTGCGGCGTCGACCGCCCGGGCGATGAGGGTGTCGACCTGCTCCTGGGTGAACGCCCCGTCCTGCGCCGCACCCTGTACGTCGTGGGCCTCGGTGCGCAGCGCCTGCGCGGTCTTGGAGCCGTCGCGGTAGATGGCCAGCGCCTTGACGCCCATCCGCCATGCCTGCAGGTAGGCGTCGGCAATGTCCTCGACGGTCGCGGCCTGAGGCAGATTGACGGTTTTCGAGATTGCGCCGCTGATGAAGGGCTGGACGGCGCCCATCATCTTGATGTGACCCATGTGCGAGATGGCCCGCTCGCCGACCGCCACGTCGAACACCTCGAGGTGCTCGGCGGACAGGTGCGGCGCGCCGACGATGGTGTTGGTCGAGGCGACGTGGGCCTCGATCTCTGCGATCTGCTCGCCCTCGTAGCCCAGCGTCTGCAGCGCGAGGGGCACGGTGCGGTTGGGGATGGTCATGCTCCCCCCGCCGACCAGCTCCTTGAACTTCACCAGCGAGAAGTCGGGCTCGACGCCGGTGGTGTCACAGTCAAGAAGGAAGGATATGGTCCCCGTGGGCGCGAGGACACTGGCCTGCGCGTTGCGGTAGCCGTGCACGTCGCCCGTGGCCACCGCGTCGTCCCACGACGCCCGGGCCGCTTCGAGCAGCGCGGTGTCCGTGCACGTGGAATCCGGGATGGAGTACGAGGCGTCGCGGTGCATGCGCACGACCGCGTTGTGGGGCTCGCGATTCTGCTCGTAGCGCTCGTAGGCGCCCATCGCCGCAGCGACGCGCGCCGAGCCCACGTAGGCACGGCCCGTCATCAGCGCCGTGATAGCCGCAGCGGTGCCCCGGCCCTCGTCGGAGTCGTAGGGCATGCCGTTGGACATCAGCAAGGCGCCGAGGTTGGCGTAGCCCAGGCCGAGCTGACGGAAGGCACGGGCGTTGACGCCGATCTCCTCGGTCGGGTAGCTCGACGGCCCGACGATGATCTCCTGGGCGAGGAACATGATGTCGACGGTGTGCTGGAACGTGTCCACGTCGAGCGACCCGTCCTCGCGGCGGAACTTCATGAGGTTCAGCGATGCGAGGTTGCACGCGGAGTTGTCTACGTGCATGTACTCGGAGTTGTGGACGACCACGCCACTGTCAGGGCGGTGGACGCTGGTGACGGCGAAGTTGCGCGTAGCGGGCACCTCGAGGTCGAACACCGCAACGCTGGTATCGAGCGCCAGTCGGCGGACTGCCGTCACGTTCGTCTGGCCACTCGAAGGCCGCTCTGCCACCTCGGTCGAGCCGCCGACCGACGTGGAGACGGGTGCGAGCGCTCCCGAGCGCAGCGCGACGCCGGCCGACAGCGCCTGCGCCTCGATGTACTGGCCGCTGGTGATGAGGAACCGGTGCTCAGGCGTGCAGCGAAGGAGCGCCCCGTCCGCCGTGGCGACCTCGATCAGCTCCTCGGTCATGCCGGCCACCCAGACGGCTGACACGGACTCCACGGTCGCCCTACCGGTAGTGCGGTCGTACGCCGCGACCTCCGGCAGCTCCTCGCCGAGCGTGTGCCGACGGTGGAGCTCGTCGAACCGGACCGGGCCGTCAGTTGTGTGTACCAGCGTCTCGCCCGTGAAGCAGCAGGGATTAGACGCGTTGATCCGCCCCGAGTTGGGCGAAGTGTGCCACTGGTTGATCGTGGTGTCGTACTGAACGCCGGGGTCGGCGCAGCGCCACGCGGCCTCGGCGATCTCGCGCATGAGCTCGCGGGCCTGCATGGGCTCGCCGATCGGCTCCCCGGTCATGCGAGCGATCGTGCGCCACTCCTCGTCGTTCTCGACGGCGCGCATGAACTCGTCGCTCACACGGACCGAGTTGTTGGCGTTCTGGTACTGGATCGAATGAAAGCCCTCGCCATCGATCGACATGTCGAAGCCGGCCCTGGCCAGCGCTTCGGCCTTGTCTTCCTCCTTGGCCTTGCACCAGATGAAAGCGCGGATATCCGGGTGGTCGACATCCAGCACGACCATCTTCGCCGCTCGACGAGTGGTCCCGCCGGACTTGATCGTGCCAGCCCAAGCGTCGGCCCCGCGCATGAACGAAACCGGCCCTGATGCGGTGCCGCCCTTGCTCAGCGGCTCCATCGAGCCGCGAATGTTGGAGAGGTTGATGCCCGACCCCGATCCACCACGGAAGATCCTGCCTTCCTTGGTGTTCCAGTCGAGGATCGACTCCATCGTGTCCTCAACACTGAGGATGAAGCACGCACTTCCTTGCGGGCTCTCCTGATACCCCACGTTGAACCACACCGGGGAGTTGAAGGCCGCCATCTGGTGGAGCAGGATGTAGGTGAGCTCGGCCTCGAAGGTGTCGCCGTCCTCGGGGGAGGCGAAGTAGCCGCGGCTGCGGCCCCAGTCGGCGATCGTGCCGGCGACGCGGGAGACCATCTGCTTGACGCTGCGCTCGCGGGTGGGGGAGCCGATCTGGCCGCGGAAGTACTTCTGGGCGACGATGTTGGTCGCGTTCTGCGACCAGGTCTTGGGGAACTCGACGTCGGGCTGCTCGAAGGCGACGCGGTCACCGTGGCCGATGCGCGCGTCGCGCAGCTCCCACTCGACGGTGTCGAAGGGGTGCACGCCGGGGCTGGTGAACCGGCGGCGCACCGAGAGGGCACGGCCTGCCCGGGTGTCGTCGATGAGTGCCGTCTGCGGTGCGTCCATCAGGGAGCTCCTCCCTCTCCAGTCTAGGGCCGGGGGGTTCGTGGGAACGGACTGTGGAGCCTCCCTGGTGGGGCGGACGGAACGAGTGTGCGCGGGCCCGCGCAGGGGGTCGTCCCCGCAACGAGCGCACGAGGAACGAGGGCGGGAGTGAAGGTCTCGCCGGGAGGCGCGGGGAGTGAAGGTCGCCGGGGGCGCTCAGCGCCCGAGGCGGACCCAGTCCGAGAACTCCGCCCAGGTGGCGGAGGCGCGGTAGCCGGCCTCGGTGCAGGCGTGGCGGGTGCCCAGCAGCCAGCGCGGCTCGAAGGCCCACCAGCGGGCCAGGGCCCAGGCCAGCACGCCCAGGGCGACGAGGCCGCCCAGGACGGCGAGCAGGAGGAGGGGCACGGGCGCGTCGGAGGCCTGCGTGGCAGAGGCGGGCGCGGTCGCCGGGACGGACTCCTCGATCACGGCCGGGGAGGCGGTCAGGGGGGTCTCGGGCGTCGGGGTCGCGCCCTCGCCCTCGACGCTGCCGCCCGCCGGAGCACCGTCGCCGCCGAGGTCGCCTGCGGTACCGCCGCCCGCGGCGCTGTCGCCGCCACCGGAGGCGCCGCCACCGGTGGAGCCTCCGGCGGTCGAGCTGCTACTGCCGCCGCCCTCCGAGCAGGCGCCGCCGGCACGGGCCGCCAGGGCCTCCTCGATCAGGTCGGGAAGCTCGGGCGCGTACTGGTCCACGTCGGGGCCGATGTCGTCCAGCGCGGCGCGCAGCTCGCCGCCGGTGTGGGCGCACGGGTCGATCGCGCCGTCGGCACGGAGATCCTCGACGATGGCCTGCAGGTTGGCCGACGCGGGCACGGCGAACAGCAGCGTGGCCATCAGCGAGAGCGCGAAGAGGAGGAAGGTGCGTCGCATGGTGCAGGCCGCACGGTAGCATCGACGCAGTCCGTCCATGACCACCACGCTCTCGCCCCGCACAAGCCGCGCGAGTGGGTCCGGACCGTCCGCCCCCGACGATCGCGGCGCGCCCACAACGCGCTCCTGGCGTCCGGGCGGCGCGCTCCTCGCCGCCCTGCTCGCGGTCTGCCTCTACGCCGCCTTCGCCGACGGAGCGGTCGGCATGCCCGAGGCCGCGTGGGTCCAGGCGTCGATCGCGCTGCTGGCCCTGGGAGCGGCCGGCGTGTGGCTCTTCGACCAGGGCCTCCAGCTGCGGGCATCCAGACGCACGTGGGTGGGCATCGCCCTGCTGGGCGCCTTCGCGGTCTGGGCCGGCGTCAGCCTGCTGTGGAGCGTCGCCCCGGATCGAAGCTGGGGGGAGATCAACCGCACGCTGTCCTACGCGCTGTTCGCGGTCCTGGGCGTCGCAGTGGGCTCGTCCCTGCCGCGGGCGGCCGAGGCGCTCGCGCTGGGCTGGCTGGCCGTGGCGCTGGCCGTTGCCCTCTACGCGCTGGGCGGGAAGATCGCTCCCGGGGTCAACATCCCGGGCCTCTTCGACCTCGACCACACCAGCGACTTCTCCCGCCTGCGCGAGCCCATCGGGTACTGGAACGCGCTGGGCCTGGTGTGCGCGCTCGGCGCGCCGGTCGCCGTGCGCCTGGCCGTGGACGCCGGGCACCGGCGGATCGTCCGCCTGGCCGGCCTGGGCGCCCTGTGGGTGCTGCTGGTCACCCTCGCCCTGACCTACTCGCGCGGCGGGCTGCTCGCGCTCGGCGTCGCCGTCGTCATCACGACGTGGCTGGCCGGCGGGCGGCTGCGCGGCCTGCTCGCGCTAGCCGTCGCGGGGGTGGCGTCGCTGCCCGCGGTCGGGCTGGCCTTCCTGGACCCCGCGCTCGCCGAGGCGGGCGGGGAGCTGGGCCCGCGCATCCTCGCCGGGCGCCGGCTCGCGGCGGCGATGGCGGTGTGCCTCGTCGCTCTGCTGGCGGCGGGCTGGGTGCTGCTGGTCCTCGAGCGCCGCGTCCGCTGGAGCCCACGGGCCTCGGCGCGGATGTGGCGCGCCGCCGCGGTGGGTGCGGCTGCGCTCGCGCTGCTGGGGCTGGTGGGCGTGGCCGCCTCGGACCGCGGGCCGGGCGGCTCGGCGCAGGCGCTCGCGGACGCGTTCACCGGCGACGACGCCGCCGAGGTCTCCGCCCCGGGCCGCCTGGCCACCGTCAACTCCGCCAACCGGTGGGGCTGGTGGCAGGAGGCCGCCGGCGCCTTCTCCGACCGCCCGCTAGGAGGCTGGGGCGCCAGCTCGTTCCCGGTCGTCCACCGCCTCTACCGCGACGCGCCGGTGGACGTCGCCCAGCCCCACAGCGTGCCGCTGCAGTTCCTGGCCGAGACGGGGATCGTCGGCGCGGCCCTGGCCCTCGGCGGCCTCGGCCTCCTCCTGGCCGCCGCGCTGGCCCGGGTGCGGTCCCTGCCCCGCGGGCGCGAGCGCGACATGGGCGCGGCGCTGCTGGCCGGCGGGTGCGCCTGGCTGGTCCACGGCCTGGTGGACTGGGACTGGGACATCCCCGCCGTGACGCTGCCGGTGCTGGCCTTCCTGGGCGTGCTGTGCGCGCGGCGCCCGGGGGAGCGCGCGGGCGCGCCCGCCGCCGCGCCGCCGGGGCCCGGCGGGCGCGGAGCGGCACTGGCGGTCGTCGCGGGCCTGCTGTGCTTCGTCCTCGCCTCGGCCATGGCGCCCGCGTGGTCGCAGTCGTTGACCCAGGGCGCCCTGGTGGCCTCCGGTGAGGCCGCCACGCCCGACGAGCGCGCCGACGCGGCCGCGGACGCCGAACTGGCCGCGCGGGTCGACCCGCTCGCCGTCGAGCCGCTGCTCGCCGGCGCCATCGTGGCCGGCTCGCGCGAGCGTCTCGTGAACGCGAAGGCCCTGCTCATCGAGGCCGTCGAGCGCCAGCCCTTCAGCGTGCGCGCCTGGCAGGACCTCGCAAGGCTGTCCGTCTTCCTCGCCGACCGCGACACGTACGCGCGCGCGGCGCAGCGCGTCCTGGAGCTCGACCCGGCGGGAGCGAGCTCCCGCCGGCTCGTGGAGGGCTCGGGCGCGTTCGTCGCGCCGCCGGCGCTGTCGCCCACGGCGACCGGCACCCCGCTCACCCCGGCCTTCGTGCCCGATCCCGCCGCGCCTGGTGCGGTGCCCGCTCCCGAGGCGCCTCCCGCGCCCCAGCAGCCGGCGCCGGGGGTTAGCCCGTGATGACGACCCAGACGACCTGGAAGAACAGGAGGGCGCCCAGGGCCAGCACGATGAGGAGGAGGACCGCGCCGAGAATCAGATCGGGCTGCAGCCAGCGCGAGCGGCTGCGCTCGGGCTGCGCCTCGGTGCTTGCCGAGGCCTGAGGCGCCTCGACGGCGTGCGACCGGGTGCGCGGCCGCGGTCCGCGTGCGCGCGGCCCCGGGGATGCGCCACGGCTGGGGGCGGGAGCGGGGGCCGTCTGCTCCGGACCGTCCTGGGGGGCGCCGGCGGGCCACGCGACGGTCGCGACGCCCGAGCCGCCCTCGTCCGGCGCGCGATCCTCGGCCCCCTCCCAGTCGTCGTCGTGGCCCCGCTCCGACCACCCGTCGTCATCGTCGGAGCGGTCGCGGCGCTCCTCCTCCAGCGCGGCGTGCGCGTCGGCCAGCGCGCGGTCGCGTTCCTCGAGGGCGTCTCGCAGCTCGGCGAGGGCGCGGTCGCGCGCGTCGACCTCCGTCGCGTGGGCGGTCTGCGCGCTGTCCAGCGCTGCCTCGCGCGCCTCGACCGTCCGCTGCAGTTCGTTCAGCTCGTCGTCTCGCCGCGCGAAGGCACTGCGTGCGCGGGCCAGGCGTTCGTCGCGGTCGGCCAGTGCGACGCGGGCGCTCTCGAGCTCGCCCTCCCGTTCCCCGAGGGCCGCGGCCTGCGCGGCGGCGGCGGCGCGGACCGAGCTCAGCTCGTCGGTGAGGCGACCGACCGCCGCGTCGAGGTGCTCGGCGTGGGCCTGTGAGGTGTGCGCCTCCTCGGCCAGCTCGTCGGCGCGGTCGCGCGCCTCAGTGAGCTCGCGCTGGCGTTCGGCGAGTGTGGCGTCCTTCTGCGCCGACGCCTCGTGGGCGGCGTCGATCTCCGCCTGAGCGGCGGTGAGCTCCTCGCGCAGGACGTCGGCGATCTCTCCCAGGTGGGCCTCTCGGCGCTCGAACTCGGCCGTGCGGCCCGTGAGCTCCTCGACGCGGGCCTCGGCCTCGCCTGCGCGGGTCTCCAGACTGGTGCGCAGGTCGCCGGCCTCCACGAGCTCGCCGGTCAGCGCGCGCGCGCGTTCCCTGGCCTCCTCCAGCTCGGCCCTCGCCTCCTCGCCTCCGCGCGCCTCCTCGGTGAGCGTCGCGATCCGCTCGCGGCCCCGGGCGAGCTGGCGCTCGACCTCGGCACGCGCGGCCTGCGCCTCCTCGGCGCGCTGCTGCGCGACGATGCGCGCCGCGGACTGGGCCCGCGCGCCCTCGACCTCCTCCTCGGCGGCGGCCACGCGCGTCTGGGCCTCGGCCAGCCGCCGCTCCAGCGCGGCCACCCGTCCCTGCAGCTCCTCGGCGTGCTCGGGCGCGCCCTCCGCGGTAACTGCATGCTCCCGCGCCTCGGCGACCTTGGTCTCCATGGCCGCGACGCGCCGCTGCGCCTCGGCGGCCTCGGCCTCGCCTGCCGTGGCGCGAGCCAGGAGGGTCGAGGCGTCGGTCCGCAGGCCCGCGGCCGTGCCCCGGGCCTCCTCGAGCTCGCTCCGCGCACGGCCTAGCTGCCGGCCGGCCTCCGCCGCCTCGCGCTCGGCGATCCGCGCCTGCTCCCCGAGCGCCTCGCCCTGCTGCCGGGCCTCGGCCAGGCGCTGCTGGGCCGTTGCGTGCTCCTGCTCCCGGGCCTGCAACGCCTGCTCTCGCTCGGCGGCCAGGGCCTGCGCCTCGGTGAGCTGAGCCTCGAGGGCATCCAGGCGGCCTGTCGCCTCGTCGCGCTCGCGTTCCAAGGCGCTCGCGCGCCGCCGCGCCTCGTCCTCCGCCCGCTCACCGTGGGCCTCGAGCGCCGCCACGCGCTCAGCCGCCTCCTCGCGCTGGGCCTCGAGGTCGGTCCGCGTCTCGGTGAGCGCGATCTCGCCCTCGCTGCGTGCCATCTCCAGCCGCTCACGCAGGCCTGCGAGCGCCGTGGCGGCCTCCTCCCGCGCCGCAGCGAGCTCGCGGTCACGGCGCTCGGTCGCCTCGCGCGCCGCTGTGAGCTCCTTGTCGCGGCGGGCGAGCGCGGTACGAGCCTCCTCGCGGGAGGCCGCGAGCTCCTCCTCGACTCGGGCCAGCGACGCGCCGGCTTCGTCGCGTTGGGCGGTGAGCTCCTGCTCGCTGTGCTCCAGCGCTGCGCGGGCCTCGTCGCGTTGGGCGGTGAGCTCCTGCTCGCTGTGCTCCAGCGCGACCCGGTCCAGGCGCGCCGCCGCGGTGAGCGCGGCCTCGCGATCCGCGGCCTCGCTCGTGGCGCGCTGCTGCGCCGTCTCCAGCGCCTCGCGGGCGCGGACCAGCTCGGCCTCGCGCTGCGTGGCGGCGGCGGCGAGCTCCTCGCGCGTGGCCAGGAGCTCGGCCTCGCGCTGCGCGGCGGCGGCGGCCAGCTCCTCGCGCGCGGCGAGAGCTACGCCCTCGCCCTCCGCGCGTGCCTGGGCCACTGCACGGCCCGCCTCCTCACGCGCCTGGAGAACCGCCGCCTCGGCCTCCCGGCGGGCGGTCTGCACGACCTGCGCGGCCGACTCGTGCGCCTCGCGCAGTGCCAGCTCGCCGTCCACCCGCGCCGCCTCCAGGCGCTCCTCGCGCTCGGCCAGCGCGGCGCGCAGGTCGGAGGCCGTGGCCTCGCCCTCCCCCCGGACCACGTCCGCCTCGTCGCGGGCCTCGGCGAGCTCTTCGCGCACCGCGGCCAGCTCCGCGCGCACGCCGAGGAGGGCCGTCTCGTGGCCGGCGGCGGCCTCGTCGGCCTCCCTGCGCGCGGCCTCGGCCAGGGCGCCGGTGCGCTGGACCTCGCCGGCGCGCTGCTGGGCCTCGGCGCGGACGGCCTCCAGCTCGAAGCGGGTGGCCTCGAGCTCCTTGGCGCGCTGGGCCAGCGCCGCCTGCACGCCCGCGACGCGCCCGTCTGCGGCCTCGCGCGCCTCCTCGTGGGTGCGGGCCGCCGCCGCGCGGGTCTCGCCGGCCGCCGTCTCGGCGGCCTCGGCGCGCTGCTGGGCCTGCTGGACCTCGACCACCAGGGAGCGCTCGCGCTGTGCGACGCTGCGGCGGACCTCGACCACCGCCTCGGCGGCCCTGCCCTCGGCCACTCGCAGCCGCTCGCGGGCCTGCTCACGCAGAGCCCGCTCGCGCTCCCGGGTCTCCTGCGCGGCCGCGGCGAGGCGCTCTGCGGCGGCGCGCGCCTCGCCGCGCGCACGCTCGAGCGCGGCCTCGTGGTCGCCGGCGGCGCGCTGAGCCTCCGCGGCGCGCTGAGCGGCCTGCGCGGCCTCCTCGTCGGCCGCCCCGGCCAGCTCCTCGGCGCGCTTTGCGCGCTGCTCGAGCTCGCCGCGATCCTCGACGGCCCGGGCGGCCTCCTCCTGCGCGCGGGCCGCGTCGGCCTCCAGCTCGTCGCCGCGCTCGACGGCCCGGGTGGCCTCCTCCTGCGCGCGGGCCATGTGGGCCTCCAGCTCGTCGCCGCGCTCGACGGCCCGAGCCGCCTGCTCCTCGACGGCGACCCGTGCCTGCTCGGCGGCCCGCGCGCGCTCGTGCAGGGCGGCCAGCTCCTGCTCGTGGGCAGCGGTCGCGGCGGTCGCGGCCTCGGCGGCCTCCTCGGCGGCGGCCCTGGCCCGGCGCTCCTCGGCCAGGAGCTGGTCGAGCTCCTCGCGGGCGCTGATGATCCCCTCGTTCGCGGCGCGGGCGGTGGCGTCGGCCGCGTGTCGCGCGGCCTCGAGCTCCTCCAGGCGCCCGCGAGGAGCTCGACCAGCTCCTGGCCGAGGAGCGCCGGGCCAGGGCCG
>JANDLV010000006.1 GCA_024330185.1 Candidatus Siliceabacter maunaloa
GTCGCCGTCTGAGCGTCCTCACGCCATGTCATCCACAACATTTGACAATAACTCCGGGTTTAGAGGCCGTACCGCGAAGGGGCCAGGCACCGAGATCTCTTCAGTGCATAGACGGCACCGACAGCGATGGCTCGTCAGGGCCCGGGGCTATGCTCGTCTTTCGAGAGTGTCAACCGAAAAGGGTTTTCTTGCCCCGCGTTCATCCGTCCAGGCCGCCCGGCGCCAGCGCGTCGCGTGGCGGCAGATCGCCGGTCTCCGCGGAGGGCGAGGCGAGCGGCACTCGGGTTCCCGAGGATGAGGGCGTCGAGCTGCGCCGCACGGTCGACGGCAAGGGCGATGGGGTTCTGGCGACACGCCCGTTCGCGGCCGGCGCGACCGTCATGGTCGGCTTCCTGATCGGGGCGCTGACGGGCAACGACTCGCACGCGACGCAGGTCGGTCCCGGCCGCTGGGCGCGCCACGGTGGCCTGGAACCGAAGGTCAACCACTCCTGCGACCCCAACTGCGGTGTGCGCCTCAACGACGGGCAGGCGTTCGACTTCGTCGCGCGCCAGCCGATCTGCGCCGGGCAGGAGCTGACGTTTGACTACGCGATGCGCAACTTCACGATCGATCACTTCCCGGCCGTGTGCCTGTGCGGTGCCGCGCGGTGCCGCGGCTCGGTCACCGGCTGGAAGAACCTGCCCGCCGCGCGCAAGGACGACTACGGCGAGCTCGTCGCGCCGTACCTGCGCACGATGGACGACGAGACCTGGTGGGCGCTCCGGAAAGGCGCCGGCGGCTGACGGCGCAGCGAGCGTCTCAGGTGCCGAGGGTGTCTTCGACTTCCTCGCCGACGGCGAGAACGACAAGCGCTTCAGCAAACGCATCATCGAGATCGCCAAGACGACCGACGTGCCGCCCAGCGTCGGCACGATCTACCGCAGCGCGGCGCGTGACTTCGGACGCACCGCCACCCACGAGTTCGAGATCACCGCGTTTGAGCGCCCGACCCGCATCCGCTGGCGAGAGCTCTCCAAAGGGCCGGTCGTCGTCAGCGAAGGCGGTTACGAACTGCGCGAGCAAGGTGCCGGGACGAAGCTGACCTTCCTGACCTTCCACGGCGACCTCGAGGGGCACGGAGTCGGCAGGGTCATCCTCGGGTTCGTCTCCTGGAGGGTCCGCGCCGGGTTCCCCGAGTTCGCACAGAGAATCAAGGACACGATCGAAGCAAACATCTGACCGCCCGTGGTGGGCCGGCATCGGGTCCCGGGAAGGTCCCACGAACCGATCAGCGACGCACGGCGACTAACGCATAGCGTTGTCCAGCGCACAGTTGTGGTCGGAACCCCAGCCTGTCGTCCTCTTGCAGGGCGCTGGGCCGGGGGTTCGGTTCCGCAGCCGGGGGGGCTCGTGATCGGAGTCCCTGCATGCTTGGCAGCCGGCCGCTCGAGCAGCGCCGGATCTGAAGGGGGGCGAGAGCGGAGCGGGCATAACGCCCGACGCACACGAAGCACACGAGCCGGCCGTTGGTCGCTGTCAGCAGCGATCTCGACTGCCTTCCTTGGTCTGCTGCGCGAGTACACCGGGCGCGGCCCGACCCGGGCGCGCACGACGATCCGTGCGGACACGATCGTGGTGACGCTGCGCGACAGCCTGACCAAGGCCGAGCGCACGCTCGCCGCTCGCGGCCAGGCGACCGAGGTGCTGGCGATGCGCCGCGCGTTTCAGAACACGATGCGCGACGACTTCATCGCGGCTGTCCAGGAGCTGACCGGACGCAGCGTGGAGGCGTTTCTCAGCGACAACCTGCATGACCCCGACGTCGCCGTCGAGATCTTCCTGATGGCCCCCAGCGACAACAACGGTGCGGGAGCGATGAGATGACCGGGCGCGACGAGCCGGGCATCGATCGCGCCGCGATTGCCTGATCGAGTTCGGGCACGGCCGCCTGGTGCACGAGATGCGCCACGCCGTGCAGACCGCCGAGGCCTCGACGTTCACGGCTGTCGTGGAACGCGAGACCGGCCGCAGGGTCGTGGCGTTCTCCAGCCACACCCACCTCGACCCGCCGTTCGCCGCTGAGCTCTTTCGCCTCGGCCCGCAGACCGCGCACCCAATCGAACCGCAGTAACGCACGCTGGGTTCTGCTCAGCGCCTGGGTAACCAGATCGCTGCGATACGCCACGGGCTGCTGCAAACCGCAGCGATCCGCCTGGCACTGACGGACTGTCCGTGATGGGCATGCTGCGCGTCTCTGAGGGCGCCCCAGCACGACGCGCGCCGGCCGCGCGAGACCCGTTGCCCCTAACCGACGTTAGAGGACGCATTGTTGTCCACTTTGGCGGCGTTACTCAGACGACCCCGCGGTGGCGACGTGGCCGGCCGCTCGAGGCGTGGAGGTCTGACCCCCCGGCCTCGCAGACGACCCGGTGCCGGCGCGCTTCAGACGCGCCACTTGACCGAGCACCCGCGCGGACGGGTCTCGGCGTTGGCGACGCCACGGCCGGCCAGGACGTCGTCCAGGGCGGCGCGCAGCCATGCGGCGTTCTCGCCCGGCTCCTCATGGTCCCCGTCGGGCGCGCCGCGGTAGGCGAGGCGGTGCTCGGCGTCGAAGACGAACACGTGCGGGGTGACCTGGGCGCCCAGCGCCGCGGCCGCGGCCTGGTCGGCGTCGTGCAGGTAGGGGATCGGCCAGGCCTGGTCGCGCACGAACTGGCGCATGCGCTCCGGGGAGTCGGCGGGGTAGCGGTCGGCGTCGTTGGCGTTGAGCTGGAGGAAGCGCACGCCGCGGGGCGCGTAGTCGTCGGCCACGTCGCGCAGGCGGGGGTTCCAGGCGATGACGTAGGGACAGTGGTTGCACGTGACGGTGACCACCGTGGCGGGCGGCGGCGAATCGGCGGGCACCGCGTGCTCGCGGCCCTCCGTGTCGGGAAGCGCGAAGGCGGGGATCTGGTCGCCGAGGGCGAGGGTCATGCTGGGTCCTCCTCGTTGCGGGAAGCGGCGTCGGACTGCTCATACCCCGGGCAGCGCTCGACCGGCACGCGGGGGTAGCGCGGGTAGGCGGGGTCCTCGCGCGATCTGCGGCACAGCGAGAAGCTCGAGCCGCGCGTCGTGCGTACCACCTGCTGGTGGACGCACGTGTCGCACAGACCAGCGGGGACGGACACGACCGCAGAGCCTATGAGAGAGACAGCCGGGGGGCCCGGCTCAGGCAGCGACGTCTCTTGCCCTCGCCACCCCGGGCCGCGGAGCTCGGCTTGGCCCTTGACCTCAAGCATGCTTGAAGATGCATGATGGGCCCATGACCCCCGCGGAGTTCGTTGCGCCGGCAACTACACTGCTCTGATGGCCGTTTTCCGCCGTCTGCTCGGGTTCCTGCGCCCCTACCGGGGCGCCGTCGCCTTGTCGGCGCTCCTGGCCGCGCTGGCCACCGCGGCGACGGTGTCGATCCCCTGGCTCACGGGCCGGGCGGTCGACGCCGTCCAGGACGGCGCGCGCAGCGAGCTGACGACGATCGCGCTCGCCGTGGCGGGCGCCGGCGTGCTGCGCCTCGTGTTGACCGTCGCGCGCCGGTTGGTCGCCGGGCGCGTGTCGCTGAGCGTCCAGGTAGACCTGCGCGAGCGGCTGCACACTCACCTGCTCGGGCTGGAGCTGGCCTTCTTCGACGGGCAGCAGACCGGCCAGCTCATGTCGCGCGCGACCGTCGACCTGCAGTCGGTGCGCTTCTTCCTGGGCTACGGCCTGGTGTTCATCCTCCAGGCCGCCCTGACCATCGCGCTGGCCGCGGTGGCCATGGTGATCATCCAGCCCGGCCTGGCCGCCATCGCGCTGGCGCCGGTGCCCTTCGTGGTGTGGGCCTCCTTCCGTTACGGGCGGCAGGCGCGCCCGGCGCTGCAGGAGGTCCAGCAGCGCATCGGCGAGCTGACCGCCGACGTCGAGGAGAACGTCTCGGGCGTCCGCGTGGTCAAGGCCTTCGCGCGCGAGGCCCGCCAGTACGGACGCTTCGAGCGCTCCGTGGGCCGGGTCTTCGGCCAGTCCATGATCTCCACGCGCCTGCGCGCGTTCTACGACCCGTTCCTCGGGTTCCTGCCCCAGCTCGGGCTGGCTGCGGTCCTCCTGGTCGGGGGACGCCAATACGTGAACGGATCGCTCACGCTGGGCGACTTCACCACCTTCTACACGCTGCTGCTCATGCTCATCGGGCCCATGCGCAGCCTGGGCACGACGCTGGGCCTGGCCCAGCGGGCCACCGCCTCGGGCGCGCGCGTCTTCGAGCTACTGGACCGCGCGCCGGGCATGGTCGCTCCCGTCACGCCGCGAGCGCTGCCCGAAGGCGGCGGCGGACGGATCGAGCTGCGCGACGTCACCCTGCACTACGACGGCGCCTCGCTGCCTGCCCTGCGGGGGCTGGACCTCGACGTGGCCCCGGGAACGACCCTCGCGCTCGTGGGCGCCACCGGCTCGGGCAAGACCAGCCTGGTCAGCCTGCTCTCGCGGCTGTACGAGCCGCAGGAGGGCGCGGTCCTGCTAGACGGCGTGGACGTGCGCGAGGTCGATCCGACCGCGCTGCGCGGCGAGATCGCCGTCGTGGACGACTCCCCCTTCCTCTTCTCGGCCACCGTGGCGCAGAACATCGCCTACGCGCGGCCCGACGCGACGCGCGAGGAGGTCGAGGCCGCCGCGCGCCGCGCGCAGGCCGACGGCTTCGTCCGGGAGCTGCCCGAGGGCTACGACACCCGGGTGGGCGAGCGCGGGCTCACGCTGTCGGGCGGCCAGCGTCAGCGCCTGGCCATCGCCCGCGCGCTGGTCACCGACCCGCGCGTGCTCATCCTCGACGACGCCACCTCGAGCGTGGACGCCTCGACCGAGCAGGCGATCAAGGCAGCACTGCGGGAGGTCATGGAGGGCCGCACCACGGTGGTCATCGCCCATCGCCTGTCGACCATCGCGCTGGCCGACGAGATCGCCGTCCTGGAGGGCGGGCGGATCGCCGCCCGCGGCGACCACGCGGCCCTCCTGGCCGCCTCCCCCCTGTATCGCGAGATCGTCGAGACCGAGCTGGCGGGGCGCGAGGAGGTGGCGGCGTGACGCCCGGAGACGGGGGCGGGCAGACCCTGGACGCGGTCGACGATCGCCGGGAGCGCGCGCGCCTGGGCAAGGAGGAACTGCGCAGGCGCCTGCGGTCCACGGGCGGGCGCGGCCGCAAGCTCCGCGGGCTCGCGGCGCTCCTGCGCCCCTACCGCGGCCGGCTGATCCTCATGGTGCTCGCGCTGATCGCGGCCACAGCGGCCGCGCTGGCCCCTCCGCCGCTGGCCGCGCTGGCCATCGACGAGGGCCTGGTGCCCGGCGACATCGGGACGCTGAACCTCGTCGTCCTGGGCTTCGTGGCCGCCGCGCTCGTGTTCTGGGGCGCCACCTCCGCGCAGACCTATCTCGTGGGGTGGGTGGGCCAGCGGGCGCTGGCCGACCTGCGCCTGCGCGTGTTCCGCCACCTCCAGGAGCTATCGGTCGGCTTCTACGAGCGCAACCGCGCCGGGGTGCTCATATCGCGCCTGACCAACGACGTGCAGGCGCTGGACCGTCTGGTGACCGACAGCATCGTGACGCTCTTCCAGGCGTCGCTGACCCTGATCGGGACGATCGTAATCCTGCTCTTCCTCGACGTCGAGCTTGCCCTGCTGACCTTCCTCGTGCTGCCGCTGATGGCCCTGGCCTC
The DNA here is from genome assembly GCA_024330185.1 of Candidatus Siliceabacter maunaloa. GTDB lineage: Bacteria > Actinomycetota > Thermoleophilia > Solirubrobacterales > Solirubrobacteraceae > Siliceabacter > Siliceabacter maunaloa. Next base: position 5,699 of record JANDLV010000006.1, read on the forward strand.
GCTGGTCTTCCGCCTGGCCTCGGTCGACGCCTACCGGCGCACGCGCGAAACCATCGGAGCGGTCACCGCCTCGCTGCAGGAGACGCTGTCGGGGATCCGCGTGGTGCGCACGTTCGGCCGCGAGCGCGATCATCGTGAGCGCTTCGCCGACTTCAACGAGGCCAACCGGGAGGCCAACATGAAGACCGTCAATCTCAACGCCGCCTACTTCCCGGCCGTAGAGGGGCTCAACGCGCTGGCCACGCTGGGGATCCTGCTCTACGGCGGCGCACAGGCCATCGAGGGGGACATCACGATCGGCGTGCTGGTGGCCTTCGTGGCGGCGCTCAACGGCTTCTTCGACCCGATCCAGCAGCTCTCCCAGGTCTACACGACCTACCAGTCGGGCATGGCCGCCCTGGACAAGATCTTCGAGCTCCTGGACACGGAGCCCGACCTGGTGGACGCGCCCGACGCGCGCGAGCTGCCGCGGCCGCTGCGCGGGGAGGTCGTCTTCGAGGGTGTCTCCTTCGCCTACCGCACCGACGAGGGCGACTGCGCCCTGGCCCTGGACGACGTGACGCTCCACGTCCCGCCGGGGCAGACGGTCGCGCTGGTCGGGCAGACCGGCGCCGGCAAGTCCACGCTGATCAAGCTCGTGGCCCGGTTCCACGATCCCACGCAGGGGCGCGTGCTGGTCGACGGGCACGACCTGCGCGAGGTGCGCGCCGCCTCCCTGCGCACGCAGTTGGGCATCGTGTCCCAGGAGGGCTTCCTGTTCAGCGGCACCGTGCGCGACAACGTGGCCTTCGCCCGCGAGGAGGCGACCAGCGATGAGGTGTGGGCGACGCTGCGCGACGTGGGCGCACAGGACTTCGTGGCCGCGCTGCCCGGCGGGCTGGACACCGAGATCGGCGAGCGTGGCGTCCAGCTCTCGGCGGGCCAGCGCCAGCTCGTGGCCTTCGCGCGGGCGCTGCTGGCCGACCCCCGCATCCTCGTGCTCGACGAGGCGACCTCCAACGTGGACCTGCACACCGAGGCGCGCATCGAGCAGGGCCTGCGCCGCCTCCTGGCCGGCCGCACGGCCATCGTCATCGCCCACCGGCTGTCCACGATCCGCCGCGCCGGCCACATCGTGGTTCTCGACCACGGGCGCATCGTGGAGCAGGGCACCCACGACGAGCTGCTGGCCGCCCGCGGAGCGTTCTGGCGCCTGCACAGCGACTGGATGGAGCAGGGCGCGGCGTAGCCGCTGGTCGCAGCCCAGCGCTACAGCCGCGGGTCGACCGGCTCACTCTCGAGGGCGAGCACCGCAAAGACGCACTCGTGCACGCGGTTCAGCGGCTCGCGGCGCACGAAGCGCTCGAGAGCCTCGACCCCCAAGCCGAACTCGCGGATCGCGAGCGATCGCTTGCGGCCCAGGCCGCGCCCGCGCAGCCGCTCGATCTGCGTCGGGTCTGCGTACTCGGGTCCGTAGATGATGCGCAGGTACTCGCGGCCGCGGCACTTGACGCCCGGCTGGACGAGACCCTTGCGCCCGCGCGCGAGGAAGGTCATGGGCTTGACCACCATTCCCTCACCGCCGGCGTCCGTCATCGCCACCCACCAGGCCGTCGCCTCATCCTGGCTGACCGGGTCGGTGACGTCGACGACACGGCGCTCGGTGGGCTGAAACCAGTCCGGATCGGCTGCCACGAGCTCGTCGCAGCGCTCGAGGTGCCACCCGTGGTCGCGGTCGACGAAGACGCCTGTCTCGGCAGCGAGGACGTGGAACGGCGCAAGCCGCAGGTCGGCGACGCCGTCGACCGGCCAGACGTAGCGGCGATAGGCCTCGATGTAGCGCTCGACGTGCTCGATGCGTACGCGCTGGCGGTCGAGCAGGCCGTTCAGCGGCAGCCCGCGTCGCCCTGCGTGCTCCAGCGCGGCGACGGCCGCTGTCAGGCCGGCGCGGGCGCCGGCGCCGACGGCCGCGTACTGCCGGCGGATCAGCTCCATCGCCTTGGCCGACCACGGCAGGAGCTCGCAGTCGAGGACTATCCACCCTGTGCCAAGCTCGTCCCACAGGCCGGCGCGACCGACCGCTGCCCGGATGCGACCGAGGACGTCCTCGGTGGAGGTGGCGCCGGCGAAGAACGGTCGGCCGGTGCGCGTGTAGACCGCGCCGGTCTCGCCCCCGTCGACGCCGAACCGCTCGCGAGCGACCTCTGCGTCCCGACAGATCACGGCGATCGCCCGCGAGCCCATGTGCTTCTCCTCGCAGATGACGGTGGGCACCCCGTTGGAGCGGTACTCGGCGAAGGCCTCTTCCGGGTGCTCGAGGACCTCGGCGCGCTTGGACGTGGCAGTGGGCGACATGGTCGGCGGGAGGTACACGAGCCAGCGCGGATCGATGGCGAACCGGCTCATGACCTCCAGCGCCGCTGTCGCGTTCTCCTCGCGCACGGTCACCGTGCGCGCGAGCCGGGTGCTGACGATCCGCTTGCCGGCCACGTCGTCGATGTCGAGCACGAACGCCGGACGCTGCTTCTGGGCGGCGGGCGCCGCGACCTGGGGGGACAGGAAAGGCTTGGCCGGCTCGTAGTAGGTGCTGTGGGCCGACACCGAGACGAGCTCACGCTCGGGCCAGCGCAGCGCGGTGAGCTTGCCGCCGAACACGCAGCCGGTGTCGATGTTGATGGTCTTGTTGAGCCACTCGGGCTCGGCCACCGGCGTGTGCCCGTAGGCGACGGTCGCCCTGCCGCGGTAGTCCGCGGCCCACTGCAGCCGGACCGGAAGGCCGAACTCGTCCGTCTCGCCGGTGGTCTCGCCGAACAGCGCGAAGTCGCGCACCCGGGCGGAGGCGCGGCCCTGGTAGCTCTCCTTCATGCCGGCGTGAGCGACGACGAGCCGGCCCTCGTCGAGGACGACGTGGCTGACGAGTGCATCGAGGAAGGCGCGCGCGCTGTCACGGAAGTCGTCGGGGGTGGTCTCGAGCTGCTCGAGCGTCTCCGCCAGGCCGTGGGTGATGCGCACATCCCGGCCCTTGAGCTTGCGCACGAGCTTGATGTCATGGTTGCCGGGCAGGCAGATGGCCGTTGCGGCCTGCGCCATGCCCATGACCAGGCGCAGCACCCTCGGGCTGTCGGGCCCGCGATCGACGTAGTCGCCGACGAAGACCGCGCGGCGACCCGCGGGCGGCGTCACCGCGACCTCCCCAGCAGTCTCCTGCACCGTGTAGCCGAGCTGCTCCAGCAGCTCGACGAGCTCGGCGTAGCAGCCGTGGACGTCGCCGATGACGTCGAACGGGCCGTGCTCGGCGCGGCGGTCGGTCCACAGCGGCGCGCGCGTGACCTCCGCTTCGTCGACCTCCTCCGGCGAGTGCAGCACCCATACGCGACGGAAGCCGTCGCGCTGCAGGCCCTTCAGCGAGCGGCGTAGCTGCGAACGCTGGTGCTTGATCACGTGGGCACCGAAGTCGCGGTCAGGCCTGCCGGCGTTGCGCTCCTGGCACACGGACCCGGCCAGGTCCAGCACGACGGCGACGGGGAGGAGGTCGTGCTCGCGCGCAAGGGCGATCAACGGCTTGCGCGCCTCGCGTTGGACGTTGGTGGCGTCCACGACGGTCAGCCGTCCGTTGACCAGGCGCTTGCCCGCGATGTGGTGCAGGATGGCGAAGGCATCCTTGGTTGCCGCCTGGTCGTTCGCGTCGTCGGCGACGAGGCCGCGGCAGAAGTCAGACGAGAGAACCTCCGTGGGCTTGAAGTGCCGTGCGGCGAACGAGCTCTTGCCCGAGCCGCTCGCGCCGATGAGCACAACAAGGCTCGGCTCCGGGAGCTCGATCCTCATCGCTCGAACACCGCCATCTGCGTCGGAGGACCCACGTCTGCGTCCTCGGGCCCGATCGGCAGGAAGCGCACGCGGTAGCCATGACGGCCGGCGACGGACTGCGACCAGGTCGCAAATTCCTCCCGCGTCCACTCGAAGCGGTGGTCCGGATGGCGCAGTTCGCCCGCCGGCAGTGTCTCCCAGCGCACGTTGTACTCCCGGTTGGGCGTCGTGACGACGACGGTGCCGGGCTGGGCGGACCCGAAGACGTTGCCCTCGGCGGCGGCCAGGCGCGGAGGATCAAGATGCTCGATGACCTCGATCAGGACGGCCGCGTCGTACCCGCACAGCCGGCGGTCGCGGTAGGTCAACGGGCTCTGCAGGAGCTTGATCCGCGCGCGCTGGGCGTCCGGCAGCAGATCGAGCTTGAGCCGCCGCGCGGCCCGCTCGAGCGCACGGACCGACGCGTCGACGCCGACGATCTCGCGGTAGCCGTCGCGCATGAGGCGCTCGAGGAGCGCGCCGCCACCGCAGCCCAGGTCGAGGACGCGCCCGGCACCGGAGGCCTTGAGCACGGCCTGCACTGATCCGAGCCGCTGATCACGCAGGGAAACGCGCTCCTCGAGGGTGTCCTCGCGCGCTGTCTCATCGTCCTGCGCCGGCGGCGCAGCTTCATCGAGCTGGGCCAGCGCAGGGTTGTACAAGTGCTTCTGATGCTTGACGTAGCGTCGGACGATCAGGTCGCGGTCCGGGTGCGATTCGAGCCAGCCCTCGCCGCGGCGCATGAGCTTCTCGATCTCGACCTCGTCGACCCAGTAGTGCTTGTCGTCGTCGAGCACCGGCAGCAGGACGTACAGGTGGTTGAGAAGATCGGCCAGCCGGACGTCACCACGCAGTCGCAGCGCGACGTGTCGGCCGGTTCCCCACTCCGGGAACGCAGGATCGAGCGGCAGCGCCTCGGTCTCGACCGTGTAGCCGAGCGGCTCGAAGAGCCTGTGCACCATCGCCTCCCCGCCGCGCGCGGGCACGGCCGGCAACGAGGCCTCGAGCGGGATCGGCGAGGCGGCGAGCTCGGGACGAGCCTTGCACGTCCCGGCCATGGCGCTCTTGAACACCGCGACGATGGCGACCGACAGGAACGACGACGCCACGTAGGGGCGGTCGTTGACGTACTCCGCGAGCGCGAAGCCGCCGGGGCCGCGGCCGCGGCGGACGAGCCCGACGGGGTCCACCTCGAGCAGCAGCGCCGCCGTACAGCGATCCTCCACGGCCTCCGGGTACAGCACGTGCGCCGTCCCGAAGCCCACCGGGAATGCCTGCACACGGTCGGGGTGCTTGTGCAGCAGGTGGCCCAGATCGGTTGCGGGCCGGTGCGTCGTCGTAATGGTCAGGAACACCGGTCAGGACAACACTACCGGCGGGTCCGTCGGGAGCGATTCGTCTGCCGACGGCGACCCAACAGCGCCGCAGCCAGCCGCGACGGTTCGAGTCCCGAGCGAGGATTCGAACACTGCCGGGCAAGGACTCGAACCTTGAATTCCAGGACCAGAACCTGGCGAGTTTCCGATTACTCCACCCGGCAAGGAGGCCAGACCCACTATAGCCGCGGCCGAGACCGATCCGTCAGACCGCCATGCGAACATGTGTTCTATGGACGTGGAGCGGCTCGAACGGCTTCTGCTGGCCGGTACCAAGCGAGCGGACATCGCCGCGGAGCTAGGTGTCTCGCGATCGACGATCTCGCGCCACGCCCGCCGACTCGGCCACCCGCCGCTGCGGGCGTCCCCGGCGGCGGGCCGGACTGCGGCCCCTCGGAGGCGAGGGCCTCCTCCACCTCCTCGAGCGTGGTATCGCCGAGGATCACGGACATGTGCGTTGCTCTCCTTCTGTTGGCTTGCTTGCCGTGGTGCGGAGAGATCGATGGCTCCAGGCGGAAAAAGTAGCGCGCGCGCCGACTTTGGGAGAGCAGCGCTACGGGATTGAAGAGCAGCGCTACGGGAGCGCGCCGTCGGGCGCGGCCAGAGCCTCGCGCGCGCCCGACAGGTCCACGCGCTGCGCGATGAGCCTGCGCGCCTCGTCGAGGTCGGCAGACCGGCCGACGCTCAGCGCGGTGATCAGGCGGTCCCCACGCAGGTACCAGACCGTGAACGCGCCGCGCTCGAAGGAGCCCCGCACGATCTCCTCGTCCCAGCCGTGGGGCGCGAAGCCGACCGACTCCAGCGAGCACCAGTCGGCCAGGTCGCTCCAGAAGTAGGGCAACGCATCGTGCGCACGGTCCTCGCCCAGCAGGTTCGCGGCGACCGTGCGCCCGTGCTCGACGGCGACGTCGAAGTGCTCGATGCGCACGTGCGCATCGTGGTGGACGGAGCGAAACTCGCACATGTCCCCCGCCGCCCACACGTCCTGCGCCGAGGTGCGCAGGCGCTCGTCGCACAACACGCCGCCCAGCAGGCCCAGCTCGAGCCCGGCCGCTCGTGCCAGCATCACATCGGGCATCGCGCCGACGCCCAGGACGACGGCGTCGGCCGCCAGCTCGCGCCCGCCCTCGAGCACCACCTTCTCCACCCGCTCGCCCGAGCCCGCGAAGCGCTCCACCGTCGCCTTGCCCACGAAGCGCACACGGTGCTCCTCGAGCACGCTCTGGAAGAACCGTCCCGCCCGCTCGCCGAAGCCCCGCGACAGCGCGACGGGCTCCTGCATGACCACCGTGCAGCGCTTCCCCATCGCAGTCAGCGTCGCCGCCACCTCGCAGCCGATGTAGGAGCCACCGATGAGCACGACCTCCCGGGCATCCTCCACGTCGGCACGGATCGTGTCGGCGTTGCGCAGCGCGCGCAGGTAGTGCAGCCCCTCCAGGTCGGCGCCGACGACGTTGAGCCGGCGCACGTTGGCGCCCGTGGCCAGCAGCGCGCTGCCGAAGGACAGCTCCGAGCGGTCCGAGAGCTTCACCGTGCGTGCGCCCGTGTCCATCTTCATCACGCTCACGCGGGTGAGCAGCTCGACGTCGTGCTCGGCGTACCACCCCTCGGGGCGAAAGAGCGCGTCGTCGCGGCCCCGGGCTCCGCTCAGGTAGCCCTTCGAGGCCGGCGGACGGCTGTAGGGCGGGTCCGGCTCACGCCCGGCCAGCACGACCGAGCCCCCGAAGCCGCCCTCGCGCAGAGCCACCGCACAGGCGGCGGAGGCCACGCCCCCGCCGACCAGCAGCACGTCCGCGTGGCGGTCACCCACCGGTGCGGACGCCGTTGGGGTTGAACTGCATGGTGATCTGTTCCTCGAGGCCGGGGTCGAGGACGAGGAGCACCTCGTCCCCGGGGTTGACGACGGTGTCCGCCGTGGGCACGAAGCCCGGCTTGCCCGGGCAGAGCACGGAGATGACCAGCGAACCCTCCGGGAGCTCCATGTCCGCCACCCGCAGGCCCGCCGCCGGGGCATCCTCGGTGACCTCGACCTCGATGATCTCCAGTTGCTCGTCGGGCAGATCGAGCAGGTGCACGAGCCCGTGGCCGGGGATGTCGTGCTCGATGAGGTTGAGGATGAGGTCGGTGGCCGAGACCGCCGGCTGGACCCCCAGCAGCTTGAAGTGCTGCACGTTGCGGGGGTTGTTGACCCGGGCGATGATCCGCGCGCACATGTACTTCTCCTTGGCCACCTGACAGATGAGCATGTTGTCCTCATCGTCGCCGGTGACCGCCACGACGAGGTCGGCGCGCTGGACGCCCGCGCGCTCCAGGACCCACAGCTCGGTGGCGTCGCCGTACTGGACGGCGTGCTCGAGCTCCTGCTCGATGCGCAGGTAGCGGGGCCGCCAGCCCTCGATCAGCGTGACCTCATGGCCGTTGCCGATCAGCTCGCGGGCCAGGTTGAGCCCGACCTTGCCGCCTCCGGTGACGACGACGTACATCCGCTACCCGGCCGCCGTGACCAGCGCCTGCTCGAACTGCTGGATGGCGTGCTTGGTCGGGCAGACGGTGTTGAGGCCGTGCTTCTCGGCGTACCAGTCCGAGCGTGCCGGGTCCAGGACGCGCACGATCACGTGCTCCACCCCGTAGCGCTTGCGGGCGATCTGGGCGATGGTGAGGTTGGTGTTGTCGCCGTCGGTGGATGCGATGAACACGTCGGCCTGGTCGATGCCCGCGGCCGTGAGCGCCTCCATCTCGATGCCCGTTCCGACGGTGAAGCGCCCGCCGTTGTCCTCCCAGCTCCCCTCCAGCCCGACCTCGAGGCGCTCATGGGAGAGCGGATCCTCGTCGAGGATCGAGACCTCGTGGCCGGCGGCCAGCGCCGAGCGCGCGACCGACGAGCCGACCCGGCCCGCGCCGACGATGAGCACGAACATGGCGGGCACTCTAGTGGTCATCTAAGCGAGGGGCGTCGGCAGCGGCGCGGCCGCGCAGCTCCTCGGCGTCGCCGGTCGGCGGCGCGGTGAGGATGACCCGGCAGGGCGCGCGTGTGACCACGTGCTTGGTCGCCTCGCCGACGAAGTCGTCCATGGCCCCGCGCCCGCCCATCAGCGCCCCGCGGCGCACCCGCGAGGGCTCGTCGGCGCCCAGGACGATGACCTCCACCCCGCGCCGGCTGGCCTCCTCCACGATGGCCTGCCCGGCGCGCCGGCCGCGGACGGTGGCCGTCTGCACGGTGACACCCTCGTACTCCTCCCCCACCGCCTTGGCGCGCTTGAGCGCGGCGCGCGCGGCCTCCAGGCGCTCGGCGGGCAGGCGCGCGTCCAGGGGCAGGCTCATCGGGACCTCGAAGACCCAGATCGCCTCGATGACCGCCCCCTCCTCGCCGACCGCCTCGTCGGCGGCGTCCTCGGCCGCCAGGCGTCCGGCGGTCTGGATCAGGTCGTCGTCCAGCGGCGTGCCCAGGATGGGCACCATGATCGAGCCGAACCCGGCCTCGCGGGGCTCGTGGCGCAGGGCCTCCTCGGCGATGACCACGCGGCCGCGAAGCGACTTGCCGCCCGACCGGCGGTAGACCACGTAGAGCACGAGTCCGGCCGCCAGCCAGCCCACCCCTGCGTAGCGCGCCGGCCCGTGGTAGATCAGCAGGCTGACGAACAGCGCCGCGGCGACGACCGCGCCCAGCAGCGCCGGCAACGGCACCTCCCCTCCCCCCACGCCGACGTTGACCGGCACGCGGTAGGGACGCGGGCGCCCAGGCTCCTTGTAACGCAGCCGGATGATCGCCGCGTGGGCGATGAGGAAGCCCAGCAGCGCCCCGAAGGCGTAGATGCCCACCAGGCCCTCGAGGTCGCGCGGGATCACCAGCCCGGCGGCCAGCGCCGCCGCGATGACGATGACCACCCACGGGGTGGCCCGAGTGGGGTGCAGGCGCCCCACCGAGCTGGGGATCTGGCGGTTGGTGGCGAGCTGGTAGGCCAGGCGCGAGAGGCCGAGCATGGCTGCGTTGGCCGCGGCCACCAGGGTGAGGGCGGCAAGCACGGCCACCGTGTACATCAGGCCGTCGGCCAGCCAGGGCGGGTCGAAGCCGGTGACCAGCCCGGCCACGGGCGCCTCGAGGAACTGCGTGCTCAGCGCGGTCTGCCCGCCGCTGACGGGCAGGGCGGTGACGGCCACCAGCGCGATGCCCGCGTAGACGACCGGCACGGCCAGGGCCGCGGTGCCCACCAACCGCTTGAGCCCTGCCCGCCCGACGCCGACCTCGCCGGCCAGGCCGGAGGCCGACTCCAGCCCGGTGAAGGCCACCGTGGCGATGGTCAGCGCGAAGATGACGTCCGACCACGGGGGCGAGGTGCCCAGGTCGATCGGCTGCGTGAGCGTGCTCGCGTCGAAGACGAGGACCAGGCCGAGCACGATGATGGCCACCTGCAGCGCGAGGTCGGCCACGACCAGCGCGAGCACCCGACGGAAGCGACGGCGCGAGAAGCCCAGCACGTTGCGCACGGTCACGTAGGCGATGACCGCGAAGGCGCCCAGCACCTCCCAGATACCCGTGCCCAGTGGCGCGTAGATCACTGCCGCGTAGTTGACGGCCACGAAGCTGGTGACCGCCACGAGGATGAGGAAGTCGAGGATGATCACCCAGCCGGCGACGAAGCTCCACAGCTCGTCGAAGGCGTAGCGGGCGAAGACCGTCGCCCCGGCGCGGTCCTGGTGCAACGACGCGCCCTCGGCGTAGGTCATGGCGGTCAGGGCGAAGAAGCCGCCGGCGATCAGGAAGACCAGCGGGGTGAGGCCCAGCGCCCGACCGGCGATGACCCCCAGGGCGAAGTAGATGGCGCTGGCCAGCGAGGTCCAGATGATCGAGAACAGCACCGGCGAGCCCACCGTCCGGCGCACGAGCAGCGGGGTCTGATCCGGCGCGGGCGGATCGGGCCGGCGCATCTGTCCGGGGGCGGCCACTAGCGCCGCGCTATGTACAGGCGCCCGCCGCCCGCCACGATGAACAGCACACCGAGCAGGAGCCCGAGGGCCAGCGGTCCACCGCCCGCGGCGACCGTGCGCACGATGAGGGCCACGCCGATGACCACGAGCGCGGCGGAGAGGAGCTGGGTGGCGAGGCCGTGCACGGCTGCGAATCTACCCGGCCGTGGTGACCACGCCGCGCCGGTCGTCGGGCCGGGGGTCGGCCTCGAGGATCACGCGGCACGGCCGGTCGCTGAGCACGGTCTCGACGGTCTTGGAGAAGATCGACCCTCCGCCGCGCTGGGGCAGGGGCAGGATCAGGGCCCGGGCGCGCAGCGTGCGGGCCTCCTGCACGATCAGACGTCCGGCCTGGCCGGCACGCACCTTCTCCACCCGGCCGGTGACCCTCCGGCCGCCCTGCACGCGCGCCTGCTCGATGAGGCCTCGGGCGGCCAGCTCGGCCTCGGGCAGCGCGGCGTCCAGCGGCGAGCTGGCCGGCACGGTGACGAGGGCGAGCACGTGGATGCCCCGCCGTCGCCGCGCGGCGAGGCGGATCGCCGTGGCGACCGTCTGGGGGTCGTAGTCGCGCGTCTCGAAGGCGACGAGCACCGACTCGTACTCGGCCTCGCGCTCGGTGACCGGCTTGGCCTCGGCCACCTTGTGGGTGGTGACCAGGTCCAGCCCCTGCCGGCGGCGGTAGACGACGTAGACCACCATCCCCAAGGTCAGCCATACCGTCCCTGCGAGGCCCACGGTGAGGTCGAGGAACGTCACGACCAGGAAGGCCAGGCCGGTCCCCAGCAGGCCCAGGACCGCGAAGGGCGGGTAGTCGCGGCGGCGCACCCGCAGCCGTCCGGGGCTGCGGTAGGGACGCTCCTGGTCGGGCGCGATGGCCCGCAGGCGGATGACGGCCAGGTGGGCCATCGAGAACGACAGCATGGCCCCGAAGGCGTAGATCGAGCCCAGGAAGTCGGCCTGGCCGGGGAGGATCGCGAGGATCGCGACCCCGGAGAAGACGACGATGCCCAGGTAGGGCGTCCCGAAGCGCGGGTGCAGGCGGCGCAGCCCGTCGGGCAGCTGGCGGTAGAGGCCCATCGAGTAGGTCAGCCGCGAGACGCCAAGCACCCCGGCGTTGGTGGCGGCGATGAGGATGGTCACGGCCAGGATGCCGACGTAGACCTCGGCCGGGCCCTGCAGCGCGCCGAGGCCCATGTTGCTCACGATGCCCAGCACGGGGTCGGAGGCGAAGCCGCCCTCCTCCCCGGGCACGCCGAGCAGGGTCGAGCACTCCCCGCCCTCGCAGGTCACCGGCAGGGCCGAGAGCGCGATGAACGGGAGGGTGAAGTAGATGACGAAGACGGCGATCATGACCCGCTTGATCGCGGCGGGGATCGTCGTCTTCTCGTCGCGGGCCTCGCCGGCCATGTTGGAGACCGTCTCGATACCCGTGTAGGCCACCGTTCCCACCGGGATGGCCAGCAGGAAGTCCGACCATGTGGGCGCGGTGCCCAGCAGGGAGATGCCGTCGACCAGCGACTCCGGATTGAGGACGAGGAAGACGCCCAGCGCCACGATGAGCACCTGGCTGAGGAAGTCGATGACGGCGAGGACGACGTTGACGTTGACCGCGTCGCTGACGCCGCGCACGTTGACCGCGGCCAGCAGCGCCACGAGCACGGCGGCGAAGAGGATCGCCCCGATGCCCGTGCGAAAGAAGTCGAAGGTGATCCCGCCGAAGTAGCCCGCGGTGAAGAACGCCGAGATGGCGATCGTGATCACGTAGTTGAGCATCTGGGCCCACGCTGTGAAGAAGGACCAGAACTCGTTCAGCGCGCGGCGCACGAACAGCGACGCCCCGCCCGCCTCGGGGTACATCGCCGTGGCCTCGGCGTAGGTCGTCGCCGTGCAGTAGAAGAGCGCCCCGGCAATGACGAAGACCACCGGCGTGAGGCCCAGCGCGAGGGCGGCGACCAGCCCCAGCGCGTAGTAGATCGACGAGCCCACGTTGCCGTAGGCGGTCGAGAAGAGGGCGTTGACGCCCAGCACGCGCTGGAGGCCGAGAAGACGACGTTCGGCCATGGCCGCCGGGCAGTCTAGGGTCGGAGGCCTTTCCTGGCGCCGCGCCCTGCCGGCTCAACCTCGGCGCCGCCGTCGGCGTCGGGCCCGGCCTACAGGCTGCCGCGCCTGGCCAGCCACTCGCTGTCGAAGCGCAGGTCGGTGCGCTCCCCCAGAAGGTCATAGTCGGCGTCGTAGTGCAGGACCGCGCAGCCGTGACGGTCTGCGATTGCGGCGATGAGCAGATCGGGGAAGGGCAGTCGGTGGTGCCCCGCGCGGGCGAGCTGGCGCTGGGCGTCGATCGCGCGAGCCTCGACCTCTGCGTCGACGCCGTAGAAGGGCAGGGCGAGCAGGGTGTCCAGCGTCTCCTGGTGCTCGCGAGCATTGCGGGCGGAGTAGCCGGCCTCGCAGAGGAAGGGCAGGCACACGCCGAGACGCGCGGACCGCAGACGGTCGGCCATCTCCGCCCGGCGCGCCTGCTCGAGGGTCGGATGCTCGAAGCGTGCCCAGCCGGAGAGGTCGAGCAACGCGACGACCGTCACGATGCAGCGCGGCCGGGAAGCTTGCGCCTCCAGGTCTCGCGCGCCTCCAGGGCGGCCGCCGGGTCACCGGGGATGTCGCCGGTGAGCACCCACTGCGCGAGCTTCTCCCGCGCCCGGGCACGCCCCTCGTCGGCGGCACGCGTCTCGGCGACCTTCTCTCGCGCCCCCCGGATCACCAGGTCGGCCATGTCAACGCCGTCGCTTCCAAGCTCGGCACGCAGCTCGTCGAGGGCGGCCTGGACAGCCGGCGTCTCGGTGACGGCGTGACGGCGATGCGCGGTCGGCATGAGGGCAGTGTAACACCGGAGCTACACCGATGCCGCCCTCGGCCGGCACCGCCGCGCGCCGGATCGGACCCTTGACCGGCGGGGTTCGTTCAGTGAGAGGCTCGGGCGAGCGCGAAGGGCAGGAGGACCGATGTACTAGCCGCGCTCCGCCGCGGCGAGGCGCTCGGCCAGCATCACGCCGCCCAGCGAAGGTCCTCGGGCCGGCCGTCGCGGGCGTACAGGCGCGCGGCTAGGATCGCCGCCGGCCCGTTGGCGACGAGCGCGTCCAGAGCGTGGGCCTGCCACCAGTAGGTCCAGCGCAGACGGTCGGTCACCCGGGCGGGCGCGCGCAGCCGGAAGAGGCCCGGCCACCCCTCGTTGCCCGTATTGCGAAACTCGGCCAGCAGCGTGGCGTGCGCCTGCGCCGCGCGCCGTCCCCAAGGCCCCGACGGCGCCGACGGCTGCTCGGCCACCGGCGGCGCCGGAGGCCCACGAGGGGACCACGATCGCATGGCGGATGAGGGACCGCGATCGCATGGCGGATGAGGGTCCGATCGTGGATGCCTGGGCGCGCCGCCGGAGGGGGACAGTGCGCCAGCACGGCCCCCTCCAGGCGGTGCGGCCAGGCGCCGCGAGCGGGCCCTCAGCCGTTATGCGATCAGGGGGATGATGAGGATCGCGACGATGTTCGCGACCTTGATCATCGGGTTGATCGCCGGGCCGGCGGTGTCCTTGAACGGGTCGCCGACGGTGTCGCCGGTGATCGAGGCGGCATGGGCCTCGGAGCCCTTGCCGCCGTAGGCGCCGTCCTCGATGAGCTTCTTGGCGTTGTCCCACGCGCCGCCGCCGGCGGTCATGAGGACGGCGAAGAAGAAGCCGACCACGATGACGCCGATGAGCAGGCCGCCCAGGGCCTCGACCGAGATCAGCCCGACGATGAACGGGATGGCGATCGGGATCATCGCCGGGAGGATCATCTCCTTCTGCGCGGCCTTGGTCACGATGCCCACGGTGACCGCGTAGTCGGGCGTGTCGGTGCCCTCCATGATCCCCGGCTTCTCGCGGAACTGGCGGCGGACCTCCTCGACCACGCCGCCGGCGGCGCGGCCGACGGCCTCCATGGACAGGGCGGAGAACAGGGTGACCATGATCCCGCCGAGCAGCAGGCCGATGAGCACCGGCGGGTCCTGCAGCGCGAAGTTCGTGGTGATGCCGTCGAGCTCCAGCTCCAGGCGGAACGCGGCGAACAGCACGATCGCCGCGAGCACGGCCGACCCGATGGCGTAGCCCTTGGTGACGGCCTTCGTGGTGTTGCCAACCGCGTCGAGCGGGTCGGTGACGTTGCGCACGTCCTCGGGCAGCTCGGCCATCTCGGCGATGCCGCCGGCGTTGTCGGTGATCGGCCCGAAGGCGTCCAGCGCGACGATGAGGCCGGTGAGCGAGAGCTGGCCGACGACGGCGATGCCGATGCCGTAGATGCCCTGGTCGCCGCCGCCGGCGATCTGCCAGGCGGCCAGGATGCCCAGCACGAGGACCAGTGCGGGCAGGGCGGTGGCCTGCAGGCCCTGCGCGAGGCCGGAGATGATGTTCGTCGCGTGCCCGGTCTGCGATGCGGCGGCGGTCTTCTTGACCGGGCCGAAGCGTGTGGAGGTGTAGTAGTCGGTCAGCACGAACAGCGCCGCGGTGACGGCGATCCCCACCAGGGCGCAGAAGTAGAGCTCGATGCCGCTGGGGGCGTTGGCGCCCAGGTCGTCGACCATCAGCAGCGTGACGGGCAGGAACGCGAGTGCGGCCAGCAGGCCTGACGCCGCCAGGCCCTGGTACAGCGCACGCTCCACGTTGCCGGCGGCGCTGCGCACCGCGAAGGTCCCGATGATCGAGGCGATGATGGCCACGCCGCCCAGCACGAGCGGGTAGACGGCGACCTCGGTGGCGGAATCCTGGAAGGTCAGGACGCCCAGCAGCATCACCGCGACGACGGTGACCGCGTAGGTCTCGAACAGGTCGGCGGCCATGCCGGCGCAGTCGCCGACGTTGTCGCCCACGTTGTCGGCGATGACCGCCGGGTTGCGCGGGTCATCTTCCGGGATGCCGGCCTCGACCTTGCCCACCAGGTCGGCGCCCACGTCGGCGGCCTTGGTGAAGATGCCGCCGCCCAGACGGGCGAAGACGGAGATCAGCGAGCCGCCGAAGCCCAGGCCGATCAGCGCGTCGATGGCCTCCTTGTCGTCCGCGCCGAAGGGCCCGGTGAGCACGAAGTAGTAGCCGGCCACGCCGAACAGGGCCAGGCCCACGACCAGCAGGCCGGTGATGGCGCCGCCGCGGAAGGCCGCGTTCAGCGCCGGGCTGATGCCGCCACGCGCGGCCTCGGCCACGCGGCAGTTTGCGCGCACGGAGACGTTCATGCCGATGTAGCCGGTGGCGCCGGACAGGATGCCGCCGATGGCGAAGCCGACGGCCACCGAGATGCTCTGCAGGAAGATGAGCACCACGAAGAGGACGACGCCGACAACGGCGATGATCGAGTACTGCGTGTTGAGGTAGGCACGCGCACCCTCCTGCACCGCCCCGGAGATGCGCTGCATCTCGTCGTTGCCCGGCGACAGCGCCAGAAGCTGACGCGTGGTGACCACGCCGTAGACCACCGCCAGCGCGGCGCACAGGAGCGCCAGCCACGCTCCGTTGTCGGTCAGGAACTCAGTCAAGGGAGAATCCTCCAGGGGACGTCTCGATCAGGCGGGCACCGGAACGGCCCGCGCGCGCAGCCGCAGCACGGGAGGACTCCCATGAGCGCGCAGGAGCATATCGGGCGCATCGGACGCACCCGTGTGGGGCCCGCCCCCTGTCGTCTCAGGCGGTGAAGATCTCGCGGGCCGTGATAGCCAGTGCGTCACCTGGCTCGTGCACCTCCTCGCGGGCGCAGATGGCGAGGCGCACCTCGGACGCGCGGCGGGGCAGTCGCTCGGTCTTGCGCTCGAGCTCGCGCCGCAGCCGGCCGCCGTCGACGGTTCTCGCCCACTTCGCCTCGCCGGCGAGGATGGCTTCGCGCGAGCGCCCTGCGAGCGCGACGGCGTCGATCTCCACCGGCGGCGCATCGGCCCAGTAGCGGCCGATGGCCACGACGTCCTCCCCCAGCCCTCCCTCCGCCGCCACGCGTCGGAGGTGGTCGCGGAAGGCCTCCTCCCAGCGCTCGCCCATGTGGTCGTCGAGCGACCGCTCGATCACGGGAACGACGCTCGCACCCAGCCCGCGCTCGATCTCCGCCTTGTAGGGCTCCACGAGGCCGAGCCAGAAGGCGAGATGGTTGTCCGCGAGGCGGTACAGCCGGCGCCGGGTGCGACGGGGGTCCTCGGTGACCGGCGCCATCCGTTCGACCAGGCGGAGCTCGATGAGCCGATCGAGCGTCCGCGCGGGCTCCGCGCGGACCGCGTCGGCGATCTCGTTGTGGCGCCTCCTCCCGGCGGCGATCGCCCGGAGCACCTGGGCGTCGAGCTGGCCGTCGCCCGCTTCGGTGGCGAGCACGAGCGCGCCCTCGTCGAGCAGGCGACCGCCCGGGGTGCCGACGAGCCGCATGAGGTTGTCGCCCACGGGCGCCTCCTGGTCCCACCACTCGAGGTAGAGCGGCATGCCGCCGGCCACGCCCCACACGAGTGCGCGGTCGGCGGGCTCGAGGCGCTGGAGCATCGCCGCCGCCTCGTGGGGACGGAAGGGGTGCAGCAGCAGCGCCAGGTCCATGCGCCCGTAGAGCGGCGCGCGCTCGTCCTGGATCGCGCGCATGACGCGCACGGCGGAGCCGCAGAGCAGCACCCGCAGCTGGGAGGCCGTCCGTGCCCGGTCCCAGAACGCTCGCAGGGTGCCTGGGAGGTCCGGGCTCGCCCGGACGAGCTCCGGAAACTCGTCGAGCACGAGCAGAAGCGGCTCGTCGCGAGCGCCGTCGGCGAGCGCGTCGAGCAGGTCGTCCCAGTCGGTGAACGGCCGGGCTGCGAGGTCGCGAGCTCCCGTTGCTCCGACCTCGGCCGCGGCGGCGCGTGACAGGATCGCCAACTCGTCGACGGCCGGGCGCCCGGCGGCGGTGTGGAAGATCACGCGCTTGCCCTGCACGAAGTGCTGGAGCAGTGCCGTCTTGCCGACGCGACGGCGCCCCCAGAGCACGCCCATGCGTGCGCCCCTCCACAACCACCAGCCTTCGAGCACGTCGAGCTCGGCAGTCCGGTTTACAAACACCCAGACAGTGTAACCGACGTAAGGCGTCGGTTACTGCGGATGTCTAGAGCCTTATGCCGCGGGACCCGGCGACACGCGGACCGGCCTGCCGGCCCAGCCATCAGCGCCCGTCGGCCGGGATCCGGATTGTCCGCTCCCAATGGTCGATGGCCTCGGGGTCCGCGAACCGCAACTCCTTCGAAACTCGTTCCACAGCCCGTCCTACTGGCCGGGTATCCAAAGGCGCCCGCCGCCCGGCCCCTGGGGCGGACCCTGGCCGCCGGGCTGCTGGCCGCCGGGCTGCGGCGACGAGGGGGCCTGCGGCTCGGGCCGCCTCGTCTCCTCCTCGGTCACCGGGGCGCCCGTCATACGGGCGAAGGCCATCTGGAGCTGGGAGAGCGCCTGGCGGATCTGGCCGGCGTCATCGCCCAGCGCGCCCTCGACGAGCGGCAGCAGCGCCCGGGCGCCCTCGATGGCCTGGCCGAGTTGCTGAGGGTCGCGTTCCTCCTCGGCGCCGGGCACCAGGCCCGCACGCCGCCCGCCCAGGTTGAGCAGCGACACCAGGGTCTGGACGAGGACATCCTCGACCTTGATGCGCTTCATCTCCTCCTCGTAGGCCTGGCTCAGCTCGTCCTCGGTCGGCGGCCTGCCCTGCTCGCTGCTCACGCGGCCTTCACCTCCTGGGGGTGGGGGTAGGTCTGCGCGGTCTCGCGCACCGTGGCAGCGTAGACGGCGCGGGGGTCGAGTCCGTCGGCGATGAGCGCCCGCTGGCGCTGGGCGGAGTTGCGACGGGGGAAGTCTGGCTCCCAGCGCAGCTCGTCGCGCACCGGCGCGCTCCAGTCGGCCAGGCGCTCGACGATGGCCGCAGCGGGGTAGCGGTCGCCGGCGGCGCCCGCGTCACCCGGGGCGCCGATCTCCAGCATCTCGCCGTCCAGGCCGAAGCGGATCGCCCGCCAGAGGTTCTCCTCGACCAGGCGGTGCGGCGGGTCGATGAAGGGCACGTCCTCGTCGACGTCGCGGGCGCACTGGGCCACGCAGGCCACGATCAGGCCGGCCAGCGCCTCGGACTCCCGCGCCGTCGGCTGCGCGTCGCAGATGCGCACCTCGACGGTGCCGAAGGCCAGATGTGGACGGACCGACCACCACACCTGCGTCGGCTCGACGATCGAGCCCGCGTGGACGAGCAGGTCGAGGTAGGCGCGATAGCCCTCCCACGACCCGTAGGCGTCGGGGACGCCGCAGCGCGGGAACTGCTTGGTGAACGACTGGGTGCGCGCCGAGTGCAGGCCTGCGTCGACGCCGTCCAGGAAGGGAGAGCTGGCGCTGACGGCCAGCAGGAGCGGCAGCAGCGGGCGCAGCCGGTCGGAGACCTTCACGGCGCGGTCGATGTCGCGCACCCCGACGTGGACGTGCAGCGAGAACGTGTTGTTGCGCCGCGCGACGTACTGCAGGTCGTCCACCACGCGGCGGTAGTGCGGCGTGTCGATGTTGCGCTGCTCGCGGTAGTCGGCGAAGGCGTGGGTGCCGGTGGCGCCCAGCTCCATCCCACGCCCACCGGTCACGGCGAACAGACGTCGGCGTACGTCACGCTGGCGGGCGAGGGCGTCGTGGAGGTCCTCCCCGCGGCCCGAGCGGATCTCGATCTCCGAGGAGATCAGCTCACCGGAGATCGACTCGGACAGCACCTGGTCCTCGCTGCGTGCCGTCTCGTCGAGCTCCTCGAAGCGAGGCACGAGGTCCAGCGTGACCGGGTCGAGGATGGCCAGCTCCTCCTCCAGGCCGACGGTGAGGTCGGCCGCCCGGGCGAAGGTCGCTCGGGCTGTCTCGGTGAAGGGAGCGCCCGTGGCATCCTGCCTCTCGTGGCCGGGCTGCGCCCTCATGCCAGGTAGAAGTACAGCGCGTAGAGGAGGTCGACCGCCGGGCTCGAGGTGTGCACGGTCACCTCGGGCGGCACCTGCAGGAGCGCGTCGGAGTAGTTGAAGATGATCCGCACGCCCGCGGCCACCAGGTCCTCGGCCAGCGGCTGTGCCGCCGCGCTGGGTACGGCGAGCACCCCGACCACGATGTCCTGGTCTGTCACCACCCCCTGGAGCTCGTCCACGTGGCGCACGGTCTGGGTGCCCACCGGACGGCCCACCTTGGCCGGGTCGTTGTCGAAGATGGCCACGACGCGGAAGCCGTGGTCGGCGAAGATGTCGCTGGAGGCGATGGCCTGGCCGAGGTGGCCGGCGCCGAACAGCGCGATGTTGTGCTGGTCGGTGGTGCGCAGGATCGTGCTGACCTGCGCGACCAGGGAGTCGACGTTGTAGCCGACCCCGCGCTTGCCGAACTTGCCGAAGCCCGACAGGTCGCGGCGGATCTGGGTGGGGTTGACGTGCGTCCAGGCCGACAGCTCCTGGGAGGACACGGTGGCCTTGCCCTCCTTCTGGGCCTGGCGCAGAACCTGCAGGTAGCGCGACAGCCGCGCGGCGACGCCGAGCGAGAGGCGCTCCGCGCCATCGGGGCGCGGGACGTCGTCAGGGCTCGCTGGGGCGTCGCGGAGGGTCATCGGCGGGCGGCCAAGGCTAGCCCTCCCCTGCGACGAAGCTCCCTCAGGCGTCCTGCCCGGCGGCGTCCCCAACCGGCTCGTGTCGCGTGACGATCGACTCGAGAAGCACGTGGTTGGGGACGTGCAGGCTCACGCCATCCTCGGTGTCCAGCACCGTGGTGGTCGTCTCGATCGCCCTGATCCGCCCTCGCTGGCCCTCCACGGTGATCGTCTGACCGACCTCGAAGATGCCGCGCACGTAGTAGCCGGAGCTGAGCGCCCGCGCGATCTCGCGACCGCCGAGACCGAAGGCGAGCGCCGGGACGGCGATCGCACCCGTGACCACGATCGCGAGCAGCAGGAGGAGGATGGCCGTCGTCAGCGCGACCTGCGCGGCCGCGGTGAGCGCGAACACGACGATGACGAGGATCTGGGCCGCGCGGCCCAGCGGCACCCGCAGGTCCATCTCGCGAGCCAGCCGGTCGATCCGAGCTCGCAGGAGGCCCCCCAGCACGATGCCCGCGAGCAGCAGCGCGCCGGCGGCGAGGATGCGCGGAAGGAACAGGATCGCCTGGTTGAGGGCGTCGCTGAGGAACTGCAGGCCCAGCAGCGAGAGCGCGGCGAAGACCACCACGACGACGAGGCCGATCCGGATGGCGCGACCGGTGATCGCGGCGAGCGAGCGGGGGAGGCCCGCTCGCTCGAGCGTGTCGTGCACGCCCCACCGCTCGGCCAGCTCGTCGAGGCGTGCCGCGCGCAGCAGGCGGGTGGTCAGGCGGCCGAGCAGGCTCGCGGCGAGCACCCCGACCGCGATGAGGACCAGCGCGCCGCCCAGCCGCGGCAGGAAGCCACCCAGCGCGCTGCCGGCCTCGTCGAGGATCGAGGCGAGCACCGGGGTCAACGCCGGCCTCCGGCCGACCGCCGGCCCAGGAGCGGACCGATCGCGTCCCGCAAGGCCGAGACGAAGACGCCGGCTAGTCGCAACGGCGCGCGCACCGCGCGCTGCCAGCGTGCGGCGCCGACGACGCGTCTGCTCAGGGCGCGGTCGAAGCGGCGGGGCTCGACCGCCATCACCGCGAGATGGGACACCAGCTCGCGCTCGGCCGGGCTCAGCTCCTCGTTGTCGTGCTCGCCGGTGCTCACCCCGGCAGCTCCCAGTCGTAGGTGTTGCGGCGCAGCAGGTCGATGAGCTCCTGGCGCGCGCGGTACAGGCGGCCCTTGACGCTGCCCAGCGGGGTCTGCGTGATCTGGGCGATCTCCTCGTAGCTGAGGCCTTCCACGTCGCGAAGCACGAGGACCGCCCGATGTGCCGAGGGCAGACCCCCGAGCTTCATCTCCAGGCGCTCGCGCCGCTCCGCGCTCTCGAGCCTGGCCGCGGGGCCGCGGCGACCTTCGTCGTGCTCCTCCTCGAACGTCGCGGGGTCGACCGCCTCGCTGCGCCGACGCTCGAGGGCGTCGAGCGCGCTGTTGTGGGTGATCTGCAACAGCCACGCGCGGAAGCTCCCGCCCTCCTTGAGCCGCGGCAGCCTGTGGAACGCCCGCAGGAGGGCCTCCTGGCAGACGTCCTGCGCATCGTCGGGCCCGACGATGCGCGTGGCCACGCGCAGGCTCGTGTCCCCGTGACGCTGTGCGAGCACCTCGAAGGCCTCGAGGCTTCCGTGCCGTGCGGCTTTGACAAGCGTGGTGTCGGGGTCCACGGCGGTCAGCACCTTACCTGGGGTGGTCGTCATCACCCACTACGACGGACGAAGCCGCGTGCGGGTTACACGGGGCGGTCGCTCGAGGTACCTGTAACCCACGGGGCCCGGTCCCCGTCCTAGGGGCTCATGCCATCGACACAACGAGGAGCATCATGCCCCTGGCTCAGATAAGCATCGGCGACAGCGCGCAGACAGGCCTCGACGCCTTCTTCGGCTTCGTGCCTCAGCTCATCGCCTTCCTGATCATCCTGATCATCGGCTTCTTCGTGGCCAAGATCGTCAAGGCGATCGTCCGCAAGGGCCTCGAGAAGCTCGGCGTCGACAGCAAGCTCAACGAGTCGGATGCACGTCGATACGTCGATCGCGTCATGCCCGATGCGAGCCCCGCAAACGGGATCTCGCGCGCCGTCTTCTACCTCGTCTTCATCTTCTTCCTGTTCTCGGCGATCGGGGCGCTGCAGATCCCGGCGCTGACCGACTTCATGAACCAGGTGCTCGCCTACCTGCCCAACGTCATCGCGGCGATCGCGATCTTCGTGATCGCGGCGGTCGTCGCGGGCGCAGCCGGCGGAGGCGCGGCCAAGCTGATGGGCGACACCCCGACGGGCAAGATCATCGGCACCGTCGTGCCGGCACTGGTGATGGTGATCGCGGTCTTCATGATCCTCTCCCAGCTGCGCATCGCGCCGGACATCGTCCAGATCGCCTTCGCCGCCACGATGGGCGCGATGGCCCTCGGGCTCGCGCTGGCCTTCGGCCTGGGCGGCCGGCCCGTGGCCGAGCGGATGCTGGAGGACGCCTACCGCAAGGGACAGGAGCAGAAGGACCAGGTCAAGGCCGACGCCCGGCTCGCACGCGACCGCGGCCAGGGGCAGGCACAGCGGGGCAAGGATCGTGCGCAGCGAGAGGTCGAGGGCGGTGGGCGCTCGTCCGACGAGGGCGGACGCCACGGCGGCACCGGCTCCTACCGGGCGACCTAGCCCCGCCACCACGAGGACGGAGGACAACGCCATGGCAAGCAAGCAGCGAGACGGCGCCCAGGACCCCTCGGCCTGGACCGGCCAGAAGGTGGTCGGCCAGGACGGGGACAAGCTGGGCAGGCTCGAGCACGTCTACCTGTCCCACGCGGGCGGTGCCCCGACGTGGGGCATCGTCAAGAAGGGACGCAGCCGCCACTTCGTCCCGCTGGGCGACGCGGCGATGACCGAGAAGGCGATCACCGTGCCCGTGCTGGGCGCCCACGCGCGCTCGGCGCCGTCGGTGCCGGCCGATCGGGAGCTGACACCCGACACGGAGCGGTCGCTCGAGCGCCACTACCGGGGGCGCGAGGAGCTCGCCGAGACCCGCTCGCGCCAGCGCGACGAGTACGGCGGCTTCAACGTCGGCGCCGCGTTCTTCGGCTGGCTGGTGGCCATCGCGCTGGCGGCCCTGCTGGTGGCGCTGCTCGGGGCCGTCGCCAGCGCGGTGGGCTTCTCGATCGACCTCGCCCCGGACGCCGTCGAGCAGACGGTCGGCCAGTCGGCCCCAACCGTGGGGATCGTGGGCGGTGCGGCGCTGGTCCTGGTCCTCGCGCTGGCCTACTTCGGCGGCGGCTACGTCGCCGGCCGGATGTCGCGCTTCGACGGAGCTCGCCAGGGCCTCGGGGTCTGGTTGTTCGGACTCGTGGTCAGCGGGGTGCTCGTGGTGGTGGGGATCGTGCTGGGCTCGCAGTACAACCTGCTCGCCCAGATCGACGTGCCCACGGTGCCGATTCCCACCGGCTCGCTGACGGTGGGCGGCCTGATCGTCCTCGCGGTCATCGTCGTGGCCACCATCGTCGCGGCCATGCTGGGCGGCAAGGCCGGCGAGCGCTATCACCGCAAGGTGGACCGGGCGGGCGCGTGACCGGCGCCGCGGTCCGGGCGGCGGCGCGCCGCCCGGACCGTGGCCGGTCCTCACCCATCCAGCCGCGCGCGCAGGTCGGGCTCGTCGACGAAGAAGTCGTAGAGCTCCTCGCCGTCGAGGACGATCACGGGGATGCGCTCCAGGTAGCGGGCGTGCCGTGCGTCGTCGGTGGTGATGTCCACCTCGTCGAAGGGCTCGCCCACCCGCTCCAGCACCACGCGCGCGTCGTCGCACAGGTGGCAACCCGGGCGGCCGTAGAGGGTCAGGCGGGCGGCCAGTGCGACCCCCCGCTCGGATAGGCGTCGAGACCGAGGTAGGAGGGGAACGCCAGCGGGTCGACGGCGCGGGCCGCGGCGCCGATCATGGCGGCGTTGTCGGTGCACAGCTCGCGGGCGGGGATCGCGACGTGGGCGTCCAGGCTCTCGACCCGCGCGCGTAACGGACCGTTGGCCGCCACGCCACCGCCCAGGGTCAGCGCCCGCAGCCCGGTCTGCGCCAGCGCCCGCTCGCAGCGCCGCGCCAGCGCCTCGACGATCGCGTGCTGGTAGGAGGCGGCCAGGTCAGTGGCGCGCTCGCGGGCAGCGTCCTCACCGAGGTCGCGCACCTTGTAGAGCAGGGACGTCTTCAACCCGGCGAACGAGAAGTCCAGGGCGCCGACGCGCTCGGCGATCGGGAAGGCGAACGCGCCCGGGTCGCCCTCGCGGGCCAGGCGCTCCAACGCGGGGCCGCCGGGATAGGGCAGGCCCAGCGTGCGCGCGCCCTTGTCGAAGGCCTCCCCCGCGGCGTCGTCCAGCGTGCGTCCGAGCACGCTCACCTCGCGTGCGCTGTCCACACGGACCAGCAGCGTGTGCCCGCCGCTGGCGATCAGGCACAGGAACGGCGGCTCGGGCGCGTCGTCGGCCAGCGCGCCGGCCGCGACGTGCCCGTGGAGGTGGTCGACGGGCGCGAGGGGCAGCTCGCGGGCGGCGGCCAGGCCCTTGGCGTGGCTGAGGCCCACCAGCAGCGCGCCGACCAGGCCGGGGCCGCGGGTGACGGCGACCAGCGTCACGTCGTCCAGCGTGGTGTCCGCCCGTGCGAGGGCGTCGTCCACCGCCGCGTCGATCAGCTCGAGGTGGTGGCGCGAGGCCACCTCGGGCACCACGCCGCCGTAGCGGTCGTGGATCCCCTGCGACGAGATCACGTTGCTGCGCACCTCGCCGTCGGGCGTGAGCACCGCGGCGCAGGTGTCGTCGCAGCTGGTCTCCAGGGCGAGGATCACGCCGGCGACGCGTCGGGCACGTCATCGAGGCGTCCGGCCAGCGTCGCGGGGGTGCGCCACATGATCAGGGCGTCCTCCCCGTTGTCCTGGTAGTAGCGCCGGCGCACGCCTGCCGAGCGGAAGCCGAAGCGCTCGTACAGCGCGATGGCCAGCGTGTTTGAGCAGCGCACCTCCAGGGTGAGGCGGGCGTCGGGGCCGTCGATCCGCTCCAGGAGCTCCAGGAGCAGGGTCGTGGCGACGCCCATACGCCGCTGCCGGGGCTCGACCGAGACGTTCATCACGTGCCAGACGGTGTCGTAGCGCGAGCAGACCAGGTAGCCGACCAGCTCTCCGTCGCGGGTCGCGGCCAGGCAGACGCCGCCGGCCTTGGACAGCTCAAGGACGAACATGGCCAGCGACCACGGCGTGGGGAACGCGCGACGCTCGATGGCGATGACCTGGGGCAGGTCGGCGTAGGTCAGGCGGCGGATCTTCAATGACGGGGTCATCGGCGCGAGGACCGTGCTGGCTGCGCGTCGGGCGCGCGCACGTAGAAGGGCAGGACGGCCTCGGGCGGGCCGGCGGGACGGTCGCGGGCCAGGGCGCACAGCACCGCGACATCGACGCGGTGGATCTCCGCGTCGTCGGGCGGGACGGTGCAGCCCGCACGCTCGAGCACGGCGCGGAAGGCTACCGCGCCGTCGCCCACGGCCAGGGTGCTCGGGTGGCGGGTGACGGCGTCGCGCGCGCGAATCTCGAGGGCTTGCGGCGGGAGGGCGGTGGCCGGGACGGTCGGCACGCCGTCCGAGTACTCTGCGGCGAAGGCCTCCCCACGCCGCGCGTCGAGGACGGCCAGGACCGCGGCGCCGTCAGCGCCGGCGGCGAGCGCCTCGAGCGTCGGCACGCCGACAAGCCCCGTTCCGCTGGCGTGGGCCAGCCCGTGGCCGGTGGCGATGGCGATGCGCAGGCCGGTGAAGGTGCCCGGGCCCAGGCCGACAGCGACCCGGTCGAGGTCGGCGAAGCGCAGGCCGGCCCGCTCGAGGAGCGCGTTGCACAGCGGCAGGAGCTGGGTGGCGTGGCCGGGGCGGTCGCCCGGCTCGGGGACGTGACGGGCTCGCAGGGGCTCCTCGCCG
This sequence comes from Candidatus Siliceabacter maunaloa, assembly GCA_024330185.1. Lineage (GTDB taxonomy): Bacteria > Actinomycetota > Thermoleophilia > Solirubrobacterales > Solirubrobacteraceae > Siliceabacter > Siliceabacter maunaloa. Next base: position 31,394 of record JANDLV010000006.1, read on the forward strand.
TCGCGGACGAGGGCCACCGCCGTGGCCGGCGTCGAGCAGTCGAAGCCGAGGATCGTGGTCACGGGCGCTCGACGCGCACGCGCCGGCGGTCGCCGCCCCCGTGCTCGAGGGTCACACGCGCGGTCACGCGGCCCTCCCAGGCGGGCGCGCCGACGGCTGGCCACTCGACGAAGGCGATGGCGTCCGGCGCCAGCTCGGCCTCGACGCTGGCGCGGTCCTCCTCGTCCAGGTCCACGAGCCGGTAGAGGTCGAGGTGGGCCACGGGCACCGCGCCCGCGTAGCGCTGAGCGAGCGTGAAGGTCGGGCTCGTGACGGGGTCGACGACGCCCAGGGCGCGGGCCGCGCCGCGCACGAACGTGGTCTTGCCGGCGCCCAGCTCCCCCGCGACGAGCACCACGTCGCCGGGGCGCAGCGTGGCGGCCAGGTCGGCGGCCAGCGCCTCCGTCTCCGCCGCGCAGGCGCTCTCAGAAGAGGTCGGCATCGAGCGTGCGCAGGCGCAGGCCCGTGCCGAGGAGCGCCAGCGCGGCGCCGGAGAGGCCGAGGAGCAGCGGCTCGCTCCCCGTGCGCGGCAGCTCGTAGGACCCGGGCTCGATACCGTCGGTGGACCCGGAGGGATCGTCCTCGCCGCCGGAGGGCTCGGTACCGCCATCCTCGCCGGAGGGCTCGTCCTCGCCGGACTCGCCGTTGCCACCGGGCTCCTCGCCCCCGGACTCCTCTGACCCCCCCGGGGCCTCCTCGTCCTCCCACGGCGGCGGCTCCTCGCTCAGCCCCGGCAGTTGCGGGACGCCGGTCTGCGCCACCGCCCCCGCGGGCAGGGCGGCGCTCAACGCCAGCGCGGCGAGCAGGGGCACAACGCGGGTGTGGACGCGCGACACGGACGGCACCATAAGGCCTGGCTAGGCTGGAACCATGGACACCACCCATACGGATGCGCACAAGACCGAAGAGGAATGGAAGCGCGAGCTGACGCCGGACCAGTACGACGTGCTGCGCAAGGGTGGCACCGAGGCACCGTTCACCGGCGAGTACGCCGTCACCAAGGACGACGGGGTCTACCGCTGCGCCGGCTGCGGGGCCGAGCTCTTCGACTCCGACACGAAGTTCGACTCGGGAACGGGCTGGCCCAGCTTCTACGAGCCCAAGGTGCGGGACGCCGTGGAGGTGCGCTCCGACCGCAGCCTCGGCATGGTCCGCAACGAGGTCGTGTGCAAGCGCTGTGGGGGCCACCTCGGCCACGTCTTCGACGATGGACCCAAGCCGACGGGGCAGCGCTACTGCATGAACTCCTGCGCGCTGCGCCTGGGCCCGCGCTGAGCGCGCTCCGGTCTACGGAGCACCCAACACCTCGTAGGACCGCATCTCGCCGCGCATGCGCGCGGGGAGGTAGCCGGTGAACAGGGTGTAGGAGTGCACGGTCCCGTCGCGGCGGGCGATGTCCTGCGCAGCGGCGTCGGGCAGGGCCTCGTCGAGGGTCCAGCGGCCGGCGCGGATCCTCGCGTCCAGCTCGAGCGAGCGGTCCTGGCCGCCGGTGGCCCAGCTGAGCTGAACCCGTACGACCCCGCGCGCCCGGCCGGAGATCGTGCCGCCGGCCCTCACCCGGCCGTCGCGCACCGTCGGCCGGTCCACGTCGAGGCCCGCACGGCCCGAGGCCGCGCGCAGGCGCACCTCCTGACCGCGGGTGCGACCGTTGCCCGGGTAGGCCAGCGTGATGATGCCCGTACCCGAACGGACCTGCTCGCGGGGAAGGCCCTCGCGGAAGCGCACGTGGCCCTGCTGGGGATCGACCCGGGCGGCGAAGCGCGTATGACGACCGGCCGCGTGGAAGTCGACCTCCACCGCTCCGGACGCCCGCTTGGTGATGGGGGCCAGTACGTCGAGAACGCCGCGGTCGCGCAGCACCCCTGAGCGGGCGACCTCGAGCTTGGCGGGCTGGAGGGCCGGCCCGGGGGCCGGGACCGGGGCGGGAGCCGGGGCCGGGACCGGCGCGGGAGCCGGGGCCCGGGCCGGAGCGGGAGCCGGAGCCGGAGCGGGAGCTGGGGCCGGAGCGGGAGCGGGAGCCGGAGCCGGCTGCGCCACCGTCGGCGGGGTGAGGCCCTGGGGCGCGACCCACGCGAGGTGCCCGTAGAACCGATCCGAGAGCGGGCGCGTGGGGTCGCCGGCGAAGCCGTACCCGCCGTCGGCCGCGGCGCGCCCGGCGGCCTCGTCACGCACGCGCTGGACGATCTCGGCGGGCTCGAGCCCCGCGCACGGCCCGGCCCGGCCGCCCTCCGACAGGCACAGCGCCACCAGCCCGGCGACGTGCGGCGCGGCCATGCTGGTCCCCGAGCTGTGACCGTAGCCGCCGCCGGGCACGGTCGAGCGGATGCACGTCCCGGGGGCCGCCATCGTGTGCGCCGCGCCCGCGGTGGTCAGCGCGAAGTTCGAGTAGCCCGCGGCGGCGTCGTCGGCGTCGTTCGCGTTGCAGAGCGAGGCGCCGCCGGCCGCACCGGCCCGGCCGTCGCTGTCGGACATGGCCGTGACGGTCAGCACCTGCGGGTAGGCCGCGGGGAGGTCGGGCTGGTCGGCGTGGTCAAAGTCCCAGCCGTCGTTGCCCGCCGCGGCGACGATGGTCACGCCCTGCGCCTCCGCGCGGCAGACCGCCCGGTGCAGCGGATCGTTGGTCACCGCGCACGACCGCACGGCCGCCCCCAGCCCACCCAGGCTCATGTTCACCACGTCGACGCCGTTGGCCAGCGCCCATTCGATCCCGCAGACGAGGCTCGAGTCGCTGCCCGAGCCGTCCGCCCCCAGCACCTTGACCGGGGCCAGCGGCGTGCCGGGAGCCACCCCGACGACACCGGCCGCGTCGTTCTCGGCGCCGATCGTGCCCGCGACGTGCGTGCCGTGGCCCTCGTCGTCGTCGGGCGAGGCGCCCGGGGTCAGGCAGTTGGTCCCGGCGGTCACGCGCAGGTCGGGGTGATCGAGATCGATGCCCGTGTCGAGCACTGCGACCTTCGCCGCGCTGGCCTCCCGCGCGGTGGTCGCGCTGGCCGCGCCGATGCGCCGCACGCCCGTGGGAGGCGTGCTCTCGCCCGAGCGCAACGGCACGTCCCGGGCCACTCGGACGACGCGATCGGGGACCACGGAGGCCACGGCGGGATCAGCGCGCAGGCGCCCGACCTGGCGGTCGCTCAGCCGGGCCGAGAAGCCCTTGAGCGCACGCGAGTAGCGGTTCCGCGCGCGAAAGCCCTGCGCTGCCTCGCGTCGCTGCGTGGCCGCGCCGGCGTCGTCCACCGAGCGCTCGAAGACGACGATGTACTGGCCCGGGATGCGCTCGACCGGCCGCGCGGCAGCCGCGGAAGGTACGAGGAGGAACAGGAACAGGAGCCCAAGGCAGCGCAGGGCGGCACGCGAAAGGGGGCTCATGACCGAGTATCGCCGTTTCGGGCCGGAGGGTGACCCGCAGCGGGCGCGCGTCCCACGTCCGTCCAGTTCACGGGGCGGCTGCCCGGGTAGGGACCAGGGAGACCGCGACGAGGAGCGCCGAGATGCCCGACGACAGCCAGACCGACGCGACGAAGTTCTGGTTCGCCGCCTCCACCGAGGAGTTCCCGCCCAGCGAGATGATCGAGCAGGCCAAGGCGGCCGATCGTGCGGGCTTCGACGGGATCGGGGCCTCCGACCACTTCGCGCCCTGGTGGCCCGAGGGGCAGGCGACGAGCGCGTGGGCGTTCCTCGGCGCAGTCGGCCAGGTGACCACCAAGCCCATCGGGACGGGTGTCACGCCGGTCATCCACCACTACCACCCGGGCGTCATCGCACAGATGTTCATGTCGCTGGAGGAGCTTTACCCCGGGCGGGTGTTCCTCGGCGTGGGCTCGGGAGAGTCTCTCAACGAGACGCCGCTGGGCCTGGACTGGCCGGCTCCCACGGAGATGCTCCAGCGCTTCGAGCAGGGCCTGGAGGCCATCACGCGCCTGTGGGACGGCGAGACGGTGAGCATGGACGGCGGCTGGTTCGCCCTAAAGGAGGCCAAGCTCTACACGCGGGCGCGCAGCCGCCCGAAGCTCTACGTCTCGGCCTTCGGCCCGCAGGCCGCGGCCATCGCCGGGCGCTACGGCGACGGGCTGTGGACCCTGGGCGACCCCGAGCAGGCCCCGGCCATCATCGACGCCTACCGCTCCGAATGCGACGACAACGGGCGCGAGCCCGGGCCGATCATCCTCCAGAGCGGGTTCGCGTGGGCGGCGTCGGACGACGAGGCGCTGCGCGGCGCACGCCATTGGAAGCCGACCCAGATGCCCGAGGTCTACCGCGACGACATCAGCGATCCGGCCCAGATGGTGCGCATGGCCGACGAGCGGCTAACCGACGAGCAGTTCGCCAAGGAGGGCTTCATCGTGTCCTCCGACGCCGACGAGCACGTGGCGCGCATCCGCCAGATCGCCGACCTGGGCGCCGACGTGGTCTGCCTGCAGCTCATCGGCGCCGCCGACCCACTGGGCTCCATCCGCACCTACGGCGAGGAGGTTCTCCCCGCGCTGCGCGGGGCGCGGGTGTGACCGGGACGGACCGGCGGGCCGCTTACGCTCACGACAGCGTCTCCCTGTGATGCTCGCCGGCGAGCGCCTCCAGCGCCGCGCGGCCCGCGGCGAACGTCGCCAGCGTCGCACCGAGTCCGCCGCCTGCGCCGGGCGCTTCTAGAACAACCCGAGCTGGTCGTCGCCGCGGGGCGGCGGCTCGTCGCCACCCGCAGCCTCGGACTCGGGGACGGCGCGAAGTGGGTCGTCGGCGTTGGTGGGCTCGCGGGGTGGCTCCCGGGCCGCGGGCTGGTCGGGCAGCGGCAGGCCCAGGAGCTCGGGGAGCTGGGCCATGTCCTCGCGCAGCTTCTCGAGGTTCGCGGGGGTGTAGAGCGCGGCGGCCGGATGGAGGATGGGCAGCAGGCGGACGGCGCGCCGGCCGATCACCCGGATCTCGGCCTGGCCGCGCACCTTCGTGATTCCCGCGTTGTCGCCGCGCAGCAGCTTGGTGGCGAAGTTGCCCAACGTACAGACGACCCGGGGCTCCACCAGCTCGATCTTGCGCAGCAGGTAGTCCTGGCAGTTCTCGATCTCGACGGGATGGGGATCGCGGTTGTCGGGAGGTCGGCAATTGAGCGTGTTGTTGATGAACACGTCCTCGCGCTGGAGCCCGACCTCGCCCAGGAGCTGCTCGAGCAGCTTGCCGGCGCGGCCCACGAACGGGTGGCCCTGCTCGTCCTCGCTGCGGCCCGGGGCCTCGCCGACGAACATGAGGTCGGCGTCGGCGTTGCCCGAGCCGAAGACGACGGTCTGGCGGGCCGCGGCGAGCTGCGGGCACCTGGTGCACCGGCTGGCCTGCTCCCAGACGGCCTTGAGCTCCTCGCGGCGCTGCGTGGCGTCGGTCACACGGCCGGATGGTAGTCGTGGGCCCGGGGTACTAAGCTTCTAGATGCGGCCGACACCCACCGTGGGACGGACCGCGAGAAGCGAAGAGCCCACACCATCAGGATCGCGACCGGCATCCCCTCGGGGAGCTGGACCGAACATCGAGATGTCCACAAGCGCCACGCACTGCGCCGTCGTCGGCCGTGGCCGGCTCGGCACCGCACTCAGCGCCGCCCTGCGCGGGGGCGGTGTCGAGGCGCACCTGGGCATGCGCACGGTCCGCACGATCGCGGCGCTGCGCTGCGCCCTCCTCCCCGCTCGCCGCTCCGGGCGCACCATCGGCCTGGTCCCCACCATGGGCGCCCTGCACGAGGGCCACCTCTGCCTGATCGCCGCCGCCCGGGCCGCCTGCGACGTCGTCGTCGTCTCCCTGTTCGTCAACCCGCGCCAGTTCGACGACGCTGCCGACCTGGCCGCCTACCCCCGCGACGAGGCCCGCGACGCGGAGCTCGCGGCGGACGCCGGGACCGACCTCCTCTTCGCGCCCGCAGCGCAGGAGCTCTATCCGGCCGGGTTCGCCACCACGGTCGGCGTGTGCGGCGTCGCCGAGCCGCTGGAGGGCGCCCACCGCGGCGCGGCGCACTTCGACGGCGTCGCCACCGTGGTGACCAAGCTGCTCAACGCCGCCGGCCCCGATGTCGCCTTCTTCGGCGCCAAGGACGCCCAGCAGGTAGCGGTGGTCCGCCGCCTGGTGGCCGACCTGGCGATCCCCGTGCGCATCGAGACGGTGCCCACCGTGCGCGAGCCCGACGGGCTGGCGCTGTCCAGCCGCAACGTGCGCCTCGCGCCCGGCGACCGTCCACGCGCGCCGGCGCTGCACGCGGCCCTGACCGCGGCCCAGGCGGCGGTCGACGTCGGCGAGCGCGAGCCCGCCGCCGTCGTCGCCGCGGGACGCGTGGCCATGGCCGGCCTCGACGTCGAGCCCGAGTACCTCGAGCTCGTGGACCCCATCACCTTTGCTCCCGTGGCGGCCCTGGACGGCGAGGTTCTCGCCGTCGTCGCGGCCACGGTCGGCGGGGTGCGCCTTACCGACAACCGGACCCTCACGCTCAACGGGAGGAACCCGTGATCCCCAGGGCAGGCCCCGCACCGCACGCGACCCACCGGAGGAACCACTGACATGCAGCGAACGATGCTCAAGAGCAAGATCCACCGCGCGACGGTGACCGGCTGTGACCTGCACTACGTGGGGTCGATCACCGTCGACCCCGAGCTCCTGGAGGCGGCCGACATCCTGCCCCACGAGCAGGTCGCGATCGTCGACGTGGACAACGGCGTCCGCTTCGAGACCTACACCATCGCGGGCGAGCGCGGCTCGGGGGACATGAAGGTCAACGGCGCCGCCGCCCGCCTGGTGCACCGCGGCGACACGATCATCCTCATCTCCTACGGCCAGTACGACAAGGCCGACCTGGAGCACTACGAGCCCCGCGTCGTCCACGTGGAGACCCAGACCAACGCCATCCTCGAGGTCGACAGCTCCGTCGACGTCCTGCTCGGGCATAGGAGCCGCTGATGTCCGCCCATCCCTCGCACATGCCGGTCCCCGACGACGCCTCGCGTCTGCCCATAACCCTGCCGCGCCTGGCCGAGAAGAAGGCGCTCGGCGAGCCGATCGTCATGGTGACCGCTTACGACTACCCCAGCGCCCTGGCCGTGCAGCGCGCCGGCGTCGACCTCGTGCTGGTCGGCGACAGCGGGGCCATGACCGTGCTTGGCCATCCCTCCACCGTCCCAGTCGGCGTGGACGAGATGCTCATGCTCAGCGCCGCCGTGCGCCGCGGCCTGCGCACCCCGTTCCTGGTCGGCGACCTGCCCTTCGGCTCCTACGAGGCCTCCGACGAGGAGGCCGTGCGCACCGCGCAGCGCTTCGTCAAGGAGGCCGGCTGCGACGCCGTCAAGCTCGAGGGTGGCGGCACCAGCGTGCAGCGCGCCCGCGCGATCGTGGCAGCGGGCATCCCGGTCATGGGCCACGTGGGCCTCACGCCGCAGACCGCGACAGCGCTGGGCGGCTACCGCGCCCAGGGGCGCAGCGCCGATCAGGCCGCCGAGGTGGCTCGCGGTGCGCACGCCCTCCAGGAGGCAGGCTGCTTCGCCGTCGTGTTCGAGGCCATCCCCAGCGCGGTGGCCGAGGCGGTCATGCCCTCGATGGCCATCCCGGTCATCGGCATCGGCGCCGGCCCGGCCACCGACGGCCAGGTGCTCGTCTTCCACGATCTGCTGGGCATCCGGGAGGGCATGGGCGCGCGCTTCGTCAAGCGCTACGCCAGCCTGCTGGACGAGATGGCCGCCGGCGTCGGCGAGTACGCCGCCGACGTACGGGCCCGCCGCTACCCGGCGCCCGAGCACGGCTACTCGATCGCGCCCGGGGAGCTCGCGGGGCTGCGTGAAGCTCTCGCGGCCGGCGCTTAGCACACGGCCCAGGCGGCTGGGTAGAGTCGGGCGGGATGGCACGCCTCTCGCAGGTCTTCGCCGCGAGGGATCGCGAGTTCTTCGAGCTCTTCGAGGAGGCGGCGGCCAACAACGCCCGGGCCGCCCGCCTCCTCGCGCGGATGCTCGACGAGATCCCCGAGCACGCCGACCACGCCCGCGAGGTGCGCGACTGCGAGCACGAGGGCGACCGCATCACCCACGCGATCCTGCGGCGCCTCAACCAGGGGGTGGCGGCGCCGCTGGAGCGCGAGGACGTGCTCGAGCTGGCCTCCACCCTGGACGACGTCGTCGACCTCACCGAGGAGACCGCCGACTACCTCGTGCTCTACAAGGTCGAGGCGCCCATGGAGCAGTCCCTGCGCCAGGCCGACATCCTCGTGCGCGCCTGCGACGCGGTGGCCCGCGCACTGGCCGGGCTGCGACGTGGCGACGAGCTGTCGGCGCTGCTCATGGAGCTGCACCGCCTGGAGAACGAGGGCGACCGCGAGGGGCGCGAGGCCATCGCCTCATTGTTCGAGGGCGGCATCGACCCCATGGTCATCATCCGCTGGAAGGACGTCTTCGAGCGCCTGGAGGAGGCCATCGACGCCACCGAGACGGTGGCCAATGTGCTCGAGGGGATCACGATCAAGCGCAGCTAACGTCGCCGGAGGTCGGAGCTTGCGACGACCAGCAGCTAACGTCGCCGGAGGTCGGAGCTTGCGACGACCCGCAGCTAACGTCGCCGGAGGTCGGAGCTTGCGACGACCGCAGGCGAAACCCTGTCACCCGTCTCCCCGTAGGCGATCGTCTTCAGCACCTTCGCGGGGGAGCCGGCGGCGATGGAGCGCGGCGGCAGGTCCTGGGTCACGACGCTGTTGGCGCCGATCACGCAGCGCTCGCCGATGGTGACGCCGCTGGTGACCACCACGTTGGCCCCGCACCACACGTTGTCGCCGATCCGCGTCGGCCCCTTGCTGGTGAAGCCCTGCCACGTGACGGGCCGGCCGGGGTCGTCGAAGCGGTGGTTGCCGTCGGTGACGAAGCAGCCGTTGGCCAGCATGCAGTGGTCGCCGATCTCCACCAGCTCGACCGCGGCGAGCATCACGCCGAGGTTGAGGAAGCATCCCGCGCCGATGCGCACGCGGGCCAGCGCGGGAGCGGTGATCCACACCCCGGGCTCCAGGAGCGTGTGCGCGCCCACCTCCAGGCGGCCCTCGTCCAGCGCCTCCAGCACGTTGCCGTGCACCGGCCACCGCACGAAGGCTTCGCGACGCAGGAAGTGCCAGTGGATGCGCGCGCGGTTCCACGGCAGCGAGCTGCGCTCGTACCAGCGCCACTTCTGCGCCCACAGCCTGGCTTGGGCGGCGAGGTTCCTGTGCTCGGTCACGCGGGCAGGGTAGGTAGTCCGCGCCGTCAGCGCAGAGAGAGCAGACGGCAGGTGGGTACTCAGCGCCGCGGGCCGGCCGGCGGGTGACGCGCGTCTAGCCGTTCTCGTCGGGAGTGAGCACCGCGGTCAGGGTGAGCGACTTGTCCGTCGCCGAGAAGTACGACTCGGCGTCCGGGGGCATCGGGTCAGGCATCGTCGTCGGCCGGCCAGAGCCCCTCGATCCAGCCGCCGAGCCCGCGGACCGCACCCGGGAGCTCGGACAGCAGCTCGTTAGCGCGCTCGTAGATGTCGGTCGCCTGATGCTCGGCCAGATCGACGTAGTGGTGGGCCAGGCGCTGGCGACCGAGTGCGATCGCCTGCCACCGGGCGCTCTGCGCGTGATTGAGATGCCCGCGCAAGGCCGCCCGGCGCCACCGACCGGGCTGATCAGGACCCGAGCCCTCCGGCTCGGGCACTCCGCGGTCGGCGTCCTCAGCCTCGCAGAGGTCGATCAGCTCCTGCAGGTCGTTGACAATGCGTTCGTAGGGCCGTTCGACCTGGTCGCGAAGATTGATGGTGTCGGGATCCTCGCTGCCCCAGGCCGCAACGAACGCGCCGGCGTCAGCGAAGTGATCGAGCGCGTTGCGCAGCGCCCGGCGATCACGCCGGATCTCCTGGAGGCGAGACATCACCTTGCGCTGACGCGCCGGGACCGGCGCGTCGCTCACGAGCCCTCGGACAGCTCAGCGAGCAGCGCATGCATCTCCTTGCGGACCTCCCGGGATGCCTGCGCCGCCTGCGCGGCCACGCAAGGCCTGCCAGCGATCAGGATTGGCCATCTTGCGTCGCGATCGACGAGCACCCTGCCCTCGTTCAGGGCATCATGGAGCAGCAACGGCCGCGCGGCGGCCGACTCGATGGAGACGAGATCCACCGGCCGTCCCGCCGCGGACTCCAAGCGCACACGGAGGGCGTCCACACGGCGACGTTCGGCGTCGGCGAGGGCCAGCAGCAGATCGATGTCGGAGTCGGCGCGCAGCCCACCGCGCGCAGCCGAGCCGATCAGGACCGCGAGCCGGACGTTGGGTTCGGTACGCAACATTGTGCGCAGGGAGCGGAGCAGCTCCCAATGGGCTCGGAGATAGGCGCGTTCTCCCCGCGCCAGCTCGACCGACCGACGCGTCGGGCGCTCGCCGTGCAGCAGACCCTCGTTCAGGCCCCGGCGCAACGTCCGCTCGTGCACACTGAGCTCCTGCGCAAGGTCGGCCAGCTCGTTCATGTGTCCATTATAGGGCCCTCATGCGTCCGTTAGGAGCGGGCCTTTGGAGGCCGAGCCGAGTTGCCGGGTGAGCACCCGCACGTGATCACTCGATCGAGAGAAACCCTCAGGAGCGGCCGGTCTCGAATATCAGGTGTCCAGAGCCTTCCTGCTCGGCCAGGAAGTCCGCGATCACTTGCGCATGCAACTCATCAGCAGCATCAGCCGCGAGCAGGTTGGCCGACGACCACTCCAGTAGCGCGCCCAGATCGCGCAACTCCTGAGCGATCTCTTCTCGCGGACGCAACGACTCACCGAGCCAGACGCGGAAGACGCAGCGGCCCGCCGGCGCGATCACCCGCACCATGTCGTAGTCGGCATCAGTCTCGACGACATCACCAAGCGCGACATCGTAGAGGAAGAACGGGATGCAGCAGACCTCGAACCGCTGATCGCCCGCCTGACGCGCCCAGAGCTGTTCAGAGCGACCCTCCTCAGGAAGCTGCGCCGCGATGATGAAGTTTGCCCGATCCCGCCACACAGGCTCGGAATGGACCGCTTCGGTGCGCTCCGCCTTCATTGGTCAGCCCGCCACCACGGAAGCGGCCACGGGGCGCGGCATCCAGGCGGCGGCGCAACCCGCAACCGTTCGTGGGCGGTCATGGCTCGTGGAACGGTAGCCGCTGCTACGCCGCGGCGGGAACCTTCGCACGCGCCCGCCCGCGCCGGGCCCGCGGCGCAGCCGGGGTGACGAGCTCGGCCAGGAAGTGCCCCGTGTGGGAGCCGGGGGTGCCGGCGACCTCCTCGGGGGTGCCGGCGGCGACGAGCCGGCCCCCCTCCTCCCCGCCCTCGGGGCCGAGGTCGACGAGGCGGTCGGCGGTCTTGATCACGTCGAGGTCGTGCTCGATGACCAGCACGCTGTTGCCGGTGTCGACCAGGCGGTGCAGCACCTCGAGTAGCCGCTGGACATCGGCGAAGTGCAGGCCGGTGGTCGGCTCGTCGAGGATGTACAGAGTGCGTCCCGTGGCGATCTTGGACAGCTCGGTGGCCAGCTTGACCCGCTGGGCCTCGCCTCCCGACAGCGTCGTCGCGGGCTGGCCCAGGCGCATGTAGCCCAGGCCGACGTCGTTGAGGGTCTCCAGCCGGCGGCGCACCTTGGGGATGTGCGTGAAGACCTCGAGCGCATCCTCGACGGGGAGGTCGAGCACGTCTGCGATGGTGCGCCCCTTGAAGCGCACGTCCAGCGTCTCCTTGTTGTAGCGCTTGCCGTGGCACTGCTCGCAGGGGACGTAGACGTCGGGCAGGAAGTGCATCTCGATCTTGATCTGCCCGTCGCCCTTGCACACCTCGCAGCGCCCGCCCTTGACGTTGAAGGAGAAGCGGCCGGGCTTGTAGCCGCGGGCGCGGGCCTCGGGCGTCCTGGCGAACAGGTCGCGGATGACGTCGAACAGGCCGGTGTAGGTGGCCGCGTTGGAGCGCGGGGTGCGCCCGATGGGCGACTGGTCCACGGCGATGATCTTGTCGAGCTGGTCCAGCCCCTTGACGCCGCGGTGGGCGCCGGCCCGCTTGCGGGCGCGGTGGAGCTGGTTGGCCACGGCCTTGTAGAGCACCTCGTTGACCAGCGTGGACTTGCCCGAGCCCGACACCCCGGTGACGCACGTGAGCACGCCGAGGGGCACCTTGACGTCCAGCGCCTTGAGGTTGTGCTGCGAGGCGCCGCGCACCTCCAGGTACCCCGAGGGTGTGCGCCGCTCGTCGGGCAACGGGATGGTTCGCGCCCCCGAGAGGAACTGGCCGGTCAGCGAGTCGCGGACCGCGATCACCTCGTCCGCCGTGCCCTGGGCCACCACGCGCCCGCCGTGCTCGCCCGCTCCTGGCCCCATGTCGACCAGGTGGTCGGCAGCGCGCATGGTCTGCTCGTCGTGCTCGACCACCATCACCGTGTTGCCCAGGTCGCGCAGGCGCTGCAGCGTGCCGATGAGCTTGGCGTTGTCGCGCTGGTGCAGGCCGATCGACGGCTCGTCGAGGACGTAGAGCACGCCCACAAGCGCCGAGCCGATCTGCGTGGCCAGGCGGATGCGCTGGGCCTCGCCGCCCGACAGGGTGGCCGCGCCGCGGTCCATCGACAGGTAGCCGATGCCCACGTCCTCCAGGAACCGCAGGCGCTCCTCGATCTCACGCACGATGAGCCGCGCGATGTGGCGCTCGGTCTCCGTGAGCTCCACCTCGGCCAGCCAGGCCCTCGCCCCGCGCACCGACAGCGCGCAGAAGTCGTGGACGGCCATCCCGCCCACCAGCACGGCGCGCGACTCGGGGCGCAGGCGCGAGCCGTGGCACTCCGGACAGGGCCGCACGGCCATGTACTCCTCGATGCGCTCGCGGGAGTTGTCGGAGTCCGTCTCGCGGTAGCGGCGCTCGAGGTTGGGGATGATGCCCTCGAAGCGCGTCGAGTAGGAGCGCCGGCGCCCGTAGCGGTTGTGATAGGTGATGGTCACGGCCTCGCCGCCCGTGCCGTAGAGGAAGACGTCGCGGTCCTCCTCGTCGAGGTTCTCCCAGAGGACGTCCGTCGGGATCCCGTACTCGCGCACCAGCGCGGCGGTGAGCTGCTCGTAGTACTCGGCGCTGCTGGCCGCCCACGGCGCCAGTGCGCCGTCGTCGATGGAGAACGACGGGTCGGGGACGACCAGATCGGGGTCGATCTCCATCTGGGAGCCCAGGCCCGTGCAGCGCGGACACGCTCCGTGGGGGCTGTTGAAGGAGAAGATCCGCGGCTCGAGCTCGGGCATCGAGGTGCCGCAGCGCAGGCAGGCGAAGCGCTCGGAGTAGGTGGTAAGAGTGCCCCGCGGGGCATCCAGACCCTCGGTCTGAGCCGGTCGGTCGACCTCCGGTCGCCCGTGAACGGCGCCCTCACCCTCACGCGGCACGGTCTCGATCTCGACGAGGCCCTCGGCCAGGGCGATGGCCGTCTCCACCGAGTCGGCCAGGCGCTTGCGCACGTCGTGGCGCATGACGAGGCGATCCACGACGACCGAGATGTCCTGCTTGTAGCGCTTGTCCAGCTCGATGGGCTCCTCAAGGAGACGCAGCTCGCCGTTGACCTTCACGCGGGTGAAGCCCTCGGCGCGCAGCTCCGCGAAGACCTTCCCGAACTCGCCCTTGCGCCCGCGCACGATGGGCGCAAGGACCATGAACCGCGCGCCCTCCCCCAGCTCCATGACCTGGTCGATGATCTGCTCGGCGCTCTGGCCGGCGATCGGCGCGGCGCAGACGTGGCAGTGCGGGTGGCCGATGCGCGACCACAGCAGACGCAGGTAGTCGTAGATCTCGGTGACCGTTCCCACCGTGGAGCGCGGGTTGCGCGACGTCGTCTTCTGGTCGATGGAGATGGCCGGAGACAGGCCCTCGATCGAGTCGACGTCGGGCTTGTCCATCTGGCCCAGGAACTGGCGCGCGTAGGCGCTCAGCGACTCGACGTAGCGGCGCTGGCCCTCGGCGTAGATCGTGTCGAAGGCCAGCGAGGACTTGCCAGACCCCGAGAGGCCGGTGATGACCACCAGCGCGTCGCGCGGGAGGGTCAGCGTGACATCCTTGAGGTTGTGCTCCCGGGCGCCCGAGACGACGATCTGGTCCTGGGGTCTCATCCACCGACACTCTAGGCGACCGAACAGACGTTCCCCACGCGACCGACCGTCCTGTTCTACTGTTCCATGGCAACAGCAGGACAGGACGCTTGCCGGCGTCCGAAGCCCGGGGCCGCGAGCTGCTGCGTGGCCGTCAGCCCTCGACGGAGGCGTAGACCTCGTCGAGGAGCGACCCGCGATCGCGCAGGTCGAAGTTCTCGGCCAGGTAGCGGTCGGTCTCCTCGCGCGACTGGCCGTTGAGGGCCATGTTCAGCGCGATGAGGCGTGCGCCCTCGACGTCCTCGTCGGCCTGCTGCGCCGGTGGCGCGGCAGCGGTGGCGATGGCCTCCAGGTCGTCCGTGTCGTCGGTCAGGGCCGTGCCCGCTGGCCGCACCTCGTCGGCCTCGACGCGCGCGTCGCGCTCCCCGGCCTCCGGCTCGTCGAGCTCGACCACCTCGGGCCCGGGTGCGGGCACGGCGGCGGCGACCTGGGCCTCCTCGGGCTCGCGGCCGGCGGCAGTGTTGAGCTCGCCCATGTTGCCCTCGAGCAGCGACAGGTCGGCGTTGAGGCGGTTGGCGCCCGTACGCAGGCTCTCGACCAGGGCACCCAGCTCGCTCTCCATCGCGTCCACGCGCTGGAGCATCAGTCCAGTGGCCTCGCCGACCTTGCCCACGTCCTGCTGGGCGCGCTCGAGCGCCTCCTGGCGAGTCTGGTCTGCGGCCTCCTGGGCCTCGCGGCGGATGGTCGCGGCCTCCTGCTCGGCCGCGCGCTCTATCTCCTGAGCGGTGCTCTCGGCGGCCTCGACGATGGCTTGCACCTGCACGCTGGCGGCGTGGGCGAGCGACGCGCCGCCGCGCCGCTGCACCTGCCGGCGCAGCGTGTCGGCCTCCTCGGCGACCGCGGCCAGGTGCGCATCGACGGCCTCGGGCTCGTACCCGCGGCGGCCGATGGGGAAGTCCTTCTTCTCGATGGTCTGGCGGTCGAGGGCCAAGTGCTCGTTCCTCCCGGAGGGGCGATCGAAGAGGACCCAATCTATCGAGGCAGTGCCCATCCGTGCGGTGCGCGCTCGACGAGCCCTCGCGCTCCAGGCCGTCCGCGTGGCGGCGGGTGCCCTCGAAGCGCACGCGGGGGGCCCCCGCCGACGGTGCGGGCGGGGGACGTCACGACGTCGCGCGAAGGGCACACGCCGGGCTCACGCCGCGGCCAGGTGCCCGGCGATCGCCCGGGCGATCGGGAGCCCGGTGTGGTGCTCGTAGTAGGAGAACGCCGGGCTGGGGTTGACCTCGAAGCACCAGGCCCGGCCGTCGCCGTCCAAGCGCAGGTCGATCCCCGACAGCTCGAGGCCCAGCGCGTCGGTCAGCCTCAGGCAGCGGCTGGCCAGGTCGCCGTCCAGCGCGTAGGGCTCGAGGACCGCGGGGCTGCCGACCTGGTGCACGGCGTAACGGTAGTCCACGGCGTCGCTGACGATCCGGCAGGCGTGCACCTCGCCGCCGACGCAGTGCACCCGCACGTCGAAGCCCTCCACGCGCTCCTGGAACTGGACGGGACACCAGCGGATGCGCTCCAGGCGCCGCAGATCGTCGTCGTGCAGCTCGCGCACGATCGAGCGCACGCCGCTGATCGACTTGAAGACGACCCGTCCGTGACGCCGGCGGAAGTCCAGCACGGCCTCGGGGTCGTTGGTGACCAGGGTGCGCGGGACGGCGAGCCCGTGGCGAGCGATGAGCTGGGCCTGGTAGGGCTTGGAGGCGTTCGAGCCCTGAGGGGCGGCGCGGTTGACGACACGGCCGGGCATGACCTCCGTCCAGCCCGCCAGCGCCGCGTGCAGCGCCCGGCAGCGCGCGCTCCACGGGTCGTCGGCGGGGCGGCCCTCCACGTCCGGCAGGCGCCGGTCGTCCATCAGGCGGGTGTAGACGCCGCGGACCTCCTCCAGCGTCACCTTCAGTGGGCCGAGACGCAGACGGCCGGTCACGCAGCCGTCGCGGACGGCGCCCTCCAGCCCGTACTCCGCCCACCGCCGCTGGTGGAAGACCGCGAACGGGTGGCCGAGTGCCCGCAGCTCCTGCCCCACGAGCGCGAGCGGGCTCTCGGTGGGGATCCCGCACAGGAGGATCACGCCAGCCGCCGGGCGAGGAGGTCGAGCAGCGGGGCTCCCGCGAAACGCAGGTCGGGTAGCGTCGTCGCGGTGGCGAAGCTCAGGTCGCCGTCCGGACCCCGCGCCAGCCCCACCCCCAGCAGCTCGGCGCCCACGTCGTGGGCCAGGGCGGTGCAGCCCGTCGCCAGCGGCTCGGCCTCGGGCGTGCCGAACACGGTGCCGCAGGCGACGACGAGCCACGCCGAGGGCGCCTGAGCCCTCTCCTCCAGCGCCGGATAGGGCACCTGCGCCGCGTCGCCCAGCGCCAGCGGTGCGCAGGGCAGCCCGGCGCGCCCCGCGCGCAGCGCCCACTGCGCCCCGTCCAGCCACAGGCCGCACAGGCTGTAGGGCGTCGGACGGTTGAGCACGGGTCCGGGCAGCGCGGCCAGCCAGCTCAGCCAGAGGGCGTGCAGCTCCTGGGCGGCGTACTCCCGGTCGTCGGCGGCCACCGGGCCCGACAGCGGCGGCACCGCGGTCAGGCGGTTGAGCGTGCCGACCACCTCGCGCGAGTCGATGGTGCGCCCGTCGGCCAGCACGATTCCGGCGCTCGCGCCGTCCGTCCCGACCGCGTGATGCCAGGTGCGCGCGCGCAGCAGCTCACCGGAGCCGACGGGCTCCAGCGCGACGCCGCGCGCGCGCAGGCCCTCCAGGACCCAGGCGGCGCTGGCGTCGTCCGGGTCGTGGAGTAGCAGACGCACCTCGGCGGCGCTTACCAGCCGCCTTCCGCGAGCTTCTCGGGCTCCTCCTTGGGCTTGGCGCCCAGGTCGGGCTCGTCGCCCAGCGCACCGGCGCCCAGGTCGGGGCGCAGCTCGCCGCCGATGAAGTGCATCAGCTCGGAGACCGTCTGCTCCAACGCCTCCATCCGCTCCTCGACGCCGCCGCCGGGCGCCGCACCGATCCCGCCGCGGCGGAGGTGCTCCTGCTCGAGCACCTCACGGACCTTGTGGTCGCGGAGCTTGTGCTCGAAGACGTGCTTGTCGGGCCGCTCCTTGATCTCGATCTTGTCCTTGCCGCGCTCCTTGATCTCGATCTTCTCCTTGATCTCGACCTTGAGGTTCTTGTCGGGGCGCTCCTTGACCTCGATCTTGTGCTCCTTGAACTCCTTGTGCTCCTTCGGCTCCTTGAGCTCCTTGAACTCCTTGATCGGCTTCGGACGGCCCAGCACCTGGCGCAGGTTGGGCCGGTTGCCGATGCGCTGGGAGGCCGGGCGACCCGGCGCGTCCTGCTGGGGCGAGCCGGTCGTGCGCAGGGTCTGCCGCGCCGTCGCCGGGTTGAGCACGGGCTGGCCCTGCGCGCGGCGCACGCCTTGGATGCACCCGAGGGCGCCCACCACGATCGGCGACGCGCTCGAGGTGCCGCTGAACTGGTCCGTGTACCAGATGCGCTCGTCGGTGCCGCCCTGGAGGTCGCCGTAGGCCGCCGCCGTGACCTCGCGGCCCCAGCCCTGCACGTCCACGCAGGAGCCCCAGTTGGAGAAGCCCAGCCGGGAGCGGTCCGGACCGTGGTCGCGCCCGTGCGTCCCCGACGGCGGCGCTCCTGCGCCCACGACGACGGCGCCGGAGTCGCGGATGGCCCGGTTGAACGGATTGCGCCAGCTCGCGGGGAAGCCGGCCTGGGGCGTGTTGTAGATCGGGTCGTCGAGGTTGCGCGAGCCGTTGCCCGCCGCCTCGACCACGATCACTCCCTTGTTGGAGGCGTAGCGCATCGCATCGAACTCCGCCGGCCACCACTCCATGGCGATGAAGCCGTCCTGTCCGGAGCCGCTGGCGCCTGGGCCGGGGGCGTGCAGCTCGATCAGGATGATGTCGCCGGCGCTCAGGGCGTCGGCCGCCGCCCGGATGGCCGCGGCGGCGCCACCGGTGACGTTGAACGAGAAGCCCCGGCAGTGAGCGTCTGGGCAGATGCCCGTGACACCGAAGGGGTTGACGTCCCCGCCGTACTCGCTGACCACCGCGGTGCCGTGGTTGCGCCAGTTCAGCTCGGTGCGCTGGGTCCCGACCACCCCGCCCTGGTTGACGATCAGGTCCTCGTGGTCGAAGCGCCAGGCGCCCTCGATGTCGATGATGCGCACTCCGGCGCCGCGGCCGCCCGGGAGCGTCCACGCGAAGCGCGCGTCGATGCCGGCCGGCGAGGCGTCCAGGTAGATCTGGCGCGCCGTGAAGTCCGGGCTGATCGGCGGAGCGAGCTCCTCGGCGGGGACCATCTCGTTGAGCCCCTCGAGCTCGACGGCGGGCTGCGGAGCGGGGGCGACGTACGCCCCGACGACCCCGTCGGTCGCGAGGATCTGCTCCGCCAGGCCCTCCAGGTCATCGGCGGCGCCCTCGACGGTGTAGTAGCGCGACAGGTCAGGCGCCTGCGCGCCGGTCGCCGCGGACTGCTCGGCGACGGCCTGGCGCACCCGGTCCTCCGAGGGACCGAAGAGGGGCACGAGCCCGGCGCTCGCCGCGTCGAGGGCGCTGGCCAGCGGTGCGGCGTCGACGGCCGCGGCGTCGACCGTGCCACCGCGGGCGGTGAAGCCCGCCTGCGGGTCGACGATCACCACCAGCCGGGCGTCGGCCTCGAACTCCGAGGTCTTGCCGGCGGAACGGGAACGGCGCTGCTGAGGCATGGGGACTCCTTCCGTGGAGACGGGGACGAGAACGTCTGGCTGTCGGTGCGCCGGGAAGGGCGCGTCAGGGAAGGCCGGGCGACGGCTGGACGTAGGCGCCCTCGACCTCCTCGAGGCCGGTCAGCCGCTCGCTCACCTCCCGCGCGGTCTGCTCGTCGGGTACCTCGACGGTGGAGTAGGTGGCCATCCCGGCGTCCTGCGTGCCGGGATGCACAGGACGCAGACGGAGACCCATCGTCGCCACGACGTCCTGCACCACAGCAGCGTCAGCCTCGTCCTTGAGCTTGACCATCACGTCCATGCGCGTCCTTCGCTCGACTGTCAGACCGTCAGTGGGGTGACCATAGCATCCCCCGCGACGCCAATGGCAAATTCTTCGTGGCTGAACACGCGGGGCAAGACGCTCACCCGGCGGTGTCGGCCGTGTTGCCGACGTCCGGGGTGCGCTCGCCCGCGTACTCGCTGGCCGTGTCGAGCTCGCGCTTGAGCTCGCGGATCTCGTCACGCAGCCGGGCCGCGTACTCGAAGCGCAGCTCGTCGGCGGCGGCCAGCATCTCCTCCTCGAGCTCCACGATGGCCTGCCCGAGCTGCTCGAGCGAGAGGGTCTCGGCCTGGACGGAGCGGCGCTTGCGCCGCTTGCCCGGCACCTTGGACTCGCTCTGCAGGAACTCGGCGATGTCCGAGATGCCCTTGACGATCGAGGCCGGCGTGATGCCGTGCTCCTCGTTGTAGGCGAGCTGGATGGCGCGGCGGCGGTCGGTCTCCCCCAGCGCGGCCTTCATCGCCGCGGTCTCCTTGTCGGCGTACATGAGCACCGTGCCGTCGACGTTGCGTGCTGCGCGCCCGATGGTCTGGATGAGCGAGGTCTCCCCGCGCAGGAAGCCCTCCTTGTCGGCGTCGAGGATCCCCACCAGCGACACCTCGGGCAGGTCGAGGCCCTCGCGCAGGAGGTTGACGCCGACGAGCACGTCGTACTCGCCCCGGCGCAGGTCGCGGATGATCTGGATGCGCTCCAGCGTGTCGACCTCGGAGTGCAGGTAGCGCACCTTGAAGCCCATCTCGAGCAGGTAGTCGGTCAGGTCCTCGCTCATCTTCTTGGTGAGGGTGGTGACCAGCGTGCGCTCCTCGCGGTCGACGCGCTTGCGGATCTCGTTCATCAGGTCGTCGATCTGGTTGCGCGTCCCGCGCACCTCGACGGCCGGGTCGACGACGCCCGTCGGGCGGACGATCTGCTCGACCATGCCGCCGGAGCGCGTGCGCTCGAACTGGCCGGGGGTCGCGGACACGAAGACGGTGCGCCCGGTGATCTGCAGGAACTCGTCGAAGGTCTGCGGGCGGTTGTCCAGCGCGCTGGGAAGACGGAAGCCGTAGTCGACCAGGGTCTGCTTGCGCGAGCGATCGCCCTCGTACATGCCGCCGATCTGGGGGACGGTCTGGTGGGACTCGTCCAGAAAGCAGACGAAGTCGTCGGGAAAGTAGTCGATCAGGCAGTAGGGCCGGTCGCCGGGGTTGCGCCCGTCCAGGATGCGCGAGTAGTTCTCGATCCCGTTGCAGAACCCCATCTCGCGCATCATCTCCATGTCGTACTGCGTGCGCTGGCGCAGGCGGTGGCTCTCCAGCAGCTTGCCCTGCTCCTCGAGCTGGGCGGTGCGCTCGTTGAGCTCGCGGCCGATCTCCGCCACCGCGCGATCCATCGTGCCCTCCTTGACGTTGTAGTGGGTCGCGGGCCAGACCGCGACGTGCTCGAGGTCGTCCTGGATGAGCTCGCCGGTGAGCGGATCGAAGTGCTGGAGGCGCTCGACCTCGTCGCCGAACAGCGTGGCGCGGAAGGCCGTCTCCGCGTAGGCCGGGAAGACCTCCAGCGTCTCGCCCCGCACCCGGAAGGTGCCGCGGCTCAGCGCGGTGTCGTTGCGGGTGTACTGGATGGAGACCAGCTTGCGCAGCAGGCCGTCACGGTCGATGGTGTCGCCGCGGCGCAGGATCTGCATGTTCTCGTCGTAGGTCTCGGGCGAGCCCATGCCGAAGATCGCGCTGACGCTGGCCACGATCAGCACGTCGCGGCGGGCGAACAGCGCGGCGGTGGCGGCGTGCCGGAGGCGGTCGATCTCCTCGTTGATCGAGGAGTCCTTCTCGATGTAGAGGTCCCGGCTGGGGACGTAGGCCTCGGGCTGGTAGTAGTCGTAGTAGCTGACGAAGTACTCGACGGCGTTGTCGGGGAAGTAGGTGCGGAACTCGTTGCAGAGCTGGGCGGCCAGCGTCTTGTTGTGGGCCAGCACCAGCGTGGGCCGCTGCAGGAGCTCGACGGCGCCCGCCATGGTCATCGTCTTGCCTGTGCCCGTGGCGCCCAGGAGGGTTGTGAACTGGTCACCGCGCTCCACCCCCTCCGCGATCCCG
Source organism: Candidatus Siliceabacter maunaloa (assembly GCA_024330185.1). Taxonomy (GTDB): domain Bacteria; phylum Actinomycetota; class Thermoleophilia; order Solirubrobacterales; family Solirubrobacteraceae; genus Siliceabacter; species Siliceabacter maunaloa. Next base: position 52,633 of record JANDLV010000006.1, read on the forward strand.
GTGATCGCCTTGGGCTGGTCGGCGGTGGGGCTGTAGGCGGCGTCCAGGCGAAAGGGCGGCACGCTGTCCAGTCTAGGCCCAGGTCGTGGGAGGCTCAGCCGGGGAGATCGGCCACCTGGAAGGTGTGGATCTCGCCGCGCATGCGCTCGGGCAGGTAGCCGGTGAACGCGATGACCGAGTGGGTGGTGCCCTCGCGACCTCGCAGCGAGCGCAGCGTGTCCTCGTCGAGCTCCTCGTCCAGGGCCCAGCGCCCGTCCTCGATCTCGATCTGGCGCTCGAGGGTCCGCTCCTGGCCACCCCGGGCCCAGCCCAGGCGCAGGCGCACGACGCCGCGCGCGTCGTCGTCGACGGTGCCCTCGGCCACCAGGCGCCCGTCCTCGGTGATCACGGGGCGCTCGGGCTCCAGGTCGCTGGGATTGTTCGCCGCGCGCAGGCGGACCTCCTGGGGCCGTGTGTCCTCGTTGCCGGGGTAGCGCATGGTGAGGATGCCGGTGCCCATGCGGGCCTGGTCGGCGCCGATCTCCTGGCGGAAGCGCAGACGGCCGTTCTCCGCGTCGATCGGCTGCTCGAACCCCGTGTCCTCGCCGGCGGCACGGAACGTGGCGTCGATCTCACCGGAGGCGCGGCGGGTGATCGGCGCCAGCACGTCGAGCTCACGGTCCGCACGGCGCACCCGCGCGCGGGAGACCTGGAGCTTGGCCGGCCAGCGCGGCAGTCCCTGCGGTGGGCCGGCGCCCGGAGGCGGCCCGGCACCCGGCGGAGAGCCGCCGGCCCCCGGGGGCGGCCCGGCACCCGGCGGAGAGCCGCCGGCCCCCGGGGGCGGACCGGCACCCGGCGGAGAGCCGGCTCCCGGGGGTGGGCCACCACCCGGGGAGGGCTGCTCGCCGCCCGGCGGCTCCTCGCCTTCGTCGGGCGTGGTGCCGAGGCCCACGATGATCGAGTCGTGGTCGGAGGCGCGGAACTCGTCCTCGGCGAAGAGCTCCTCGGCGCCGCTGTAGCCGTAGGCGAAGGCCTCGTCGGCGTTGGTCATCCACGTGTCCGCTCCGGCCACCCGCTCGGCCAGCTCGGGCGTGACCAGCGCGTGGTCCAGGCGCCCGTGCGCGCCGAAGAAGGTGAACGTGTACCGCTCGGCGACGGGGATCCCGGCCAGCAGGTCGACCAGGCCCGCCTCACGCAGCACGTCGATCGGGTCTTCCATGCCGTAGGAGTTGAGGTCGCCCAGCACAAGCACGTCGGGGTCGTCCGAGCTCTCCCGCAGCTCGGTGACGAAGCCCAACAGGGCACGCGCCTGGTCGACGCGGTCGGCGTTGAAGCAGCCCTGGCCGTCCTCCTGGTCCGCGTTGGCGTCGGACTCGGGCGGCTTGTCGGTGAGGGCTCCGCAGCCCTTGGACTTGAAGTGGTTGCTCAGCACGGTGAACACCTCGTCGCCCGCGCGGAAGGTCTGGGCCAGCGGCTCACGCGCGTTGTCGAACGCCGGCTCGTCCGTGAGCGACACCGACTCGCCCACCCGCTCGACCATGGCCGGCCGGTAGATCATCGCGTTCTTGATCGCGTCGGTCTCGCCGTAGGGATCGGGCTCGGGCACAGCCGCCCAGGTGTTCGCGCCGGCGTCCTCGTTGAGCGCGTCGACCAGCGACTGCGTGGCCACGTCGCCGTTGTTCTCGATCTCCTGCAGCGCGACGACGCCGGCGTCGAGGTTGTTGATCGCGTCGACGATCTTGGCCTCCTGGTCGTCGAACTCCTCCGGGGTCGAGGCGCCGCGGGCCTCGGGGTTCTCGGGCGTGTCGAGCGTCGTGAAGTAGTTGAGGACGTTGAAGCTGGCCGCGCGCACGTCGCCACCGACCTGCGGGGGTCCGGCGGGCCGCGCGTTGACCTCGGCGAAGGCCAGCGGCTCGGTGGGCTGCACGCGGTAGTTGCCGAAGCCGAAGGACAGCACGCCGGTGAGGCGCGTAACCGTGTCGCCGCGGCGAACGGGATCGCCGGGCGCCAGGTAGGGCACCGGCTCGGGGTCCCTGGCGTTGCTCCCGTCGTCGAGCAGCAGCGCACGTCTCGCGTTGTCTGCGGCGAGGGCCCGGGCCTCGGGACCGGGCTCGACGGCCTCGGTGGGGTTGACCAGCGGGCCGCCGGAGGCCAGCAGGACCTCGCCGAAGCGGTTGGTGTTGAAGGTGTCGGTGGCGGCCAGGTCACCGGAGACGCGGACGAGCATCCCCTCCAGGCGCTCGCGCTCGCCGCCATCGGAGGGCACGGGCAGCTCGGTGGGCGCCGGCAGCGCGGCGGCTTCGTCGCATATCGTGAACTCGTCGACCTCGTCGACCTGGGTCAGCCCGAAGAACTCGTCCGCGGTGCCCCGCACGCGGACCGCATCGCCCTCGTCGAGCGCGGCCGCGTCGGGATCGAAGACGAACAGGCCCTCGGAGGTGGCGGGGTCGCCGTCGCCTTGGGGATCCTGGATGAACACGCCGTCCAGCCCCGGCTGGAAGTCGCCGACCACGACGCCCCGGGTCTCGACCTCCTGGCCGACCAGCGCGCTCTCGTTCCCGCTGCCCTGGATCTGGGCGATCGGCGTGGCCCCCTCGGCGTCGCAGACCGGCGGCGGGCCGGGCGGCGGCTCCTCCTCGGCGACGTTGGCACGCCCGAAGGTGTTCTCCAGCGGGCCGGTCCAGACCCCGTCGATGAGCTGGAGGGACTGGCCTGCGGGCTCGCTCCCCGCCTCCTGCGCGCCGATGTCCTCGAGCAGCATGCCGTCGGCGGGACCGCCGACCGCGGTGAACGAGCCCTCGTAGGAGAGCTCGTCGACCACCTCGCCGGCCGCGTTGGCGAGCACGATGCCATCCGGTGAGCCGTTCTGGATGCCGTTGGGGGGATATTCCTGCACGACGAAGCCCGACTCGGGGATCGGCCCGCTCAACGTCTTCGTGTCGTACGAGGCCCCGTTGTTGCCGTTGTAGAGCACGATCTCCCACCCCGTCAGGTCCGTCCCCGCCGGCCCGGCCAACTCGATCGCCTCGCCCTCGTCGGTCCCCGTGTTGTCGTAGTGGAACTCGTTGATGCGCACCTCGGGCGCCTGGGCGGCAGCCCCGGCGGCGAAGGCGAGGGCGGTGGCGAGGACCGCGAGCAGGCTGACCAGTATCCGAGGGCTCATGCCCGGCAGGGTGGCTTGACCGCCCCCTGGGCTTGTGACAGGAAAGTGAAGTAACACGTTCGTCACATCGCGGCCCCCGCGCGCAGGAAGGGTGCCCGATCATGCACAAGCGCTCCCTCTCCCTCTCCCTCGCCGCAGGCGCGATCGCGGCCGTCGTGGCCGCCGCGCCGGCCGCCGCTCAGGAGCGGTTCACCCTCACCGTCCTACACCACAACGACGGTGAGTCCCAGCTCGTCAACGCCGGCTCGGGAGAGCTGGAGGAGTTCGGTGGCGTCGCGAGGTTCGAGACGCTCGTCCGTGAGCGCCGGCGCAACGCGCTGTGCGGCTGGCGCTGCGGCTCCATCATGGTCTCCTCGGGCGACAACTTCCTGGCCGGGCCGGAGTTCAACGCGAGCCTCGACAAGGGCGTGCCCTTCTACGACGCCCTGGCCATGAAGCGCATCGGCTACGACGCGATCACCATCGGCAACCACGAGTTCGACTTCGGACCAGAGATCCTCTCGGGCTTCATCCGCGGCTTCCCGACGCGCATGCCGTTCGTCGCGGCCAACCTCGACGTCAGCGGCGCACCGGGCCTCGCGCGGCGCGAGGAGGAGGGCCGCATCGCCCGCTCGGTCGTCATCCGCGAGCGCGGTCGGCGCATCGGGATCATCGGCGCGACCACCCCCACCCTGCCGCTGGTGTCCAACCCCGGCCCGGTCGAGGCCGACGACGACGTGCGCGAAGCCATCCAGGACGAGGTGACCCGCCTCAAGGACGACGGCGTGGACATCATCGTCGCCTCCACGCACCTGCAGTCCATCGACGAGGAGGTCGCCCTTGTGGAGGAGCTGCGCGGCGTCGACGTGGTCGTGGCGGGCGGCGGTGGCGAGCTGCTGGCCAACGAGGACGACGAGCTCGCGCCCGGCGACGAGGCCCAGGGCCCCTACCCCGTGGTCCAGGAGGACAGCCTGGGTCGCGACGTGCCGATCGTCACCACCACCGGTGACTACCGCTACCTCGGGCGCCTCATCGTGCGCTTCAGCGAGTCGGGCCTGGTGACGTCCATCGGTCGCGAGCGCAGCGGTCCCGACGTGGTGGGCCCGGACATCGAGCCCGACGCGGAGATGACACAGGCCGTCGTCGACCCCGTGCGCGAGTCGATCGCCACGCTGGACGAGACAGTGATCGGGAGCTCCGAGGTGCCCCTGGACGGCACCCGCGATGGCGTGCGCACCCGGGAGACCAACCTCGGCAGCCTCGCCACCGACAGCCTGCTCTTCGCCGCGCAGCGCGGCGGGACGCCCGCCGACGTCGCGCTGCAGAACGGCGGCGGCATCCGCAACGACTCGGTCTTCGAGGCCGGTGAGCTGACCGAGCTGCAGACCTTCGACGCCCTGCCCTTCAGCAACTTCGTGGCCGTCGCCCCGGATGTGCCAGCGCAGGCGCTGAAGGAACTGCTGGAGCGGGGCGTCTCGGGGGTCGAGGAGCGCGAGGGCCGCTTCGCCCAGGTCGGCGGCATGCGCTTCACCTACGACCCGTCCCAGACCGCACAGGAGCTGGCCGAGGACGGCACCGTGGCCACCCCCGGCCAGCGCGTGCGCGAGCTGGCGCTCGACGACGGGCGTGTTCTCGTCCAGAACGGGCAGGTCGTCCAGGGCGCGCCAGCGGTGAGGGTCGCGACGATCGACTTCCTGGCCCGGGGCGGCGACGGCTACCCCTTCGGCGACCTCGAGTTCTCCAGCCTGGACGTCACCTACCAGCAGGCCCTGCGCGACTACATCGCCGACGGGCTGGGCGGGCAGGTCACCGCCGCGCAGTATCCCGAGGGCGGCACCGGGCGCATCACCGCCGCGGGGGGCTGAGCCGAGGCCAGGGCCGGGGCGGGCGCCGGCGGCGCCCGCCCGCATCCTTATAGGCCCAGCTCGCGCGGATAGGCATCGGCGTAGTCGTCGCGGGCCTCGAGCACCTTGTCCACGTAGGCGCGCGTCTCGGGGAACGGGATGGCGTCGACCTCGAAGTCACGGCCCTCGACGTCGGCCTCGGCCAGCCAGCGGTTCACGTTGGTCTCGCCGCCGTTGTAGGCCGCCAGCGCGACCACCTCGTCGCCGTCGTACTGGTCGAGAAGGTAGCGCAGGTAGAACGACCCGTAGGCGATGTTGACCTGCGGCGTGGCCAGATCCTCGGTCACGAACCGGGTGCCGCCCGAAAGGTTGGCGATGTACCGCGCCGTCTCGGGGGTGATCTGCATCAGTCCGCGCGCGCCGGCCGACGAGGTCTGGTCGCGAAAGCGCGACTCCTGGTAGATCACCCCGGCGATGAGCTCGGCGTCGAGGTCCTTCTCCCGCGCCTGCTGGCGGATGATGTCCGCGTGGCGCAGCGGCAGCGTGAGCTCCCGGGCGACGTCGCCCAGGCGCGGCAGCAGCGTCGCCGCCAGCAGCGCGGCCAGTGCGCCGACCGCCGCGAGGCCCAGCAGGCGCCGTCGCCGCGAGGCCGCCCTTCCCCGCCGCCCGCCAGGGGCGCCGCGCACAGGTGGGCGCTTGCGCTTGTGCTGGGTGCGCCGGGTCGGCGGTCGGCTGCTGGTGGCGCTCATGCTTGTCGGATGGCTCAGGGGGTGCGGTTCGTCTCCCGGAGCGCAGCGAGCACGCCGGACAGCTGTTCCTCCAACTCGTCAACGGTCCCACTGTTGCGTACCGCGTACGTCGCCCGCGCCGCCTTCTCGTCCTGCGTGAGCTGGCGGGCGGCCCGCTCGTCCACGACCTGGTGCCCACGGGCGGCGGCGCGCTGCGCACGCACCTCCTCGTCGGCCACCACGGCGAGCGTAGCGTCGTACACGCCCTCCATGCCGGCCTCGAAGAGCAGCGGCGTCTCGACCACGGCCGCGAGCGGCGGCGGGTCCTTCTCGCCCAGTGCCTCATACCACGCTGCCACCCGCGCTCCGACGCGAGGCCACAGAAGCTCTTCCAGCCAGGTGCTCTCATCGGGGGCGGCGAAGGCCCGCCGGGCCACCGTGGGACGATGGATCACGCCATCGGGAGCCACCTCGGGCCCCCAGCGGGCGACCACCGCCTCGCGCACCTCCTGCGAGCCGTACAGCTCGTGGACGACCGCGTCGGTCGACAGCGTGGCCGCGCCCAGGCGCCCGAGCGCTGCCAGCGCCGTCGACTTGCCCGCGCCCAGGCCGCCGGTCAGGCCGACGAAGGGGACGCGGGCCATCGTGGTGCCGGCTACTCCTCGCCGCGGGCGAAGATGTCCTCGGACAGGCCCAGCTCGGGCACGTCGTCCAGGTCGCCGGCGGTCGCCTCGAACTCCTCGCCCACGCCCTCGCCGTCCTCGTCGACGCGCTTGACGCTGAGCGACAGCCTGCGACGCTCGGAGTCGATCTCGAGGATGCGCACCTTGACCGGGTCGTCGGGCGCGACGACCTCGCGCGGGTTCTCGACGTGGTGCTGGGCGAGCTCGGAGATGTGGACCAGGCCCTCCACGCCGTCGAGGATCTCCACGAAGGCGCCGAAGGTGACGACCTTGGTGACCTTGCCGTCGAGCTCGTCGCCCACGGTGTAGGTGTCGACGATGCGCTGCCACGGGTCCTCCTGGGTCTGCTTGAGCCCCAGGGAGATGCGCTGGCGGTCGCGGTCGATGTCCAGCACCTTGACCGCGACGGTGTCGCCGATGTTGAGGAGCTCGCTGGGGTGGTTGACGTGGGACCACGACAGCTCGGAGATGTGGATCAGCCCGTCGATCCCGTTGAGGTCCACGAAGGCACCGAAGTCCACGATGTTGGAGATCTGACCCTCCACCACGAGGCCGGGCTGCAGGCGGTCGAGGATCTCCTGGCGCTGCTCCTTGCGCTCCTCCTCGAGCACCGCGCGGCGGGAGAGCACGACGTTGTTGCGCGAGCGGTTGAGCTCGATGACCTTGCACTCGATCTTCGTGTCCTTGTACTCATCCAGGTTGGGCACGCGGCGGATGTCGACCAGCGAGGCGGGCAGGAAGCCGCGGATCCCCAGGTCGACGATCAGGCCGCCCTTGACGACCTCGATGACGGAGCCGATGACGGGCTCGCCGGACTCGGCGGCGGCCTCGATGCGCCGCCAGGCCTTCTCGAAGCGGGCACGCTTCTTGGAGACGATGAGGCGACCGTCCTGGTCCTCCTTGGTGAGGACCAGCGCGTCGACCTCGTCGCCGAGTGAGACCTCGTCGTTGGGGTCGACCGACTTGCGGATGGAGAGCTCGTTGTTGGGGATGACCCCCTCGCTCTTGTAGCCGACGTCGACGAGCACCTCGTCGTTGTCGATGCGTACGACTATGCCGGTGAGGACCTCGCCCTCCTCGAAGGGCTTGAGCGTGGCGTCGTAGTTGGGCACGATCTGCCCGTCGATCTCGAGCAGCAGGCCATCGGATCCCTCTACGACCTTGGCCGTGGTGGGCGGAATTGTGGTTGCGGTCATGTGCGGTTGAAGGGTACCCACGTATCCTCTGTCGCCGCATGCCGGTGCGAGCGACCAAGCGCGGGGCCGAGCGGACGCCCCTGGACGGCTCCTGGGACGTCGTGATCTGCGGCGCCTCCTTCGCCGGGCTGGCCGTGGCGCGCGAGCTGCGCGCCAGCGACGCACGGGTGCTCGTGCTCGACCGCTACGAGATCGGCGAACGACAGACCAGCGCGTGCGCCGCGCCCACGCAGTGGCTGGTCAACCTGGGTCTCGACGGGGCCATCCAGCAGACGTTCTCATCGTTGCTGGTGCACGCGCCGCGCGGGCGCTCCTTCCGCTGGTCGCTGCCCTGGACGTTCTCGACCTTCGACTACCGGACGCTGTGCGCCCTGCTGGCCGCCCAGGGCGACTTCACGTTCGAGACGGCGAAGATCTCGGGGAGAACGGGTTTCGCCGTACGCAACGCCTCCGGCGCCGCTCCCGGCGACGTCACACCACGCAACGCCTCCGGCGACGTCACCGTTCACACCGACCGCGGCGACGTTTCGGCGCCGCTGGTCGTCGATGCGCTGGGCTGGCGGCGAGTGCTGAGCGCGGAGGCCAACGTGCAGCCGCCCCGTGCGCGGCTGTCGCGGGGACTGGAGATCCACCCGGACGGCAACGGCCGGGACCTGGAGCTGTGGCTCGACCCCAGGTACGTGCGCGCGGGGTACGGATGGAGCTTCCCCGCCGACACGGAGGTGCGCGTCGGTGTGGGCTCCTTCGAGCCGCGCGACCACGTCAAGGAGCCCACGCTGGCGCTGGCCCGCGAGGTGGACGTCCCGGCCGTCAGGTTCCAGGGCAACTGGATCCCCCACCAGATCCGCGCCGCCGTCGACGACGGCGTGTTCTTCGTCGGCGACAGCGCAGGCCACTGCCTGCCCACCACCGCGGAGGGCATCCGCACAGCGCTGTACTTCGGCATCGCCTGCGGGCGCGAGCTGCGCGCCGTGCTGGACGGCCAGCGCACGCGGGAGGAGGTGCTCGCCCGCTACGCCGCGTTCTCAGGCGAACACGCATGGAAGTTCGGCGCGCTGCTCAAGGTGCAGAACGCGGTCGGGCGCCTGAACCCGACGCCGCTCATGCCGCTGGTCCTGCGCGCGCTCACCAGCCGTCGCCTGGCGCACTGGGCCTTCGAGCACTACCTGGCCATCGCGCCGCCCTCGTTCGCCCTCGCCGGCGAGCCGCTCCCCTCTCCACGGGCGCGCGCAGCCGCCGCCGCGGCCTAGGCGCCTCTCCCCCGCCCCGTCCGCATGCTGGGAGGCCGCGACATCGCCATCGATCTGGGCACGGCCAACACGTTGGTCTACGTGCGCGGGGAGGGCGTGGTGCTCTCCGAGCCCTCGGTGGTGGCCACCGACCAGCGCACCGGCGAGGTGCACGCGGTGGGCGCCGAGGCCGAGCGGATGATCGGGCGCACCCCCGCGAGCATCTCAGCCATCCGCCCGCTGCGCCACGGCGTGATCGCCGACTTCGAGACCACCGAGGAGATGCTGCGCTACTTCATCGGCAAGGTGCACCGCAGCCGCTTCGCGCACCCGCGCGTCGTGATGTGCGCGCCCTCGGGCGTGACCGACGTCGAGCGCCGGGCGGTGGAGGAGGCCTGCCTGGGCGCCGGCGCGCGCCAGATGCACCTCATCGAGGAGCCGGTCGCCGCGGCCATCGGCGCGGGGCTGGACATCGCGGAGCCCACCGGGCGCCTGGTGGTTGACGTCGGCGGCGGCACGAGCGAGGTGGCGGTCATCTCGCTGGGGGGCATCGTCGTCTCGGAGTCCCTGCGGGTGGGCGGCTACGAGCTCACCGAGGCCATCGCGACCCACGTGCGCCGCACCCACGACGTCGCCATCGGCGAGGCCACCGCCGAAGCGGTCAAGCTCGACATCGGCTCCGCCGGCCCGGCGGTCGGTGGGCGTGAGGGCGAGGCCCAGGTGCGCGGGCGCCACCTGGCCTCCGGCCTCCCGGTCACCGTCACCCTGACCGCCGCCGAGGTGCGCGCGGCGCTGGCCGACTCGGTGCAGGCCATCGTCGACGCCGTGCGCGCCACCCTCGAGGCAACGCCGCCCGAGCTGGCCTCCGACGTCATCAACGGCGGCATCCTGCTGGCCGGCGGCGGCTCGCTGCTTCAGGGCTTCGCAGAGCGCCTCTCCGAGGAGACGGGCATCCCGGCGGTGCTGGCCGAGTCGCCCCTCACCTGTGTGGTCATCGGCTCCGGCCGCTCCCTCGAGGAGTTCGACACGCTCGCGCGCAGCGACGGCGGCGCCCGGCGCCGGCGCACGTGGTGGCGCTGAGGGCGCGCTCGCCTAGTCACGCACGATCAGGTACACGCCCGCCGCCAGCAGCACGACGCCGACGATGCGGCCGAGCGTGATCGGCTGGCGCTCGACACCCAGCAGGCCGAAGTGGTCGATGGCGACCGACGCGCTGAGCTGGCCCGCGATCGTCGCGGCCACCACTGCGCCGGCGCCGAGCGTGCGCACGGTGACCAGCACCGTCGTCACGTAGGCCGCCCCCAGCAGGCCTCCGGTGAGGTAGTACCACGGCAGGCCGCGGGCGTCGGGGAGCTGGCCGTAGCCCCCGCGGGCCAGCCCGGCGATGGCCGCCAGCAGCACCGTCCCGATCACGAAGGACAGGAACGCCGCCTGGAAGGAGCCCACGCGCTGGCCCAGCGTCGCGTTGATGGGCGCCTGCAGCGCGATGAAGCCGCCGACCACCGCGGTCAGCGCGACGGCGGCGCCGCGATCCATCCCTACTTGGCCTCCAGCCACGTCCGCCCGACGCCGACGTCCACGGCCAGCGGAGGCTCGCGGTCGTCCCAGACCTCGATCATGGCCCGCTCGATCGCGGGCCGGGCGGCCTCCACGGCGTCGGGCTCGCCCTCGAAGAGGATCTCGTCGTGGACGGTGAGCACGGCACGAACGCCGCTCTCGCGCAGCGCTCGGTCGCAGGAGACCAGCGCCAGCTTCATGATGTCGGCGGCCGTGCCCTGGATGACCGTGTTGACCGCCAGGCGCTCGCCGAGCTTGCGCACCTGCCAGTTGCGCGCGCGCAGCTCGGGGATCTGGCGACGACGGCCCCACAGGGTCTTCACGTGCCCCTCCTCCCCGGCCTGCTCGATGGTGGCCTCCATGAACGCCCTGACCGCGTCGAAGCGCTCGAGGTAGGTGTCGATGAAGCCCTTGGCCTCCTCGCGCGGGATGTTGAGGCGGTCGGCCAGGCCGAAGTCGCTCAGGCCGTAGACGATGCCGTAGTTGACCATCTTGGCCTTGGAGCGGTCCATCGGCGTCAGGTCCTCGGCCGGCTTGGCGAAGACGGTCGACGCGGTCGCGGTGTGGACGTCCTCCCCGCGCTCGAAGACCTCCTTGAGCACCGGCTCGTCGGCGATGTGGGCCAGTACGCGCAGCTCGACCTGGGAGTAGTCGGCGCTGAGCAGGACGCACCCCTCGGCGGCCTCGAAGCAGCCGCGGATCTCGCGCCCCAGCTCGGTGCGGATGGGGACGTTCTGCATGTTGGGGTCCGTCGAGGCCAGGCGCCCGGTGGTCGCGACGGCCTGCAGGAAGGTCGTGTGGATGCGCCCCCGGGCGTCGCAGAGCTGGGGCAGCACGTCGAAGTAGGTCTTGATGAGCTGGTTGAGCTCGCGCCAGCGCTCGACCTTGGGGATGATCAGGTGCTCGTCGCGGATGGACTGCAGCACCCGCGCGTCGGTGGAGAAGCCGGTTTTCCCGCGGCGCTTCTTCGACAGCCCGAGCTTGACGAAGAGGATCTCCCCGAGCTGCTGGGGGGAGCCGATGACGAACTCGTCGCCGGCCAGTTCCCAGACCTCCTGCTCGAGGCCGTGGATCTCACCACGGACCCGGTCGGCGATGCCCCGCAGTCGCTCGCTGTCCAGGCGCACGCCGGCGCGCTCCATCCCCCGCAGGACGTGCACGAGCGGCAGCTCGATCTCGTGGAGCAGCGGGGTCAGCCCGCGGTCGTCGAGCTGCTCGCGCTGCCAGGCGGCCAGGCCGCCGATCAGCAGCGCGTCGCGGGCGGCCGGATCCTCGCTGGTGGTGGCCAGCCCGCGCTCCTGCGCGAGCTCGGCCAGCGGATAGCCGCGCCGGGCGGGCTCCAGCAGGTAGGCGGCCAGGAGGGTGTCGTGGGCCACGCGCGGCGGGACGTCGTCCAGCGCCTTGACGTCGTGGCCGACCACCGGGCGGTCGCCCAGCGCGCGCGACAGGTCGAGGGGCGCCTCGCAGGGCCCGGCCAGCACCTCCCCGTCCCCGCCGGTGACCGCGAAGCGCGAGGTCGCGTCCTCGGTGAACAGCGCGCCCTCCTCGACCTGCGGGGCGGCCAGCGCCACGGTCAGCTCCTCGTCGCCCAGCGCGGCCACATCGTCGAGCGTGCCCTCGCGCACGCGCGCTGACAGGGTGGTCGCGGCCTCGGGCGCGGGCGCCGCGTCGTCCTCGCCGAGAAGCTCCTCGAGGCGACGCAGCGGGTCGCGCAGCTCGAACTCGCGGAAGACGTCGCGCAGGCGCGAGCGGTCGGGCGCGCGGGCGACCTCCTCCCTGGGGTCGACGTCCACGGGCACATGGCGGTCGATGGTGGCCAGGCGCTTGGAGATCCGGGCGTCCTCGGCGTGGTTGACCAGGTTCTCCTTGCGCTTGGCGCCGGTGATCTCGTCCACCGCGCTCAGCACGCCCTCCAGGTCGCCGAAGCGCTGCAGGAGCTGGGAGGCCGTCTTGTCGCCGATCCCCGGCACCCCGGGGATGTTGTCGCTGGTGTCGCCCTTGAGGCCGTAGAAGTCGGGGACCAGCTCGGGCGGGATCCCGTAGCGCTCGCACACCGCCTCGTGGTCGTAGAGCTTGGTCTCGGTGATGCCGCGCGCCGTGGCCATCACCTTGACCAGCCCCTCGGGATCGATGAGCTGGAAGGCGTCGCGATCACCCGTGACGATGATCGTCGGGGTGGGCGGGTCGGTGTTGCGGGCGAGCTCGGCGATCGAGGCGATCACGTCGTCGGCCTCGTAGCCTTCGACCTTCACGTTGCGATAGCCGAAGGCGTCGACCAGCGGCTCGAGCTGGGGCCACTGCTCCTTGAGCAGATCCGGCCGGCTGACGCGCTGGGCCTTGTAGTCGGCGTAGACCTCCTTGCGCCCGCTCATCCCCGCATCCCACACCACGATCGTCGGACGTTGCCCGTGCTCGGTGAGGATCTTCACCAGCATCGACGCGAATCCGAAGATCGCGTTGGTCGGAAACCCCGTCGATGTCGCAATCGACTCGGGCAGCGCGAAGAACGCGCGGTAGGCCAGCGAGTTGCCGTCGATGAGGTAGAGGGCGTCGTCGTCGCTCACGCCCGCCGGACCCTACCCGCGCCGGCGTGCGCGTCGTCAAACGAACCCCGGTCGTTTCCCGCTCTCTATCGCCAGTGAATTGCGTTAGGCTCACGCCACCTTCGAGACAAAGGACCGGGGATGGCTTCTGAGATGCGGCTGTTGACGTCGTTGCTGGCGGCGTTGGCGGTGGTGAGCGGGTGCGGGGGCGACGATGAGGGCTCGACGACCGCTGCGGACGCTGGGTCTGCACAGCCGCAGTCGGCGCAGTCGGCCAAGTCGTTGTTGGAGGTGGGCACGACGGTGGCGCCGATCACGAGCATCGTGGCCAACGTCGGCGGCGACCGGGTGAAGATCACCGGTATCGTCCCGGAGGGCACCAACTCGCACACCTTCGAGCCCAAGCCGAGCGTCGCCGAACTGCTGTCGGAGGTCGATGTGCTCTACGTCAACGGGCTGGTTCTGGAGGAGCCGACCAAGGAGCTGGCGGAGGGAAGTCTCAAGGACGGCGCGGAGATCGTCGAGCTGGGTACCAGGTCGATCCCCGAGAGCGAGTACGCCTATGACTCCTCGTTCCCCAAGGATGGCGGCAAGCCCAACCCGCACCTGTGGACGGACCCGACCTACGCGCGCAAGTACGCCGAGATCGTCCGCGACGACCTGTCTGAGCGCGACCCGGACAACGCGGACTACTACGCGGGCAACTTCGAGAGGTTCTCGGCGATGATCGACGAGCTCGACAAGGCGATGCGCGCTTCGTTCGACACCATCCCGCGGGAGAAGCGCAAGCTGCTGACCTACCACGACGCCTACGCCTACTTCGGTAGGACCTACGGGTGGGACATCGTCGGCGCGATCCAGGTCTCAGACTTCGAGGACCCGACCGCCAAGGAGGTTTCCGGGCTGATCGACCAGGTCAAGGCCGAGAAGGTCCCGGCGGTCTTCGGTTCGGAGGTCTTCCCGAGCCCGGTCCTCGAGCAGATCGGCAAGGAGGCCGGGGTGCGCTACGTCGACGTGCTGCGCGACGACGACCTGCCCGGCGAGCCAGGGAGCCCGGAGCATTCGTGGGCCGGGTTGATGCACTTCGACTACGTCACGATGACCGAGGCGATGGGCGGTGACTCCAGTGCGCTGAAGGCGTTCACGCCGCGTGACGTCGCCACCGACAAGGCCGACTACCCGCAGTGAACGGCGGTGAGCTCGTCCGCCTGGAGTCGGTGAGCTGCCGCTACAGCTCAGAGCCGGTGCTGCTCGGCGTCGACCTCTCGCTGAGTGAGCGGCAGTTCGTCGGGGTGGTCGGCCCGTCGGGGTCGGGCAAGACGACGCTGTTGAAGGCGGTCATGGGGACCGTCGCGCACCACGCCGGCACGGTGCATCGCCGGGCGGGTCTGCGGATGGCCTACGTCCCGCAGGTCGAGACGGTCAACTGGAGCTTCCCGATCACGGTCGCCGAATGCGTGATCATGGCCCGCCCGGGCAGGCGGGTTCCGTGGGCCAGCCGCAGCGAGCGCGCCGAGGCCGCGCGCGTGCTCGAGCGCCTCGGGCTCGCGGGCCTCGGGGACCGGCACATCCGCGAGCTCTCCGGCGGCCAGCAGCAGCGGGTGTTCATCGCCCGTGCGCTGCTGCGTGGGCCCGAGCTGCTGCTGATGGACGAACCGACCTCCGGCGTCGACGTCCGCCTGCGCCACGAGGTCCTGCATCTCCTAGACGACCTCAACGCGGCGGGCCTGGCCATTGTGCTGACCACCCACGACCTCAACGGGATCGCCGCGCACCTGCCGCGCCTGGTCTGCCTGAACCGGTCGGTCATCGGGGCCGGCCGCCCCCGGGACGTCCTCACACCAGAGGTGCTCGAGGCGACCTACGGCGCCAGCATGGAGGTCCTCGAACACGGCGGCATGCCCGTCGTCATCGACGGCTTTCACCACCACCACGACCACCCGGCGCAGCGCGACCCAGCGGAGGTGACGCGATGATCGACGAGCTGCTGCGGCCCTTCGACTACGAGTTCTTCAGAAACGGCCTCGCCGTGGCCACGCTGGCCGGCGCGCTGTGCGGCCTGATCGGCGTCTACGTCGTGCTCAAGGGCATGAGCTACATCGGGCACGGACTCTCCCACGCGATCTTCGGCGGCTTCGCAGCCAGCGCCCTGCTCGGCGTCAACTTCATCCTCGGCGCCGGCGCCTGGGGGATCGCCTCGGCGCTGATGATCAACGGCGTCACACGCCGCCGCCTGATCGGCTCCGACGCGGCGATCGGCGTCATCACCACCGCCTCCTTCGCGCTCGGCCTCGCCCTTGTCGCCCTGTTCGGCACGACCGGACGCAGCTTCGATGCCGCGCTCTTCGGCAGCATCCTGGGCGTCTCGGCGGGCGACGTCGCGCTGGTCGCCGCGGTCGCCGCCGCGACCAGCGGGCTGATCTTCCTGCGCTACCGGTCCCTGATGTTCACGACCTTCGACCCCGATGTCGCCGATGCCAGCGGGGTGAGCACCGCGCGGCTCGACGCGCTGCTGATGGTCGCCCTGGCCGCCTCTATCCTGGCCACGATGCAGGTTCTGGGGGTGACGCTGATCGCCGCGACGCTCGTCATCCCGCCGACGGTCGCGCGGATGGTCACCAACTCGTTCTCGCGGATGCTGGCCTACTCGACGGCGATCGGGGCGACCTGCGGCTTCGTCGGGATGAACCTCAGCTACCACCTCGACGTGCAGTCCGGACCCACGATCGTGCTCGTCGGCGCGACCCTCTTCGCGCTGGTCTTCGCCGTCACCGGCGCGCGCGGGCGCCAGCGCGCCGGCGGTGTCACGGCCCGACTCGGCCCGATGCGCGCCAACGGCTGAACGCCCGCCAGAGCATCAGTGGCCGTGGGTGTGCTCCTCCTCGAGCCCCTCCTGGTGCGGGTGCGGATGACTGTGCACGACATCACCATGGGTATGCTCGTGCTCGTGCTCGACGTGCTCGTGGTCATGCTCGATGTGCGCGTGCTCGTGCACGACATCACCATGGGTGTGCTCGTGGCTGTGGACGCGCTCGGCTTCCTGCTCGGGCATATCGCTCCTCGGATCGACTAGTCGGTAGCGTTGAACCGAGACTAACCAGGATGACGCCACAGGCCCCGCATCCGCACGGACACCACCACCCGCCGCCTCCGGGGCCCGCGTCGCTGCGCTCGCGCGGCCGCCGCCTGACGCGTCAGCGCGAGCTCGTCTGGGAGGCGCTGACCGCCACCCCGGACACGCACCTCAGCGCCGAGCAGATCGCCGCCTACGTCCATCAGCACGCTCCGAGCGTCAGCGCGACGACGATCTACCGATCCCTCGACGTGCTCGTCACCGAAGGGCTCGTGCTGCGCACCGAGTTGGGCGCCGATCGCAGCTTCTACGAACCCGCCCACGAGCACCGCCACCACCACGTCGTCTGCCGTGATTGCGGCAAGGTCACCCACCTGCACGACGACCTGCTCGGCGAGCTGCCCGCTCGAGTCAACGCCGCCAGCGGGTATGTTCTCGGCACCGAGGAGATCACCCTCTTCGGACACTGCCCCGCCTGCCGCGAGCCCTGAGACCGCGATCGGCGCGCAGCGAACCGACCGCACGCCCTGTCAGCGCCGACCGGGCCGCGGGCAGGGGATGATTCGTGTGCGAACGCACCGCACGGTCAGCTGAGCTTCAGACGATCTGTGGGACGGCCTGGGCGGTGAGCATGCAGCCTGCCCCCAGGATGATCAGCGCTGACACCGCGGGCAGGGTCGCGATCACCCGGCTGGGGATCCGCAGCCGGCCGCTGACTCCGCGTGCGGAGACGACCAGCAAGCCGAGGATGATGAGCGTGGTGGCCAGGCCGACGCTGAACGCGACGATGAGCGCCATGCCCAGAGCGACCTGCTGCTGGGCCACGGCCGCCAGCAGCACGACCAGCGCCGAGGGGCACGGGATCAGCCCCGCCGCGGCGCCCATGCCCAGCACGCCCTTCCAGCTCAGCTCGTCGGGCATGTGGTGATGGTGCCCGTGGCTATGCCCGTGGCCATCGTGCTCGTGATGGTGGTCTTGGTGGCCGTGGTGATGGTGGGGCCAGCGATCGTGGTCGTGGGCCCCATGCCCACGGGCCCGCCGCGCCGCGCGCACCCGCGAGCGCAGCACACCCGCGCCGATGGCCACGACCATGAGACCCGACACGAGGGTCAGCCACGGATACAGGTCCTCGGGGAGCACGTACTGCGACAACAGCAACGTCACCAGCCCCAGCGCGAACACCCCGATGGTGTGCGTCGCGGTGACCACGCCCCCCAGCGCCACCGCGTGGCGCGCCGTACCGCGCGTGCCCACGAGGTAGGCAGCCACCATCGCCTTGCCATGGCCCGGCGACAGCGCGTGCAGCGCGCCCCAGGCCAGCGCGGCGAACAGCAGGAAGACCAGGACCTCCTCACCGGCGGCCGCCTGCGCGAACACCCCCGCGAATCCGCTGCCGCCGTCGTCGGCCTCGCTGCGCTGCGCCGGCTCCCCGGGCGCCGGCGGGGCGACGAGCGTCCCGTCTCCTGGCTCGACGGCGAAGGTCGCCATACGCTGATCGGGTGGGCTGCCCAGGATCGCCTGGGGGTAGGTCCGCAACCCGTCGGTGGGGTCGCCCGAGGGAACGTCGGTGCGCACGGCGGTGCCCTCGCCGGCCAGCGGGACGATGGCCCGCCAGCCCTGGCGATCCGGGAAGGACTGCAGCCGCAGCTCCACCCGGCTCGGGCCGTCGACGGGCGCTCGCAGGGTCAGCTCGACCCGTGTGGTCTTCAACCCGCCCTGGCCGGGCAGGAACGCGATGCGCGGCGCGGCCACCTCGCGCAGAGCGACCTCCCGGCCGTCCACGACGAGGGCAAGCCCTCGCCGCCCCTCTTCGCGCACCTGGCCCAGGAGCTGCTCGGCGCTCAACCGGCGATCCTGGAAGGTCGGGATCTCCGCCTTGTCGAGCACCCAGCGCACGTCCACGCGGCCATCGGAGATCGCGACCTGCGCCTGCTGGTTGACCGTGAAGTTCCCGAGGGGGTGGGCCTGCGCCACGGCCGGAAGCGCCAGTGCGAGCAGTGTGGCCACGCACAGCGCCCAGCGCCTCATCGCAGCTCCTCGAGGGCCCTGCGGGCCTTGGGGGCGCGCACCGGCGAGAAGTCGGGGTTGCGCTCCAGCGCGGCCTCGAGGAAGGAGATCGCCTCGTCGCGCTCTCCGGCCGCGCGCGCCGCCATGCCGGCGTGGTACAGCACGGTGGGCTCCTGCCAGCCCAGCTTCAACGAGCGCCGCGCCCAGGCCAGGCCCCGCTCGGGATCCCCGGCGCGCGTGAGCGCCCAACCCATCGCGTCGGCGGAGCGCACGCTGGGCGCCGCCTCCCATGTCTGGCGGGCGAGGCGCACAGCGCGGGAGGGGTCGCCATGGTCGGCCACGAAGCGAGCCTGCAGGGGCTCGATGTTGTCGCCCTGAGCGGCGGCCAGGCGCAGCTGCACGTCGGCCAGGGCGAAGGTCTCGCGCGCGCTCGCCGTGCGCCCAGCGGCAAGCTCGGCCTCCCCCAGCGCGATCACGTACCCGGGAAGCGGAAGACGGTCGACGATCTCCCGGTAGGTGGCGATCGCCTCATCGAGCCGCCCCGATGCCCCGTCCAGCTCGGCAAGGCCGACGCGCGCGGGCACATACCCGGCGACCTGGGCGAGCGCGGTCTCGTACGCGCGCCGCGCGGCGCCAGACCGGCCGCGTGTGGCCTCGAGATCGCCGAGCAGCGTCTGAACGTAGGCGACGTTCTCGGGCACCTGGCCGCCGGCCGACACGGCCAGGGCCATCGCCTCGGTCGCGCCGTCGAGGTCGCCGTGCAGCTCGCGGAAGTACGAGACGCGCGCGTAGGAGGCCAGGTTCGGACGCAGGTCCATCATCTCCTGCAACGAGCGGCGGGCCGCCTGGTAGTTGCCCAGCTCGACCTGGGCATCGACGAGCACCGTGTACGGTCGCGCGAGGTCGCGGCCCAGCCGGCGCGCCGTCTTCCCGTAGCGCAGTCCTTCGCGGAAGTCATGCCGTGCCAGGGCCAGTGTTCCCATCCCGATCGTCGCGTCGAGGTTCTTCGGGTCGCGGTCCAGCGCACGGCGCAGAAGCGCCTCCGCCCGCGCATAGTTCGCGGGATCGGCGCTCTCCCGGGCCCGTTGCAGCTGGGCCTGCCCCTTCTGGGCCAGGCTCGCCGCCGCGACGACCTCGCCCCGCGACGCCGGCTGCGCCGTGTCGCCGAGCGCCGTGAAGGCACCCAGCGCCACGACGAACACCACGGCCGGTACGGCGAGGACGCGCCCGCTCGCCAGGCGGCGGCCCATCGCGCTCAGGGAACCTGGGGCCCGGCCGGCGGCCGCGGGGTTGGAACCTGCGGACCGATGGGAACCTGCGGGTCGTTGCCCGGCAGCGTCGGCGCATGGGGCGGCTCCACGCGCCGCCCGACGGCCTGGTCGTAGCCCGAGCTCGGGCTGGACTGGTAGGGGAACCGGTCCAGGAACGGCTTGTCGTTCTGGTCGACGCCGTCGCCGGCGGGGATCTTGTTGCCCTTCATGAAGCCCCCGACGAGCTGGACGTAGATGTCGGTGGCGTCGTCCGCCAGGCGCCGCCCGTTGGGAAAGCCCGCGCGGTCGCCGCCGATCAGGCCGAAGCGGTTGGGGGTCTGGGCGGGCGGGACGCCCATGTTGATCTTCAGCGTGTCCGCAGCCACCGGGTCGTCCCCGATCTGGTTGAGGCCCTCGATCCCGGTCAGGAACACGTCGACGAGGTCGTCACGGTCGGTCTCGGGCGCCTTGAGGTCGAGCGCCGAGACCCCCAGCTCCTCGGGCAGGTTGTTGATCTGCTTCGCGAACTCCGGCTCGAGCAGGAAGCGCTTGAACCGTTCGCCGTCGGTGGCCGGGGTGGTCTTGTTGAACTGGTCCTTCTCGGAGGCCGGGATGAACAGCTCGTTGACCAGGATGTTGCCCAGACGCGAGACCTGCACCCAGCTCCCGCGGGCCCTCTTGTTGTCGAACCGTCCGTTGGTGACCTCGAGCTTGCGCCGCTCCGTCGCCGCCCACACGCCGACGGTGGCGTTGTCGGCGTCGGGACCGGAGACCGGCTCGCCGTCGCGGGTCACGTCGGCCTCGGGCACCTGCATGGTGATCGTCTGGATCGACGTGTCGGCCTGCGTGTCCGTGCCGCCGCCCAGGTTGCCGGGCGGCACGCGGAGGTTGACGTTGTCGAACGCGGCGCCCAGGTCGATGAAGAACGCGTCGTCACGCTGGCCCGCGAAGTACTTGCCGTCGCCGACGTCGCGGATCGCCTGGTTGGCGACCTGGTCGTAGTCGGGGAACGTCTTGGGGCCCGCGTTGCTCGGCGCCACGGGGAGGTCCCTCGCGATCGTCCGCTTCCTGGTGACCTCGCCGTCCTCGAGCTCCTCGCGCACGATGCGGTAGCTCTGCTTCTCCTGGAGCCGCGGGTCGTCGATGGAGCGCACGCCCGGCAGCCCCTGGCGGTAGGAGTCGCTGGGGAAGGTCGACTTGAACTCGTACCGGTAGCTGATGTCCGGCTTGCCGTCACCCGTGTTGTCGATGTGGATGTAGTACCGGGCCCGGTCGTCGAAGCGGAAGAAGTTCGGCCCGTTGGCAGGGTTGCCACCCGGCACCCAGTTGGCGACGACGGTCAGCGCGTCAGGCGCGTCCGGGGCCGTGAACGCGTAGGTGTCCGTGTTGTCGGCAGCCGGGTCGAGCATGATGTTCGGCGCCTCGCGATGGCTGGAGCCGCTGCTCAGCGACACGGCGATGAGGGCAGCGGCAAGGGCTGCTGCGACTGACAGCTTCTTCATGGGTCCTCCCAGATGAGATCCCGAGGGTGCGCTTGGCTTTTCCCGACAGGCCCTCTCGAGCCCGCTCATGTGCCATTGTCGCCCGCTCGCAGGCTGTGGATCACCACTTGGCGCAATGGCACTTGTTGATCCGCCCGCCCGGCGGCCACGAAGGCGCCTTGCATGACCCGGCGAGCACTCCTGACCGCCGCGACGGCCGGCGCTGTGGTCGCGCTGATCGTCCTCGTGGTCGTCCTGTCCTGGGGGGGGGACTCCAGCGATCCACCCGATCCACTTCCTCCCGTGGACCTGCCGGCCGCTACGGTGCGCGACGGGATCGACGTCGGCTCGGACCCGATCGCGGTCGCGGTCGGCGCCGGCGCCGTGTGGGTGCTCGACGCCGCTGGGGGCACGCTTTCGCGGGTGGATCCGGACACCCGTCGGGTCGTCGGCCCACGCGCCGAAGTAGACGGAGGTCCGTTCGCGGTGGCCGTCGGGGAGGGCGCCGTGTGGGTGGCCTCGACCAACGGCACGGTGCGCGCGTTCGACCCGCGCACCATGGAGCCGACCGGGCGCTCCGCGCAGGTGCGGGGCGCCAACGGCCTCGCTGTGGGCCTGCGCGGCGTGTGGGTGACCAGCCGGCTGGCGGGGACGCTCACGCGGATCGATCCCGCCACGCGGCGCGCGGGCCCACCGATCCGCGTGGGTGCCGGCCCCGCGGACGTCGCGGTGGGCGCCGGAGCGGTCTGGGTGGCCAACGCGGACGGGGGCAGCGTCAGCCGCGTGGACCCGAGTACCGGCCGCGCCGACGCCCCGATCCCGGTCGGGGCACAGCAGGCGCGCGCACTGGCCCTCGGCGAGGGCGGCGTGTGGGTGGTACGTGCCGGCGGGCTGGTGGGCGATCGTCTCGAGGTCGTTCGCATCGATCCCGAGAGGCGCGAGCTCGACGGCGAACCCGTGCGCGTCCCCGGCGCGATACCGCTGGACGTGGCGGCCGCGGGCGGCAGCGTCTGGGTCACCGATGCCGGCGGGCTTCCCGGATCACGCCCGGGCGGGGTGTCACGGCTCGATCCGCGCGCCCGCCGGCTCGCCGGAACGCTGCCCACGGGCGCCCGTCCGTCCGCAGTGGCCGTCGGAGAGGGCGGCGCCTGGGTCACCAACGCCGGCGACGGGACCCTCACCCCGATCACGGTGGGGCAGAGGTGACCCGGCGCGGGTGTCTCACCCCACGCCGGCCAGCGTGTCCTCGAGGCTCTGGGTGGGCGGCTCGCGGGTCTCGCCCGTGAAGCGGCCCAGCCAGCGCTGGTAGGCGTCCGTCCAGCGGCCGTCGGCCTTGAAGCGCTCCAGGACCCCGTCGAGGAACGTGGCGAACGCCTCGTCGCCGGCGGCCAGTCCGGCGCCGTAGGGCTCGGTGGTGAGGTCGTCGCCCACGAGGCGCAGGGAGCCGTCCTGGATGATCAAGCCGGTGAGGATCACGTCGTCGTTGACGATCGCGTCGACGGTGCCGTCCCGCAAGAGCGGGACGCACTCGGAGATCTTGTCGACCAGGCGCAGGTCGGCCTCGGGAGCCTGCTCGGCGAGCGTGAGCTCGTAGGTGGAGCCCAGCGTCGTGCACACCGCCTCACCGGCCAGGGCGTCGACGCCGGTGATGGGCGAGCCCTCGGGCACCAGGATGCGCCCGCGGGCGACGAAGTAGGGATCGGTGAAGCCGATGGACTGCGCGCGCTGCGGCGTGATGGTCATGGTCGAGAGCACGAGGTCGACCTCGCCGGCCTGGATGAGGGGGATGCGGTCGTCGGAGACCGCCTCCACGAAGCGCGGCCGCACCCCGAGTGACTCGGCCACCGCCCGGCCCACGTCCACGTCGAAGCCCTGCACCTTCCCGCCGGCCGGGTCGCGGAAGCCGAACGGGGGCGCGTCGAACTTGACGCCGATGGCGATCTCGCCGTCGCGTTGGATGGCGCCCATCGTCGTGTCGGGCGCGAAGCGCGGGACCTGCGCGGCGGGCTGCTCGACCACGTCGGGCTGACCACCGCAGCCCGCGGAGAGAAGCACAAGCACCAACGCGAGCACACCGAGGCGCCAAGAAGTCATCGACCAGGGTCCATCCCGGACATCGTCCCGGACCTTACCGGTGGCCGCGCCGGGCCCTGATCGGAGCGTTCCCGGGCCCGCGTCCGTACGATCACAACGGAACACGAGAGGGGAGGCCGGATCACTTTGAAGGTCACGATCACGGGAGCCACCGGGCGCGTCGGCGCCAGACTCGTGGAACGCCTGCGCGCGCGGGGCGATGAGGTCACGGTGCTCTCGCGCTCACCCGAGGGCGCCAGGGGCCGCCTGCCTGACGGCGTCGAGGCCTTCGCCTGGGACCCGAAGACCGGGCCCGCCCCCGTCGAGGCGCTGACCGGCCGCGACGCCGTCCTGCACCTGGCCGGCGAGGACGTCGGCCAGCGCTGGAGCGAGGAGGTCAAGCGCGAGATCCGGGGGAGCCGGGAGCTGGGTACCCGCAACCTCGTGGAGGGGCTGGCCGCGGCGGGTGCCAAGCCAGCCGGAGGCGGGCCTGGTGCGCAGCCCCGGCCTGGCCTGCTGGTCAGCGCCTCGGCCTCGGGGTACTACGGCCCACGCGGCGACGAGCGCGTCGACGAGGCGCAGGGGCCGGGCGACGACTTCCTCGCGCAGGTCTGCGTGGCATGGGAGCGCGAGGCCCGCCGCGCCCAGGACCACGGCGTGCGCGTCGTGACCGTGCGCACCGGCATCGTGCTCGACAAGGAGGGCGGCGCGCTGGCCCAGATGCTGACGCCGTTCCGTATGGGCGTCGGCGGCCCGATCGCCGGCGGCGACCAGTACATGCCCTGGATCCACCTCGACGACGAGGTAGGCCTCCTGCTCGCCGCACTGGACTCGCCCACCTTCTCGGGCGCTGTCAACGCCTCGGCCCCCGAGCCGGCGACCAACAAGGCGTTCTCCAGGGCCTTGGGGAAGGCGATCAGCCGGCCCGCGTTCGCGCCCGTCCCCGGGTTCGCGATCAAGGCGCTGTTCGGCGAGATGGCGCAGATCGTCACCGAGGGCGTTCGCATGGTGCCCGGCCGCGCGGGCGAGCTCGGGTACGCCTTCGTCCACCCCGACCTGGACGAAGCGCTGAGGGACATCCTGAGCTGACACACCGCCTTCACAGTTGCGCGTAGGCTTGCGCGCGTACATGGAAGTGGAGGCCGCCGAGGCAGGAGCCGTCGAGAAGGAGCGAGGCAGGCTCGCCGGCCTGAGCAGCGGCGCGAGCCTCAGCCCGCCGGTGGTCGCCGGGCTCATCGTCGCCTCCATCGCGGTGGCCCTCATCGTCACCCAGGGCCTGCAGCCCTTCGGCCAGACGACGGTCAACGGGCTCATCTCGGCCTCGTACTTCGCGTTGGGCGCGGTCGGTCTGACCCTGGTCTACGGCACCCTGAAGCTGGTCAACTTCGCCCACGGCGACCTGCTCACCCTCGGCGCCTACGTGGCCTTCGTGGCCAACGTGTCCCTGGGCCTGCCGATCCTCCTCGCGGTGCTGTGCTCCGTGGCCGTGGTTGCAGCCTTCGGCGTCGCGACCGAGCGGGTGATGTGGCGCCCGATGCGCGCCAAGGGCGCGGGGCTGCTGCAGTTGCTGATCATGACCCTGGGGCTGGCCTTCGTGATCCGCTACTCGATCCAGCTCTTCGCGGGCACCCAACCGCGCTCGCTGGAGGTCGACGTCACGTCCTCGACGTCGTTCGTCGGCCTGACCATCGGCCAGACCCAGCTCATCGTGGTCCTCGCCGGCTTCGCCGTGCTGCTCGCGGTGGGGGCTGCCCTGCGCTTCACGTCGCTGGGCAAGCAGATGCGCGCCCTGTCGGACAACTTCGAGCTGGCCGAGGTGGCAGGCATCAACACCGACCGTGTCGTGCTGGCCACGTGGATCTTCGCCGCCGGCCTGGCCGGCCTGGCCGGGGTGCTCTACACCTCGGCCATCGGCAACATGACCCCCAACCTGGGCTTCTTCCTGCTGCTCAGCCTGTTCGCGGCGGTCATCCTGGGCGGCATCGGCAACGCCTACGGCGCCCTGGCGGGCGGAGTGCTGCTGGGCCTCACCCAGGAGTGGTCGACGCTGCTGGTCGACGCGCGCTGGAAGCTCGCGGTCGGCTTTCTCGTCCTCATCCTCGTGCTCGTCGTGCGCCCGCAGGGCCTGTTCGGGCGCCAGGAGCGCGCGCTGTGACCCCGCTGGCCGTCTCGCTGGACGTCTTCGGGTCGTTGGACTTCTGGATCGGCGTGGGCCTGCTGGCCGCCACCTACGGCATCTTCACTCTGGGGCTGCAGCTCAACGTGGGCTTCACCGGCGTCATCAACTTCGGCCAGGCCGGCTTCATGGCCATCGGCGCCTACACGATGGCCATCCTGGTCGTCGAGGCCGAGATCTCCTTCTGGCTCGCGCTGGGGGCCTCGATCCTCGTCGCCATGGCTGCGGGCCTGATCATCGGCCTCCCCTCGCTGCGCCTGCGCGCCGACTACTTCGCGATCGTCACCATCGCCTTCGCCGAGATCATCCGCTACACGGCGGTCAACGCGCGCGAGCTGACCGGTGGCAGCCAGGGCATCGGCGGCTTCGACGGCGCGTTCCTCGATCTCTCCGACCTCATGCTCGAGGGCCTGGACAGCTTCGGCCTGGGCGACCAGTTCCTCCTGCCCCTCCTGATCGTCGCCGTCGCGGTCTTCGGCCTGCTGACGGTGGGGATGTACTTCCTGCAGCGCAGCCCCTGGGGGCGCGTGCTGCGCGCCATCCGCGAGGACGAGGACGCCGCCCGGGCGCTGGGCAAGAACGCGTTCGCCTACAAGCTGCAGTCCATCTCCATCGCCGCCGCGCTGGGCGCGGTGGCCGGCTGGTTCCTGGCCCTCAACCTGGCGTTCATCAGCCCCACGCAGTTCGATCCGCTGTTCACCTTCCTGGGCTTCGCAGTGCTCATCCTGGGCGGCCTGGCCAACTACTTCGGGGTCATCCTCGGGGCGATCATCCTGTGGACGCTGCTGGAGGGCCTGCGCCTTATGGACCTGCCGCTGGACGCCTCGCAGACCGCCGCCCTGCGCTACGTGCTCGTCGGCCTCGTGCTTATCGGGCTCATGGCCTTCCGTCCCCAGGGCATGCTGGGCAAGCGCCAGGAGATGGTGCTCGGTGACTGAGCAGGCCGTGCCGGGTGAGCCCGATCGGGCCCCCGAGCCGGCCGGAGACGTCGATGGCGAGGCCATCCTCGCCGTGCGCGACGTGGCCAAGCACTTCGGAGGCATCCATGCCGTCGACGGGGCGAGCTTCGAGGTGCGCCGCGGCTCCATCACAGCGCTCATCGGCCCCAACGGGGCGGGCAAGACGACCCTGTTCAACATCGTCACGGGCTTTCAGCGCGGCGACCGCGGCGAGGTGATCTACGACGGCGCGTCGATCTTCCGCCGTCCGCCCCACGTCATCGCGCGGCGGCGGATGGTGCGCACCTTCCAGATCACCAAGGCGCTCGCGGCCATGCCGGTCATCGACAACATGACCCTTGCCGCCCCCGACCAGCCCGGTGAGAAGCTGACCGGCCTGATCTTCCGCGCGCCGGCGGCACGCCGGCGCGAGAAGGAGGTCCACGAGCGCGCACACGAGCTGCTCGACGTCTTCGGGCTGCGCGAGAAGGCCGACGATTACGCCGGCACCCTCTCGGGCGGCCAGCGCAAGCTGCTCGAGCTCGCCCGCGCGCTGATGGTGGAGCCCCGCCTCGTCCTCCTGGACGAGCCCATGGCGGGCGTCAACCCTTCGCTGGGGCGCAAGCTGCTGGACCACATGCACACGCTGCGCGACCGTGACGGCGTGACGTTCCTGTTCATCGAGCACGACATGGACGTCGTCATGGCCCACTCCGACGAGGTCATCGTCATGGCCCAGGGGGCGACGATCGCCTCCGGCCCGCCGGAGGAGGTCCGCAACGACCGCGCGGTCATCGACGCCTACCTCGGGGCCTCGGTGGCGTGACGCAGCCGGTGCTGCGCACGGAGGGGCTGGTGGCCGGCTACGTGCCCGAGGTCGACATCCTCAACGGCGTCGACGTCGACCTCCACGACGGCGAGATCGTGACGATCGTCGGCCCCAACGGCGCGGGCAAGTCGACCCTCATCAAGACCGTCTTCGGGCTTCTGGCCGCACGCGAGGGGCGGGTGCTGCTGCGTGGCGAGGACATCGCCGGGCGCAAGCCTCACGACATCTCGCGCTCTGGCTTGAGCTATGTCCCCCAGCTCGACAACGTCTTCCCAAGCCTGACCATCGAGGAGAACCTCGGCCTGGGCGCACTGGCGCGCAAGGGCACTAACGCCGGCGAGCGCACCGAGCGCATGTACGAGCTGTTCCCCCGGCTGGGCGAGCGTCGCAAGCAGGTCGCCGGGACGATGTCGGGCGGCGAGCGCCAGATGGTGGCCATGGCCCGCGCGCTCATGCCCGACCCCGAGGTGCTGCTGCTCGACGAGCCCTCGGCGGGCCTGGCCCCCGCCTTCGTGGACGCCATCTTCGAGAAGGTGGTCGAGGTCAACGAGGCCGGGGTGACCGTGCTGATGGTCGAGCAAAACGCCCGCCGGGCGCTGGCCATGTCCACCCGTGGCTACGTGCTCGACCTGGGGCGCAACCGCTTCCAGGGCCCCGGCGGGGAGCTGCTCGAAGACCCCAAGGTCGCCGAGCTCTACCTGGGCGGCGGCGGCTCGCGGATATGAGACGTCGCCCCCGGTCACCGCAAGCGGGGAGAACGGGTTTCGCCCGCGGTCACCGCAAGCGGGGACCGCGGGCGACGTTACCTAGCCCTGCTCGGCCTGGAACTGCCTCAGCACCTCGAGGGCGCCGTCCTCGCCGTACTGGTACACCTCGTACGTGGCGGCGGTCGGGTCGCCGTTGTCGTCGAAGTCGAGGGGGCCGGTGACCCCGTCGAAGTCGATGTCCTCACCGTTGCGCAGCGCCTCGATGGCCTGTGGCAGCTGGGTGAAGTTGAACTTCGTGCCCGGTGGCGAGCTCACCGCTTGGAGCTGCTCGGCGATGTCCGCGCCCTCGGGCGAGCCGCCGGCCAGCGCGGCCAGGTAGCAGAGCATCACGGCGTCGAAGTTCTGGGCGTCGAACGTCTGGCGCTCGCCGCCCGCCTCCGTGAAGGCCTCGTCGAAGGCCGCCACCACGTCGCCCTCCTCGGGGGTGCCCGGCCGGGTGCCGCGGGCACCCTGCAGCGACTGGGCCGGGACCCCCTCGGGGATCTCGTCCGAAGCCAGGCCGTCGGCCGTGAACATCAGCCCCGGGTCGAACTCACCCGTGCGCACGAGGGCCGCGCCCATCCGGGTGTAGGTCTCCGGGAAGTCGATGATCACGTACGCGTCGGGATCGCCGGCCACGATCTGTCCGGCCTCCGAGTTGTAGCTGGGCTGCTCGGGGTCGTAGAGCACCGGGCCGGTGACCTGGCCGCCCTTCTCCTCCCAGGCCGGCTGGAAGCTCTCCACGAAGCCCTGGCCGTAGGCGTCGTTGCGGGCCGCCAGCGAGATGGTGCCGGTGGCCCCGCCGAGCTCCTGCTCGATGGTGTCGGCCAGCGCCTGAGCCTGCAGGTCGTCCGACGGCGCGGTGCGCCACACGAAGCCGTTGTCGTCCAGTTCGGTGATCTCCGCGCTGGTCGAGGCCGGCGAGATGAGCGGGGTGCGCTGGCGGATGGCCACGGAGTTGGACACCGCCAGGGTGTTGGCCGAGGCCCACGCCCCGGCCAGGCAGGTCGCCCCGCCGCCGGTCAGCTGGCGCGCGGCCTGCACCGCGGCCTGCTCGGTGGTCTCGGTGTCGGCGTGCTTGACGCTGACCTGCGTCTGCACGCCTGCCTGCTGGGCGGCCTGGTTGATCTGCTCCACGGCCAGGTCCGCCGCGGCCTGGCCGGGCTCGCCGAAGACCGACAGGTCGCCCGTGAGAGGGACCAGGTCGCCGATCATCAGCTCGAACGACGTGTTCTGGCGCTCCTGTCCCCCGCCCGCGTTCCCGCCGCCCTCGTCCTCGCCGCCGCAGGCGGCGATCCCGAGCGAGAGCGAGAGCGCGCCGGCGGCCAGCGTGCGCGCTGCCAGCTTCCTGTGCACCATGGTCCTCCTTTGGACGTTGCCGGGACCGGAGGGCACCGATCCTCTTGCGCGCAACCTATCCGACCGCCACGACACGACGAGGCACCAGCGCGCCCATGTCGTCGACGCCGAAGACCGCGTACTCGCTCAGGCTGCTGCCACCGCCGTCCTCGATCGAGTAGGTGCCCAGCACGGAGCGGCGGTCCTGCGTGTCCAGCAGGGCGTCGACGACGTCCTCCCTGCGGCCGGTGCCCGAGCGGGCGATGGCGTCCAGGGCGAGCTGCATGGCCTCGTAGCCGTAGAGAACGTAGCGGCTGGCCGGGTCGTCCTGCGCGCCGGGGCCCAACTCGTCCAGCAGTGCGGCGCGCACCGGGGACGCGGGCTCGCCGCCCGGGGGGACGGTGAGGGTCAGGCGCTGGGCCAGCTCCGTAGGGAGCAGGCCGGAGCGCGGCGCGAGGAAGGACGGCTCGGCGAGCCCCTTGGCCGCGAACAGCGCGGTGCTCTCCCCCAGTTGCTCCGCGGCCTGGAGGAGGACCCGCGCCGCCTGCGGGGTGGCCCCGCCGGCGTAGAGCAGGCAGTCGGCGTCGGCCTCGCCGGCGCGCTCGGCCACCCGGTCGGGCGGCAGGCCGTCCTCGCCCAGCACATCGTCGAGTACCACCTCGGCGCCCTGGTCGCGCAGCGCCTGCGCCACCACCGGCACGAGCTGGGCGGGCTCGAGCTCGCCGTCGTTGACCAGCGCGGCGCGCATGCAGCGCTCCTCGACCATCAGACCGGCCAGGACGGCGCCCTGGACCCCGTCGTCGGGGATGAGCCGGGCGAAGTGGCCCTCGCCGGTGGGGTAGTAACGTCCGGGCTCGCCCTCCTGCGCGCCCGGGCCCTCGCGCGTGAGGCCGACCGCGCTGGCCGCGGGCGAGATCTGGGCCACGCCCGCCTCGTTGAGGATGGGCATGGAGAGCACCGAGGCCGCGGAGCGCAGCTCGC
Organism: Candidatus Siliceabacter maunaloa; assembly: GCA_024330185.1. Classification (GTDB taxonomy): domain Bacteria; phylum Actinomycetota; class Thermoleophilia; order Solirubrobacterales; family Solirubrobacteraceae; genus Siliceabacter; species Siliceabacter maunaloa. The sequence goes on from JANDLV010000006.1 coordinate 82,426, forward strand.
CGATGTAGACCCCGGCATCGTCTTCCTGGGCGGCCTCGCGCGCGTTGGCCGAAACCCGGGCGGCGCTCCAGCCCTCGTCCTCCCGGGTCGCGTTGTCCAGGGGCTCATGGGTGATGGCGATGTCGCCCGCATTTCCGCCCGCCTGCTCCAGGGCGAGGTCGATGCCCTGGCGCACCCTGATCGCCTCCTCGCGGTCGGGGCCCTGCGACGGGAGGCTGGAGTAGATCGTCAGCTCGGTGATCGGCTCGTCGGTGCCGGGCGTCGTGGGCTCGGGGTCTCCCTGGGCGCCGCAGCCGGCGAGGGCGACCACCGCGACCACGGCGGCGCTGCACCGCGCGATCATGGCTCGGACGGCACTAGGTCGGGACCTCGAGCAGCTCGTCGAACACGAGTCGCCCGTCGCTCACCCGGTAGGCGCCGTAGCGGCGCAGCGAGGTGTCGCCGTAACGGTCGATCGCGTAGTCGCCCAGCGCGGTGCCGCGGCGCTCGAGGCCGAGGAACTGCTCGGTCACCGCCGAGCGATCGTTGCCCCGGGGGCCGACCTGCTCGATGGCGGCCAGGACCGCCTTCATCGACTCGTAGGCGTAGACCGCGTAGGGCTCGGGGGCCTTGCCGAAGGTCGCGCGGAAGCGCTCGTGGAAGTCGCGGGCGGCGGAGGGCAGCCGGCGGCGGTCGATCGTCGGGCTCGTGACGTGCAGCCGGCGCTCCAGGCCAACGTCGACGCCGTCGAGGAACCGCGTCGTGGCCAGGGCGTCGGGGGCGAAGAGGGACGTCTCGGGCGACGCCTCGTTCACGGCGTCGAGGATGCCCAGGGCGTTGGAGCCCACGTCGCCCGCGTAGAGGACGCCGTCGGGCGCCGCCTGCGCGACGTCTCGGGCGATGCCCCGGGCGTCCGCCGGGTCGTCGCTCGCCTGCTCGACGGAGAGCACCTCGATGCCCTCGCGTCGGGCCACCGTCTCGACCTGCTCGGCCAGCCCGCGCCCGTAGAGCCCGGCGTCGTGCAGGACGTAGACGCGCTCGACGTCCTCCTCGGCCATCAGCCGGACCTGCGCGGCGGCCTGGACATGGTCCGCGGGAACGACGCGAGCGAAGGTGCGCTGTCCCGAGGGGTAGAACCTCTCCGGCTCGCCGCGGCCGATGCCGCCCTCGCGCGTGAGGCCGACGTAGGTGCTCGAGGGGCTGACCATGAGCACGCCGCCCTGGTTCAGCACCGGTACCGACAGGGCGCTGGCCCCGGAGCTCAGCTCCCCGATGTAAGCGATGGCGCCGGAGTCGGAGATGACCCGCCGGGCGTTGTCCAGGACCCGGTCGCGGTCCCAGCCCTCGGTCTCTGTCTCGGGAGTGGCCGCATCCAGCGCGACGAAGTTGACCCCGAACAGGCCCGCGCGGCCCCGGGCCTCCTCGAGCGCGAGCTTGACCGCGTTGACGGCGTCGCGGCCCGTGGCCGCGGCCGGGCCATGGAGCGGCATGCTCGTGTAGACGGTGAGGGTGCGGGTGCCCTCGATCTGGTCGTCCTCGCCGGCCGCGCGGGGGCCGTCGCCGCCGCAGGCGGCGAAGAGGAGGCAGCAGGCCGCCACGAGGGCGGCCGGGCGCAGGGCGCCCCTCACTATTCCTGGCGGCCGGGCAGGTACCTGACGAGCATGTGCCCCGTGACCCCCAGCAGCGTGAACAGGATGGTCACCATGAAGGCGTCGATGCTCTTCGCTCCGAGCGACCACAGGATGACCCAGGCGATGAACCCGGCGGTGATGGCGAGGACGAGGCCCATGAGGTCGCGGAGCTTAGCCCAGCGCTTCCCGGAAGCCGCGCACGAGGGGCGCGACCGCGGCGCCGGGATCGGTCGCGTCGGCGGCCTCGCGCATCAGGCGGCTGGCCACGATGACTCCGTCGGCGCCCGCGGCCGCGGCGGCGGCGGCGTGGTCCGGGGTGGAGATGCCGAAGCCCAGCGCAACCGGGACGGAACTGCCGGCCTTGACGCGCTCCACGAGGGGCTCCACATGATCGCAGAGGCTGGTGCGCTCCCCGGTGGTGCCGACCACCGACACCGCGTACACGAAGCCCCGGGCGCGTCGGGCGATGGCCTCCAGGCGCTCGGGCGAGCTGGTGGGCGCGACCAGGGGCACCAGGGCCAGTCCTGCCTCGTCGCAGGCGGCGCGCACCTCGTCGCTCTCCTCCAGCGGGAGGTCGGGGACGATCAGACCGCTGGCCCCCGCGTCGACGAGAGCGCGGGCGAAGGCCTGCGCGCCCCGTGCCAGCACGAGGTTGACGTAGCCCATGACCACGACCGGCAGGTCGGCGGCCAGGCCCTCGCACAGCGCGAGCGCGTCCGCGAGCCTCGTGCCATTGGCCAGCGCGCGCGTGCCCGCGGCGTGGATGACCGGGCCGTCGGCCAGCGGGTCGGAGAAGGGCAGCCCCAGCTCGACGAGGTCGGCGCCCTCGTATGCGTAGGCGCGTCCGATGTCCGCCGCCCCCTCCCCGGTGGGAAATCCGGCCATCAGGTAGGGCATGAGCGCCGCGGCGCCAGAGCGCCGGGCGAAGGCGTCGGCGATCCGCCGTGCTCCGGCGCCCCCCGGTGGCACGGCCTCGCCGGCGGCCGCGACCTCGCTGACCGTGCCGGGCTCAGCCATCCCGATCGAGCACTTCCGCCAGGTCCTTGTCCCCCCGTCCGGACAGGCACACCAGGTCCAGCGTCGAGGAATCGGGTTGCAGCGCATGGTGCAGGGCGTGGGCGGTCTCCAGCGCGGGGATGATGCCCTCCAGGCGCGCGACCGCGCGGAAGGCCGCCACCGCGTCGGTGTCGCTGACGGCGAGGTAGGTGGCCCGGCCGCTGTCGCGCAGCCACGCGTGCTCGGGGCCCGAGCCGGGGTAGTCCAGTCCGGCGGAGATCGAGTGGGCCTCGGTGATCTGGCCGTCGGCGTCCTGCATCACCGCCGAGAGCGAGCCGTGCAGCACGCCGGCCTGGCCTCCCGCGGTCAGCGGCGCGCCGTGGCGCCCGCCCTCCAGGCCCTCCCCGGCGGCCTCCACGCCGACCAGCCGCACGTCGGGATCGCCCACGAAGGCGGTGAAGGTGCCGATGGAGTTCGAGCCGCCGCCCACGCAGGCGATGACGCGGTCGGGCAGCCGCCCGGCGCGCTCGAGCACCTGGAACCGCGCCTCGTCGCCGATGATGCGCTGCAGGTCGCGCACCAGCGCCGGGTAGGGCGCCGGACCCACGGCCGAGCCGATGATGTAGTGGGTGCCCGACGCGTTGGCCACCCAGTCGCGGATGGCCTCGCTGACCGCCTCCTTCAGCGTCCGGGCGCCCGCCTCGACGCAGCGCACCTGCGCGCCCAGCAGCTTCATGCGCTCCACGTTGGGGCGCTGGCGGCGGATGTCCTCAGCCCCCATGTAGACGACGCACTCGAGGCCCAGCAGCGCGCAGGCGGTGGCCGAGGCCACCCCGTGCTGGCCCGCGCCCGTCTCGGCGATCATGCGCTCCTTGCCCATGCGCCGGCCCAGCAGCGCCTGGCCCAGCGCGTTGTTGAGCTTGTGCGAGCCGGTGTGCATGAGATCCTCGCGCTTGAGCCAGATCTCCCGCCCGGCGGCCTCGCTCAGGCGCTCGGCCAGGTAGAGCGGCGTGGGCCGCCCCGCGTAGTCGCGCAGCAGGCGCTCGAGCTCGGCGCGGAAGGCCGGGTCGTCCCGGGCGGCCACCCAGGCCAACTCCAGCTCGGCCAGGGCGGGCATGAGCGTCTCGGGGACGTACTGGCCCCCGTAGGGGCCGAAGCGGTGCTCGACGCCAGCCTCGACGGTCACGATGCCGCCTCCGCCTCAGAGGGGTGCCGAAGGCCGTCGCCGTGGCTGCCTGAGGCGGGCCCCCCGACGTTCTCGGGCTCGGGCGTCGCAGTCGAGCGCACCGCGGCCACGAAGGCCTCGACGCGCTCGGGGTCCTTGCGCCCGGGCGCGGCCTCTGTGCCGCTGGCCGAGTCGACGGCCCAGGGCGCCACCGCCTCGACGGCGCCGGCCACGTTCTCTGGCGTCAGGCCTCCGGAGAGGACGAGCGGCGTGCCGCCGCGGCGCCGGGCTGCCAGCATCGACCAGTCGAGGGTCTCCCCGGTGCCTCCGCGCAGGCCCTCGACGTGAGCGTCGACGAGGTGGAAGTCGGTGTGGAAGACGCGCAGCGCCTGGAGGTCGCCGCGGTTGGCGATCCGGGCGGCCTTGAGCACACGCGCACCGGTGCGCCGCGCCACCTCGTCGCAGAAGGCAGGGCCCTCGTCGCCGTGGAGCTGCACGAGGCTCAGCCGCGCACGCTCGGCCGTGCGCGCGACGGTGTCCAGGGGCGCGTTGACGAACACGCCGGCCAGCTCGACCCGCCGGCGCAGCAGGGCGCCGATCTCCTCGGCGGCGGGCACCGTGCAGCGCCGCCTCGAGCCCGACCAGAAGATCATCCCCAGCGCCCAGGCGCCGGCGTCGGCACAGAGCTCCGCGTCCTGCAGCGACGTGATGCCGCAGAGCTTGATGCGGGGGGCGTCCACCCCCGGGAGGCTAGTGGTCGTCCCTGGAGATACGTGCCGGGGACGACCACTGGTGGCGCGCCCGGCAGCGGCGGGTCGGTCAGAGCTCCTCGCCAAGGTCGAGCGGGCGGCCGGCCAGCTCGCGCACCGTGCCCTCGACGTCAGGGGCGCGCATCAGCGTCTCCCCCACCAGCACGGCGTCGACGCCCACGTTCTCCAGCGCGTCGACCTGCTCGCGGGCGTGGATGCCCGACTCGGAGACCACGGTCTTGCCCGCGGGCACGTCGGCCAGGAGCTCGTAGGTGCGCTGCAGGTCGACCGTGAAGTCGGTGAGGTCGCGGTTGTTGATGGCGATGACGTCGGCGTCGAGGACCTCGAGCGCGCAGCTCAGCTCGTGGCCGTCGTGGACCTCCACGAGCACGTCGAGGTCCAGGTCGCGGGCCTGCGCGTAGAGGCGGGCCAGCTCCTTGGCGGGCAGGGCGGCGACGATGAGCAGGATCGCGTCGGCGCCGGCCACGGCCGACTCGGTGACCTGGTAGGGGTCGACGATGAAGTCCTTGCGCAGCAGCGGGAGCACGCAGGCCGCCCGCGCCTCGCGCAGGTCGTCCAGCGAGCCGGCGAAGTGGCGCTCCTCGGTGAGGACCGAGAGCGCGGCCGCGCCGCCGCGCTGGTAGGCGCCCACGACTTCGATCAGGCCGAGGTCGTCACGGATCGTGCCGGCCGAGGGCGAGGCGCGCTTGTGCTCGGCGATGAGCGACACCCCGGGGCGGCTGAGCGCCTCGGCGAAGGGACGGTCCTCGCCGCGGCCGGCCAGCCCGCGCTCGAGGTCGGCCAGCGGCAGGTCCTCGCGGCGGCGGCGCACCTCGTCACGCGTGGACTCGACGATGCGCTCGAGGACGTTCACGGGGCGCAGAAGGGCCGGTCGCGGTCCGCGGTGCTCATGGGGCCAGCTCGCCGGTCAGCGCGACGAGGGCGTCGACGGTACGCGCGGCCGCGCCGTCGTCCACGGCGGCGCGGGCGGCGTCCACGCCGTCGCGCAGGCCGCTCGCGGAACCGGCGGCGTAGATGGCCGCGCCCGCGTTGAGCAGCGCGAGGTCGCGTGGGGCCCCGGGCTCGCCGGCGAAGATCGCGCGGGCAGTGGCAGCGTTGTCCTGCGGGGAGCCGCCACGCAGGGCGTCGGCGGGCGCGCGCTCCAGCCCCGCGTCCTCGGGAGTGACGGTGTAGGAGGAGATGTCGTCGCCGGCCACCTCCACCACGCGGGTGGGCGCAGCGGTGCTCATCTCGTCGAGGCCATCCTCGCTGGACACTAGCAACGCCCGGTCGACGCCCAGGCGGGCCAGCGCGCGGGCCATCGTCTCCAGCATCGCGGGGTCAGAGACCCCGATGAGCTGGCGCCGCGCGCCGGCGGGGTTGGTCAGCGGACCCAGGAAGTTGAAGATCGTGCGCACGCCCAGGGCCTTGCGCACCGGGACCACGAAGCGGGTGGCGGCATGATGGGCGGGGGCGAACATGAAGCCGAAGCCGACCTCCTCGACGCAGCGGCCCACGGCGGCGGCGTCGAGGTCGATGCGCACGCCCAGCGCCTCCAGGACGTCGGCCGAGCCCGAGGGCGAGGTGGCCGAGCGGTTGCCGTGCTTGGCCACCGTACAGCCGGCCCCGGCGGCGATCAGCGCAGCGGTGGTGGAGACGTTGAACGTCGGACGGCCCCCGCCGGTGCCCGCCGTGTCCAGCAGGTCGTCGCGGGCCACGGTGACGCGGGTGGCCAGCGCGCGCATGGTCTGCGCCAGGCCGGCCAGCTCCTGGGCCGTCTCGCCCTTCGTGCGCAGGGCGATCAGGAAGGCGGCGATCTGCGTCTCCGACGCCTCCCCGGCCATGATCTCCGCGAGCACCGCGGCGGCCTGCTCCTGGGCGAGGTCGCGACCGCAGGCCAGCGCGTCGATCGCTGCGGTGAGGCCGCTCTCAGCCAAGGAAAGCCTCGAGCATCGTCATCCCCGTGGGCGTGAGCACCGACTCCGGGTGGAACTGGACGCCCTCCAGCGGCAGCTCGCGGTGGCGCAGGCCCATGATGCACCCGCCGCCGGTGGCGCAGACCTCGAGGCAGTCGGGCAGGTGCTGTGAGTCCACGACGAGGGAGTGGTAGCGGCCCACGGTCACCTGCGCTTCGAGCCCGGCGTAGAGGGTCCTGCCGTCGTGCTCGATGGTCGCCGTCTTGCCGTGGACCGGCTCGCCGCGGATGACCGACCCCCCGAAGGCCTGGGCCAGAGCCTGGTGGCCCAGGCACACGCCGAGGGTCGCGACGCCCTCCTCTGGGAACCGGCGCACGGCCTCCAGGGAGATGCCGGCCTCGTCGGGCGTGCACGGCCCGGGCGAGACGACGAGACGGTCGGGCCGGCGCTCCAGCAGCTCGCCCACCGTGGCGTGGTCGTTGCGCACGACGTGGACCTCCGCCCCCAGCTCCCCGAGGTACTGGACGAGGTTGTAGGTGAACGAGTCGTAGTTGTCGATGACGAGGACGTTCACGTGATGGCGGCCTGGATGCGCTGCAGCCGCTCGTCGAAGGTCTGGAGCTCCGCACCACGCTCGAGGGCGGTGGCGAGGCCCAGAGCGTCCGGCAGCTTGAGGCCCGAGTGCTCGGCACGCAGATCGGCCGCGCGCCGGGCGATCACGGAGTCGACGTCCACAAAGCGCACGTCGAGCCGGGCGAGGAGGTGCTCAGCCGCATCGACGTTGCCCTTGCGCAGCGGGCCGACCAGGACCTCCGAGAGCGTCGCGGTGCTCATGAGCAGGCTGTCGGCGTCGCACTCCGCGAAGAGGGTCACCGCGGCGTCGTGGTGAGCGTCCTGCGCGTCGAAGAGCCCGATCACGACATCGGCATCAAGGGTGACCGCGGTCATTCGCGGCGAAGCTCATCGAGATAGCCGGCCGGGTAGGTGCCCGTGAGCGCTCCGGCGACCTCCTGCACCACATCGCGCCGTCGCTCGAGCGTGAGGTGCCCCGGGCCCGCCACCCGGATTATGAGCTGGTCGCCCGGCTCGATGCCCGTCTCGCGCAGAACGTCGACCGGGATGGTGATCTGGTTCTTGCGTGAGATCTTGGCGAGTCGCTTTACCTCCGTACCCATAAGTAAAGCCTAGCAGGCTCCGCCCACTTCACGTCCACCACTGCGCTCCTGGCGCCCGGCGACTCAGGGCCAGTCCGGCTGCTGCGCAGCCAGCTCGAAGGCCCGCAGCACCGCGCGGGCCTTGGCCTGCGACTCGGCCTGCTCGAAGGCGGGCCGGGCGTCGGCCACGGTGCCGCCCCCGGCCTGGACGTGCGCCGTGCCGTCCTTGACCACGACGGTGCGGATGTGGATCGCGGTGTCCAGGTCCCCCGTGTAGGCCAGGTAGCCCACCGCACCGCCGTAGCCGCCGCGCTTGACGGGCTCCAGCTCGTCGATGATCTGCATCGCACGGACCTTGGGCGCGCCGCTCAGGGTGCCAGCGGGGAGGGTGGAGCGCAGCGCGTCCATCGCGCCGATCCCCTCGCGCAGGGTGCCCGAGACGCTGGAGACGATGTGCATCACGTGGGAGTAGCTCTCCACGGCCATGAGCGTGTCGACGTGCACGCTGGCGTACTCGCACACCCGCCCCAGGTCGTTGCGACCCAGGTCGACGAGCATGAGGTGCTCGGCGCGCTCCTTCTCGTCGGCCAGCAGCTCGGCGGCCAGCGCGGCGTCCTCCTCGAGCGTCGCCCCGCGGGGGCGGGTGCCGGCTACCGGCCGCGTGGACGCGCGGCGGCCGGTGACCGTGAGCAGCGGCTCGGGGCTCGCGCCGATGACCTGGAAGTCCATGAAGTCCAGGAAGTACATGTACGGGCTGGGGTTGACCACGCGCAGGCCCCGGTAGACCGAGAAGGGATCGAGATCCAGAGGCGCCGACCAGCGCTGGGAGGGCACGACCTGGTAGGCGTCGCCCGCCCGGATGTACTCCACGATGCGCTCGACCATGCCCTCGAAGCGCTCGGGAGGCATGTTGGACGTGAAGGTGGGCGGCTCGGTGGGCGGGCGGGTCCCGAGGTCGGGCACCGGGCCGGCGAGCAGGCGCCGGGCCTTGGCGATGGTGGCCAGCGCGTCGGCGTAGGAGGCCTCCACCCCGTCCTCGGCGTAGGCGTTGACGAGGATGGTGATGGTGTGCCTGAGGTGGTCGAAGACCACGAGGATGTCGCTGAGCATCAGCGCCATGTCTGGCAGCCCCAGCGTGTCGGGGTTGGGCTCGCCCAGGGGCTCGACGGTGCGCACGAGGTCGTAGCCGAAGTAGCCCACGGCGCCGCCGGCGAACGGCGGCAGGTCGGGCAGCGGGGCCTGGCGGAAGCGGGTGACCTGCGCCTCGGCGAGGGCGTAGGGATCGCCGCCCTCGGCCAGCGACCAGCGCAGCACGCTGCGGGGCCGTACGCCGATGAACGAGTAGCGCCCGACCTGCTGGCCGCGCTCGGCCGACTCGAGCAGGAAGGCCGGGTGCTCCGGGGTGCGCCCGCGCAGCTTGAGGAAGGCCGAGACGAGGGTCTCGGTGTCGTCGATGAACGTGTGACGCAGCGGGACGAGGTTGTGCTCGCGCGCGAGCGCGCGAGCGTCGTCGAGGGACGGCTCGACGTGCAGGGACGCCGTCCCACCCGCCCTCGCCGAGGCCGCCACCCTCACCGCCGCCGCGCGGCGAGCACGGCCCCCGCGTCGCCCAGCGCGCGGTCGCGCCCCCGCAGCAGCACCAGCAGGTGGTAGAGCAGGTCGGCGGCCTCCTCGTCGACGCGCTCGTCGCTCTCCTCGCGCGCCGCGCGGGCCACCTCCTCGGCCTCCTCCTCGACCTTGGCCCCGGTCAGCTCCGGGTCGTCGAGGAGGTCCAGCGTGTAGGAGCCCTCGGGCCGCTGCGCCTGGCGCGCGCGCAGCGTGCGCTCCAGCGCGGGAAGCGCCTCGTGGGGCGCCGGGCGCTCCAGCTCGCCGTTGTGAAAGCACGTGCGCGCGCCGGTGTGGCACGCCGGCCCGGCGGGCTCCACCAGCGCCAGCAGGGCATCCCGGTCGCAGTCCAGGCGCAGGGCGCGCACCGTCTGGGTGTTGCCCGACGTCGCGCCCTTGTGCCACAGCTCCTGTCGCGAGCGGCTGTAGAGGTGCAGTTCCCCGGTGGCGCGCGTGCGCTCGACAGCCTCCGCGTTGGAGTAGGCCAGCGTCAGCACCTCGCCGCTGGCCCAGTCCTGGACGATGACCGGCACCAGGCCCTGGGAGTCGAAGCGGATCTCCATGGGCGGGAGGCTATCCGCCCTACTCGATCCCCAGGCGGTCGAGCAGGCTCTCGTCGGCGCGCCAGCCGCGGCGGACGCGGACGGCGAGGTCGAGATGGACGCGGGTGCCCAGGATCCTTTGCAGCTCGCGGCGCGCGGCGGTGCCCACGGCCTTGACCATATGCCCGTGGGCGCCTATGAGGATGCCCTTCTGGGACTCGGTCTCGACCCAGATCAGGGCCCGGACGGTGGTGAGGTCCTCGCTGGTGCGCTCCAGGTCGTTGACGACGACCTCGACCGAGTGGGGCACCTCCTGGAAGGTGCGCCGCAGCACCTGCTCGCGCACGAGCTCGGCCAGCTCGACGGTCAGGGGCTGGTCGGTGACGTCGCCGGGCTCGTAGAGGAACGGGCTCTCGGGAAGCAGCCCGGTGAGGTGCTCGACGAGCGGGCCCACGCCGCGGCCGGTGCGCGCGGAGACGGGGAAGACCTCGGCGCCCTCCAGGCCGAGCTGCTCGGTGGCCTCGAGGGCGAGCAGGACGCGGTCGCCGCCCCCGCGCGCCCCACGGTCGAGGCGATCTACCTTGTTGACGGCGACGATCAGCGGCACGGTCGCATCGCGCAGCAGGCCGGCCAGGAAGCGATCGCCCGGGCCGACGCCCTGCTCCCCGTTGACCACCAGCAGCGCGCCGTCGGCCTCGCCCAGCTCGCGCTCCACCCGGGCCTGCATACGCGCGGTGAGCGCGTCGCGGGGGCGCTGGGAGCCGGGCAGGTCGACGAGGATGAGCTGCCAGTCGGGGCCCGTGGCCACGCCGCGCGCGGCGCGCCGGGTGGTCTGGGGCTTGTCGGAGACGATGGCCACCTTCTGGCCGACGATCGCGTTGACCAGCGTGGACTTGCCGACGTTGGGCCGCCCGGCCAGGGCGATGAAGCCCGCGCGGGTCACCGGTCGGTCACCAGCCCAGCAGCTCGGCCTGCAGGGCGAGCATCTCACCGTCGTCGTCCTCGTGGTCCATCCCCACCAGGTGCAGCGCGCCGTGCACGACGGCCTCGCGCAGGTCCTCGGTGTGCGGGGGACAGATGACGATGTCGCCCAGCTCGCGAGGGCCCGCCACGGGCCCGGCGCCGTCGACGGGGAAGGAGAGCACGTCGGTCGGCCCCTCCTTGTCGCGGTGGCGGGCGTTGAGCGCCACGATCTCGCCCGGCTCGACGAAGCTCACCGCGACGTGTCCCTCCTGGACCCCGGCGCTGGCCAGCGCCATGCCCACGAGGCGCTCGACCTCGGCGCGCGGCAGCGCCGCGTCCCCGGAGAGGTCGAGCTCGATCAAGCGCGCCGGCGCTCGGCCGGGCGCAGGTCGGGCGCGCTGCGCTCCTGGTGCTCGGCGTAGGCCTCCACGATGCGCTGCACGAGGCGGTGGCGCACCACGTCCTCGCCGCCGAAGCGCACGAAGTCCACGCCTTCCAGGCCCTCCAGGATCTCGGCCACGGTGACCAGGCCGGAGCGCTGGTCGCGCGGCAGGTCGATCTGCGTGACGTCGCCGGTGATGACCATCCTGGAGCCGAAGCCCAGGCGCGTGAGGATCATCTTCATCTGCTCGGGCGTGGTGTTCTGGGCCTCGTCGAGGATGATGAAGCTGTCGTTGAGCGTGTTGTGCGTGACCAGGAAGTCGTCGGTCACGTAGAGGGAGTCGGCTGCGGCAACCTGGATGCAGACCGTCTCGGCCTCGCCCACGGGCTCGATGCTCTCGACGAAGCGCATCGGCCGACCGCCGCCGTGCTCGCGGAAGGTCTCGACCTTGCGGCGCAGGCGAAAGGGCTCGATGCCCGGCGGAAGCCGGATGTCGAGGGTGTGGGCATCGGATCGATGGTGGACCTCCCGCGCTCGTGCGCGTCCCGGCCGTCGACCCTCTGCCTGTCGCGTGCGCGAGTAGGCGACCCCACCGAGCGAACGCACGATCCACACGACGTCGTCGCGCAAGCGTGGCGAGCACGTCGTGTAGTGGATCCGGCAGGTACGCCCCCGCTGCGTGACAGGTCCACCGTCGGAGTCGAGCAGTCCCTGGAGGACCGCGATCCGTGCGGCCACGCTGTTGTAGAGATAACGCGGCGGGATGAACTTCGTCGCCGAGCGCGTACCGGCAAGGTCCAACTCGCGTAGCGCCTCGGTCACCGGATTGGCGACGATCACCCCTCCACGGCGGCCCTCCTGGTTGCGCAGCACGTAGTCGATGTCCGTCTTGCGCGTCAGCTCGATCCCCTCGAGCGAAGCATCAAGCGCATCCGCGAGCTCCGGATCGGCAGTGGTGAACGTGGGAGTCGTTCTCGCGGTGAGGCAGCCGTCGCCGAGCAAGAGGCCCAGCGCGTAGGGATCGAGCGGCACATCCTGGGCCTCGAGCTCCACCGGCGCGCTCACGAGCGGGAGCTCGAAGCGGTGCTGATGGTGGGAGCGCAGGCGACCGATCATCGCGTCGGTGCGCAAAGTGCGCCAGGCCTTGCCGCGCTGGCGATCTTCCGGTGTGCGCACCGTCCACAGGTGCTCCGCGCAGCATTCGGTCGAGGCACCGTCCTGCGAGCGGACCCTGACGACGTCGCGTCGCCCCTGCGGGAAGACCGCGATGACCGGCGTTGGACACCCATCCGAACCGGTCACCAGGTCGCCCACCCGCAGGGAGCCGATCGACCGCGGTCCGGACGGCGTCAGCACCTGACGTTGGATCGGCTGCGCGCGCCCGCGCATGAAGGCCAGCGGCGCGACCTCGATGACTCCGCGCTCCAGATGGCTGGCCACGCGCTCGGGCTCGAGCATGTCGTGCAGGGCGTCGAAGAGGGGGCGGAGGTAGGGGTCGATCTTGGCCATGAGGTCGCCGGGGAGGAAGCCCAGGCGCTCGCCGGCCTCGACGGCGGGGCGGGTGAGGATGATGCGGTTGACCTCGCGGCGGCTCAGCGCGGCGGCGGCCAGCGCGACGGCCAGGAAGGTCTTGCCCGTGCCGGCGGGGCCGATGGCGAAGGTGATCGTGTTGCGCCGGATGGAGTCGACGTAGGCCTTCTGGTTGACCGTCTTGGGCGCGACCTTGGTCGAGCGGTGGCGCCAGACGACGTCGTCGAGCACCTCGGCGGGGGAGCGGTGGGCGTCCAGCGCGCCGGTCACCGCGGCGATCGTCCCCGGCGCGACCTCGTGTCCCTGCTCGACCAGCTCACCGAGCTCGTGCACCACGGTCGCCGCCGCATCGACGGCCTCCTCCTCGCCCTCGAGGGTGAGCACGTTGCCGCGGAGGTACACGTCGCACGCCACGTGCCCCTCCAGCGCGCGCAGGATGGCGTCCTGGCTGCCGGCCAGGGCGGAGGCGACCTCGTTGGAGAGCTCGATCCGGCGGCGCACTAGGCGCTCAGCGCCTCCTTGACGCGTGCGGACACGCGCTTGCCGTCGGCGCGGCCCGCGACGGCGGGCATCGCGGCCTTCATGACCACTCCCATGTCGCGCGGCGAGCCGGCGCCCGACTCGGCGATCGCCGTGTCCACGATGGCGGCCAGCTCGTCGTCGGAGAGCTCGGCGGGCAGGTAGGCCTCGATCACCGCGGCCTCGGCCTCCTCGGCCTGGGCCAGCTCGGGCCGCCCGCCATCCCGGAAGGCGGTCGCGGCGTCGCCACGGCGCTTGCGCTCGCGACGCAGGACGGCGACCTCGTCGCCCTCGCCGTCCTTCTGATCACGCTGCAGCTCGGACAGGACGAGGCGCAGGGCCTGAACCCGCTCGCGCTCCCCGGCCTTCATGGCCGCCGTGATGTCGCCCTTGATGCTGTCGGCGATGCTCATCTGAGGGTTCAGTCTAGGCCCGCACCCGGCTGGCTCCCCGGTGGGGCGGCGTCGGCGCCGGTGCCCCCGGCGCTCTGGGCCTGCAACTCCCCGGCCAGCGAGGGCGGCTGGCCGAGCTGGCCCAGCTCGGCGGTGTCACGGCCGAAGAGCAGGCCCACGTTCCAGTCGGCCAGCAGCCGCCAGCGGCGCCCCATGCCCGGCATCATGGCCAGGTGGTAGGTGCGGGTGAGCAGGAAGGCGGGCAGCCCGCGCCAGCGGATGCCCATGGTCGCGGCGACGGCCTCGCGACGGCCCAGCTCGGCGAAGAAGCCCTTGGTCTTGTAGCGGAAGGGGCGCACACGGCCCGTGCCGATGCTCGCGGCCACGTTGCGGGCGGCCAGGCGCCCCTGGCGCAGGGCGTGCTGGGCGGTGGGAGGCGCCGGCCGCCTCCCCTTGTGGGCCGGGTCGGGGACCGCGGCCCCATCGCCGACCGCCCACACGTTGGCGTGGCCCTCGACACGCAGGTGGCGATCCACCCGCAGTCGCCCGCCCTCGTCGACGGGCAGACCCAGTCGCGCGATGATCGGATGGGGCCTGACGCCCGCCGTCCACACCAGCGTGCGGGTGGGCACGAGCTCACCGCCGGCCAGCGTGACCGAGCGGGCGGTGACCTCCTCGATGGTCGTCGAGGTGCGCACCTCGATGCCCCGGCCGCGCAGCTCGCGGGCCGCGTGCTCGCCCAGCTGCGATGCGGCCTCCTGCATCACGCGGTCCTTGGCCTCGACGAGGATCCAGCGCATCCCGGTCACCGCGCAGCGGGGGTAGAGGTCGAGCACGTCGGCGGCGAAGTCCTGCAACTCGGCAAGGCCCTCGACGCCGGCGTAGCCCGCGCCGACGACGACGAAGGTGAGGTACTCGCGCCGGCGAGCGGGGTCGTCCAGGGTCTCGGCCAGCTCGAGCGACCGGATGAGCCGGTTGCGCAGCGCGATGGCCTGGGGCAACGACTTGAAGCCGATGCCGTGCTCGGCCAGGCCGGGGATGGGCAGCGTGCGCGAAACGGACCCCAGCGCGACGATCAGGTGGTCGTAGGCGAGCTCCTCGACGTGGCCCTCGTGGGACTGGACCCTGACGCAGTTGCGCTGCGGCTCCGCGTCGACGACGGTGCCCAGGCGCCAGGTCGGTCCTGTTGAGGTGCTCGCGCAGCGGGACGACGACGTGACGCGGTTCCAACGAGCCGCCCGCCGCGCCTGGCAGCAGCGGCGTGTAGAGCATGAAGTTGACGTCGTTGACCAGCGTGACCCGGGCACTGTGAGGCGCCAGGCGGCGCTCCAGGGTGCGCGCGGCGTACAGGCCGCCGAAGCCCCCGCCGGCGATGACGATGTGCCAGGCCATGGTCGGGGCGAGGCTACCCGGGGCGGCGGAGGAGGAGCGCGGCCCAGGTGTCGGTCTCTTTGCGGGCGTGTTCCTCGAAACCGTGTCGTTGCGCGAACGCCTGCGCCACCTCGTCGGCCTCGGTTGTGAGGAGGCCTGAGGCGATCAGTACGTTCGGGGTCGGTACTGCGAAACCGGTCCGGGCTGCATCGAGGAGGAGTGGGCATAGGAGGTTGGCCAGCGTGGTCGGTGCGCTCGGGGCCGGTCCGTCGCGCAGGAGGTCGAAGCGGGTGGCCTGGACCATCGTTCCGTTGGCCCGGGCGTTGGCATGGGTGGCCTCGATCGACTGCTGTTCATGGTCGATGCCGTGGACGGGGCCGAAGCCGAGCTTCGCGGCGGCCACGGCCAGGACGCCAGAGCCGCAGCCCAGGTCCATCAGCGGGCCGTCGGGCTCCAGTTGCAGTAGGAGCTCCAGGCACAGCCGCGTGGTGTCGTGCGCTCCCGTGCCGAAGGCCTGGCCGGGGTCGATGACCACCTCGATCAGGTCGTCGCGCGCGGGCGCCCACGGCGGTCTGATGTGCAGCCGCTCGCCGATGACCACCGGCTGGTGGAAGGCGCGCCAGCGGTCGGCCCAGTCGTCGTCCACGGTGGTGGTGACCACCTCCACCAGCGCACCGCCTACCGCCGCCTCGACATCGGGTAGCGCCGGCAGCTCGCCCGGCGCTCCGTAGACCGCGTACTCCACACGGTCGCCAAGGTCGATCTCCTCCACCCCGCCCGGCGCGAGCGTCAGCAGCTCTGCCAGCGCGACCTCGGCCTCCTCCCGCCGAACCCGAATCGCCAGGCGGATCATGAGCGCCGACGCGCTAGATCGGCGCCCGAGGGGGGCGAACCGAGGGCGCTGGGCGCCTTGTCGTCCATATGGGACGACAACCCGCCCAGCGCTCCCTCGAAGCCGAGATTGCCGCGTTCATGGCAGCCACGACGGGGTGGCAAGCCGCCAAGAGCTCCAGGCCCTGGGCCTGGACCGTGAGGCGATCAGCAAGCGCGCGTGCAAGGCGGAGGACTTCGACCTCGTTGCAGTCATCGCGATCCCATATTCGTTCAGCTCGACGGCGCGTGCGAAGCTCGCGGGGCTGGATGTGATCGTGCCTTCTGACACACACGCTGTGGAGCGAGAGCTGCTCGCTTTGGCATTGGCCCGAGAGGAGCTCGGCGCTCCGTATCTCGTACAAGAGGTGGGAGGGTATCTCGCGCCGGCGTTGAGGCGGACTATCGCTTCGAGCATCTCCTCGGGACCGTGGACGACACTCGTCAAGGTCATTGGCGCTATCGGGCGTTGGGAGACTCGTTGCCTCTTCCGGTCATGTCGGTAGCCGAGAGCCCACTCAAGGCGCTCGAACATCATCAAATTGGCCGTGCCATCGTGTTCTCGCTCGAACGTCAGGTGCGGCAGCACTTCTACCGCTCGCTCAGTGGCGAGTCGGTCGCGGTTATCGGCTTCGGAGACATCGGCTCGGCGGCGGCGCGCGCTCTTCAAGGCCGCCTGGCTCACGTGATCGTCTACGACGTAGACCCGGTGCGCCAAGCCTCCGCGTGGCTACAGGGCTTTCGCGTCGGCAGACTGGTCGAGGCTATCAGCACGTCGAATCTGATCTTGGGCTGCAGCGGATCCCGATCTCTCCCGCGCGAGGTGTTTCGGCACGCACCGGACGGCGCAGTTTTCGCGAGCGGCAGCTCAAAGCAGGTGGAGATCGACGTCGACTTCTTCGCCGAAGTCTTCGTCGAAGCGCTTTCAGGTCATGTGGAAGGCGATCTGCTGGTGCGGGAGCATGACGGCCGCCGGCTGTTCCTCCTCAACGAGGGGAAGCCAATAAATTTCGTGGACGGCAGCGCGATCGGTTCCACCTTGGACCTCGTCTACACCGAGCTCTATGCGTGTACTGATGCGCTCGCGCAAGGCTCGGTTGACGGTCGCGGTCTGCTGGATCTGTCCATGCCCGAGCGCCGAAAGATCACGCAGATCTGGCTCGACCTGTACGCGGAGCCGCATCGCCCGAATCTGAGTGGAGATATACCCAGATGTTGTGGATGGGCTTGAGAACGAAGGCGGCGTACCTT